>NZ_AOID01000026.1 GCF_000337195.1 Natrinema versiforme JCM 10478 | reverse complement strand
GTGATGGGCTCGTCGACGATCGGGCCCGACAGTCCGATCGAGCGCGTCCTCGAGGACTACGGCGTCGGTGCCTCCTCCTGGAGCGAGGACCTCGTCGAGAGCGACACCGAGCGGCTCCTACTCGCGCTGCTGCTCGAGCAGCGCGGGGAGAACGCCCTCGAGGCGATCGACTCGGGGGCCGAGGACACGCAAGAGGCGGCGTATTTCGTCACCGAAGAACCACGTCCGGTAACGTCAACCGAAGAGAGCCGCTGCAAATGGGGATACCCGGCGACCTCGGTCACTGTCTGGGGATTCGACGAGCCGATTTACGTGGCGTTCCGCTCGGAAGGCAACTATCGGAAGATTCCGCTCGATCCCCGGGACGCACCGTATAATGCGGGCCCAGAGGGTGGCCTCGGGGCCTCTGCCGCATGGATCTCCAAACAGAGTGAGGGCGACTCTGATACGACGGTCAAGCTGAAAGCGTACAAATAAACTGAGAAATACAAAAAATGACAACTATCAACGAAACCAACGGAACGTATAAAGATCTAATTGACGACGTGGCATCGGCCGCTCTCGCTCTTTCGGAGTGGAGCGACGCAGATACTGGCGTGACGACCGTCACGCCCGGCAACGACTCCGACTACACCGATCGCGGCCGTGTCCTCGAGCATGGCCCGAGCGGGATGTTCGTCGGACTGTTCTACGCTTCCAGCTACGAATCTGGGAACGAATATATCGACGGCATTCGGTGCAGTCTGTCGACCGACTGGAACACCACGGACAACATCCCGGCCGGGAACACCGACACCACGGAGGGCGACCCGTGGTCCTCAAGTGTCGGAAACGATCGACATGCGTCGTTTAACGACGTGTATGAGGGAACCGACTTCTACGAGACCCCGTTCGGTTGCCCGATCTCGGAGTCGTCGTCCTACGGCGACACGATCAACTACTTCGGATCAGTCACGGCGAACTTCCTCAATATAGCGGCGTGGGACTCCAACGACGGGAGCTACGGCAAAGCCGGATACTTCAACTTCGAGCACACGACCGACCAGTTCTGGGCGTCCGGGGATCAACCGTGGACGGCCTACACGATGCTCAACCATCGGACTGACTACGACTTCACCTACCTGTCGGCATCGTCGTGGCGGCAGTTCTACGGCAACTCGAGAGACAACGGCGGAGACTACTGCTACTACGGAGATGGCTTCGACGAATCGCAGTGGGGTTTCATCAATCCGGACAGCAACGATGACACGTTCTTCTTCCGACGGCCGGTGATCTACGATGCTGGCGGGACACCGATCGCCTACGTCGAGTCCGCGATCAAGAACGACGTTTCTGAGGGAGGGTCTCACGGCGACACGTTCGACTACGACACCGAGACGTATCGAGTCTTCAAGCAGTCGGGAGCATCGCAGTCTCAGCCAGTTTCCGTGGCGCTCAGGTACGAATAAGCATGGCAACCCTCACGGCCCCACCAACGGTGATCGAGGACGGAGCGGGCACTCCGACGTACACAGCAGCCACGTATCCCGCCGCGATCGCGGAGGGAGCCGGTACCCCGATCCGGTCGACTGCCTCGAGGATGGCGGAGATCGACGACGCGGATCCGTTCATGTCGTCGACCGATACGCACCACCGAGCCGGAGCCGACAACGTGGCGATAGAGGACGTGACTGGCTTCGATCCGGTGGCCGAGGGAACCCCGACGAGGGAACCGACGAGCAAACCGGCTATGACGGACTCTCAATACCGTCCTATCGGCGTTTACATCCCCGGAGCGTACTTTCGCACGATCCGGGGAGTTGTGGTCGACGAGAAGGGAGAGCCGATCACCGATGCGGAGTGGTTGGTAGGCCGCTACGGACTCCCCACGGCAGGGAGAGTCGACGACGAGGGACGGTTCGAGATCAACCTACTCCGGGCGGACTACAGCAATTTCGCCCTGCTTGTGGATAGCGGCAAGTCCGGCGTTGATTACGTCTGGTATGAGGCAGTTAGCCAAACGATTACGACCGACAACACCGACGAAGTCACTCTCGTCTTTAAAGAGTCGCGACCGACGAATGGGCTGAGCGTTCTTCGCGGGGTATCTATGGGATGATGGGCTTCGACATCCCGGTCGGCCTGCTCGCGGCGATCGTCGTCGCGTTCCTCGCCGGCGCGTGCTGCCCGACGTACTACGCTACCGAGCGCCTGCGCGGGTTCGGACGGGCGACGTTCGCTAGGATCCCATACCAGCCCCCGCCGGGGATGGACCGCGATGAAGCGATGCAGGCTGCCCTCGAGAACGCGGAGGAACACGACGCGGAGAAGCCGACCGAATCTTGACCGGTGTCCAACCAGTCAGGTCCTCAAGGACGAGTTTTCGGTCATCTAGAAACAGAACGGTAAGAAGGGATCGGGTTACGCGACTGCTTTTTCTCCCGCGTCGACGATGTCTTCACCGTCGGTGTAGCGCATCGGTGGGACGATCACCCAGACGTGTTGGTTTCCCGCCCACACCGAGACGTAGCCCTCGCTCTCGAGGGGCTTGATGATCTCATCGAGGACGGCACTNACGATCACCCAGACGTGTTGGTTTCCCGCCCACACCGAGACGTAGCCCTCGCTCTCGAGGGGCTTGATGATCTCATCGAGGACGGCACTCTTCGGTGTGGTGTTGTCGTAGAGCTTGTTCTTCGCGGTCTCGAGTTTCACGCGGCGCTTGCTCTTGTGGCGAGCCGACGCTCGCTCGTGGAGCATGCGGTACGCCTCGGCGAGCCGTTCGTCGTCGGGAAGGACCGGCTGGGGTTCGTTTAGATCCCCTTTCGCCTCGACCTCCTTCTGGACCAACTCGCGAAGCTTCTCACTCCGATTCTTGTCCTCCCGCTCGGCGATCTCGTCGAGCGTCTCGAGCAGGTTGTCGGGACAACCGAACGAGACGCGGCTCGAGGGGTCGTGATCCATCCGACCCATCAGCGAGTCACCCCGATTTGCATATCCCGTGAATACGGGGACGGCGTCGGGCTTCGCAGTTCGTATGCATGGGGGGTGGGGATGCCTACGGAGGCGGCTGTCGCGCGGGTGTGCGTGCGCGTCATGGCCGCACCTCCGCTTCCCGCTCGTGGCGTCGTGTCTTCTCGATCGCCCCGTCGTGTGGCTCGCCCTCGAGTGCTTCGTTGGTCGCATGGCACATCTCGTGTTCGTCGTCGGGACTCCCGTCGATCGACGCCACGTCGATCAGCTCGAGGAAGTCGGCTTTGCGGAGCGTGCAGAGATGAGCGCACGGGCCCTCGTGGTACTCCCAACCCTTGCAGTCGCATCGACCGATGTACTCGCCGTCCTCGAGGCCGAGCGCACAGTAGTGGACGCTCTCGCCGTCTCTGAGCGTGACCTTGTAGCCAAACCGACCGAACGATTCGATCAACGCCTCGCGTGGATCCGCTCGAGTCCACGATTCGGTGTCTGCATCGCATTCCTCGAGGAAGTCGATCGACTCGCCGTCGGTCGGCTCTGGGAAGGCGCTCATCGGCCGTGGGACACCTCCTGCAGATCATGTGGGCCGTTCTCACAAACGCGACGAGGGAGACCACCGGCCGTAGTCTCGGTCATCATACGCCCGCCGCAGTGCGGACAGTGCCGGCTCACGCAACCCACCTCTCAGCTATGGGATTCGCCAGAAGGCGCGGACCCCCAACAAGATCCTTGTTCCACTCAGAATTTGCGGCCGTCTCGAGAGGGGTAAAATCGCAAGACGGCGGGCTATTCGGTGCCTGCTGTACTTCGACGGGAAAGAGAGTCCGCCCTCCCCGATTTGAACGGGGGGCAAGTCGATCTACAGTCGACTGCTCTACCAGTCTGAGCTAAGGGCGGGCGCACTCAAACGTAGCCGCCGTAATGCACATAAGGGTTATTATTCGGAACGGGCGCGGACCTGTCACGAGCCACGAACGGCAGCATGATTGATATGGGAGGCGTGAGAAGAGAGGGACAACGCGTCTATGAGCAAGATCACGTTCCGCGCCGACGACGACCTCGTCGAGCAACTCGAGGGGCTCGAGGCCTCCAAGAGCGAAGCGATGCGAGAAGCGCTGCGCTCGTATCTCGAGGGCGACGAGTCGGCCCGGAGCGATACCGGGCGGTCGGAGACGGAACGTGGCGGAGCGGGTGCCATCGACGAACTGGTTCGGGAACGGGTCGACGAGCGACTCGCGACGCGGTTGCGCGAGCTCGGCCTCGAGCGCGCCGGCACGCGTGCGCGTGATTCAAACCCGTCCGATCCACAGGAGATCTCTATCTCGATTGCACTCGAGGGAGCGACGGCTACGTCTGACGAGGCAGTGGAAATCGAACGCGAGCGCACACGTGAGACGACCGACGGGACTCACCAACCGAGTCGGACGCAGGCACAGTCGGACACACAATCCGACGAGGCAGCCGTGACCTGTAACCAGTGTGGTGACCACCTCGAGGGCGACCACGTCTACTGTCCGAACTGCGGTGAAAAGGCCTCCCAACGGCTGTTCTGTGAGTGTGGTGACGAGGTTCGATCGGACTGGTCGTTCTGTCCGGGCTGTGGCCGTCGGACGCCCGCGGCGGACGTCCTCGAGTCCGATACTCATCAGTACTGACCAGTGTAAGACACGGAAAGTCACCTCGCCGAAAGTTTTATTATTCAAGCCGGACATCCAATTATTCGCGTAAGACGGATTGTCTTACACCCGTCGACAAGGCGGGAAATCGCCCGATGTCGGGCGGTTACCACGTAAGACACGCCGTGTCTGACAGGGGCGCGCCACCGTCTTACCCAACAGGGAATACAACCATGGAGCGTGTGACACTGCGAATCCCGAAACAGCAGATCGAAGAGGTAGAGCAATTGGTCGATTCGGGCGAGTTCCCGAACCGGAGCGAGGCGATCCGGTCGGCCGTCCGCGAGATGATCAACGAACAAGGTGACGGACCCAGCGAACAGTCCGGCAAACGCAACTGGGCCAAGGTGTAACGATGCAGGATATCGTTCAAGACGCCTTAGAGAACGCGGAGGAAGAGGCCCGGGAGATGGACGCCTCGATGGACGACGACGAGTTCGGGGAACCTCGAATCGTCATCGTCGGTTGTGGCGGTGCCGGCAACAACACCATCAACCGGCTGTATAACATCGGCGTCGACGGTGCCGACACCGTCGCGATCAACACCGACAAGCAACACCTCAAGATGATCGAGGCCGACACGAAGATCTTGGTCGGCAAGTCGCTCACGAACGGGCTCGGTGCCGGCGGCGACCCGTCGATGGGCGAGCGCGCGACCGAGATGGCCCAGGGCACGATCAAGGAGGTCCTCGGCGACGCGGACCTCGTCTTCGTGACCGCAGGGATGGGCGGTGGCACCGGCACGGGTGCCGCCCCCATCGTCTCGAAGATCGCCAAGGAGCAGGGTGCGATCGTCGTCGGGATGGTCTCGACGCCGTTTAACGTCGAGCGCGCCCGTACGGTGAAAGCCGAGGAGGGCCTCGAGAAGCTGCGCGAGCAGGCCGACTCGATCATCGTGTTGGACAACAACCGACTGCTCGATTACGTCCCGAATCTGCCGATCGGGAAGGCGTTCTCGGTGATGGACCAGATCATCGCCGAGACCGTCAAGGGGATCTCGGAGACGATCACCCAACCGTCCCTGATCAATCTGGACTACGCGGACATGTCCACGATCATGAATCAGGGCGGCGTCGCGGTGATGCTCGTCGGCGAGACCCAAGACAAGAACAAGACCGACGAGGTCGTCAAGGACGCAATGAACCACCCGCTGCTCGATGTTGACTATCGCGGCGCGAGCGGCGGACTCGTCCACATCACCGGCGGCCCCGACCTCACGCTCAAAGAGGCCGAGGGCATCGCCGACAACATCACCGAGCGCCTCGAGGCCTCGGCGAACGTCATCTGGGGCGCGCGGATCCAGGAGAGCTACAAGGGCAAGGTGCGGGTCATGGCGATCATGACCGGCGTCCAGAGCGCGCAGGTGCTCGGCCCGACGACCCAGAAGCAGGCCGACAAGTCCCGTCAGAGCATCGAGGGCGTGAGCGAGGCCGACTTCGACGCGAGCAAGAACGTCGAAACCGGCGGCTCCGGCTTCGGCGCACAGAGCGACGGCGGCCGCGAGGAAGTCGAACAACAGAACGGCGTCGACGTCATCCGGTAATCGACGATCGACCGACCGCGGCACGGACACACCACCGACACACCACCTTCGTGCCCGCTCGGTTTCGTCGGTCGCGGTTTCTCGCAGTTCAATTCTTCCGAGACCAATCACTCGTCACAGCGCGGTCCGTCTCGAGCGACCGCCAATCTACCGGCCTGACTGGGTGGCGTCGCTACGTCTGAGACAGTCGTTTACAGCCGTATACAACCGTGTGACGAGATGTGTGTCGGACACAGCGAACCCGAGAGAAAGGGTTTCATCGACCTATTCATTGAGGAGACAGTATATCGCTCGAACCCGTCTTGAAGCCCGTCGCGCTTCTCGTCGGCGCGTGTCTGCTGCTTCTGGGGTTCATCGCGATGGGACCGATCGGCTGGCTGGTGGTCGGAACGTTGCTCGCCGTCGGTGTCATACAGGTCCACCGCAAACGAGCGAGGGAGACCGACCGAACGCACACCGAGACTGGGTACTGTCCCGACTGCGGCGCGACGATCGAACTCGAGAGTGCCAGCGGTGACGGCGAGGGCGGAGACCGTGTGGTCCCATCGGTTCGGTACTGTCCGAACTGCGGCGAGTCGATCGACTCCGAGGGAGACACTGAGAACGCTGCCGACTCGAGCGCCCCTGGTCAGACCGGCACGACGAACTGTGCTGCCTGCGGTGCGCCGAACGAGCCGGACCGAACGACGTGCAAACACTGCGACGCGGCGCTCTCGTGACGGTCGTCAGGCCAGCGACTCGAGCAGCGAGCACTTCCGACAGACCTCTCGAGTGGTCGTCGAACCGCACTCGACGCACTCCTGCAGGTCGGCACCGTCGTCGCCGGCGTACTTTTCGGCCGCGATATCGGCCAGTTCCTCGTAGCCCGAGAGGATCGAGTGGCGAGTGCCGGGGTGGTTCTCCTCGAGGTCGTAGAGGAGCTGCTGGATCTCGCCGCGGTAGGCCTCGCTGGCGTGGGGACACTCGGTGATGTGTGCGGGGAGGTCGTTGATGTGGGCATATAGCGCGATCTCTTTTTCCGGAACGTCCCGCAGCGGCTTCGCGCGCGGGACGAACTCGTCCTGTTCCTCGCGGTCCGACAGCGAGCCGAGGCTGGCGTCGAAGTGTTTCGCCATCTGTTCGACATCGCCCTCGAGGATGTTCATGAGCGCGGTCTGGGCCTCGTCGTCTAAGTTGTGGCCCGTAAGCAGGAGATCGGCCTCGAGTTCGTCGGCATACTCCGAGAGCAGGTCCCGGCGGAAGACGCCACAGTACGCACAGGGAGCCATGTTTTCGGGGTCGTCCTCGACCACGTCGTCCATTCGAACGCCGAATTCGTCTTCGTAACTGACGAGTTCGTGGCGGATATCAAGGTCCTCGCTGAGTTCGACGCAGGCGTCGACCGATTTGTCGCGGTAGCCCTCGATCCCCTCGTGAATCGTCAGCCCGACGAGTTCGATGCGGGGGTCCTCGGCGAACGTGTCGTGGAGGACCTGCGTGAGGACGACGCTGTCCTTGCCGCCGGAGAGCCCGATCACCCACGTCTGGGGGTTCTCGGGGGTCGCGTCGTGGGGGACGAGATCGTCCCGTCGGACCCGACGGCGCACCCGCTTTTCGACCGACTCGCGGAAGTGGTCCTCACAAAGGTGTGCCCCGGAGTAGGCGGCGTGCATGACCGCCTCCTGATCGCAGCGGTTACAGTCCATTAGGGGTCCGTTGTCGGTCGCCGCCAATCACGGTTTCGTCTGGCGGAGACGACGGACCGATCTGACTCAGACCGGCACCGCCGAGCGCTCTTCGACGGCGTCGGACCCGTCCTCGAGTGCCTCGAGCAGGAGGTCGACGTACCGCTCGCGACTGCGGGAGGAGAACAGTTCGTGGCCGCCGTTGTAGAGGACGACGTGTTCGGCGGGGACCCGTTCGCCGATCGGGCGGAGGCCGACAACGGGATCGCGCAGCGAGCAGAAGACGACGGCGTCGTGGTCGATCGTCAGCAGTTCGTCCTGTGCGCGGCGGGTTTCCCGGACGAAGGCCGGCGAGACCCACGACGGGGTCGTCTCGATCTGATGGTCGGTCGCTCTTTCGCCCAGCGCCTCCCGATCGATGTCGATCGGCAGACACGGGAACGTCGTCGGGAGCTTCGACACTGCGGCTAACACCGGCTCCGGGAACCCCTCGCCGTACCCCCACCACGGACTCAGGTAGACGTGGTTGTCCGCGCCGTCGAGGGCCTGTGCCACGAGCGCGCCCGCGCTGTGGCCCAGCAGTTGGTAGCCCTCGAGGTCGCGGACGTACTCGGCGACCGGCTCAAGCCAGTCGGCTTTGAAATCGTCGATGTTCGTGGGGAGCTCGAAGGCATGGACCCGGTAGTCGGCCTCGGTCAACTGCCCGATGAGCCAGCTGACATTCTCGTGGGTCCAGCGGTTGCCCCAGCCCATGACGAAGACGAGTTCCGCGTCGCCGTCCTCGTTGAAGATCCGATGTCGCATAGGCTTGCGTTCACCGGGAACGGGTAAAAAACCTGATCTCTCGACAACCCGATCGAGACTCCGTCCGGGCCGGCACTGAGAAACGGCTTTGCGCGTCGACACCTAAGGACGATCCATGACTGGCTTTGACCGCAGTGACGCGGTCGATCGCCTCGAGCGATTCGTCGACACCGTCGAGGACGATCGGATGCCGGTGCCCGTCCGCGAAGTCTGGGCCCTCGGCGACATCGCGCTCGGCCTCGACCCCGTCGAGCGACTGGACATCTACGTGACCAAGGACGTGCTACTGCGCGACGACAGCGAGCCGGCGGCCGCGAGCACCGACGGAACCGAGTCGGATACACGGGACCCGAACGCCCGGTTCCGGGAGTCCCACGGCATCGAGGGCGTCGGGAAATCGGTGCGGGACGACTGGGCCCGCGAACACCCGGACTACCTTCGCGCCAACGCGAACGGCCACGCCGCGCCCGAGCAGTGTCTCGCCGCACACCTCCTCGGGGACGACGAACCGATCCACCTCGAGGTCTGTAACGCCTCCTTCGAGGATAACGTCACGCAGCGACTGCGCGGCGCGCAACTCCGCGAGGATTACACCCAGTTGCTCGATCCGCGCGGGGTCTGTCTGTGGGCCGACGGCACCAGAAGCGACGACGCGTTCCGGAAGCTCCGGGAGAGTGACCTAGCGCTGCCGACGCTGTCGGCCGCCCTCGAGATGCTCGGCATGGACGACGACGAGGCCGACGCGGCGGCTCGAGAACTCCACTCGTGGCGCGAGCGACAGGACGGCGTGACGGTTCGCGGCGACGTCGTCTGAGCGGTCGACCGGCTCACGGGTTCCCGGCGTCCTGTAGATCCGCGACTATCGCACGAACGCGCTCGAGGCGCTCCACGGTCGTCTCGCGGTCGATGTGGACGACGCCGCTCTGTCGGTCGTAGTCGACCAACCCCGCGTCGTCCAGTTTCGGCAGGTGGACGTGGCGCAGTTCCGTCTCGACGCGTTCCCGATCGGGGCCGGTCGAATCCGCCTCCGGCGCTCGTGTGACGACGTGGTCGACGAGGTCCTCGTGTGCGACGCGGTCGCCGTCCGTCCGCATCGCGTATCGACAGACGGACCGCCGACGCGGGTCGCTCAACGCGGCAAACCACAGATCTATTGACTGTCGCTCTCCGTCCCCGCCCCTGTCCGCGTGCCGATCGGTCATTACTACTCAATGCACGGATCGATCGGAAAGGTCCGGGGCGGAAGTATTCACGCCCTTTATCCGTCACTGGCCCGCCGTGCCTGTCGGAGCCGAAACCGAGAAATCACGCCGAAGCCAACCGGCGG
Source organism: Natrinema versiforme JCM 10478 (assembly GCF_000337195.1). Lineage (GTDB taxonomy): Archaea > Halobacteriota > Halobacteria > Halobacteriales > Natrialbaceae > Natrinema > Natrinema versiforme. Next base: position 221,143 of record NZ_AOID01000026.1, on the reverse strand, counting down.
TACTCGCCACTATGCTACTCGCTACGCTGCTGATCGAATATCCTATTCTCCGCGAAACGCTGTCTCGCGCACCAGACGTGACGGTCACGTGGGAGCAGTCCGATCTGACGGAAGACGGCGACCACCAACTGCTCGTCTGGGTCGACGGCGACGAGTTCGCGGCGTTCGACGCCGGCCTCGAGGTCGATCCGACCGTTACCGCTCCCGTCCGCGTGGTCGAGTTCGGCGACCGCCGCCTCTACCAACTCGAGTTGACGCCTGACGGGCACCGAGCGAGCGTGTACCCGCTCGTGGTCGAAGAGGGCGGCGTCTTACAGGAGGTGACCGCGACGAGCGAGGGGTGGCGCTTTCGCGTCGCCTTTCCCGACGACGAGGCCCTCGAGCGGTTTTACGCCTTCTTCACGGACCACGATCTGGAGGTCGAACTGCGGAAGCTGTACGAGAAAGGACGGAGCGTCGACGAGCCGGGGGCGCGTTCGGAGTTCGGCGTGACGGAGTACCAGCGCGAAGCGCTCGTCGCCGCCGTCGACGCCGGCTACCTCGACATTCCACGGTCGTGCTCGCTCGCGGAACTCGGCGACCGGCTCGAGATCTCGCCGAACGCGACCTCGGAACGGTTTCGCCGCGGCGTGAAAACACTCATCGAGAGCACGGTCTATCCCGCCGATCAGTCGCCGTAGACTGGCCGCGAGTGACTGCGGTACGGTCGGCTCGCCGCGTATCGCCGCTGGCTGACCGGCCGCGGTGACGCGGGCTCCGGTTACTCGTTCTCGGCGATGTCGACGGTCGAGATTGGCTGCGGAGTGTCTGGGACCAGCCACGCGGGGACGACTCGCGTGAGAATGACCATCCCGGTCAGTTCCACCAGCGTCTGCGTGACGACGACCGCCGGTGCCAGCTCGTAACCCGCCGGGAGCGCCAGCGCTAGCGGGAGCACGACCAGCGAGTTCCGCGTCACGGACGTAAAGACGAGCGCGCGGCTCTCGCCGGTATTCAGTCGGAGAAGGCCGGCCGCCACCCGACCCACTAAGGGCATGACGACCAGAAACGCGACGTAGACCGGGACGACCGCCGCGATCCGCCCGATCGAGTCCTGAACGCGAGGCAATTGCGAGGCGATCACGACCAGCAGGGTCGCGCCCATCATCGGGACGGGAAGCCACCCCATCGCCGCCTGCCACCGGCGTCCGGTCGCCGACCGCGTCGCTCCCTGTTCGGTGAGCCACGCGAGCGTCAGTGGCAGCGCGATGAGCAGGAGAAACGCCTCGAGGAACGGTTCCGGATCGACGGCGGCGGCGATCCGACTCCCCATGAACAGCCAGAGGTAGCCCGGGAGGAGAAGCAACTGGAGGACCAACAACGCCGGCGTCGCGGCGGTGAGCTGTTCGGCGTCGCCGTCGGCGAGGTCGGTAAACGGGATGACGTAGTCGATACAGGGCGTTAGCAACACCATGAACGCGCCGACGAGGAGAACGGGTTCCTGCGGGAGAACCCGAGTGAGCCCGTAAACGACGATCGGAACGACGAGGAAGTTCAGCCCGAGTGCGCCGGCCATGAACCGGCCGTTCGTAAACGCCGCGCGGAACCGACCGAAGGGAATCTCGAGGAAGGTCACGTACAGGAGCACCGCCAGAACGGGGGTGATGAGCCGCTCGAAGGCCGGCGCGGCCGCCGGCCGCGCCAGACCGATACCGACGGCGAGCAGGACCGAGACCGCGTAAACGGCGATCTGATGGCGCTGGACCCACTCTTTAGAAGGCATCATCGGACGTTGGTGCGAGACCCGTAAATGGGGCGCGGTCTCTCAGCACCACCAGCCGTGGGCGAGCGTCGAAACGGCGACCTCAGGCAATGTCGCGCCGGCGGAACCAGAGTTGGGCCGCGATCAGGAGGGCAACAGTCATGGCGACGAGGACGCCCGCACCGACGAGGTCGTAGCTCCCCTCGAGCAGGACCGCGTTCGGATCGTAGTACCGCATCGGGGCGATCGCGCCGACGGGTTCGGCGTCGGTGCCGGTCAGGAGCGACTCGGAGAGAAAGAGCGCGAACGTGACGCCGAGCGCGACCCGCTGGGCGATCGCCGCGCGGTCGAAAACGACGGACGCGAGCAAGCCGATTCCCGCACAGGCGAAGAGGTAGGGAATCGAGAGGAGGTGGACCGCGAGCACGTCCGTCGCGGCGAGGGGGTGGTCGATCAGTCGCGCGCCGACGTAGACGACGATCGGCGGCAGGACGTTCGCGCCGACGATCGGGACCGCCATCGCGGCGAATCGCTCGCCGACCAGCCGCCTCCGGGAGATCGGCATCGCCAGCAGCACGTCCATCCGTCGGCGGTCGACGTCGTCGGCGATCGTTCCCGCCGTAGCGTAGGCCAGATACAGCCCCAGCAGGATGATCCACCCGAACGTGTAGAGTTCGAACGAGAGGAACCCGCCCAGACTCGCCATCGTCTGGACACCCATCACCTGCAGAATCGGCTCGGGATAGGCCGCCAGCAGTTGCTCCAGATCGACCTCGGCCTCGAACGAGGGATAGACCCAGATGACCATCGCGGCTAGCAGTGAGAGCCCGATCGAGAGATAGAGACTGCCACGGACCCGATGCCGGCCATCGTACCGCGTCAGTTCAAACATCGTCGTCACCACCGTCGTCCGTCGCAGTGGCACCGGCGGCCACGCGGTCACCTCCGTCCGATCCATCGGCCGCGCCGTCGCCGCCGTAGAAGCGCATGAACACGTCCTCGAGCGGGGCTTCCTCGATCGAGAGATCGAGCAGTTGGTAGGACCGAAGCACCTCGAGCAGCGCGTTGACGTCGCCGGTGAACGTGAACACGTGCTCGGTCCCGCCGCTCGAGGCGCTCTCGGAATCGGTCTCGAGGTCGTGGACGCCGTCGATCTCGAGGGACTGCACCGGGATCGACTCCGCGGCGTGCAACCGGACGAGTTTGCCGCTCCTGTCCAGCAGGGATTCGACCGGTTCGACCGTGACCAGCCGTCCGTTCCGGATGATGCCGACGCGATCGCACAGCTTTCGCACCTCGCTCAGGATGTGCGAGGAGAAAAACACGGTCAGCCCGCGCTCCCGTTCGGCCCGGAGAAACTCCGTGAATCGCTGCTGGAGCAACGGATCCAGTCCGCTGGTGGGCTCGTCGAGGATCACCAGCTCGGGATCGTGCATGAACGTCGTCACGAGCCCCAATTTCTGGACGTTCCCCCGCGAATACGCCCGTATTTCGCGGTCCAGCGGCGGATCGAACAGCTCGAGCAGTTCGGCGCTTCGCTCGTCGCCCTTGATCGAGCCGTGCAGGTCGAGGATTTCCTGCCCGGTCGCCGTCTCGTCGAACGCCGGGCTGTCCGGAAGGTAGCCGATTCGGCGCTTGGCCTCGAGTAGTTGCTCCTCGTCGGTCACGTCGCGGCCCAGCAGCCGCGCCGAGCCGGCGGTCGGCGAGATGAACCCGAGCACTGTTCTGATCGTCGTCGTCTTGCCAGCGCCGTTCGGGCCGAGGTAGCCGAAGATCTCGCCGCGCTCGACGTCGAACGTGACGCCGTCGTTGGCGACTCCCTCCCCGTAGTCCTTCGTGAGCCCCTCGAGTTCGATCGCGGCCATACGTGCTATTGGAGACGTGACATCATTGCTGTGGGGGTCCGACGGGGTAGAGTGGGGTCCTGACAGCCCGTATGACCAAAATCATTTATTACAGGACGTGGCCCGGGGACGTATGAGCGAGATACTGGCACGAACCCTCGGCGGAAAGCCCGTCGTCGGAATCGACGGCACTGACTTCGGCACGCTCTCTACAGTCACGATGGACCCCGACTCCGGTGCGCTCCGTGACCTCGTCGTCGATGCTCGCGGACAGACTTCGGCAGCGGACGTCCCTCGAGGCGGCGACGATGGCCGGCTCCAGATCCCCGTCAGCCGCGTCGAGGCCGTAAACGATCAAATCGTCGTTCAGGCCGCCGAGTGAACGCGTGCGGCGGGCGAGCGTGGACCGTCACGCTTGCCCGACGGTCACGAAGAACGGAACCGCCTCCTCGCGGCGGTACTCCCCCGATTCCATCTGGTCGATGACGGTCCGCCCCATCTCCCGCCACGACCCGCGGAGGTCGTCGTACTCCGCCTCGGTCAACGCCCCCGAGAGCATCGTCTCGCGGTCGTCGGCCAACCCCGCCCCGGTTGCCTTGCGGCGGGCCGCGACCAGCGCCGGCTCGCCGTAGGGCGGCTCGACCGTCCGAACGTGGTCGTACCGGCGCGTGTCACACACTTCGAGTCCCGCTTCCTCGAACGCCTCGCGGGCGTCGGCCCCGAGTGACACGTCCGTCTGCACGCCGTCGAGGTAGGCCCGCCGCGCCCGCCGCTCGAGGTCGTCTTCAGTGTCGACGCTCGAATCGACCTCGACGGCGGCGTTGTCGGGTTCGACGGCCGCGACGAGATCGCTCGAGACACGTGCGAACTCGGCCAGCGCCGCTGCGGGCTCGGGCAGATTGATCAATAGAGCCTGACAGACGACGAGGTCGAACGCGTCGTCGGGGAACGGCAACTGAACGGCGTCGCCGGCGACGACCGGCACGTGCTCGCTCGCGGCCGCGAGCAGGTCGGCATCGGCGTCGCAGCCGATCACCTCGCCCGGCGACTCCGCCGCGAGGACGCGACTCAGCTCGCCGGTGCCACAGCCCACGTCGAGAGTCCGGTCGCGGGACTCGAGGGCGAGCGGCTCGAGGGCCACCCGGGAATCGGCCCACATTCCCTCTCGGGTCCGGCTCAGGTAGGATTCGGAGAACTCGCGCACGGGCCGTCCTACGGCGATGTCGAGTAAAAACGGGTCGGTTTCTCGAGCGCTCGAGACGGGTTACTCGTCCCGCAGTTCTCGGACCTTCTCGATGTTCCACGCGAAGCCGCGGCCGTCCTCGGTCGGCGTCTCGAGGGCGAAGGGCAGCTCACGCAGATCGGGGTGGTTCACGATCGCTTGCATGCCGTCCTCGCCGATGTAGCCCTCGCCGACGTGGGCGTGTTCGTCCTTGTGGGTACCCACGTCGTGTTTCGAGTCGTTGAGGTGGATGTACTCGAGGTACTCCAGTCCGACCTCGTCGTCGAACCGGCCGACGGTCTCGTCGACCGCCTCGGGCGTCGTGAGGTCGTTGCCCGCGACGAGCGTATGGGCGGTGTCGATACAGATGCCGATATCCGTCTCGGTGCGGTCGATGATCCCCGCGAGGTGTTCGAACTCGCCGCCGAGTTTCGTTCCGCTACCCGCGTCGGACTCGATGAGAATCGTCACGTCCTCGGGGACCTCGAGGTCATCGATGACGCTCGCGGCGTTGTCGAGGCCGCCCTCGACGCCCGCGCCGGTGTGGGCCCCGAGGTGGACGTTGACGTACGGAATCCCGAGTCGGTCGGCGGCGTCGAGTTCCGCCTGCATGCTCTCCATGGACTTCCGGCGGAGGTCGTCTTTCGGCGTACAGAGATTGACGAGATACGACGAGTGGATGACCCACGGACCCTCAAGCTCTTCGTCGGTCTCCTCTCGGAAGCCCGCGGCGGCCTCGTCGCCGATTTCGGGCTGTTGCCAGACCTGCGGCGAAGTGGTGAAGATCTGCCCGCAGTTGCCGCCGAAGGCGAGTTGGCGGTGGACCGCGTTGCGGAGATCGTCGTACGGCGGGGTTTCCTCGTCGGACGAGACGCGCGAACCGGAGATCGAAACGTGTGCACCGACCTTCATGGCCACTCGTCAGTACCGGTTCGTGATAGGTACTTCGGAGCGAATCGGCTGGAGAGGGTGGTTTTCGAGCGAGCACGAGACGGCGACCGATCGCAGAAAGTCACTGCGTCTCGGTTTCGATCACCTCCCGATTCCGAACCCACCCGTCGGCACCGAACTTTCGGTCGGCGAGGTCCCGTGCGGCCTCGAGTTCGTCGTCCTCCCACGTCGATTCCGCGGCGTCACACCAGTCCCGTAATGAATTCCCGATCGCCGCGACCGCGTCGTCCCGATCGATACCCGCCTCGTCGCGGATGCTCGTCACTCGGTCGGTGAAGGTCGATTCCTCGAGTTCAGTGTCGAACACGCCGACGTGTTTCCGGGGCTCGAGGGCGTAACTGATCGAGCCGTGCTGGATGACCACGTCGCGCTGGCGGTATTGGGCGTTCCCGCTGATCTTTTTCGCCTCGTCATCCGCGTCCACCGGTGCGACGATGTCGTGTGCCGGGTTGATATCCCGCAGATAGCACGAGGGCTGGTAGATGGCGTCCTGTTCGGCCGACGCGAAGGCGGCGTCGACGCCCATTCGGTCGAAGGCCTCGAGAATCGGCTCGCAGAACAGTTCGTAACAGTCCATCAGGTTCCCCGGGACCTCGCCGGCGGGAGCCACGATCGTATAGGAGATGTCGGCGAACCGGTCGTGATAGATGCCACCGCCGCCGGTCTGTCGGCGGGTGACGTCGATCCCCTCCCGCTCGCAGAACCCCCAGTCGACGGTCTCGGCGTCCTGTCGATACCCCAGCGAGAGCGTACTCGGCTCCCACGAGTAGGTTCGAACCGTTCGAATCCCGTTCTCGAGGGCCGTCCGCGCCGCGATCTCCTCGAGGGCCATCTGCGTCGCTCCGTCGCGGGGCTCGTCCCGGATCAGCCGCCAGTCCCGTTCGGCCAGTGCCGTCATACGAGACGCCACGCGGACGAGGTGGAAAGTGATTCCGACGATGGGGGACGTTTCGTATAGCACTATCAGATTTACGGACGACCAAATACCCACGAAACTCGACTCGAGCCGGCCCCACTACCATGTGCTGGTCGTGAATTCGGAATCCAGCCCGCCGAACGGCACCGACACTACCGGTGGCCGCTCGTCACGCCGTTTTTACGTACCCGCCGGCTACCCCCTCCTATGGTGCGAAACGTCGCCGGGTTGCTCCCGGAACTCGAGGACGAGGACTTCTATCTCCTCTCGGGGGTCGAACAGGGGATGCGGTTCTCCGAGTGGGTCCAGCGGGAGAAGCTCCCGAAGTTCGCCAATCTGACCGAGGAGGAAGTCGACTATCGGCTCGAGCGCTGTCTCAAGCGCGGGTTAGTCGAGAAGAAGACGATCCAGTACGAGGGCTATACGCTGCAGTTCGAGGGCTACGACGTCCTCGCGTTGCGGGCGCTCGTCGAACAGGATACGATCTCCGAGTTCGGCTCGCCGCTGGGCGTCGGCAAGGAAAGCGACGTCTACGAGGTCAAGTCGTACAAACCGCTCGCGCTGAAATATCACCGCGAGGGGTATACGAACTTCCGGAAGATCCACAAAGAGCGGGATTACACATCCGAGAACGATCACGTGTCGTGGATGTACACCGCCCGGAAGGCCGCCGAGCGCGAACACGATATCTTGGAGGAGCTCTACCCCGACGTGGCGGTCCCCCAGCCGATCGGCCAGAACCGCCACGCCATCGTCATGGAGAAGATGGACGGCGTCGAGCTGTCCCAAACCCGACTCGAGGACGAGCAGGTACTCGGCGTCCTCGAGTTGCTGCTGAATGAAATGTCGCGCGCGTACGCGAAGGGGTACGTCCACGCCGACATGAGCGAGTACAACGTTTTCGTCAACGAAGACGGTGTCAAAGTCTTCGACTGGCCCCAAGCCGTGCCGACGGACCACGAGAACGCAGCGGAGTTCCTGCGGCGCGATCTGACGAATATCGTGGGCTATTTCCGCCGAAAGTACCCCCAGCACGTGCCCGACGAACTCGCAAGCGACGATATTGCCGACGCCATCGAGGACGAATCCTTCGAATCGATCGAGACCCACCTGTAGGCCTCTTTGCGGATCGGAGACAACGGGTGACGTTCGAACGGCCTCGATTCTCTCTGTTTCTCGGTTTCCCGGCTCGAGTACCGCTTGTGATCGCTCGAGAGCGACGCGCTCGCGACTCGTTCGCTGATTCGGTCAACGCGCCGTCTGCGCCAACATAAATCAAATATCGCGATATCAAATCAGAGGGAGCGCTGCACGCTCGAGAACTGACTCACCGTGGCACAGCAACCGATCCGTCTCCCACGTCAGCGCTTCCAGCGCTTACTCCGTCCGGCAACGATGTCCACGCCCGGGCTGTAGTAGTAGATCGGGTCCGTGTCGGGTAGTCGAAATCCGTTCGCGGTAAGTAGCGTGTTCGTTTCGACGTCGGCGGTTGCCGGGTAGAGCGTCCACGGCTCGTGGTCGACCTCGGTGTATCGCAGCGAACCGTCGGGTGCCTCGGTGTAGAATCGATATCGCTCGAGGAGGAACCGAGCCAGCGGGTCGTCCGTCGCCGTGAACGGCTCCCCCGCAGGGCCGTACGTGGCGTCGTAGGCCGCGGGTCGCGCGCCGGGATGGCGTCGCCGACTCGAGAAGTCCACGCAGCCGTCCTCGGTTCGGGCGAGCGAAATCCGCGCGTAGTAGTACGGGAGGTGCTGGAAGCAACGCGCGCCGATCACGCTCGCTACTCCCGCCGCATCGAGGCTGAAGAAGTAGACCCCCGGCTCGCCGTCGCAGGTGACGTACGTCCGGAGGTTGAGTTCGGGCAGCGGGACGCCCAGCCGCGAGGGGAACCCTCGCGGGCGAAGCGCGACGTTGGTAAAGGGGACGACCGAGAGCCACCCGAAGCCGTCGTGTTCGTCGACGGCGAGTCGGTCGGGGAGGTGTGCATCGAGCAGGTCCGCATCGACCGGCCAGTTCTCGAACAGCAAGTTCCGCCACCCCATTTCCAGCGGGAGTACCATACGGCCCTATTGTTCACTCGGCTGATACCCGTTTCCGTTCCGCGGTTCGTGAACTGGTAAGACTCCTCGGTGGGGCTCGAGTGCTTTCACAGTGGTCAGTCACCGGATGACAGATTGGGCGGAAAGGACTGCGAGCGGACCGCGAGATCAGGGGTCGCTCGAGGCCGGAAACCTAGATCTCGCCCATGTTCTCCTGTTTTCGCATCAGGTAGAGGAAGTACGGGCCGCCGATGAGACCGGTGATGATTCCGACGGGGAGCTGGACGGGGTTCAGCGCGAGGCGCGCGCCCACGTCAGCGCCGACCAGCAACGCGGGGCCGACGAACAGACAGCCGACGAGGAGCCGCTTCGTGTCTCCGCCGACGATGTTCCGAACCATGTGGGGCACGATCAGCCCGACGAAGCTGACGAGGCCGGCGACGGCGATCGCGGCGGCCGTCGACAGGATCGCGATGCCGGCGACGAGAAACCGGACTCGCTCGACGGACATCCCAAGCGATCGGGCGGTCTTCTCCCCCAGCAGGAGGATATCGAGCTGTCGCGTGACGGCAAGCGCCAACACGAGCGCGAGGATCGTAAACGGAAGCGCGATGCGGACCTGTTCCCAGTCGGTTCCCAGCAGCGACCCCGACAGCCACGTCTGGGCCGCCATCGCGATCCCCAGATCGTCGATGAAGAAGAACAGGGCGCGCTGGACGGAGCCGAACACGGAGCCGACGATGACGCCGGCGAGGACGAGCCGGATCGGGCTGGTCCCGTTCTTCCACGCGATAGCGTAGACGAGGAGGAAAGCGAAGGCCCCACCGGCGGCCGCGAGCACCGGGAGCCACGACACCAGCCCCGAGAACATCGTCAGGGTCAGCAAGACGACGAGTCCAGCGCCGTCGCTGATGCCGAGGATGTAGGGACTGGCGAGTTCGTTTCGAGTGACAATCTGGAATATCGCACCCGAAATCGCGAGGTTCGCACCGACCAGGATCCCCACGAGGATCCGTGGCAGACGGATATTCCAGACGATGAGTTGCTGGGCCGTGAGCCAGTCCGGGATCTCACCGCCGAGGAGGAACGCCCGCCAGACTCCGACGTGAAAGATCACCTGCGGATCGAACACGGTCCGCCACGCCTCGCTCAGCGTCAGCGGGTACGCGCCGAAGCTCACCTGCAGGAGCGTCGCAGCGAGGAGCACGCCGAGGCTACCGAGGATCAACGAGACCAGTCTCGAATCGACCCACGAGACGGCCCAGTCGTCCGTCTCTGCCCCCTTCTCTCGAGTCGCCGAGGAGCCCGCCATCGCCCGGCTAGAACTCCCCGTTGATGAGATCCGCAAGCTCCTCTCGGTCGAAGAGCCGTTCGTCCTCGGGCACGTCGCTGACCGCGCCCGGCCACTCGCCGAACCGGTCCGGGAAGACCTGCTTTGCGAGCGCCTCCGTCGAATAGAGGTCGACGATCGGTCCCATGTACTGGCCGCCGGTTCGGACGACGTTCCCGTTCTGGACCGCGCTCAGCTTCTGTCCGTTCGTATCGTTCTCGAACGGTTCGACGACCGTCGAGACGAACTCCTCGTGGGTGAGCGACGTGAGGCCGCCGACAGCGCCGATGTAGTCGGGATCGACGTCGAGGAGTTCCTCGTAGCCGATCGGCCCGTCGGGGACGCGGCCCTCGAAGTCGTCTCGGAGCCCGAGTTCCCGGTAGGTTCTGGTGTTGTTCGCGGCCGCATTGATCTCGGCGATGCGGAACTCCCCGGAGTCGGGGTTGACCCCGCGCCAAATTGCGGCGACCGACGGCCGCTCGTCCTCGGGCGGCAGGTTCTGCTGAATGCCTTCGATGAAGTCGTCGTAAAAGGACTGCCACGCCTCGAACTGCGCTTGGCGCTGGAAAATCGCCGCGGCTTTCTCAAACGCGCCGTAGAGGTCGTAGGCCGGTTCCTCGCCGCCAGTGAGCGAATCCGACTGGAAGCGGATCGTCGTCCCGAGGAACGGTCCGGCGGCGTCCTCGATCTCCGCGATATCGTCGTCGCTCCAGTTGGCGTAGAACTTCAGTGCCTGCGGATCGATGAGGTGAACGTCGACGTCCGCGGTGTAGAAGTTCTCCTTGTCGTAGCCCTCCTCGGCGTCGCCCGCGAGCAGCGTGACCGCGTCCTGATCGAGGGAGACATCGGGCAGCAGGTCGTAGTACTTCAGCGGCGCGCGGTCGAAACTCGCGACCGCGTCGGGTTCGATTCCGAACGCCATCCCGATGTCGAGCCAGACGCTCGGAATGGCCGCATAGGTCTCCGGTATCGACTCGAACGTGTAGCTGCCGTTCGGTTCGACTGTCACGGTGTATGGATCGACGGCCGCGTTCTCGGACTCGTCTGCATCGGTAGTCGGATCCCCAGTACACCCTGCAACCGTCGCCGCGACGAGGCTCGCGCCGCTCGCGAGCACCGTCCGTCTCTGTGGCATGTTTTTAGGCATGCCTAAGAATACCTTAGTGATTTCCCGCGTTCGATGTTACACGCCGTGTTACGCGTAACGTAGTGTGTACCACGGGAACGAAAAGACGCGAGACGGACGCGTCCACTGGTGTAATTCGATCAGCGAAAGAACGACAACGGCGGCGAGAACGAGAAGCGAGACGACGAGACGGTGAGATGGCGTACAGCGGCCGGAGCGACGACACCGACGCGTCTCAGGCGTGGGAATCGACCGGTTCGACACCGGAGCGATACTGCTCGAGCGGCACTGCCGCGGTTCGTTTCTCGCGGAACAGGGCCTCGGCCCAGTCGACGACGGCGGGATGCGTGCTCTCGACGACGCGGAACCCGCCGTTCTCGTCGGTGACCGAGAGGAAGACTCGCTCGCCGTCGATGATGTCGACGTTACAGGGGAATCGCTCGTCGGCGCTGTAGTACACCGGCCGCGCGCTCTCGGCCTCGATCGCCCGCCACCGGTCGACGAGGTCCGGGTCCTCCACGTTGACCGCGGTCGCGTCCCTGTCGAAGACGACCTCGGCCTCGGCGGCGTCCCCGGCGCGGACCGACTCGGCGTGGGTGTACATCGGCAGACTCGCAAAGGAACTGACGGCCGCTCGGACGGTTGTGGCGCGGCCGACGGCGTTCGCGATGACCCGCATTCCGGACAGGGGATCGGCGCTGTCGGTCGCGACGGTATCGCAGTCGGCCAGACAGCGGAGTTCGAAGCCGAACCACTCGGTCGGGAGCGCGTCGAGCACCTCGGGACAGCGCTGTCCGACGGTGATCGTCTCGAGCAGTCGCTCGAAGTCGTCGTACACGGCTGCGCCCGTGTCCGTGATCGCGTACCGGTCGTCGGCGTGATCGCGTTCGATCCAGCCGCGGTCGGTCAGGTCGCCGAGGATCCGGCTGAGCGTGACACGCGTCACGTCGGTCCCCGATAGCAGAGTCTCACGTGTCCGCGGTCCGCTCGAGAGGAGTTCCAACACGCGAACTCTGTGCGCTGATCGCGCGAGAAACGCCGCTCCCTCGATGGCATCGGCCATCGGCTCGTCCCCCACCTGCTGTAGTGCTCCCGCACTTGCGTTCTCGCTCGTCATCGTCACTTGGTATCGGCCCTTGTTTAGGCTGGCCTAAAGTGTGTCGTTTGCTTCGGAGACGGTCAGGGCTCTCGAGGGATGGTCGCCTTGAACACGATCGTTCCCGTAGCCACAAACATGGTTGGGAATGCCACACATAGACTCGACGGCGTCGGCGTCTGGGGCGGTGGTATCACCGGTGGACTGATCGCCGGAATCGCCATGGGACTAGTCCTCCACCTCGGCGGCAACCAGATCGAGTTGTTGGGCGGACTCGCAGCGGAGCCCGGGACGGCGGTCGGCGTCGGCTGGGCGATCCACCTGCTGATCAGTATCGCGTTCGGACTGCTGTTCGCCGCCCTGGCCTCGCGGCGGGCGGTCCAGCAACTGGTGGGCGAGTTCAGCGACTACGTCGTCCTGGGGCTCGTCTTCGGTGCGGTCCTCGGGCTCTTCGCCGGCGGCGTCCTGTTCCCGCTGGCGATGGAGGGGGCCGGCGTGGCGGCGTTACCGCTGCCGTTCCTCCCGATCGCGGGACCCGCGGCGGAACTGGTCAGCGCGCTCTTGTTCGGTCTCGGCCACCTCGTCTACGGGCTGGTCCTGGGGTCCGTCTTCGCGACGATCAACGGAGTGACGCCCGGCAGCGTGCGCGATTTTGTCGCGGTGCGGTGACCAGCAGTCAGCCGCGGTCGAGCGACCCCATCGGGAACAGCTAGCACGGCGTCTCACGGAGTTCGAAGCCCTTATACTCGAGAGTTGGGAAGGGTGAGTAGACTCGCTGGTTCGCGGGCATCAGCGGGCACCTGTACGGCACCGCCGCCACAGGTCGGGATGTGATCCGCGGGGCTCGGCCCCGGTCGGGATTGAACCAGCAAACGCCCGCGGAGAATACAATGGCAGAAAGCTTCTATTCCCACATCAAGGACGCATGGAAGGACCCCGACGACGGCAAGCTCGGGGAACTGCAGTGGCAGCGAAAGCAGGAGTGGCGCGACCAGGGTGCGATCGTGCGGATCGATCGCCCGACGCGTCTCGACAAGGCACGCGAACTCGGCTACAAGGCCAAGCAGGGCATCGTCGTGACCCGGGTCTCGGTCCGGAAAGGGACCGCCCGGAAGCAGCGACACAAAGCCGGTCGGCGCTCGAAGCGCCAGGGTGTCAACCGCATCGGGCGGCGCAAGAACATCCAGCGCATCGGTGAGGAGCGCGTCTCCCGAAAGTACCCCAACATGCGGGTGCTCAACAGTTACTGGGTCGGAGAAGACGGCTCGCAGAAGTGGTTCGAAGCGATCCTCGTCGACCCGAACCACCCCGCGATCGAGAACGACGACGACCTCAACTGGATCTGCGACGACGACCACACGAACCGTGCGTTCCGTGGTCTCACCAACGCCGGCAAGGCAAACCGCGGTCTGAACAACCGCGGCAAGGGCGCGGAGAAGGTCCGACCGTCCAACAACGGCGGCCAGGGCCGCGCGAAGTAACGCGGGTCACCGCGACCGGATTTCACGCCGATTTTCTGCGGGCCGACTCGAGGCAGAGCGACTGCGCCGCGAGTTACCGAAGCGCCGCGGCCGACGTCGACCCGCCCCCGACGCGCTATCGCCGAGACGGGCACTAAGTGTGCGAGCGTGGTACCGTCCGTATGCCACGCTCCGAGGTCGCCACGTTCTCGGTCGATCGCGTCGAGATACTCGACGAAGACGGCCGCGTCGACGAGTCCCTCGAGCCCGATATCGACGACGAGCGGCTGCTCGAGTGGTATCGGACGATGAAGCGGTCGCGGCGACTCGACCGACGGATCATCGCGCTCCAGCGGCGGGGTGAACTGGGGACGTTCGCGCCCGCAACTGGACAGGAGGCCGCACAGGTCGGCAGCACCGCGGCCCTGAGCGAGACCGACTGGACGGTCCCCGCGTTCCGCGAGCATCCCTCGGCGCTGGCCCGCGGCGGTTCCGCACAGCCGATCATCGAGTACGCGATGGGCCTCGAGGAGGGCGGTGAGCCGCCCGCGGACGTGCCGATCATGCCGCCGTCGATCGCCGTCGGAACCCAGCCGCTCCACGCTGCGGGGATCGGCTGGGCGGAGTCGATGAACGACACCGAATCCGTCGCGCTTACCTACTTCGGGGACGGCGCGACCAGCGAGGGCGAGGTGTACGAGGCGATGAATCTGGCCGGCGTCTACGAGGCCCAGACGGTCTTTTTCTGCCAGAACAACCAGTACGCGATCTCGACGCCGCTCGAGAAACAGACCCGGGCGGCGACGCTCGCCCAGAAGGCCGTCGCCGCGGGCATCGAGCCGATTCAGGTCGACGGCAACGATATTCTCGGCGTCTACGCGGTCACGAAGGAGGCCAAAGAGCGCGCTCGCCGCGGCGTTCCGACGCTGATCGAGGCGACCACGTACCGGCGGGAGATGCACACCACCGCGGACGATCCCTCCGTCTACCGCACGACCGAGGAAGAAGAAGAGTGGGAGCCGCTGGACCCGATCTTGCGGTTCGAGCGCTACCTCCGCGAGCGCGGCGTGCTCGACGACGAGACGATCGACTCGATCGAGGCCGGGATCGAAACCGATCTCGAGGCGGCCCTCGAGCGCGCCCGGGAGACCGAGGCGAACGCCGACCCAGTCGACATGTTCGATACCGCGTACGCGGAGCGACCGCCCTATCTCGAGCGCCAGCGCGAGGCGTTCGTCGCGGACGAGGGGTATACGGTCGCACCCGCGACGGGGAGTCAGCGCAGCGACGGCGGGTCCTCGACGGCCGACGTGGATGCCGGCGACGCGGACGGGTCCGGCAGTGCCGACGACCTCACCGACGCGGACCTCGAGAGTGCCGACCGGCTGAACATGGTCGAGGCGATCCGGGAGACCCTGCACGCCGAACTCGAGCGGGACGACGATGTGCTCGTCTACGGGCAGGACGTCGGCGTCGACGGCGGCGTCTTCCGGGCGACACAGGGACTCCTCGACGCCTTCCCGGGACGGGTCCACGACGCGCCAGTCGCGGAGGCGGGCATCGTCGGCCTCGGCGTCGGACTCTCGGCGGCGGGGTATCGGCCGGTCGCCGAGATCCAGTTCGCCGGGTTCACCTTTCAGGCGTTCGACCAGATCCACCAGCACCTCTCGCGGATGCGCGCTCGATCGCGCGGCGAAATTACCTGCCCGATGGTGATCCGCGCCCCCTACGGGCTCGGTGTCTCGGCCCTCGAGCACCACTCCGAGAGCTACGAGGCGGGCTACGCCCACATTCCCGGGCTGAAAGTCGCAATTCCCTCGACCGCCCGAGATGCGGCCGGGCTGCTCCGATCGGCCGTGCGGAGCCCCGATCCGGTCCTCTTCCTCGAGCCGATGATGCTCTACCGGGCGGCCCGCCGACCGGTCCCCGAGGAGACGGTCGTCCCACTAGGCGAGGCGCGCGTGGTTGACTCGGGGACCGACGCCACCGTCGTCGCGTGGGGCGCGATGGTCCCCGAGGTCGAGGACGCGGTCGACGATCTCGCGGCCGATATCGAGGTGATCGACCTGCGGACGATCAGCCCGATGGACACCGAGACCGTCCTCGAGTCGGTCCGGAAGACCGGCCGGTGTGTCGTCGTCCACGAGGCCCCGCGAACGGGCGGGTTCGCCGGCGAAATCGCGGCTCGCATCTCGGACGAGGCGGTCTGGTACATCGAAGCACCCATCGAGCGGGTGACTGGGTACGACGTTCCCGTTCCCCTCCCGGCCCGCGAGGACGCCTATCGGCCGGACCGGAACCGGATTCGGGCGGCGATCGAGCGGGTGCTCGCCGCGTAGCTCCCGCCGGCTCGGAGTCGGAGGTGGACTTATTTCATCGGCCAGTGAAGTGGTGTGTATGGCACGACACGTTCTCGTCGCGGTCGACGACTCGAAACAGTCGACCGAGGCGCTCGAGTTCGCATGTACGGAGTATCCGGAGGCGACGATCACCGCGATCTACGCCCTCGATCCGGGCGAGTTCTACGCGGTCAGCGGCGTCGAGGGAACCGCGATGGCCAACTACGACGAGATACAGGGCCGCCACGAGGAGCGGGCCGAGGAGATCCTCGAGACGGCGCGCGAACAGGCGGCCGAACACGGCGTCGACCTCGAGACGGAACACGTCGTCGGCGGCGTCTCGCGGTCGATCGTCGATTATGCCGCCGAGAACGGCGTCGACCACATCGTCGTCGGCAGCCACGGGCGGACGGGCGCGAGCCGGATCCTGCTGGGCAGCGTCGCGGAGACGATCGCCCGCCGCTCGCCGGTTCCGGTGACGATCGTTCGGTAGACGGCCGGTCGCCGGCGGCGACGCAATCGCCGTGGCCCAGTTCGATTATACGCTCGCGTTTTTTGGAGACGGAAAAACAGAACAGCAGTCGCTGGGCGGTCGAGTGACGCGCCGCGGAAAAACGGAGCCGAAATCGATCAGACCGAGACGGTCCGGCCTTCCCGTTCGCTCTCGGGCGGGCGGACGTCGAGGTCGGCTTTCAGGGCCTCGATCGCCTCCTCGGGATCGGTCTCGGAGTCGAAGACCCGATCGAATCCCATCTCCCGGAACGTCTTCCGGGTCTGCTCGAAGTCGTCCTGTCCGACGGCGAGGTTGCCGCCGATATAGGTCGTGACCTCGAGGTCGGAGTCGGCGATCCGCTGGTGGAAGCCCTCGCAGTCCTGTTTGGCGTGTCCGTAGAGCGATGAGACGAGTACAGCCTCGGCGTCGTTGGCGGACGCGGCTTCGACGAACTCCTCCTGGGAGCTCTGGACCCCCAGGTTGACGACGTCGAATCCGGCTGCCTCCAGCGCCTGTTCGAGGATGGTGATCCCGACGACGTGTGCGTCGGACCCGATCACGCCGAGGATGACTGTCTCAGTCATGTGCGTACCACCACAAACCGCGGGGAGCACCATAAACCTAATGATTAATAATTTGGTAATGGTTCACACGGTTTCCGTCCTGCGAATATATGACGAATTTTGGCGTCTACGGCGGTCGATAAACACCTGTTTACTCTCGGTGAGAATCGTCAGTCGGACGTTTCGTCGGAGGAGATGGCTCGAGTCGAACGGGCAGCCGATCAGACGCTCGTGAGTGCGCCGACCGGTGCGTCGGTGTGGTCGCGGGCGCGTCGGATGCCGTCCTCGCCGGCCGCGATGAGGGCGAAGACCCCGGCGACGTCGGCCTCGGCGGTGTGAGCGATGTCGAGGAGGAGTTCCTGGGTCTCGCCCGAACGGATGAGGTCGTCGACGACGAGGACCGATTCGCCGGGATCGATCGCGGAGGCAGGCAGATAGTAGGTGAGTTCGATCCCCGACTGCAGGCGCTGGCGGGCCTCGATGAACTCCTCGACGGCGGTCTCCTTGCTCTTTTTCGCGTAGGCACAGCGGACGCCGTAGTAGCTCGCGAGCGCGGCCGCGAGCGTGATTCCGTCCGTCGCGGCGGTGAGGACGACGTCCGGCCGGTCGAAGTCGAACCCGTTCGCTACCACCGGCGCGGCCAGGTCGAGGAAGGGCTGGTCGAAGACCGTCGCGCTGTTGTCGACATAGCCCTCGTCGTCGACGCGGATCCGCGCCTCGAGTTCCTCGCTCAACGCCGCCCGGCCGAGGTCGTCGACGACCTCGCGGGCGCGCTCGGTTCCGGGCAGGACGTGCCCGTTGACATACCGGTTGAGATCGCCCGCCGGAAGCCCCGTCGTTTCGGCGAGTTCGTCGTAGGTCCGCGTCTCCTTTAACATCCGCAACACGTCGACGGCCCGTAGCTGGAGGGCCGCCTTCTCGGCTCTGTTCATACTAGTATGCACGATTCCGCAACTATGGGTATTACGATCGGATTCGAATCCGGAATCAGCACGAACGTGGCTCGCTCGAGCGAGCCAGCGGTACGCGCCTCGTTAGCCGGTGGGTGCGTCGCGCTCGCCGGTCGTCCCTTCCCGCCCGTAGCGACGGACCAATCGACGCATGACCCGCGCCTGTGCCTTCTGGAGGAGCGTCGCGGCCGTACTCGAGGCACAACCCAGCCGTTCGGCAACGGCCTCGACGCCCGCCTCGCGGGGGACCTCGTAGTAGCCGGCGGCGACGGCGGCTTCGACCGCCTCGAGTTGGCGGTCGGTCAGGTCGCCAGTCAGCGGCGCGTGCCGGCGGTCGTACTCCCCGATCGCGCGAACGGTAACGTCGATCTCGTCGGGGAGCCCCGCGAGCATCGCCCGCAGGTCGTCGCCGGCGCCGACGATCGTCATGTAGAACGCGGCCTCGGAATCGTAGATCACGGGCGGCACGATGACGAGATCGAGCGCGGCGAACGAGTCCCGCCAGCGGACGTCCTCCTCGCGGGTCTCCTGACAGATGTAGACGTAGAACGAGTCGTTGTCGATCGGCGTCAGGTCGTACCAGCGGACCGAATCGACGGCCTCGATGGCGTCGATGTACGCCTCCCGGTCGGCCTCGGCGTAGAACAGTTCGTACTCGCAGTCGCCGACGGGCCCGAGGATATTCCACGCACGCAGTTCCTCGTAGCGGACCGCATCTCCGTCGCGGATGAACCGCTGCATGGGATGGAGCATCCAGTCGGGCTGGCGGAGCCGGACATCGAGGTACTTCATCGGCGGTGAGTCGAAGACTAAGCCGATCGCATATAAATACCCTAGTGTGTCCGTGAGAAGCGACAGATCAATCGCCGGCTGAGAGAGACGTATGACGACGCTCGATCCGTTCCGTCCGCCGATGGTCGGTCCACGACACCTGCGACTGCTCGAGTCACCGTCGCAGACGGCGGTGATGCACCGATGACCGCTGTGCTGACGAGTGCCGTGTTCGCCGCGGGCGTCGGCCTCGCACTCGCGAACCTCACGGGAATCGTCGCCAGCGCGCTGGGCCTGCTCGAGTACTGGCCACCGGGCGAACGGGACTGGACCTACTACGCCCACTGGGGGATCTCGCACTCGCTCAACGCCGTCGTTCTCGCGCTCACCTATCTCAGTTGGAACGGCCTCGGCCTGCCGCGGGGCCCGTCGCTGGCTGCGGGTGCCGTGCTGTTCGTGGCCGGCTACGCCGTCGCCATCGCGGCCGGGCTGGACCTCGGCGTCGAGGAGACGAAGGGGCTCGCGGGCGACCTGCGAACCGGCGGCTGGTACCGCTACTCGCGGAATCCCCAGTACGTCGGCTACATCGTCGCGACGGTGGGGTTCGCGCTGGTGGCGAACTCCGCGCCCGTGGCCGTCGTCTGCGCGATCTACCTCGGCTGGTGGCTCTCGTTACCGTTCGCCGAGGAGCCGTGGTTGCGCGAGCGGTACGGCGAGGAGTACGAGCGCTACGTCGAACGGGTCCCGCGGTTCGTCGGGGTACGAACGATTCGTGCAATCGTCGCCGAACCAGAAAATCGGTCGGTCGCCGGCGACTGAGGGGCGACGTCAGTCCTGCAGGAAGTCCGGCTGGGTCCGCTGTTCCTCGATTTCGCTCTCGAGGTGCGCGCGGAACTCGTCGATTTCGACGTCGTACTCCTGATCTTCGAAGCGGTCCCGGACGGAGATGTTGCCGTCGTCCTCCTCGTTGTCGCCGACGATGATCTGGTACGGCACGCGGTCGTCGTGGGCCGCGCGGATCTTCCGCTCGAGGGTGGAGTCGCGACCGTCGACCTCGACACGGAAGTCGTCGAACTCGTTTGCTACGCGGTGGGCGTAGCCGAGGTTATCGTCGGAGATCGGCAGCACGCGGACCTGTTCGGGCGCGAGCCAGAGCGGGAACCGGCCCTCGTAGTGCTCGATGAGCATCATGAAGAACCGCTCGTAGCTGCCGTAGAGCGCGCGGTGGATCATGACCGGGCGGTGTTCCTCGTTGTCCTCGCCGACGTAGTTCAGGTCGAACCGCTCGGGCATGTTGAAGTCCAGCTGTACGGTGGGGCCGTCCCACGAGCGGCCGATGGCGTCCTCGAACGCGAAGTCGATCTTCGGGCCGTAGAACGCGCCGTCACCTTCCTCGACCTCGTAGTCGTGGGCGCGGTTCTCGAGGACGTTCTCGAGTTGCTCCTCGGCGCGGTCCCAGATCTCGTCGGAGCCGACCGACTTCTCGGGCCGGGTGGCAAGCGCCATCTCGTACTCGAGGTCGAACGTCTCGAGGACGTCGGTGATCATGTCCATGATCTCCTCGACCTCCTGTCGGATCTGGTCGGGCCGGATGAACAGGTGGCCGTCGTCGATCGTGAAGGCCCAGACTCGCGAGAGCCCGGAGAGTTCGCCGCGTTGCTCTTTGCGGTAGACCTTGCCGTTCTCGGCGTAGCGGATCGGGAGGTCCCGATAGCTCCACGAGTGGTCCTGGAAGATGGCGGCGTGGCCGGGACAGTTCATTGGCTTCAGGCCGAACTCGTCGTCGCCGACGTCGAAGATGAACATGTCGTCCTGATAGTTCTCGTAGTGGCCCGACCGGTGCCAGAGGTCCGTCTTGAAGACGTGGGGCGTCTCGACGTAGTCGTAGCCCGCGTCCTCGTTGAGGTCTTTGACGAAGTCCTCGAGTTCCGAGAGGACGGTCTTCCCGGAGGGGTGATACAGCGGCAGTCCGGGCCCGGTCACGTCCTGAATCGAGAAGAGGTCCATCTCGTTGCCGATCCGGCGGTGATCGCGCTTCTCGGCCTCCTGCTTGCGCTCTAAGAACGCCTCGAGGTCGCTCTCGTCTTCGAAGGCGGTCCCGTAGATCCGGGTCTGCATCGTGTTCTCCTCGTCGCCGCGCCAGTAGGCCCCCGCGATCTCGAGCAGTTCGATCGCGCCGATTTCGCCCGTCGAGTCGACGTGCGGGCCGGCACAGAGGTCCTCCCACTCGCCTTGCGTGTAGAACGTGACGGTGTCGTTGTCCTCGGCGAACTCCTCGAGCAGTTCGAGTTTGTACGGCTCATCGGCGAGGCGCTCCTCGGCCTCGTCGATCGAGACGACTTCGCGCTCGATGTCGTAGTCCGCCTCGATGATCGCCTCCATCTCGTCCTCGAGGTCGGCGAGGTCCTCCTCGTCGACGTCGAGGTCGTCGAAGTCGTAGTAGAAGCCCTCGTCCGTCGGCGGGCCGATCGCGAGTTTGACCGCGTCCTCGTCGAACAGCCGTTCGACCGCCTGTGCGAGACAGTGCGCCGCCGAGTGGCGCATGACCTCGAGGTACTCCTCGCTGCCGTCGGTGATGATCTCGAGTTCGGCACCGTCGTAGACCGGCTCCTCCTTGGCGACGAGGTCGCCGTCGAGTTTGCCGGCGACGGTGTCGCTTCCGAGGCCGGGCCCGATCTCGTAGGCGCAGTCCTCGACGGTGGCGTCGGCATCGACCGCGAGTTCCGAACCGTCGGGCAGTACGACCGCTATTCCGTCCTGTGAGTCTGATTCTGACATTGGTTGTGTAGGTGTGACGTGGGTGGTGCTGGAGACGCCGCTGATCGGTGTCTGCGACGAGACGGGGGTAGGTAGGTGTTAGAAGCGGGCAAACGCCCGTGTAAAGCGGAGTGGCGATCCCGACGTGGGTTTGCGATCCGCTTCATCGATTTCGGCGTTACCTACCGCCATAGGACCCGCTACCCGTGGGTGGCGAATAAAGATTGCGACTCGAACACCAGGAGATGTCACCGTCGGGCGGGTCTCGCGGGACCGACCGGTAGCGACGCCGTCAGCGACGGGCCGGCACACTGATCTTCGCCGGCGGGCCGAGGTCCCGACGACCGGCGATGAACTCGAGCAGGGGACGGAGTTCGTCGAACCGCGGGCCGGTGGTCACGAGGTCGTCCGCGGGCCGCCACTCGACGAAGCCGTAGTCGTCGAGTTCCGGGAGGTGAACGTGGCGTTGCCGGAGCAGCGCCTCGTCCGTCCCCGGGATCGGGTGGGAACCCGAGAGTCGCTCGGCGAGCAGGCCCTCGTTGGCGTCGGCGATCTCGCTGTCGGGCCGGGTCAGCGCCGGCACGCGTTTGCGGTCGCGGTCGAGCAACTCGACCAGCAACCGCCGTCGGTAGCCGTCCGCGAGCGCGTCGAACGCGTCGTCGACGGTCGTCTCACTGGTTTCGATCGGGTCGACGGTATTGCTCATGGGAGAACCCCTCTCCACCGAGATACGTCGCCGCTCTCCTTAAACCAGCGACATTTTCACGGCTCACTGCTGTTTTGAGGAAGCGAGTGACAGTGTCTCACTTGTTCTTGAGCAGGTCGCTCGCGGTCACCAGCGACTCCATCTCGATACCCACGTCCTCGACGTTCTCGCGGCCGCCCTCCTCGCGGTCGACGACGACCAGCGCGCGCTCGACGGTCGCGCCCGCCTCCCGGAGGGCCTCGACGGCCTCGACCAGACTCGTCCCCGTCGTCACGATGTCCTCGACGACGACGACCTCCTCGCCGTCCTCGAGTCGGCCCTCGATCAGGTTGCCGGTGCCGTACTCCTTGCGCTGTTTGCGCGCGATGACGTAGGGGACGCCGGCCGCGACGCTCGTCGCGGCGGCCAGTGGCACCCCACCCAGCGCGACGCCGCCGAGTTTGTCGTCGCCTGCGAGGCGGTCGGCGAAGGCCGCCGAGATGGCCTCGAGGCAGTCCGGATCGGTCTCGAAGAGGTACTTGTCGACGTAGTACTCGCTGGTGCCGCCGTGGGAGAGTTCGAACTCGCCGAACTGGACGGCGTCGGCGTCGCGGAGGGCGTCGATGAGTGCCTGATTCGTCATTGCTCGAGAGAGCGCACCGAACCGAAATAAGCGGTGTGGAACGGGACCGACGAAAACGGCGCGCTCAAATCATATCCGCGGGAGCGGATCCGCCTGCACCTGACAGCGACTCGGAGGGGATCGCCCGACTGCGGCGCGCCGGAAGCGTGCCGGTACGGGTACCTTTTTTGTCCGGACGACGAGTCTGTGTCACAATGACATCGAAGCGCGCGGCGGAGCCCCACCCCGACGTACAGGCGTTTCTCGAGCTCTACGACTCGCTCGACGCGCCGGCGTTCAGCGAAAGCACGCCCGAAGAGGCGCGGCGGAATCTCGAGGAGATGCGCGCGACCGACGATCCCGACATCGAACTCGCGAGCGTCGAGGACCACACCATCGACGGGCCACACGGCGACCTCGCGATCCGGCGCTACGACCCCGGCACCGAGGGCGCGGACCGGCCCGTGATCTTGTACGTCCACGGCGGCGGTTGGGTCATCGGGAGCGTCGACACCCACGACGGCGTCTGTCGGAAGTTGGCGGCCGAGTCGGGTTATCCCGTCGTCAGCGTCGACTACGGGCTCGCGCCGGAGCACCCCTTCCCGGAGGGACTCGAGGACTGTTATGCCGCCCTCGAGTGGGTCGCGGAGAGCGCCGACGAGCGACGCGCGTCTCCGGACGAGATCGTCGTGGCCGGCGACAGCGCGGGCGGCAGTCTCGCGGCGGGGCTGTCGCTGCTCGTTCGGGATCGGGGCGGTCCGGACATCGCGTATCAGTTGCTGATCTACCCTAGCGCCGGCGATGCGACCGTGACCGAGGCCTACGAACGGAACAAGGAGGGGTACTTCCTCACGGCGGACGACATGGCGTGGTTCCGCAGCCACTACTTCGAGAGCGAGATCGACATGGGCAACGTCTACGCCTTCCCCCTGCTCGCGGACGACCTCTCGGGGCTGCCGCCTGCGACGGTCATCACCGCCGGCTTCGACCCGCTGCGCGACGTCGGCGCGGACTACGCCGACCGGCTTGCGGACGCGGGCGTTCCCGTCGAGTACCACAACTACGATGACATGATCCACGGCTTCTTCAGCATGATTTCCGATCCCGTGAATCTGGATCGGGCCCACGAAGCCCACGACGCCGCCGTTTCGGATCTGCACGCGGCGCTCGAGTAGCGACGAGACAAGACGATATCACCACGCGCCGGTCCCCGCGAAGGTTCAGAACGGGAGCGGTCGGCTCGAGCGGCGGGCTACCACGGCTCGTTTTTCAGTCCGAGCTTGTATGCGATCATGTTCGTCGTCACGTGGAGGATCGGCGTGAGAACCACGACGACGAGGATGACCTCGAGCGTGAACCACTCGCGGAACCACTCGAAGTCGAGCAGGGCGACCAGCGGGAGCGAGACGACGACGAAGTCCAACTGATCGAGGCCGGGGAACATCGCGCCGCGCTGGCGGCCGGTGCGTCGCTTGAGGAAGGACGCGAGGATGTCGCCGAGCATTGCGCCGCCGGCGAGTCCGAGCGCGGCGAGCGGGGTGAACTCCGGAACGGCGAATCCGAGCGCGCTGCCGACGCCGTCGGCGAGGACCGTCAACACGGCCGCGAGTGCAAGGCCCGCCGTGATACCCATCGCCGTGCCGCGCCACGTCTTACCGTCGCCGAGAACGCGCTTCGCGCCCCACGTCCGCCCGCCGTCGATCGGCCGGCCGCCGCCGGCCAGCACCGCGGCGTTGTTCGGGACGTAGGCAGGCAACATCGCCCAGAACGCGATCACGATAGTCTCGAGTACTGCCATATTCGCCGGGACGAACCCGCGTGTCTTAACCGGCGGTGGTTCGGTCGAGCAGTTTCGCGGTACTCGAGTCGGATCGCCACTGACCGGGCAGAGGGACGCTGCCGGCCGTTCTCGAGGCTGATGGTACCATCATACACAGTATCTGTATCCAATATACACGAAAAGTTTTTAGCACTCCTGGTCGATGCTCGTCGTAGACACCCTGTTACCATGCCACGAGAGCATATCTTCGACGAGGCCGAGTACGAGCGGCGGGTCGCTCGGACGAAAGAGCGGTTGCGCGAGGAGGACCTCGACGCGATCGTCGTCGCCGATCCGGCGAACATGAACTACCTCACAGGGTACGACGGCTGGTCGTTCTACGTCCATCAGGCCGTGGTCGTCACGCCAGACCGGGACGAACCCGTCTGGATCGGCCGCGACATGGACGGCGGCGGCGCGCGGGCGACGACCCACCTCGGCGACGACAGCATTCGCGCCTACAGCGACGACCACGTCCACTCGCCCCACGACCTCCACCCGATGGACTACGTCGCGGGCGTCCTCGAGGAACTCGAGGTCGAAGACGGCCGGATCGGCCTCGAGATGGACGCCGCCTACTTCACCGCGAAGTCCTACACGCGCCTGCAGGAGAACCTTCCCGAGGCCGAGTTCGAGGACGCGACGCTGCTGGTCGGCTGGGTCCGGATCAAGAAGTCCGAGCAGGAACTCGAGTACATGCGCGAGGCCGCTCGGATCTCGGAGAACGCGATGCGGGCGGGCCTCGACGTCATCGAGGAAGGCGTTCCGGAGTACGAGGCCGCGGCCGCGATCTACGAGCAACTGATCACGGGCACCGAGGAGTACGGCGGCGACTACCCCTCGATCGTTCCGCTGATGCCCTCGGGCGACCACACCGGCACGCCGCATCTCACGTGGACCGACCGCGAGTTCGAGGACGGCGATCCGGTCATCATCGAACTCTCGGGCTGTCGCCATCGGTATCACTCCCCGCTCGCTCGCACGACGTTCGTCGGCGACCCGCCCGCGGAACTCCAGGAGACCGCCGATATCGTCGTCGAGGGGCTCGAGGCGGCGCTCGACGCCGCCGAACCCGGCGTTACCTGCGAGTCGGTCGAGGAAGCGTGGCGCGAGACCATCGCCCAGTACGGCCTCGAGAAGGAGGACCGAATCGGCTACTCGATGGGACTGGGCTACCCGCCGGACTGGGGCGAGCACACCGCGAGCATCCGGCCCGGCGACCAGACGGTCCTCGAGGAGGACATGACGTTCCACATGATTCCGGGCATCTGGACGGACGAGATCGGCATGGAGATCAGCGAGACGTTCCACGTCACCGGTAGCGGCGCGGAGACGCTGGCCGACTTCCCGCGGGAGCTGTTCACGACGTAACGCGGCCTACCCCGACCATGGTATGGCTCAGATACTAGCGTCTGGAACCCGACTATCACACGATGACCACACCACCATCCACAACGGAGAGCGAACCGGCGGACGAGCCCGACTCCGCGCTGGTCACCGCCCGCCGCCAGTTGGAACGAGCCGCGACCCACGTCGACGTCGACCCCGGCGTCGTCGAGCGCCTGAAACACCCGACGCGGGTCCAGCAGGTGTCGGTCCCCCTCGAGCGCGACGACGGTGCGGTCGAGGTCTTCACCGGCTATCGGGCCCAACACGACGACGTGCGCGGCCCCTACAAGGGCGGCCTGCGCTACCACCCCGAGGTCAGCGCCGAGGAATGTACCGGGCTCTCGATGTGGATGACCTGGAAGTGCGCCGTGATGGATTTGCCCTTCGGCGGCGGGAAAGGCGGCATCGCCGTCGATCCCAAGTCGCTGACCGACGACGAGACCGAGCGGCTCACCCGCCGGTTCGCCGAGGAACTGCGCGACGCGGTCGGGCCGAAAAAAGACGTTCCCGCACCGGACATGGGGACCGACGCCCAGACGATGGCGTGGTTCATGGACGCCTACTCGATGCAACAGGGCGAGACGATTCCCGGCGTCGTCACCGGGAAACCGCCGGTCATCGGCGGCTCCTACGGCCGCGAGGAAGCTCCCGGCCGGTCGACCGCCATCGTCACGCGGGAGGCCGTCAAGTACTACGACCGCGAACTCTCCGAGACGACCGTCGCCGTCCAAGGGTTCGGCAGCGTCGGCGCGAACGCCGCTCGCCTGCTCGAGGAGTGGGGCGCAACCGTCGTTGCTGTCTCGGACGTTAACGGCGCGATCTACGACTCCGAGGGAATCGATGTCGAGGAGATTCCCGCCCACGACGAGGAGCCCGAAGCGGTCACCCGCTTTGCGTCCGAGATCGCCGACGCGGACAGCGTCGAACAGCTCTCGAACGAGGACCTCCTCGAGTTAGACATCGACGTGCTCATTCCGGCCGCGGTCGGCAACGTCATCACGGCGGACAACGCCGACGCGATCGCGGCCGATATCGTCGTCGAAGGCGCGAACGGCCCGACCACCTTCGCCGCCGACACCATCCTCGAGGAGCGGGACGTGCAGGTGATTCCGGACATCCTCGCGAACGCGGGCGGGGTCACCGTCTCCTACTTCGAGTGGCTGCAGGACATCAACCGCCGTCAGTGGTCCCTCGAGCGGGTCAACGAGGAACTCGAGGAGCACATGCTCGAAGCGTGGGACGCCGTTCAAGCGCAGGTCGACGCCGAGGGGCTGACGTGGCGCGACGCCGCCTACGTGGTGGCGCTGTCCCGGATCGCGGAGGCCAAGGAGACGCGCGGGCTCTGGCCCTGATCGAACCCGACCGCCGGCGATTCGGACGGCGTCGACACGGCTGATCGTCGCTGGGGATTCGACTCGAGTCGACGTGGGCGATCGACGTCGATCGCGACCGGGAGAAGGGAAGGGCTCATGTCCCACCGGTCGCATGCTTCGAGTATGGCGTCGTGGAAGCGGGTGTTCGCGAGCGGGCTCATCCTCATCGGGCCGATACTCGTTACGCTGTACGTCGTCTACCGGGCCTACGCGATCGTGACCGGCGTCACGCCGACGCTCGTGCTCGACGAAACGGCGTTGAGCGGCCTGATCGCCCACGAACCGACCCGCATTCGCGTCGTCAGCGTCCTCCGGCTGATCGCCTCTCTGAGCTTCTTTTTCCTCGTGACCGTCGCGATTGGCGTCTTGACCCGAACGACGATCGGGGATCTCTTCGCGCGGAGCGTCGACGGGTTCGCGAACCGCGTCCCGGGGCTGCGCGTCGTCTACAACGCGTCGAAGGTCGCCGCCGAAACCACGCTCGGCGAGGAGCAGGCGCTGCAGGAACCGGTCAGGGTCGAAAGCTGGGACGGCGTCGAGATGACGGCGTTCAAGACCGGCCAGACGACCACCGACGGCCGGGTCGTGCTCTTCATTCCGACGGCACCGAACGTCACCTCCGGCTTCGTCGTCGAGGCCGAGGCGAGCCGCGTCACCGAAACCGATGATTCCGTCGAGGAAGCGCTCGCACGGATGCTAAGCGGCGGGTTCGGCGATACCAAACGCCCGGACGGAACGAGCCCGACCGTGCCCTTCGACACGTCTGACGACCGATCGGAAGAGACTGGGTGACAGTCCCGTCACAGGAGGAAAACAGGGCCGCTCGAGAGCCCCGCGTGGGACACATTACGGCCCGCCTGCCGCCTCACTCTCGAGTCGAGTCGGGCCGATAGACGGCGTTCTCGAGGTCGCCGCCGGTCTCGAGGGCGTCGACGTTGCCCGCGACGATGTCGGCCAGTCGGTCCCAGTGTTTCGGCGTGTGACCGCCGGTGTGGGGCGTTAGCAGACAGTTCTCGAGGTCCCACAGGGGATGGTCGGCGGGCAGGGGTTCGGGATCGGTAACGTCGAGGGCGGCCCCGCGGATGCCCTCGAACTGCAGCGCCGAGACGAGCGCGTCGGTGTCGATAATCCCGCCGCGGGCCGCGTTGACGACGACCGCGTTCGGCGGGAGCGTCGCCAGTTCCTCCTCGCCGACCAGCCCGCGAGTCAGATCGTTGAGCGGGCACGCGAGCACGACGTAGTCGCTCCGGGAGAAGGCCTCGTGGACATCGTCCTCGCCGAAGCCGAGCACCTCGTCGGTCGGGCCGCCCTTCTCAGGGGTGTACCGGATCCCGATCGTCTCGACCTCGAACCCCTCGAGTCGCTGGATGACCGCCTGTCCGATCGAGCCGAGGCCGACGACCGTGACGGTGCTGTCGGTGAACTCGAACGACTGGAAGTGTCGCCACTCGCCGTTTTCCTTGCGCCGCCAGCCCTCGTGGAGCCGGCGCGCGAAGACGAGCATGTTGGCGATCGTCTGCTCGGCGATGCCGGGCGCGTGGATGCCGCCCGCGTTCGTCACTGCGACCCCGTGGTCCGCGAGGGCGTCCATCGGCACGTGGTCGGTGCCGGCGAAGGTACACGCGAACAGCTCGAGCCGATCGGCCCGCTCGAGGAGGCTCTCGTCGATCGAGATCCCGGTCACGACCCGCGCCTGCGGGACCAGTTCGCGTTCTTCCTTCGGCGTCCGCGCGAGCGCGACGGTGTGGTCGGGCAGTCGCTCGCGGAGCCGTTCGGCGTACGATTCCATCGATAACCCCTCCGTCCCCTCTCTCAGAACGACGACGTCTGGATTCGTGCTCATGTCGGTGATGCGTTACCGGACGATTGTCAGCCGCTAACTTATCCTTTTGTGTATCCGTCGTAAACATAGATTGTGTATAATTAAGGCCCTGGGGCGCGACAGTGACTCGCATGACCGAGCCGATTCAGGACCGACTCGTGACGGTTCGTCGCAGCTTTCACCGCCACCCCGAGCCGGCGTGGCGCGAGTTCCTCACGACGGCCCAGCTCGTCGAGGAGATCCGGGCCATCGGCGTCGACGAACTCGCCGTCGGTCCGGACGCCTACGACCCCGCGGATCGGATGGCCGTCCCCGACGCGGACCTCGAGCCGTGGCTCGAGCGGGCCCGCGAGCGCGGCGCGGACGAGGAGGTACTCGAGCGGATGACCGGCGGCAATACGGGTGCCGTCGCGGTCCTCGAGCGCGGCGAGGGGCCGTCGATCGGGCTGCGCGTGGACATCGACGGGCTGTTCATCGAGGAATCGACCGACGCGGACCACGACCCCGCCGCCGAGGGATTTCGCTCCGAGATCGACGGCACGATGCACGCCTGCGGCCACGACGCCCACATGACGTGGGGGCTGGCCGTCCTCGAGGCCATCGCCGAGAGCGACTTCGCGGGTCGGTTCGTGGTCTTCTTCCAACCCGCCGAGGAGACCGGCGGCGGCGGGTGTCCGATGGCGAAAAGCGAGTTCGCGGACGGACTGGACTACCTGCTCGCGATCCACGTCGGTCTCGATCACCCGACCGGCGAGGTCGTAGCCGGGATCGAGAAGCCGCTCGCCATGTGTCACGTCGACGTGACCATCGAGGGAACCTCTGCGCACGCGGGCAAGGCCCCGAACGAGGGGGCAAACGCCATGCACGCGATGGGTGCCGGGATCGTCAACGCCTACGGCATCCCCCGGCACAGCGACGGGATGACCCGCGTCAACGTCGGGAAAGCCGAGGCCGGCACCGCGAGCAACGTCATCGCCGAGCGTGCCCACATGGAGGCCGAGGCCCGCGGCGAGACCACCGAGCTGATGGAGTACGTGAAGCGCCGCCTCGAGCGCACGATGCGATCGGCGGCGAAGATGCACGGCTGTCGGGCCGACGTCGACGTGGTCAGCGAGTCGCCCCGAGCCGACAGCGACCCCGAACTGCAGGCGCTGGTGGGCGAGGTCGCGGGCGAGGTCGACGGGATCGACCGCGTGCTGCCGGCCGCCGACTTCGGCGCGAGCGAGGACGCGACGTTCCTGATGGAGCGAGTCCAGAACGAGGGCGGGCTGGCGACCTACCTGATCGTCGGCACCGACCACCCGACGAGCCACCACACGCCCACCTTCGACGTGGACGAGCGCAGTCTCGAGCACGGCGTCGACGTACTGGTCGAGACGATCCGGGAACTCGAGGCGCGCCACCCAGTACCCCACGTCGCGGACTCCGATGGGGACACGGCAGAGGTTGCGGAGGGCGGGGAATGAGCGAGGCTCGCGTCACGCTCGCTGACATCGAGGCGGCACGAGAGCGCATCGCGGACGTCGTCCACCGCACGCCGCTCGACACCTCGCGGACGTTCGCCGACATGAGCGGCGCGGCTTCGGTCGGACTCAAACTCGAGAACGTCCAGCGGACGGGCTCGTTCAAGATCCGCGGCGCGTACAACGAGATGGCACAGCTTTCCGACGCCGAACGCGAGGCGGGGGTCATCTCCTCGAGTGCGGGCAACCACGCCCAAGGCGTGGCGCTGGCCGGCGACCTGCTCGACATCGAGACGACGATCGTGGTGCCGGAGGTAACCCCGGCCGCGAAGATCGAGGCCACCCGGGGCTACGGGGCCGAGGTGGTCGTCGAGGGCGACATCTACGAGCGCTCCTACGAGTACGCCCTCGAGCGGGCCGCCGAAACCGGCGAGACGTTCGTCCACCCCTTCGACGACGAGGCCATCGTGGCGGGACAGGGCACGATCGGGCTCGAACTGCTCGAGCAGTACCCCGAGATCGAGACCGTCCTCGTGGCGATCGGCGGCGGCGGGCTCATCTCGGGGATCGGCACGGTGTGCAAAGCCGCCGAGCGCGACGTTCGCGTGGTCGGCGTCCAGCCCGAGGGCGCGGCCCACGCGAAACCCTCGCTCGAGGCCGGCGAGATCAGGGAGTTCGCCGACGTCGACACCGTCGCGGAGGGGATCGCGGACACCCGGATGCTCGAGACGACCTTCGAAATCGCCCGCGAGGTTGTCGACGACGTGGTGAGCGTGAGCGATCGCGAGATCGCCGCCGCGGTGACCCTGCTCGCAGAACGCGCGAAGACGGTTGCCGAGGGGGCTGGGGCCGCGCCGCTGGCCGCGGCGCTGTCGGACGAGATCGACCTCGCGGGCGACCACGTCGGCGTCGTGATCTCCGGCGGCAACGTCAACCTCACCGACCACGCCGAACTCGCCCGAACCGGCCTCCACGAACTCGAGCGCTACGCCGACGCCAGACTCGCCGTCGAGGGCTGGCCGACGACGGTCGGCGACGTGGTCGAAACCGTCGAAGCCGAAGGGGCTGAACTCGACGTGCTCGAGCGCGCTCGTCGGGCCGCGGTCGATCACCCGAACCGAGTCCCCGTGACGATCGGGCTCGAGGGAAGCGGCCCCGAGCACCTCGCGGGCGTGCTCGAGGCACTGGATGCGCTCGAGGGGATTGCGGTCGTGGAACGGTCGCTCGAGTAACTGACGGCCGTATTCCGGTCGTCAGGCGAACGGAACCGGCCGGCGATCAAATGGATGTCAGCGAAGCGTTTTTTACATCACACAGACAATTTCGGGTGTGAATCGGACACGCATCTATTACGTCTCACAGATGATCGTCGGTTGCGGCCTGGCCCTGATCGCGGTTTCGAACATCGTCTCCGGTGATTCCGACGGATTCGTGCTCTCGATAAGTTCGGCGTTGATGATCGTCGGCGGTATCGGGATCCTTCTCGGGAACGGCTATCACGTTCTCAACGGGGACACCGACCGCATCGATATCGGTCCCGTGAGCTTCTGGCTCTCGATAGTCGGCGCGGTACTCATCCTGCTCGCAGGAGTCGTGTCGCTCGCGATCTGAGACGGGTCGGCCTTCGCTTTTCGGCTGGCCCGGTACCAGCCGTCAGCCCCGCGAGGGCGGAGCCGAAAGCCGATCGTTCGACGCCGGTCGTCAGGCGACTTTCGCGCTCGGGCCGACGGCCTCGATCGCCTCGAGGAAGATTCCGATCCCGAGTTCGATCTCGCGTTCGGTCGAGTCGAGCGGCGGGAGCAGCCGGATGGTCTGCTTCCCGCAGCCGAGGGTGAGCAGGCCGCGCTCGAGAGCCGCCTCGACGACGGCGCTCCGCCGTTCGGGGGTGTCGAATTCGACGGCGAGCATCAGTCCCTTCCCGCGGATATCCTCGACGTGGTCGGGCGCGTCGTCGCGCAGGAGTTCCTTTGCCTGCTCGCCGCGGCGGGTCGCGTTGTCGAGCAGGTCGTGTTCCTGAATCGCCTCGAGCGTGAACGCACCCATCATCGAACCGAGCAGATCGCCGCCGCCGAAGGTTGACCCCAGCCGGTTCTTCTCGCTGGGGAAGACTTCGGAGCGGGAGATGGTCGCGCCGACCCGCAGGGCCTTCGCGCTGGCGATGACATCGGGTTCGATCGGGTAGTGATCGGACGCCCAGACCTCGCCGGTGCGGCCGACCCCGGACTGGATCTCGTCGACGACCAGCGGGATGTCGTACTCGTCGGTGACGGCCGCGACCTCCCCCATGAACGTCTCGCTAGGGAACCGGTAGCCGCCGACGCCCTGAATCGGCTCGAGCGTGAGGAAGGCGATCTCGTCGGGGTTGACGTGGCCGCCCTCCGGCGAGAGCATGTTCCGGAGCTGCGAGCCGCCGCCCGCAAAGAAGCCGCAGTCGCAACTACCGGCGTCACAGCCCCGGTCGGCGCAGAACGGGACCGTCTCGATCCCGCTAATCTCGGGGTAGTGGCGCGTGTAGACCTCCTTGGATTTCGTCAGGGAGAGGGTTCCGAGGGTGCGGCCGTGGAAGCTGCCGCCGAAGGCGACGCCGTACTTCGACGGTGCGCGGTAGTCGTGGGTGATCTTCATCGCGTTCTCCATGGCCTCCGCGCCGGAGTTCGAGAGGAAGACGGTGTCCATCCCGTACTGACTCGAGACCTCGGTCAGTTTCTTCATCAGGTGACTCGAGCCGGGCACGTCGGACTCCTCGGGGGTGGGGCCGGCACCGAAGTACATGTCTTGGCCCGCAATCTTCATCGGTTCGACGAGGTCGAACTCGCGGACCTTGTCGAGGACCTTCGCGTTGTTGTAGCCGAGCGGTGCCGCGCCGATGTGACAGGTGAAATCGAGGAGAACGTTCCCGTCGACGTCGGTGACGAAGGGGCCGTCGGCCTCGCGGGTCACGTCCCAGACGAACTCGTGGGAGTACTCGCTGGGCGCGGAGTACTCTTGGTGGAAGTCGACCCACTGCTGGGCGTTCGGCCCCGGAAGCGCGTCCGCGTCGGGCTCCGCCGTGTCCCTATCCATACACAGTTTATGTGTACCTCGTACATTAAAACTTGTTATAGATTGGCGAGGGGGACGATCGGTCGTTCGCAGAACGCAGACAGCATGACGGCCGACGCGGCTCGTCGGCCGGGGTGGTGGCTTGGCTGGGAAATCGGTACAAGAACCCGTCTCAGTCGTCGTCCGATTCGACGGGGCCGCCGGGACCGGGCGATTCCGGTTCGGGTTCGGTTTTCGCACTCGAGCCGACGAGGACGGTTTCGTCCTGTAGTAGCACCCGGCCGTAGCTCGAGCTGAAGTCCGTGATCAGCGAGAGCATCGCCGCGAAACAGACGAAGGCGAAGGGTGCGCCGGTGATGATGACAGCGTTCTGGAGCGCGCTCGTGCCGCCTTCGCCGCCGATGATCATGAGGATCGCCGCGGTCATCCCGAGGACGACGCCCCAGAAGACCCGATTAATGGTCGAGGGACTCGCCTTCCCGCCGGTCGTCATCATGGAGACGGCGAGCGTCGACGAGTCCGCCGACGTGATGAAGAACGTCGTCACGAGGATCATAAAGGCGACCATGAACACGGTTCCGAAGGGGAAGGCTTCGAAGAGGATGAAGCCCGAGACCTCCGGCGTGCTGTTGGCGATCACGCTGCTGAAGTCGGCCGTTCCGTTGTGGTGGTATCGCAGCGCGGTGCCGCCGACGAACGTGAACCACGGGATGGTCGCGGCCGAAGTCGC
This sequence comes from Natrinema versiforme JCM 10478, assembly GCF_000337195.1. Classification (GTDB taxonomy): domain Archaea; phylum Halobacteriota; class Halobacteria; order Halobacteriales; family Natrialbaceae; genus Natrinema; species Natrinema versiforme. The sequence goes on along the minus strand of NZ_AOID01000026.1, from coordinate 186,600 downwards.
GCCAATCCCGGTGAAGGCGACTTCGCGAACGGTCCGGCCCTTGGAGATCCGGGCGATGAACAGGCCGGCGAACGGGGACCACGAGAGCGCCCACGCCCAGTAGAAGACGGTCCAGGAGTTCATCCATCCCGTGCCGCCGTCGGAGCCGGCTCCGGTGTAGAGGCTCATGGACGTGAAGTCGGCGATCATGCCGCCCATCGCCTGCGAACCCAGCAGGAGCAAGAACAGCGTCGGTCCCAGAATGAACGTCGCGAGCATGAGCACGACGAACAGGATCATGTTGAAGTTCGACAGCCGGCGGATCCCCCTGTCGACGCCAAGCACCATCGAGATCGTAAACAGGAGCGTCATCGTGGTCACGACGATGAGGATGCCGACGTTCCCCAGAGCGATATCCCACTGGTAGTTGAGACCGGCGATGAACTGGCTCCCGATGAAGCCGAGCGACGTGGCCACGCCGCCGATCGTCGCGAAGACGGCGAGGATGTCGACGACCTTCGCGGCCGGACCGTCGAGGTTCTCCTTGCCGAGAATCGGCGTCAGGGCCGAGGAGACCCGCAGCGGGACGTCGTCGTAGTTGTACGCGAAGTAGCTGATCGCGAGCCCCATGATCGTGAACACGGCCAGTTGCGGCAGCGCCCAGTGGAACAAGGTCTGCTGGATCGCGATCGGGATCGCCTCGGCCGTTCCGCCCTCGACGCCGAACAGCGGCGACGGGGAATCGTAGTAGAACAGCGCCTCGGTCGGACCCCAGAAGACGACGCCCGCCGCGAAGCCGGCCGAGTACAACATCGCGAAGTACGACAGGAAACTGTACTCCGGATCCGAGTCCCCCATCTTGATCTTCCCCCACGGCCCGACGATCAGGAACAACAGGAAGAGGACGATCAGGAAGACGATCACCAGCAGCGCCCAGTTCAGGTACGTGACAACCCAGTCGTAGACGGTCCCGATTGTCTCAGTGACGAGCGTCTCGTTGATGAAGAACGCCGCGATCACGCCGACGGTCAGCAACGCACCGAACGCGAAGACGACCAGATCGAGTTCCTCGAGGAACTCGTCGACCATTCCCTTCTCGGCGTCGCTCATCCCGTCTCACCTCCGGAAAGCGCACGACAGCGGGCTGGTTGTGCGTGGCTCCACCTACCGTTCGCCATGCTGCGTGATGGCATACCGCTACCATTGACGGCGTATACAATAAGTGTTTCTCACCTCGCGAAAATATCCACAGTTTCCGTGTATCAGACGGATATGCAGAAGACAGCCGTATTTCCATCCGTTGTGTTCATTTGTTTCGGAGAACGGAGTAGTATCGAACACACTGTCAATAGTTGTGTTCGGATAGCGTTTTCAGTAACTAGTAGGATAAACGGTAACTGAGCAGCGGCGGCTCGAGCGGTACGGACAACGGACGATGAGAGCCACGCTCGGCAGCCGGCGTCGGCGGACCGAAAACGAAATTCGATAGCTGGCGTGTCCGGGCTATCGATTCGTCAGTTCTTGGAACGTCGCCTCGCGGGCCTCGGCGCTCTCGGTCACCCGTTCGGCGAACTCGTCGACGCGGTCTTTGATCTCCTCGCCGGTGTCTTCCGGCGAGAAGTCGTCGGACATCGTCAGCAATCGGACGAACGCGCGGAGTTCCTCGTCGGTGAGTTTGGCGAACTCCTCGTTTTCCAGTTTTTCGACGACCTCGTCGACATCGATCTGGCCGACCGGGTCGACGTTGAACTCGACGTTGACCATGCGGTAGTTCGAGCCGGCGAGTCGCTGTTCGGCCTTGCCGACGCCCTCCGAGAGCATCTCTTTGAACGGGGTGTGATACCCCATCGTGCCGAGGTGGAGGAAGGCGAGCATGTCGGTGATCCCCTGCGTGTAGGCGTCGCGGTCCTCGTCGTCGGGATCGAAGACCGTCTCCCGGTCGCGTTCCTCCATGTACTCGAAGAGAATGCTGAAATCGAGAATCGCGTTCCGGACCCGGCGTCGGATCCGGTTTCGCTTCTGTTTTTTCGAGTGGTCGGTGTAGTCCGTCTTCCGGCCGAGCAGGAAGTCACGGTCGGAGGGCGTAAGAATTCCGCGGGGTCGATCCGAGTCCGCCGCCGGTTGCAGTGACTCCGGCACGTCGTCCTGACTCATATCGGATACACGGATAGCTCGCGAATTAACGTTTCCCATCCGTCGAACGTGATCACAGACGAACAGTTCGACGAACCGGACCGTTCCGCTACGGTCGACGGCGGGAGAGTTCGACGGCCGTCTCGGTCAGCAGCCCCACGCCGATCTCGAGACTCGATTCGTCGATATCGAACGTCGGGGTGTGGTGACTCGTCGGATGATCGGTGCCGATGAGGACGTACGAGGCGAGGCCGCCGTCCGCTTGGACCCGCTCCATCAGGTAGGTCACGTCCTCGCTCACGCCGAACTCCTCGCTCGGAACGACGCGGTCGACCCCCTCGACCTCCCACGCGACGTTCCCCACGAGGTCCCGCAGGGCGGGATGGCTGTCGACCCGGGGCGATTCGCTGATCACCCGCGGCGTCACGTCGCAGTCGTGCATCTCGGCGGCGGCGTACAGCACTCGCTCGAGTTCCGTGCGCGTGTATTCCATCAGCGAGGTGGTCTCGCCGCGGACCTCTGCCTCGATGGAAACCTCCTCGGCGATGACGTTGCTCGCGGTGCCGCCCTCGATGCGGCCGACGTTGATGCGGGTCATCCCGTCGCTGTGCCGGGGGATGCCGTAGGCGTTCTGGATCGCGGTCGCCGCCGCCTGCATGGCGTTTGCCCCCTCGTTCGGGGCCTTGCCCGCGTGGGCGCTCGCGCCCTCGAACGTCGCGGTCAGGTGGGCCATCGCCAGCGGTTTCTCGATGCCGGCGACGATCTCGCCCGTGGGATGGTCCAGCCCGATGTGGAGCGCGAGGAGGTAGTCGACGGTGTCGAGGTAGCCGCTCTCGGCCATCGCCTTCCCGCCGCCGGAGATCTCCTCGGCGGGCTGGAAGAAGACCGTTACCGTCCCGTCGAAGTCGCTCTCCTTGATCCGCTCGAGCGTGCCGAGGGCCATCGCGACGTGGGCGTCGTGGCCGCAGGCGTGCATGTAGCCGTCGTGTTCGGAGCGAAAGCCCTCCGCGGCCGGCCGGTGGTCGCGCTCGTCGGACTCGCGCATCGAGATCGCGTCGAGGTCGACGCGCAGTCCGAGACAGGGGCCCTCCCCCTGCTCGAGCACCGCGATAACCCCAGTGTGGCCGTCGGCGGTGCGCTCGAGGATATCCGATCTGACTCCAGCCTCGCGGGCGCGCTCGAGCCACGGCTCGAGTTCCGACTCGGGCGGAACGGCCATGCGCTCGTCGGTCGCCAAGGCCTCGCGGCCGACGGCGATCTCGTCGACGCCGATCCGCTCGAGTTCCTCGACCACCCGGGCCGTCGTCCGGAACTCGCGCCAGCCGGGTTCGGGGTGGCGGTGGAACGCACGCCGGAGATCGCTCAGTCTGTTTCGCACGTCAGAGGACATTCTTGCCGGTTCTACGCGCGGGAGCTACTTAATCGTAGTCAATAATCGTACACCGATTACGCAGTATCGATAGCGATCGTCACGGATCGAGTCGGATTGGTCACAGTTTCCGTGCCCCAGACCGCAATCGTTGGACTCGCTGCGGCCGGCGGTGGTTCGGTTATAGTAGCTCTTGAAACGATTTACACACCGATCGCAACGCTGTCCAGCGATTGGGTGTGCATTGACTTTCAAGAGCTACTATAGCCCAGAGACGCCGTCGCGTCGAGTTCCACGCGGACGTCTTCGGGGAGCCGCGAGACTTCCACGCAGACTCGAGCCGGCGGGTCCGCGCCGAACCGCGCGCCGTAGGCCTCGTTGACCTGTTCGTAGTCCTCGAGATCGGTCAGGTAAACGGTGACTTTGACCACGTCCTCGAGGCCGTCGCCGCCGGCTTCCTCGACGACGGCGGCGATGTTGTCGAGTACCCGGTCGGTCTGGGCCTCGATGTCGCCCTCGACGACCGCGCCCGTTTCGGGATCGACGGGGCCGTAGCCGGAGACGTACAGCGTGTCACCGGCGCGGACGCCCTGCGAGTAGGGGTTGTCGGTGCTCGGTGCGTCGTCGGTTGCAATCGAGTCGATATCGGACATGGACTCTCGGCTCGAGTCTCAGGCGGCTCGTTTCGCTTCGGCGGTCACACTTTCGATCGCTTCGACGACGACGTCGAGCGCCGTCTCGGCCAGTTCGTGGGTCAACACCAGCGGCGGCAGGAACCGGAGCACGTTGCCGTGGCGGCCGGCCGTCCAGACGAGGACGCCGCGCTCGAAGCAGTACTGCTGGACGGCGTCGACGAGGTCGCCGTCGGGCTTGCCGTCGGCGTCGACGAACTCCGCACCGATGAAGAGACCCTTGCCGCGGATATCGGCCAGACGATCGTTGCCGTCGGCGGCTTCGCGGAGCCGCCCCTGGATGTACTCGCCGAGGTCGCGGGCGTGGGCGAGTAGGTCGTGGTCCTGAATGTACTCGATGGCGCGGGTGCCGGCTCGCATGCCGACGACGTGGCCGCGGTAGGTGCCGGCGTGGTCGCCCGGCCCCCACGTGTCGAGGTCCTCGTGATACATCGTGGCCGAGAGCGGGAAGCCGACGCCGCCCAGCGCCTTCGCGCTCGTCATCGCGTCGGGGGCGACCCCGTCCCAGTCGCTGGCCCACCACTGGCCGGTGCGGCCGAGGCCGCTCTGAATCTCGTCGAAGACGAGCGTCACGTCGTTGTCGTCGGCGATGTCTCGCAGTCCCTGCAGGAACCCTTTCGGCGGCGTGACGATGCCGCCTTCGCCCTGAATTGGTTCGACGATGATGCCGGCCGGGTTCGCCAGCCCACCGTAGGGATCTTCGACGATGGCCTGGACCTCCTCGAGCGCGTGATCGACCGCTTCCTCGGGGGTCTTGTCCTGTCGGAACGGGTGCGGATACGGCGCGTGGACGACATCGGAGAGCAGCGGCGTGTACTCCCCCTTGAACTTCTTGTTCGACGTGACGCTCATCGCGCCGGAGGTCGCGCCGTGGTAGCCGCCCCGGAACGCGATCAGGCCGTCGCCGCCCGTGTTGTACTTGGAGAGTTTGATCGACGCCTCGATGGCGTCGCTGCCGGTCGGGCCGCCGAAGACGACCTTGTTCTGGCCCTGCAGGCCGTCGGGGGCGATCTCGTCGAGTTTCTCGATCAACTCGAGGCGCGCTTCGGTCGGGAAGTCGACCGTGTGAACGAACTTGTCGGCCTGCTCGTGGACCGCCTCGAGCACGTAGGGGTTCGAGTGGCCGACATTGAGCACGCCGATGCCCGCAAAGAGGTCGATGTAGGTGTTGCCGTCGGCGTCCCGGACCGTCGCGCCCTTGCCCTCCTCGAAGGCGATCGGGATGTCGTCGGGGTAGGCGACCGCGCTGCTGTCGATCTCGCGCTGTTTCTCGAGCAGGGCCCGCGTGTTCGGGCCGGGCACGTCGTCGACGGTCGGTGCGTCCGCGAAGTGGAGTTCGTCTATCGGCGGTCCTGCCGTCATACGTATGGGAAGGCGGAACACTCATAAATAACTTGTCCACAGTAATCATGCAGGCTGTATACAGTTATTGGGTACAGAGTGCGCCGCGAACGACAGGCCGAACGAGGGCTCGCTCGCGGGACTGTACCCGTTGCCCGGGGTCCGGTTCCGATTCCGGATCCGAACGAGAAGGGGACCCATTCTCAGTGATCGTCAATAGCATGCCATGTGAATACGGATCCAGCAGTCTAATCAGGGAGTTTATCACCGTCACCGACACAAGTCGGACTCAATGAACGCCCGAAATAACGCGTGCGGTCCGCCACGACGGTCGCGGTCGAACGCGGCGAGCCGACGGGGTCCGAAAACCAGACGGCGCGGGACGGGCGGGTGGGGTGTATCCGTATGAGCGCCGACGAGGAACTCGCGAAGGACCTCGGACTCCTCTCGGCGATCGCGATCGGTATCGGGACCATGATCGGGGCCGGCATCTTCGTGCTGCCGGGCACCGCGGTTGCTCGAGCGGGGCCGCTCGCGGCGCTTACCTTCGTCATCGGCGGCGTCACCGCCCTGTTCACGGCGCTGTCGGCCTCCGAACTGGGGACGGCGATGCCGAAATCCGGTGGGGCATATTTCTACATTAACCGCGCGCTCGGCCCGCTGTTCGGGTCGATCAGCGGCTGGGCGAACTGGCTCGGGCTGGCCTTTGCCTCCGCGTTCTACATGTACGGCTTCGGCGAGTACGTCAACCAGCTCGTGGGCGCGCCGGCGATCGGGTTGGGACCCGTCACGATCTCGGCCGCCCAGACAATCGGCCTCGTCGGCGCGGCGCTCTTTATCGCGATCAACTACATGGGTGCCAAGGAGACCGGCGGCCTCCAGATCGGGATCGTGCTCACGCTGCTCGCGATCCTCGGCGTGTTCACCATCGTCGGGCTCTTGAACGCCGACCTCGAGTCGCTGCGACCGCTTGCACCCGAGGGGACGACCGGCGAGGTGCTGCCGGTCACTGCCATCGTCTTCGTCTCCTACCTCGGCTTCGTCCAGATCACCTCCGTCGCCGAGGAGATCAAGAACCCCGGCCGGAACCTCCCGCTGGCGGTCATCGGCTCGGTCGTCATCGTCACGGTCGTCTACGCCTTGTTCCTCCTCGTCCTGTTGGCGGCGGTGCCCAACGAGTTGGTAGCGAACAACGACACGGCGGTCGTCGAGGCCGCCGAGTTGCTCTTCGGCCAGTACAGCGTCTTCGGGTTCAGTCTCGGCGCGCTCGGCTGGGGACTGTTACTGCTCGGCGGGCTGCTGGCGACAGCCTCGAGCGCGAACGCGTCGATCCTTTCGTCGTCCCGGATCAACTTCGCGATGGGCCGGGAGAAGATTATCTCGCCGTCGGTCAACGAGATCCACCCCCGCTTTGGCACGCCGTACAAATCGATTCTGATCACCGGGGGGCTCATCGTCGCCTTCCTCCTCTTTGGCAACCTCGAGATCCTGTCGACGGCCGGCTCCGTGTTGCACCTGATCGTCTACGGCCTGTTGAATATCGCGCTGATCGTCATGCGAGAGGCCGAGCCCGCCGACTACGATCCCGATTTCGAGGTGCCGCTGTACCCGTTCGTCCCGATCATCGGGACGATCTCGTCGTTCGCGCTGATCGCGTACATCGAACCGCTCGTCATCGCGCTCTCGGCGGGACTCGTCGTCTTTGCGGCGATGTGGTACCTGCTGTACGCCCGCCAGCGCGTCGAGAGCGCCGGCGTGTTCGTCGGCTGGATCCTCGACCGCTCCGAAGAGATGCCCGACGCCGCGGTGGCTGCGGCCGATTCGGTCCGCCCCGACGCCGCCAGAGAACCCGCCGCGAGCGCGAACGGCGGCGACTTCCGCGTGATGGTCCCCCTCTCGAACCCCCGAACCGAGCGGGACCTCATCACGCTCGCCGGAGCCATCGCGAAACAACGCGGCGGCACGGTCCACGCCGTCCACATCGTGCAAGTGCCCGACCAGACGCCGCTCGGGCGGGCAGAGGAAAACGGCCGTCTCGACGCCGAGTCCCAGAAGCTGCTCGAGCAGGCCCGGACCGACGCCGAGACGTTCGGCGCGCCGGTCGAGACCCACACCGTCCTCTCGCATCGCTCGTTCGAGGAGATCTTCGACGCCGCCCGCTCGTTCGAGGCCGATCAGGTCGTCATGGGCTGGGGGCCGACCGCACACGGCCGCGCCGAGTCCCGCATCGACGAGCTGACCCACGACCTGCCCTGTGACTTCCTCGTGTTGAACGAGCGAGGGTTCGAGCCCGACCGCATCCTCGTCCCGACCGCGGGCGGCCCTGACTCGGAGCTCAGCGCCGAGATCGCCGGGTTGCTCCGCGACGAGTTCGACTCGCAGGTGACGCTGTTGCACGTCCTCACCGACGGCGAGTCCGCCGAGGAGGGCGAGCAGTTCCTCGAGGAGTGGGCAGCCGAGAACGACCTCGCCGACGCCGAACTCCGACTCGAGGACGGCGACGTCGAGCCGGCCATCGCCGAGGCCGCCACGGACGCGTCGCTGGTCGTCATCGGCGCGACCGGGGAAGGGCTGCTCTCGCGGGTCGTCCGCGGCTCGCTGGTCTTAGACGTGCTCGAGGACATCGAGTGTTCGGTGTTGCTTGCCGAACGGGCCCGCGAACGGAGCATGCGCGAACGGCTGCTGGGAACCGAAGAAGAGTAGCTCCCGCTGCGTTTTCGGGAGAGAGCCGGACCGCTCGAGAAACGGAGGAACAGCCTTACGCGTGGCGGTCATGTTCCCTGATATGATCCCGCCCATCGCGAACCGGTTCGTCGCGGGGGACTCTCCTGCCACAGCGCTCGAGCACGTCCGCGGGTTGAACGAGCGCGACGTAAAGGCCATCGTCAACCTGCTCGGAGAGCACTACGATGACCGCGAGCCTGTCGAATCTGACGCCGCCGAATACCGGCGGCTCGTGGACGACATCGCGGGCTCGAGGCTCGAGGCCTGCATCTCGGTGAAACCCTCGCAACTGGGACTGGACCTCGGCGAGGACGTGTTTCGGAGCGAACTGGCCGACATCGTCGACGCTGCGGCCGACCACGGCGTCTTCGTCTGGATCGATATGGAAGACCACACGACGACCGACGCGACCCTCGATGCGTTCGAGGAGATGGCCCGCGAACACGGAGGCGGCGTCGGTCTCTGCCTGCAGGCCAATCTCAGACGGACTCGAGCGGACGCGAAACGGCTCGCCGACGTTCCCGGCAAGGTCCGCTTCGTCAAGGGAGCCTACGATCCGCCGGCCGACGTGGCCTACACCGATGGGGCGCGGATCGATCAGGAGTATCGAGACCTGCTCGAGTACGCGTTCGACCACTACGAGGGCGGCATCGCGGTGGGGAGCCACGATCCGGCGATGATCGAGCGCGCGACGGCGCTCCACGAGCGATACGGGACCGACTTCGAGATTCAGATGCTCATGGGCGTGCGCGAGGAGACTCAATACGAGTTGGCCGAAGAGTACGAGGTCTGGCAGTACGTCCCCTACGGCGACCGCTGGATGTCCTACTTCTACCGGCGAGTCATGGAACGGCGGGAGAACCTCCGGTTCGCGCTTCGGGCCGTGTTGAGCAGTTGAGAACGCGGCCTCGAGTACGTCTCGAGACGGGCGAAATCCGCGGCGACGGAAGCGGGTCGGATCGCCCCCTCGGGCTCGGATCCAGTGCCCGCCGCGAGGGATCAAAGGATAGTATAAAGGCAGACGGCTCCATCGTGGTGGACATATGACGACGACGCTCGGAACGGCGAGCGCGTCTCCCGGCGAGATCGAGACGGGGCGTCTCGAGGTCGGTGAGACGCGAGATGGCAGCCCGTTCGGACTGCCAGTCGCCGTAGTGAACGGGGCAGATTCCGGCAAAACGCTTTACATGCAGGCGGCCAGTGACGGCGACGAACTCAACGGTGTCGGCGTCATCCAGCGCGTCGTGCCGCGACTCGATCCCGCGGAGATTTCGGGGACGATTCTCATCGTCGGGATCGTCAACTACCACGCGTTTCAGGTCGCCGAACACCGCAATCCGATCGACGACACGAAGATGAACAGGGCCTATCCGGGCAACGAGGGCGGCACCTCGACCGAGCGGATCGCAGCCGCGACGTTCGATGCCGCGACCCGGGCGGACCTGATCCTCGACCTCCACCAGGGATCGACCAGCCGGATGCTCGATGAGGTCCGGGTCCGCTGTGGCAAACGCCACCGGCACCACGACCAGTGTCTCGAGCTGGCGAAGGCCTTCGGTTGTGGCTACGTGCTCGACCAGAAGGGACCCGACGGCCAACTGGCCCGCGCGGCCCCCGACGACGGCATTCCGACCGTCGATCCCGAACTCGGCGGGGCCGTCGGCTGGGACGAGGAGAGCATCCGCAAGGGCGTCGAGGGCGTGTTCAACGTGCTCCGGTACTACAACTTCCTCGAGGGAGCCCAGCCCCTCGAGACCCAGACTCGTGCCAGAGGGTTCGAGCAGTACGGCGCTCCCGCCGGCGGACTCGTCACGCTCCGGAAAGAGCTCGGCGACCGCGTTCGACCGGGCGAGACGCTGTTCGAGGTGACGACACCATTTGGCGAACCGAAAGCCGAGGTGACCGCGGACAACGACGGCATTTTCTGGCGAGCGCGGCGGCTCCCGCAGGTCGCGACCGGCGAGTACATCTGTTCGGTCGGGACCGACATCGGAGAGTACTGAGATGGCTGCCGACCTCACCTGTCCCGACTGCGGGGCCGTCTACGAGGCCGGCCCGGACGAACCGTGGCGCTGTACCTGCGGGCACGCGTTGGAGTTCACCGAACGGCCGCATCCGCAGGGCGATCCGCTCCCGCTGCACAGCCTCGACACCAGCGAGGGGCTCTGGACGTTCTTCGAGTTCCTCCCGATCGAACAGCACGTCACCTTCCACGAGGGCTTTACGCCGATGGTCGACGCCCCCGACTGGGACGCCGAGTTCAAACTCGAGTACGTCTTCCCGACGGGGTCGTTCAAGGACCGCGGCGCGACGACGACCCTCTCGCGGGCCGTCGAACTCGGCGTCGAGAAAGTCGTCGAGGACTCCTCGGGCAACGCGGGCGCATCCATCGCGACCTACGCGGCTCGAGCGGGGCTGGACGCGGACATCTACGTCCCGGCGGACGTCAAACAGTCGAAGCTGATGGCGATCCAGCGGGCCGACGCCCGGCCGGTCCGCGTCGAGGGAACGCGAGAAGACGTGACCGCGGCCTGTCTCGAGGCCGTCGAAGGCGACGCGACTGGCGACGGGACGGCGGCCGACGGCGGCGCGCCGTCGCAAGCGGGCGAGGGCTGGTACGCCAGCCACGCGTGGAACCCCGCGTTCTACGCCGGGACGATGACGTTCGCCTTCGAGGTGGCCGCCCAACAGGGGTGGACCGTGCCCGATGCCGTCGTCCTCCCGATCGGCCACGGAACGCTCTTTTTGGGCGCGTATCGGGGCTTCTCGCTGCTGAACGAGGCTGGGATCGTCGACGGAATGCCCCGCCTCCTCGGGGCGCAGGCGGCCGGCTACGCCCCCATCGTCGCCGCGCTCGGCGGCGACACCACCGACGCCGAGGGCGAGCGCACCGACATCGCCGACGGCATCCAGATCACCGAACCCGCCCGCGGCACCGAGATTCTCGAGGCGATCGCAGAAACCGACGGCGACGCGATCGCGCTCGGCTCGGACCCGATCGAGACCGCGTTAGACCGACTCCACCGCGGCGGGTTCTACGTCGAGCCCACCTGTGCGGTCGCGCCGGCGGCCCTCGATCAGTACCGCGAGGACGGCGTCATCGCCGACGACGACGATGTCGTCGTCCCGCTGACCGGCAGCGGACTGAAAACCCTCTAACCATGGTCAGCCGACCACCGACGTTCTGTCCCGACTGTGGCACCCGCCTCGAGTCGACACCGATCGATGCCCGCGAGCGAATGCGCTGTCCGAACTGCGAGGCGGTCGTCTGGCACAACCCGGTCCCCTGTGCCGGCGTCGCGGTGGTCGACGCCAGCGGCCCCGAGCCCGCCGTGCTCTGTGTCGAACGCGGCGTCCCGCCGGGCGTCGGCGAGTGGACGATCCCCGGCGGCCACATCGAGACCGGTGAGGAGCCGGCGACGGCGGCCGCCCGCGAACTCCGAGAGGAGACCGGCGTCGCCGTCGATCCCGCCGACCTCGAGATCCTGAGCGCGTCGGCGATGCCGCCTCGAGAGGGCAAACACGTCGTGACGGTCCACTACGTGGCCGCCCGCGCCGACGCCGAGGGCGACCCGGTCGCGGGGAGCGACGCGACGGACACCCGTTTCTGGACGCCGCGCGAGTTCGACGCCTCCGAGGAGACGTTCCGGCCGATTCACGAGGAACGGTTCCGCGAGGCCGCCGCGCTGTTCGAGTAGGCCCCGCCGCCGACGGCTCCCGGACAACGGGACACGGCGGAATCAGGGAATTCATTAGCGGCCCGGCCCAGGTCCGGACAATGAGTATACCGTCGTTCGCCATCGGGATCGCCGGCGGCACGGGTGCCGGGAAGACGACGGTCGCACGCACGGTCGCGGAGACCGTCGGCGAGGCCGTCACGCGGATCCCGCTCGACAACTACTACGAGGACCTCTCGTATCTGGCCTTCGAGGAGCGCGAGCAGATCAACTACGACCACCCCGACGCCTTCGAGTGGGACCTGCTCCGGGAGCAACTCGACGCGCTGTTGACCGGCCAATCGATCGAGATGCCCCAGTACGACTTCGAACTGCACAACCGCACCGACGACCGCGTCACCGTCGAACCCTCGGAGATCATCGTCCTCGAGGGGATTCTCTCCCTCTATGACGAGGAAATCCGCGAGATGCTCGACCTGCGGGTGTACGTGATGACCGACGCGGACGTCCGCATCCTGCGCCGGATCGAACGCGACGTCATCGAGCGCGGTCGCGACCTCGAGGGCGTCATGGATCAGTACCTCGGGACGGTCAAACCGATGCACGAGCAGTTCGTCGCCCCGACAAAGAAACAGGCCGACGTGATCATTCCAGAGGGTGCAAATCGGATGGCACTCGATCTCCTGATCGAGAAGGTCCAGGCCGAATTGCCGGCCGACCCGGAGGGGTCCGACGGCTCGGACCGCGAACTGTCGTTCGACGGACAGGCGATCAACTGACCGCCGCAACCGAAACCCGACATTCCTTTACTCGAGCCCTGAATACGGGCGGGTATGTTCCTCTCCCTGCGCGCAGAGGTCGAGGACGCCCTCGAGGGGGCGCTCTCGGCGCGTGACTTCCCGACCGACGATCTCGGAATCGAAGAACCACCGGAGGGCGTCGAGAGCGTCCTCGCCTCGAGCGTCGCCTTCCGACTCGCCAGTGAGGCCGGCGCACCGCCGCCGCAAGTCGCCGGACAGCTCGCCGAGGAGCTCGACGCCGGCGAACTGACGTACGTGTCCGAGATTCGGACGCAGGGCCCCTATCTGAACTTCCTGCCGAGCGACGCGTACTTCGCCGAGACGCTGGGCGACGCGACCGACGAGGGCCACGGCCACCTGGCCGACCGCGACACCAGCGTCGTCGTCGAGCACACGAGCGCGAACCCGACGGGGCCAGTCCACGTCGGCCGCGCCCGGAACCCGATCATCGGCGACGCCGTCGCCACCCTGCTCGATTTCGCCGGCTACGACGTCGACCGCCACTACTACGTCAACGACGCCGGCCGGCAGATGGCCGTCTTCACGTGGGCCTACGAGACCTTCGACGAGGCGGACCTCGAGAGCGAACCCGAGCGCGACCGCAAGGAGTACGACCTCGTGCGCTACTACCGCAAGGGCAACGCCTACCTCGAGAACGCGCCGGAAGCCGAGGTCGAGGCCGCCGAAGCCGAGATCGAGTCGATCATGCAGGGGCTCGAGGCGGGCGACGACGAGGCCTACGAGCGGGTCAGCGAGGTCGTCGACCAGGTGCTGGGCGGGATGACGGAGTGTCTCGAGCGCCTGCCCGCCGAGTTCGACGAGTTCGTCAAGGAGACGCGGTTCATGCGCAACGGCGACACCGACGACCTCGTCGATCGGCTGCAAGAGCTCGACGAATCGATCTACGAGGAAGACGCGTGGCAACTCGAACTCGACGAGTACGGGATCGACAAGAACCTCGTCNGTTCATGCGCAACGGCGACACCGACGACCTCGTCGATCGGCTGCAAGAGCTCGACGAATCGATCTACGAGGAAGACGCGTGGCAACTCGAACTCGACGAGTACGGGATCGACAAGAACCTCGTCTTCCTCCGATCGGATGGGACCTCGCTCTATGCGACCCGTGACCTGGCCCACCACGAGTGGAAGTTCGACAACTACGACCGCGCGGTGACGGTTCTCGGCGAGGACCACAAGCTGCAAGCGAAGCAGGTCCGGACGACCCTGGAGTTGCTGGACAACGACACCGACGGGCTCCGGCAGGTGCTGTACTCCTACGTGAACCTCCCCGAGGGGAAGATGAGCACGCGCCGCGGGACCGGCGTGGATCTAGACGACCTGTTAGACGAGGCGATCGACCGCGCCCGCGACGAGGTCGAGGACCGACTGGACGACCGCATCCGCGACGACGAGCTAGACGAGGACGACATCGAGCGCATCGCCCATCAGGTCGGAATCGGCGCGGTCCGCTACGACATCGTCTCCAAGCAGCCGACGAAAGCGATCACCTTCGAGTGGGACCGCGCACTCGACTTCGAGGCCCAGTCCGCACCCTACGTCCAGTACGTCCACGCGCGCTGCTGTGGCATCTTAGAAGAGGCGGGGATCGACCCCGAGACCGGAATGGGCGACGTCGAGACCGCCGTCGACGCCGACCTGCTCGCAACCGAGGCCGAGCGAGACCTCCTCGAGACGATTGCGCGGTTCCCGGCGGTCGTCGACGAGGCGGCCGACGACCTCGAGCCCCACCAGATCGCGACCTACACGCGCGAGTTCGCCGATCGGTTCAACGGCTTCTACCGGGAGTGTCCGGTGCTTGCAGACGACGTCGATCCGGAGGTCCGCGAGGCACGGCTGGCGCTGGTCGCGGCCTCGAAACACGCGGTCGCGAACGCCCTGTCGATTCTGGGCGTGGCCGCGCCCCGGTCGATGTGAGCAGCTGCTGATTGCGCCCGCCGTCCCTGTCCCTTGTCCCTACTGCCCTGCTGACACCGTCCGCCGACACCCGCCACTCGACACCCGTGGCTCTCGTCTCGAGTCGAAAGAACAACACCGGTCGGCGCGACCGAACCGCGACGGACTACGTGTCGTCGGACGTCTCGAGGACGGTCTCGACGAACTCGTCTTCGCTCATCTCGTCGTTGATGTACGCGAGCGCCCACTGGACGTCGACGTAGAACGACATCACCTTCGCGCCGTCGGACTCGAGGACCCACGTGACGCTGTTGACCTCGGCCGCGAACTTCTCGGAGTCGGTGATCGCCGCAGCGATCGTCTCGCCGAGGGATTGGAGTTCCGTCCGCAGCGTCTCGGGGTCCGTCGTGGTCGTCGTCGCGACGACGTCGACCGTGTCGTCGTCCTTGTTGACGTCTTTGATCGACAGCTTGTCGCTGTCGACGTTCAGTTTGTCGCGGTCGAGCCCGGGAATCTCGGTTTTGTCGTCGGTCTCGTCGCTCCCGTCGTCGCCGTCGTTGAGAGATTCGTCGTCATCGTTCGAGTCGGAGTCGTCGCCGGTCTCGTCACTGGAACAACCCGCGAGCACGGTTGCGAGCGCTGCGCCACTGCCGAGGAGGATCTTTCGTCGCTCCATGGGCGACCCATCGAGAACCGCCATGATTAGTAATCAGTTCGTTACCGTTTCTGTCCTCGAGACCGACTCCTTCGGCCGGTCGGGCGCGTCGACGCCTGATCGGAAACGACCGGCAAACGGTCGAAAACGAGCGGGCTCCGACACCGGGTCGCCTCACGCCCAATCAGACGTTCGGACGCCGTTGACAGTCACGAGCGGGTGGTAATCACTGCATTCGAACGAAACGAGCGGGGCCGGGCGACGACCCGACGGCGGAAGGGGGTCCATACCGACCGGTTTCGGGACCGGTCGATACTCGAAGCGAACCGAGGTTAGGAGTCCGACTCGGCTTCCGTAATCGCACTCGAGACATCGTCGTGTGCCGCTTCCCGACCGTCGGCGTCGTCGGCCGAGCCGGTCGCACTCGAGTCGGCGGTCGCGGTCGCCCGTTTCGGCGCAGAGCCGTCGTCCGCGTCGCTGTCCTCGCTCTCGTCGCTTCCCGACGGAATCGGGACATCGACGCCGGTCAGGTCCGCCGCGAGTCGGCGATAGGCGGCCGAGGCGGGGCCGTCGGGTTCGAAGACGACCAGCGGCGTCCCGGCGTAGACGCTGTCGCGGGCCGCTGGGTCCTCGGGGATCGTGCCGAGCAGCGGCACCTCGAGGCGATCGGCGATCTCCTCATGGGAGATATCGCCATCCGGGCGGGTCCGGGTCAGGACGAGGCCGGCGACCGAGCCGCCGGACCGGTCGGTCAACTCGAGGGTCTTCGTCGAGTCGTGGACGGCGGCGGGTTCAGGCGTCGAGACGAGGATAACGGCGTCGGCGAGACCCAGCGGAAGGACGGTCTCGTGGCTGATCCCCGCGCCGACGTCGAGAAAGACGTAGTCGAACTGGGACCGCAGTTCGTCGACGGCCTCGCGCAGCCCCTCGGGGGACGTTTCGGCATATTCGTCGAGGCTGGTGCCGCTGGGGACGGCGACGATATTATCCGCCAGTCGGTAGGTGGCGTCGTCGATCGATGCATCTCCGGCTAACACGTCGTATAGGGTGGTCGAGTCAGGGCTGAGGCTGACGAACCCGGCGAGGTTCGCCATGCCGAGGTCGGCGTCGACGATCGCGACGCGCTCGCCGGCCTCTGCGAGGGCCGTACCGAGGTTGACCGTCGTCGTCGTCTTCCCGACGCCGCCTTTCCCGCTCGCGATAGCGTAGACCGTCTCGTGAGACATACTTGAGTACTGTCCGGACCCTAGAACGGGAACACCTTAAATCGTCACCTCACCTCCCGAGTCGTGGCGAGGGGCCGACAGATCCGCGAGACGGCGGGAGTGCGACCGACGACTCGCCGGCGACAGGAGCGGAAGCGTCGCGGATCGGCGGTCGACCCCGTACCGACGGGGACTCGTCCCACGTCGACAGGTGTGTCAAAGGATTCTTACCCACAGCCCCGTTTTATACGGGTAATGAGCCAGGAGGGCGAGCAGGAGCAATCCGACCGGAAAAAGTACGAGTTCCGGAAGGTCATCGAGGATCTCAAGGACTACGACGGCTCCGGAACGCAGCTCGTGACGATCTACATTCCAGACGATAGACAGATCAGTGACGTCGTCCAACACGTCACGCAGGAACACAGCGAAGCGGCCAACATCAAGTCCAAACAGACCCGAACGGCCGTCCAAGACGCGCTGACGAGTATCAAAGACCGGCTGCGGTACTACGACACCTATCCGCCGGACAACGGCATCGTCCTCTTTTCCGGTGCCGTCGACTCCGGCGGCGGCCGCACCGACATGGTCACGAAAGTCCTCGAGAGCCCGCCCCAGCCCATCGAGTCGTTCCGCTATCACTGCGACTCCGACTTCCTGACCGAGCCCCTAGAGGAGATGCTCGCCGACAAGGGCCTCTACGGCCTGATCGTCCTCGATCGCCGCGAGGCCAACGTCGGCTGGCTGAAGGGCAAGCGCATCGAACCGGTCAAGTCCGCCTCCTCGCTGGTCCCCGGCAAGCAGCGAAAAGGTGGCCAGTCCGCCCAGCGATTCGCCCGCCTGCGCCTCGAGGCCATCGATAACTTCTATCAGGAGGTCGCGGGGATGGCAAACGACCTGTTCGTTCCCCGCCGCCACGAACTCGACGGCATCCTCGTCGGCGGTCCCTCGCCGACCAAAGACGAGTTCCTCGACGGCGACTACCTCCACCACGAACTGCAGGACACCGTCCTGGGCAAGTTCGACGTCGCCTACACCGACGAGTCCGGCCTGAAAGACCTCGTCGACAACGCCGAAGACGCGCTGGCCGACGCCGAGGTGATGAAGGACAAGAAGGTGATGGAGGAGTTCTTCGAGGAACTCAACGCCGGCGATCTGGCGACCTACGGCTTCGAGCAGACCCGTCGGAACCTCATGATGGGATCGGTCGACCGACTGCTCATCAGCGAGGACCTCCGGAAGGACGTCATCACCTACGACTGTCCCGACTGCGGAACCACCGAGCGCGAGGTCGTCGACCGCCGGAAGTCGACGCCGACACACTCCTGTACCGAGTGTGGCACCGAGGTCGAGGCCACGGACGAGGACCGCGAGGACGCCATCGACCACCTGATCGACATCGCCGAACAGCGCGGCACCGAGACCAAGTTCATCTCGACGGACTTCGAGAAGGGCGAACAGCTCCTCAATGCCTTCGGCGGCTTTGCCGGCCTCCTGCGGTACTCGACTGGCGTCTAAGGATTCCGTTCCTCGAGTCGAGACTCCGTCTGATCCGACAGCCAGATCGGTTGAGAAGGGCATGATTTCTCCGTGATGCCACGATAGCAAGCCGCACCATTTCGTCTCCCGTTCGAACGCACTCTCACGTTCGCAGCAGCGTCATCTGAGCGCGAAACGCAACTACTTACCAACTAGTCGCTGAATCACCGCCCATGGCCATCTCGAGCCGACACGTACTCGTCACGGGCGGAGCCGGCTTCATCGGCTCGCATCTCACCGACCGCTTACTCGCCGACGGCGCGGCCGTCACCGTCGTCGACGACTGCTCGAACGGCGACCGCGGCCGCGTCCCCGACGATGCAAACTTCCTCGAGGCAGACCTCACCGACCCCGACGCGCTCAAGGGCCACCTCGACGATATCGACCTCGTCGTCCACCTCGCGGCGTCGAAGCACGTCGACACCGACCGTCCGCACGGCCAGTTCGACGACAACACGCGGATGACCCGAAACATCCTCGAGGCGATGGCCGACGCCGGTGTCACGGACATCGCCTACACCTCCTCGTCGACGGTCTACGGCGAGGCCCCGCGGCCGACACCGGAGGACTACGCCCCGCTCGAGCCGATCAGCGCCTACGGCGCGAGCAAGTTAGCCGACGAGGGGCTGCTCTCGGCACGGGCCCACAGTCACGAGCTGACGGTCTGGAACTTCCGATTCGCGAACGTGGTCGGCCCGCGGCTTCGCGGAGCGGTGATTCCGGATTTCATCGAGAAGTTGCAGGACGACTCCGAGCACCTGACCATCCTCGGCGACGGGCGACAGGAAAAATCCTACCTCCACGTCGAGGACTGTCTCGATGCCATGTTACACGTCATCGAGCACGCCGACGACGCGATGAACACCTACAACCTCGGCACTCGCACGACGACCTCGGTCGACCGGATCGCGACCATCGTCGCCGAGGAACTGGGCGTCGACCCCGAGCGGGAGTACACCGGCGGCGAGCGCGGCTGGACCGGCGACGTCCCGAAGATGCGCCTCTCGATCGAGAAGCTCTCGGCGCTTGGCTGGGAGCCCGAGCGCTCGAGCGACGAGGCGGTCCGCCAGTCGACGCGAGAGATCATCGACGAACTGCGCTGAGCGAGGAAATCACACACCGATAGTAGCCACTGAAAATCACTGCACACCCGATCGCTGGACGACGTTGCGATCAGTGTGTAACTTGTTTCAGCGGCTACTATATTCCAGCGGAACTATCCACGAGAGCGAGCGTCGAGCCCGTCCAGTCGCGTTTTAGGTGGGCTTAAATATCTGGGCTCGAGAGGAATCGGACATGAACGACAGGGGCGGGGAATCGGAGTCGGACGCAGGCGACGGGTCCGAAGACGGCGGGTTCGCCGGGGCCCTGACCCACCGTCGACTGACGGTCCTGGGGACGATACTCGTCCTCGGCGGCCTGTTCGTTGCCCTTCGAGAGGTCGATCTCCGGACCGTCGCGGCCGAGATCTCGAGCGCCGAGCCTCGATTGCTCGCGCTCGCAGTCGCCGTGTACGCCGTCTCGTGGCCCGTCCGAGGCCGCCGGTACGGTGACGTGCTGGCTGCGGTCGGTCACCGCAGCGGGACGGCGTTTCTCACGTCGGCGATCTTCGTGAGCCAGACGGCAAACCTCGTCATTCCGGCGCGGGCCGGCGACGCAGTCCGCGCGTACGCGGTGAACACGCATCGTGCTGTCCCCTACACCGCGGGCTTCGCGTCGCTGGCCGTCGAGCGGCTGTTCGATCTGGCGACGATCGCCGCACTTGCGGGGCTCGCGATCGCGTGGCTCACGCTGGGCGGCGGGACCGGCCCACTCGGCGTCGTCGCGGCGACCGGCGGTGCGCGAACCGCTCTCGTCGCCGCGGCGGCGGTGAGTACGGCGACCGTCGGCGTCGGCCTCGTCGTGGTAACGTCGGCGCGAGCGGATCACGGGCTCGGCGCGTGGCTTCGGGGGCGGATCGCAGGTCGGCCACGACTCGAGGGACTGCTCGAGGCCGCGCTCCGGTTCGCGGACGACGTACAGCTCGTCGCTCGGCAGCCGCGAGAGCTGGCGACCATCGGTGTGGGTAGTCTGGCCGTGTGGGTACTCGACGTGCTCACCGCGGTCCTCGTCCTCGCGGCGCTTGGCAGCGGGCTCGCGGTCGGCCCGCTCGTGGCCGTCGGCACGCTTGCGGTGAGCGTGGGGAACCTCGCGAAGGTGCTTCCGTTATCCCAGGGCGGTGTCGGGCTCTACGAGGCCGCGTTCACCGCACTCGTCGTCGGACTCACCCCCGTCGGCGCGAGTACGGCACTGGCCGCGGCGATCGTCGACCACGCGTTGAAAAACGGCGTCACGCTGGTCGGCGGTGCCGTTTCGGTCGCCGCGTTGGGAATCTCGGTTTCGGACGCCGTGGAGTCGGAGCCGACGACTGCGACGGGGGAGACCGATAGTTTTTTAGGCAAGCCTAAAAGATAGCGGTACAATGAGTCAGGATATCTGTGTCGTCGTACCGACAATCCGGGAATACGAGTGTCTGCGCTCGTACTTCGGGAACGCTCGCGACCACGGCTTCGACCTCTCGCGGCTGCACGTCGTCCTCGTCACCGAGGACTTCTGTGAGACCGACGAGATGGAAGCGATGCTCGAGGACGAGGGCGTCTCGGGCGAGGTCTTCGACGGGAGCCGACGCGAGGAGTGGTACGCCGAGCACGACGTCGCCGAGTACGGCCACGTCGTCCCGGCGGCGAGCCACGCCGAGACGAGCTTCGGCCTCCTCTACATGTGGGCCCACGACGAGTTCGACTACGGCTTTTTCATCGACGACGATACGCTCCCCCACGAGGATCAGGACTTCTTCGGCACACACATGGAGAATATCGCCTACGAGGGCGAGATCGAGACCGTCTCCTCGGACGAGCAGTGGGTCAACGTCCTCTACCAGAACGCCGACGTTCACGGCCTCTATCCGCGTGGCTACCCCTACTCGGCGATGAACGAGACGGTCGAGACCGGGACGACCGAGATCGGCGGCGGCGAGGTCGTGGCCTCACAGGGACTGTGGACCAACGTCCCCGATCTCGACGCCGTCCGCATTCTGATGGACGGCGACCTCGAGGGTCAGGCCCAGACGCGGACCTCGAGCGACGACTTCGGCGACGATTTCGTCGCCGCGCGAGGCAACTACCTCACCGTCTGCTCGATGAACCTGGCCTTCCGCCGCGAAGTGATCCCGGCGTTCTACCAACTCCCAATGGACGACAACGAGTGGGCGGTCGGCCGGTTCGACGACATCTGGTCGGGCGTCTTCCTCAAACGGGCCTGCGACGTGCTCGACAAGCGGATCTACAACGGTGCGCCCCTCTGCGAGCATAACAAGGCCCCCCGAAGTACCTTCGACGATCTGAACAACGAGGTCCCAGGGCTGGAACTCAACGAACACCTCTGGCGAATCATCGACGACGTCGGCGGCGACGCGGACGACTACGCCGATGTCTTCGAGGCGATGGCCGACGAACTCGCCGAGGGCGACTGGGAGGAGTACAACAACGGCGCGTTCTTCAACTACGTCGGCGAGCACATGCGCGACTGGCTCGACTGTCTGTCGGCCCTCGAGCGGACGGCACCCGTCGCGGGGAATCGACGCCTATAAGTATATTTAGGGCAGCCTAAATCACATGACGGAACAACGCGATTTCACGGGCCGACGGGCGTTTCTCGCCGGATCGGCCGGACTCGGTATGGCCAGCCTCGCCGGATGTGCAGGGCTGATAGGCGGCGACGAGGAAGAGGAGGAGAACGTCTTCAACCAGATCGGGTCGGGGCGGTCAGGCCGCGGCCAGCCCGGCGGGACGCCGATGGCGGACCTGCCGGCCCTCGAGGGCGAACTCCATATCTACTCCGGGCGAAACGAGTTCCTCGTCGGCACGCTCATCAGCAGTCTCGAGGACGAGTACGACGACTTCGAGGTCGTCGGCCCTCGATACAACGACTCGTCGGATCTCGCGAACCAGATCGCCGAAGAGGGGTCGGGGACGGACGCGGACGTCTTCTTTACGGTCGACTCCGCCGCGCTCGGCGAGGTCGCGAGCGAGGGGCTGTCGAAGAGCCTCTCGGACGACGTCCTCGAGATGGTCCCCCAGGAGTTCCGGACCGACCAGTGGGTCGGGACCTCCGGCCGCGTTCGAACGATCCCGTACAACAGTGAGGCGTTCGACGAGAGCGAAATGCCCACGAGCATCGCCGACTACACCGATTTCGAGGGAGACCTCGGCTGGGCACCCACCTACGGCTCCTGCCAGTCGTTCGTCACCGCGATGCGGCTGCTCGAGGGCGAAGAGACGACTCGCGAGTGGCTGCAAGCCGTCGTCGACAACGGCATTACCGCGTACAATGACGAGCTGGCCGTCTGTCAGGCCGTCGCGGACGGCGAAATCGACGCGGGCTTTACGAACCACTACTACATCCAGCGCGTCCTCGACGGGTCACCGGACGCGCCGATCGAGACGGTGTTCACCGAGGGCGACGCCGGTGCGACGTTCGACGTGGCGGGAGCGACCGTCATCGAGAACACGGACGTCCCCGATCTGGCGGAGAACTTCGTCCGCCATCTGCTCTCGGCCGAAGTCCAGGAGTACTTCGCGGTCGAGACGTTCGAATACCCGCTGATCGAGGAGGGCGAACCCGTCGGCGAACTGCCGCCGACCAACGAACTGAACGTCCCCGATCTCGACCCGTCGGAGCTGTCCGACCTCCAGCCGACGCTGGATCTCATGCGCAGTATCGACGGCATCAACGTCTAAGCGGTCACCCTCTTCTCGTGCTCAGCGATCTACGCTCCCGATTGCCGACCGGCCCCGACGGGATCCGCCGCGTCCATCTGGCCGCGTTCATCGTCGTCTGTCTCGCCGCCGTCGCGGTCTGGACGCTCGCGACCGAGCTCTTTCCCTACCACTCGAGCAACGACGACGAGGGGGTCTACCTCCTGCAGGCGGCGCTGTTACTCGAGGGACAGCTCACGCTGCGGGCCGGCGAACTCGCCGATGCGTTCCGGCCGTGGTTTTTCATACAGGACGGCGGCCGACTCTACTCGAAGTACTCGCCGGTCATCCCCGCGATGTACGCGGTTTCGATGGCGCTGTTCGGCGAGCCGCGGGTGACGCTCGTCGCCGTCGCGGTGGGCAACACCGCGCTGGTCTATATCCTCGGGGCGATGGTGTTCGACCGCTGGATCGGCGTCGTCGCCGCGGCCGTTTTCGCCGCTGCCCCGATGACGTTGCTGACGTCGTCGGTGTTCCTCCCGTACGCGCCGACGACGCTCTTGAACCTCCTCTTCGCGGTGTGGTATCTCCGCGGCGTCCGCGGGGGACGACTCCGCAACGCGGTCCCGGCCGGTGGGGCGATCGGACTGGCCTTTTTCGCGCGGCCGTACACGGCCGTCCTGTTCGCCGCGCCGTTCATCTGTCACGCGGGCTGGTCGGTGCTCCGCTCGGTTCGGGACCGCTGGTGGGAACGGGGATTCAGGCCGCTTCCGGACCCCGTTCGACGGAACGCCGCGACCGCCGGGGTCGGACTGGCGTTCGTCGGGCTGACGCTCGCGTACAACGCTCGCGTCACGGGCTCTCCGCTCACCTTTCCCTACGCCGCGTTCGCCCCGCTCGACGGACCCGGCTTTGGCCACCGCGAACTCCTCGATCACTCGCTCGAGTACACGCCGGCCGTCGCGCTCGAGGCGAACGCCGCCGCGCTCTGGTACTTCGTCACCCGCTGGTTCACCGCCGGGCTGCTCGGAACGGCCGCCGCGCTGGGCGGACTTGCCCTCGCGCTGTGGCGGTGGCTTCCCGTCCCCGCCTCGGAGGGGACGAGCGACTGGGGGAGCGACCGAACCGCGGGCCTGCTGCTGGCCGGGCTCTTCGTCTCTGTCACGCTCGGGAATTTCGCGTTCTGGGGCAACTACAACGTCCACGCCGGGATGGCCGACCCGACGACCGGGCTCCTCTCGAAGTTCGGGCCGTTCTATCACTTCGACCTGCTCGTCCCGCTCTCGATCTTCGCCGGGTTCGGCGTCGTCGTCGGCGCTCGGCGCTGTCGCGACGCCGCAGTCCGAAGCCGGATCGCGACCGTCGCCTCGCCGCGAACGGCTCAAGCCGTCGTCCTCGCCGTCCTGCTCGCGAGCGCCCTCGTCGCCGGGGCGGGGAACGCCGCCCTCCTCTCGGACCCGGTCGAGCGCAACGCCGTCCACACCGAGCGCTTCGAGTCAGCCTACGAGCCGGTCGAAGAGCGGGACCTCGAGAACGCGCTGGTCTTCCTGCCGGCACCCTATGGCCAGTGGCAGAACCATCCCTTCCAGGCGCTCCGGAACGACGGCGGCCTGGACGGGGAGGTGGTCTACGCGCTCGAGGGCTCCCCGGAACGTGATTTCGCCGTCCTCGACGCCTATCCGAATCGGAGCCACTACCGGTACAGCTATCAGGGCGAGTGGACGGCCACACCCGACGACGAGATCGTCGCCCAGCTCGAACCGCTTTCGGTCCGCTCGGGCGACCGGCTCGAGGGAACCACTACCGTCGGAATCGCCGATCGAGTGGACCGGGTTCGGGTCCGCCTCGAGAACGACGGCGAGGTCGCCGACTACACCGTCGCCGATCCCGACAGCGAGCTAGCCGTCAGGTGGACCCTCGAGCGCGACGCCGCGAACGGAAGCGACGCGGAAGCGAACGCGACCGCCCGCCGCGGGACCGTTCGACTGACCCGATCGCCGAGCGAGAGCGTATCGTTCGACGGGACCGACGAGATCGTGTTGACGATCACGCAGGTCCAGCCGGAGGGGGCGACGTACACCTATCGGCAGGAGACGACCGTCCGGGCGACCGAGGGCGGCGTCGAGGCGATCTGGCCGCCGGAGCGACGCGGCTGTCGGCTCGCCACCGATTGCGGGACCGAGGGGACCTACCTCCCCGACCGGCCGGAGACCCACAGCCGGTGGGAGCAGTTCGACACGCGACTCGAGCCCGCAGCGGCGTCTCGAGAGTGAGACCGTCCGGCAGCGATCGGCGGACTCGATAGAGAAGTGAAACGGGTCGGTGGCGGCTCTCCGTTTTCAGACGGACTGCTGTACGTCAGTTCCGGCGCGACCGCGAACTGTCCCGCGGTTTCCGGTAGATCGGTACACCAGATCCTATCAGTCGTCTCGCGACTGCGTCGGTCGATGTGGCAGCTCTCGGAGGCGCTCCTCGAGCGAGACTTTGACGATCGAGCGCGCGATCTCGAGGCCGCCTTGCAGCGGATCGAGTTTCGTCTGGCCGGCGCGCTCGCGGTACTCGATGGGGTGTTCCCGAACGTCGTAGCCCCGCATCAGCGGTCGGATCAGGAGTTCGGCCGAGAGGCCGGTGTTCTCGGTCCATTCGATCGACTCGACCACGTCGCGGCGGTAGGCCCGCATGCCGGTGGTCGTGTCGTGGACGCGAGTGCCCAGCAGGACGCTCGCGACCGCCGCGAAGACCTGATTACCGAAGCGATTGAACCCGGGCATCGCGTCCGCTCCGTGGTAGAGCCGATCGCCGCTGACGACGTCGTGGCCGTCGTTGATCAGCGCGAGGAATTCGGGCAGTTGCTCCATCGGGTAAGTATCGTCGCAGTCGGTCGTGACGACGATCGGCCGATCGGGCGCTAAGATCGCCGCGCGGACGGCGACGCCGTACCCCTGTGGTTGCTGTTCGATGACCGTCGCGCCGTGTTCGCGGGCGATCTCGGGCGTGCGGTCCGAGGAGCCGTCGACGCAGACGACCTCCGCCTTCCCGTCGGTGACTTCCTCGATATCAGAGAGGACCGTCCCGATTGCTTCCTCCTCGTTGTACGTTCCCATGACGACGCTGACGTCGTCGAAGGTGTACTGTTCGCCCGTCTCGTCGGCCCTCTCCGTCGTCTCGGTCTGCTCTCCGCTACTCATTGGCGGTACTCTCTGCCCACCGTATTTATGCTTTTAGGTTTGCCTAAAAACGTGCGTCGGCAGTTACAGGTTTTTGAGAACGTGATCCGCGGCTTTCAGTGCGAGCGCCGCGATCGTCAGCGTCGGGTTCATCGCTCCCGCGGTCGGGAAGACGCTGCTTGAGGCGATCCAGCAGTTCTCGAGGTCGTGGGTCCGTAAATCCGGACCGACGACGCTCTCGGTCGGATCGGTGCCCATCCGGGTCGTCCCCATGTGGTGGTTGGTCGGAACGGTGTTTCCGGGGCCCTCTTGCCAGTGAAT
Organism: Natrinema versiforme JCM 10478; assembly: GCF_000337195.1. Lineage (GTDB taxonomy): Archaea > Halobacteriota > Halobacteria > Halobacteriales > Natrialbaceae > Natrinema > Natrinema versiforme. The sequence continues at coordinate 160,349 of NZ_AOID01000026.1, read as the reverse complement.
CTCGGCACCCAGTTCCTCGAAGACGGCCGCTTGGATCTCGGTGGCTCGCTCGATCGTCCGCTCGGCTCGGTCGCCGACGGTCCAGTGAACGTCAGGGACGGGATTGCCGCGGTCGTCGGTCCGGTCGGGGTCGAGCCCGACGTAGCTGTCCTCGCGTGGCAGCTGTTCGATTAGCGCGCCCAGTGCGATGTGGGTGCCGTAGTCGCCGCGGATTCGCTCGAGTAAGTCGTCGCCCCAGTCGTCGCCGGTCAGCGCCATGCCGACCGGCGAGGGCCCAGCGAAGTTGAAGAACTCGAGTTTGAAGGGGGCGTACTCCGCGTCGGCGTCGTCGTAGAACTGGTGGGACTCGCTGGTGTGGAACCCGACGTGGTTCTGCCGGGTCGGTTCGTCGAGAACGCCGAAGGTCCCGGCGAAGCTGTGTTCCATGAAGAACTGCCCGACGCGGCCACTCGAGTTCGCGAGCCCGTCGGGGTAGTGACTCGAGTCCGACAGGAGCAGCAAGCGGGGCGTCTCGACGCCACCGCAGGCGACGACGAACGCGTCGGCTTCCTGTCGATGCGTCTCGTCGTCGGGCGTCGCGTAGACGGCCGCCGAAATCGACTCCGCGTCGTGCTCGAGGCGCTGGACCGGCGCGCGATCGATCACGGTCGCGCCCTTACCCTCGGCGCGCTCGACGTGGACGGTCGCGTCATACTTCGCGCCGGAGGGACAGACCGGCCGGCAGGTCCCGTAGCCGACGCAGGCGCTGCGACCGTCGTAGCCCTCGGAGTTACGCGCGTTGGGCACGGAGTGCATCGCGATCTCGAGTTCGTCGCAGGCCTCGGCGAACAGGCCGTCGCTGTAGGAGGGCGGAAACGCCGGCATCGGATGGGGGTCCTCGCGGGGCGGCGCGAACGGGTTGTCGGCGGCACCGGCGACCCCCAATTCTCGCTCCGCCTCGGCGTAGTACGGGCGGAGGTCCGCGTAGTCGATCGGCCAGTCCACACCGACCCCGCGGACGCTCCGGGAGTTGAAATCGGCCTCGTGGAGGCGCATCACCATCCCCTGCCAGTGCAGCGTCGAGCCGCCGACACCCTTGACGCGGGCGCGGTTCAACGGATAGTGCCGGTCGCCCGACGCCGAGTAGGCGTCGCGCTCCGGATCGCCGTCCCAGACGTCGGGGCGGTCGTACGACGGTCTGAGGGCCCGTTCCTGTCTGGCGAGCCGATCGGCCGGATCGAACCGCGGCCCGGCCTCGAGGATCACGACCTCGCGGCCGGCCTCGGCAAGCCGATCCGCGACGATCCCGCCTGCGGGCCCCGCACCGATCACACAGACATCGGCGTCGTCGACCGGCGTGCGGTCGGCGTCCCCGTCAGTGACTGGCCGCGCCGATTCGGCGGGCGGGCGACTCCCGCTCACGCGCTCGGACCCCGTTGATAACTCTCGAGCCCGCCCGGATGACCGATCGGGTTCTCGATGCCGGCCAGCTCACTGCCCGTCGGCGAGGTGTACAGCGCCAACAGGAGTTCGTTGACGACGTAGTACCGCGTCCGCTCCGCCGCCGTCCCGTCAGGGTCCGCCGCGGCGGTGTCCGCCCCGATCTCGCGCAGACACCGATCCCGGTCGTCCGGGGACAGCGCCGGGAAGCCGTCGCCGTACCACCCCCGGGCGGCCTCGTTCAGTTCCGCGACCACGGCATCCAGCTTCGCCGCGTGCGATCGGGTTTCGAGGCGGCCGTCGAGAAAGGTCTCGACGAACGGTTCGACGCCGGTGACCGCGCTGGGATAGACGGTCTCGGCGGTCGCGACCAGCGTCCGGCGAATCCGCTCCGTATCGATATCGGCCGCCCGGTCGCCGGACCCGTCGGGGCCCGATCCAGTCGGGGCCGCACAGCCCGCCAGCGTCCCGCCGCCGAGCGCAGCCAGTGCGGCGACCGCGTCTCGCCTTGTCAGCTCCATACGGAGGGATTAGGCAAACCTAAACCTTATACCCATTGGAACGAGAAGAACGGGTACCAGCCGAATCAGCCGCGGCGGAGACCGCTGCCGACCGACGATGACCACGGGCGGTCGCCGTCTCCGAGCGCGTCAGAACGGTCGGGCAGAATCGCCAATTATTCCGTCGTGCTCGCCCGACGATCACAAGACAGCAGTCACGCCGACTACCCAGTGGCACACTCGAGGACATACTGATGAAATCGCTCCGCTCAGGACGACGGGAAACGACCGACGGACCACCGCTCGGACTGGTGTTCCTGTCCGGTGTGATCGCCGCGAGTATGCTGCTCCCGCTCACGTATCTCCTGTTCGAGGCGACGACCGTCGACACGGCTCGTCTCTGGGAGATGCTCGTCCGACCGCAGACGGCCACCATCGTGACGAACAGCCTCCTACTCATGGCCGGCGTCGCGGTGCTGTCGGCGCTGATCGGCGTTCCGCTCGCGTGGCTCACCGTCCAGACGGACCTGCCTTTCCGCCGGTTCTGGGCCGTCGTCGTCGCCCTGCCGCTGGTCGTCCCGAGCTACATCGGCGCGTTCGCCTTCGTCTCCGCCTTCGGTCCGCAAGGCGAGTTCCAGTCCATCCTCGAGCCGCTGGGCATCGAGCAGTTACCGGAGATCTACGGCCTCCCCGGTGCGACGCTCGTCATCACGCTCTATACCTATCCGTACGTCTACCTGACGGTGCGGGCCGCGCTGCTCTCCTTCGATACGACGCTCCTCGACGCCGCCCGAACCCTGAACCACGATACGTGGACCGCCTTTCGCCGGGTGACGCTCCCGCAGGTCCGCCCGGCCGTCGTCGCCGGCGGCCTGCTCGCAGCGCTGTACGCCGTCTCCGACTTCGGAACGCCAGCGATCATGCAACTGCCCGTCTTCACCCAGCAAATATTCCTCGAATACCGCTCGTTCGGCCGCGACTACGCGGCCTTCCTCTCCTTGCAGTTGCTTGCGGTCGTCCTCGTCGTCCTCGTCCTCGAGTGGTGGGCCCGTCCCGAGCGGACGGTGTCGGGCGACGGCTCCGAGGGCTCGAGCGGCCCCGTCGTCGAACTCGGGCGGTGGCGCTGGCCGGCGACGCTGTTGCCCGCGGGCGTGACGGGAATCGCACTGCTCGTCCCGCTGTGGATCCTCGGGCTCTGGCTCGTGACCGCCGATCCGGACGCGCGGCCGTCGCTGGCGTTCGAACTCGAGTACGCCGTCAACTCCATCATGGTCGCCGGCGCGGCCGCGCTCGTGGCCGTGGTCGTCGCCCTGCCGGTCGCGTACGTCGCGGCCAGACACGACTCGCGGCTGTCGACCGTCTTCGAGCGGGCGACCTACGTCGGCTTTGCCGTGCCGGGCATCGTCCTCGGACTGGCGCTGGTCTCCTTTGCGACGAGCTACGAGACCATCCGCCAAACGTACAATCTGACCGCCTTCCCGGCGCTCTACCAGACGATTCCGTTGCTCGTGTTCGCCTACGTCGTCCGGTTCATGCCCCAGGCGGTCGGCTCGATCCGGACCACGACGCTACAGGTCGATACGAAACTGGTCGAGGCCGCCCACACCCTGGGCGAGACGCCACTTCGCACGTTCCGGAAGGTGACACTGCCACTCATCGCCCCGGGCGTGACCGCCGGTGCCGCGCTGGTCTTCCTGACGACGATGAAGGAACTGCCGGCGACCTTGCTCCTTCGGCCGACCGGGTTCGAGACCCTCGTCACGATCATCTGGAAAGCACAGGGCGAGGCGTTCTTCCAGTACGCCGTCATCCCCGCCTTGCTGTTGCTCGTCGTCTCCGGACTGTCACTGCTCGTGCTCCTCACGCAAGGCGGTCGCGAAGGGCTCTGAATCGTCTCGAGCGGTCACGACGGACGGACCACTCACTCGTTTGCGGTCGCGCTTAGAGCGGCTCGACCAGCGACGGCTCGTCGGTCGCGGGATCGTTCACCGCCGTCGAGACCGGATACGCCTCCATCCCGTCTACCGGCCGCGGCTCGAGGGCCTCGCGGCCGGCGTCACCTGAGAGCCAGCGCTCCTCGGCGTCGGGCTCGAGGATCACCGCCATCCGGTGGTGCAGCTCCGAGACGAGCTCGTTCGGCTCGGTCGTCACGATGGTGAAGGTCTCGAGCGGCCCGCTTTCGGTCTCGTCGTCGACGCCACCGCCGAAGGCGTCGAGACCCGTCTGGGTCGTCTCGGGTTCCCAGCGCTCCCAGAGGCCGGCCATCGCGAACACCCGATCGTCCTCGAATCCGACTCGATAGGGCTGTTTTCCGGCGTCGGTCTCGACCCACTCGTAGAACCCATCGGCCGGAACGAGACACCGCCTGCGCTCGTAGGCCTCCCGAAAGCTCGGCTTCTCGTCGACGGACTCCGCCCGCGCGTTGATCAGCCCGCCGCTATCGTCGTCGGCCCACGACGGCACTAACCCCCACTCGAGTCGCCGGAACGAGTCGGGGTCGTCGTTCGTAATCACCGGAAGCTCCTGTCCGGGAGCCATGTTGTAGCGAGGGGCGAACTCGCGCTCCCGGAACTGGGCGTCGAACCGCGCCTCGAGGCCCTCCTGCTCGACGGTGAGCGTATAGCGACCGCACATACCGTCCCCTCGGGCCGCCGAGTAAAGGAGTGTTCCGTCTCGGTCGCCTTTCTCGAGCACCCGGCCAAACTAACCGAACCCACCGTCAGTATGCGGCCCTTACGACGACTTGAGCAGCGGGTACGGGCCCCGTTACGATATCCGATCCCGGTGGAGTCGAGAGCGGGGTCATCGTGAACGACCGATACGAAATGGTGGTGTGTCAGAGCGGTCAGCTGGAACTCAGAGACCCGGATGACCCCGACTGCTGGATCGCGACCGACTCCCCTGTCGAACTCGAACGGTAACGCGCTCCATCCGTACCCCTACCCTTTCATCGATGTACTCTCGCTCGAGAGAGCCGTTGCTCGCGATGTTGTTTGCAACAGAAACGCCAGGACAGGGATTTGAGCCACGGTCGGACGTGCTCGCTCGTTACACTCGCTGTGCGCGACCTCCCTGATTCAAATCCCTTCTTTGGATATCTGTCGCTCACGATGTTGTTCGCGGCAGAATATACCGTCACTGTAACGGTTACACGCATTCGCCGCGCAGTCGCGGCGAATGCGTTCACTGACTTACAATGACGGTATACGCCAGGACAGGGATTTGAACCCTGAATCCCAAAGGGAACACGCTTTCCAGGCGTGCGCCTTACCATTCGGCCATCCTGGCTCAGGTCATCCTAACCGGGTCCGTCGTTTAACCCTTACGAGATACGTTTACTCCGTCCGGCGATCGGCCGCCCACGCGGCGAGCCGTGGCTCGAGCACGTACGCCCCGATCCCCGCGACAATCCCGACGACCAGTCCGAGCCCCAGCGCACCCGTGATGGGCAGGAGCGGTGTCGCGAGCAGGGCGTAGCTCTGGACGAGCACCAGCACGGACAAGAGCCCGACAAGCCCCCACAGGGCGGCGGATTTCACCCGCGGACTGATCCCCATCCGCCCGGCCGGATAGCCGCTCACGGCGGGCTACGCCTCGTCCTCGAGGGACGCGATCGCTTCGATCTCGACGGCGACGCCCTTGGGCAGCGCCGATACCTCGACGGCGCTACGGGCCGGTGGCTGGTCGTCGAAGTAGTCGGCGTAGGCCTCGTTCATCGCGTCGAAGTCGTTGATATCCTCGAGGAAGACGCTCACCTTGAGGATGTCTTCGGCGCTCGCGCCGGCCTCGTCGAGGACGGCGTCGAGGTTGTACAGCGCCTGCTCGGTCTGGTTCTCGATAGGGTCGTCGTCGAGCAGGTTGCCGTCGGCGGTCATCGGGATCTGGCCGGCAGTGAACAGCAGCGAGTCGTTTCCGGCGGCCTGACTGTACGCGCCGACCGCAGCGGGCGCGTCGTCGGTTTCGATGATTCGTTTCATACCTCGAGGATGTGTCCGGGCGCGCTTAAAGCCTCGAGGTCCGGATCGCTTGGTGACGGCCGGGCGACCAGTAGCCGCTCGGGACCCGCAGCGGTGACGGCACCGCGAGTCGGTCGACGACAGCCGATCCGAGCCGCGAGTCGATCGATGGCAGCACCGAATCCGGCGAATCGGACGCCTCAGGCCAGTACGTCGACTTCGTACCCCGCGTCCCGGAGCGCCGCAAGGAAGCTATCGACGTGGTCGGGACCGCGCATCTCGAGTTCGATCTCGACCTCCGTATCGCTCATCTCGACGTCGCGGGAGGTCCGGTCGTGGTGGATCGCGTAGATGTTCGCCCGGTGTTCGGTGAAGATGTCCAGCAGGTCCTCGAGCGCGCCGGGTCGGTCCTTCAGTACGGTCCGGATCTTCAGGTAGCGGCCGGTCTCGACGAGGCCGCGGACGATGACGTTGGTGAGCGTGTTCAGGTCGATGTTGCCGCCACAGAGCGCGGGAACAATGGTCTCGTCCTCGTCGTAGTCGAACTTCTCGAAGAGGACCGCCGCGAGGGGAACCGCGCCCGCGCCCTCGACGAGGGTCTTCGAGCGCTCGAGCAGGTAGACCAGCGCGACGGCGATTTCGGGATCGGAGACAGTGACGACCTCGTCGACGTACTCCTGAATGTAGGGGAAGGTCCGCTCGCCGACGCTACGAGTGGCGATGCCGTCCGCGATGGTGTCGACGCCGTCGAGTGAGATCCGCTCGCCTTTCTCGAGGGATTTCGCAGCGCTCGAGGCCCCGTCGGCCTGGACGCCGATCACTCGCGTGTCGGGTTTTTGCTCCTTGATCGCGGTCGCGATGCCGCTGATGAGCCCGCCGCCGCCGATCGGGACGACGACAGTGTCGACCTCGGGACAGTCCTCGAGGATCTCGAGGCCGATCGTGCCCTGCCCGGCCATGACGTACTCGTCGTCGAAGGCGTGGACGTAGGTGTGCCCCTCCTCGCGCTCGATCTCGTGGGCGCGCTCGGCGGCCTCGTTGTAGTCCCTGCCGGAGAGGACGACCTCCGCGCCGTAGCTCTTGGTCGCCTTGACCTTCGAGATGGGCGCGTGCTCGGGCATGACGATCTTCGAGTCCACGCCCGACCGCGTGGCCGCGAGCGCGACCCCCTGAGCGTGGTTGCCCGCGCTCGCGGTGACGACGCCGGCGTCTTTCTGAGCCTCCGAGAGCGTCGCGATCCGGTTCGTCGCCCCGCGGATCTTGAACGCGCCCGTCCGCTGGAAGGTCTCCAGTTTCAGGCGGACGTCGGCTCCGGTCATCGCCGAATAGGTATGCGAGTGCTCGAGCGGCGTGTGCCGAGACGTCTCTCGGACTCGTTCGTGCGCCTCGAGAATATCGTCGAGTTCCAGCATACGACCGTCTACTCGGCGTGCAGTGTAAGGATTACTGTCGGAGGCGGGAGAGCCTATCGCCGGGCCCGCACCGTCGTCCGACAGCGATGTGCTGTCAAACCTGGACAGCACGACAGGGAATACAGGGAATGCACGGCGTGTGACGTGCAACTTGAGAAGGGGACCCTGACCATATAAATCTCATGCACCCGCGGTGGAAGTGAAACCGCAAGAGTGCGCCGGGGTGATCGCGGCGTCAGACGGAAGACAGACAGGCGTCATTCGGGTTTGCGGACCACCAGATCGGCACGCGAAACGACCGATTGGACCCGCTCGCGGAACGGGCCGTCACCGGGCCACGTCGCGTCGACGCCGAGCCGATCAGGGTCGCCGACGTACACCCAGCATCGGTCGTCGTTCCGGTCCCGGTTCGCGGCTGCCTGTCGGTCGTCATCCTGCCCCACTATTGGCACCGCGACTCGGGCGTAGAGTCCGTCCGCGATTCCCTCGTACCGGTCGAGTCGCTCGAGCCCCGCGTCATCGACCGCGAGTACTCGCCCGTCGACGCTGCCGCCGGGTACGAGCGTCGGATACCGGCCGTCGACGCGGTGGCATCCCTCGAGGGTCGCGCGGCCGACGACCGCGTCCGCCGCGCTCGCGGCGTCCGTCTCGAGGACGCTTCGAACGCGGTCCGGATCGGTCAGCGTGCCGTAGACGAAGACATCCACGAGTGGGCGTTCGGGCTCGAGGGGCTTGCACGTACCGCCGCCGACGGCGGAGCGGATCGGCGGAATCGCTGGTGACACACCGTCGTGAAGCCAGTCCGGCGGCCCATCTCGAGAACGAGGGCAGAGCGTCTTGGATCGACGCCGTCGTTCACCGCGAATTACACAAAACACTTATACAACTGCTCGGATCGGTGGAGTATGAACCGCGAGTCCCTCCTCGCCGTCGCGGCGCTCGCGGTCGTTCTCGGAGCGCTCACGACCCTCGCCGTCGCCGGTGCGGTCTCCGATCCCGGCGAATCCGAGACGGCCGCCGAAATCGAGCGCGCCGGCCAGGTCTCCCTGACCGAACTGACGATCAGCGCCGGCGAGATCACCGGCGGGACGGCGACCCTCGCCCTCGATACGCACCTCGAGCACCGCGGCGGTCCCGTCGCGAACGTCACGATCGTCCACCGGGCAACCGACACCGAGACCGGCCTCGTCGAGGCGACGACCGACCGCGAGGTCGGCCGGCTCGCGGACGAGTCCGAGCGCGTCGTCTCGAGTACGGTCGCCGTCCCCCGCGAGAGCAGCTACGAGATCGAGACGCTGGTCTACCGGGACGGCAACCGAACCGAGTCGACGAGCCACACCGTCGAGGGCGTGGGGTCGTTGACCCCCGGGTACGCCGACACCGCCGTCGAGTTCCACCGGTTCGGCGGCGACGGCGGCGGTCCCGCGGACGCGCCGTCGATCAGCTACTCGATCGAGTCGACGACCGACTCGACGGCAACGCTCGCGGTCGAGAGCTACCTCACGAACACGGGCGACGCCCCCGAGTCCGACCTCGAACTGGAACTCGTCGCCCGTCAGTCGGGCTCGAACGTCGTCGCCGACGCCGCGACCGTCGACCTGTCGACGATCGATCCCGGCAAGACCGCGTCGCCGACGGCCGAACTCACGGTTCCTGACGAGTACGACTACTACCTCGATGCGAGGCTCTGGCGGGACGGCACGATCGTCGGCACCGATCGGTCGGTCGCCAACCTCGGCCCGGGCGCGCTGTCGGTCAACGAGACGACGGCGGACAGCGGACTCGAGGTGAGCGACTTCGCCGGCGGCACCGCAACGAGCGACGACGGGTACGGGGGCTCCGATGACACTGGCAGCGCCGAGGACGCAAGCGAGGACGGGACGCCCGGCTTCGGTCTCGCCGTCACCGCGGCCGCCGTTCTCGCGACCATCGCACTCGCACGGAGGTTCCAATGACCGACACACCGACGAAGACCGACGCACAGATCGAGGCACCGGCGGACGACCAGCACCGCGACACCGACGACGCGTCCGCTGTCCCCGAATCGGACGGCGGGCTCGACCCCCGTTCCGAAACGATCCGGCGGTATCTCGTCTGGGGCGGGCTCGCGGTCTGTTCGGTGGTGGCGGTCGTCGCGCTGATCCGCTTCTACGGCAGCGTGACCGACGCCATCGATCTCTGGATCGACCCGAAATACCAGCCGCTGACACACGCCGCGTTCAACCTCACCGTCCTGCTGACCTCGTTGATCGGCGTCTCCGCGCTGGTCCGAGAACTGAGCGGTCGAGAGTAACGAAAACGACTCCGGTGCGGATACGATCGGGCAGGTGGGGACGATCGAGCGGGCCGAGTGATTCGCGGTTCCTATCGCTCTTCGAGCGGAACGAACTCCTGATCCTGCGGGCCGGTGTAGCGGGCGCGCGGGCGGATGAGGCGGTTGTCGTCCTGGTACTCGAGGACGTGGGCGATCCAGCCGCCGGCGCGGCTCATGGCAAAGATGGGCGTGTACATGTCGATCGGGATGCCGAGCTGGTAGTAGACCGAGCCGGAGTAGAAGTCGACGTTCGGAGCGATCCCCTTCTCGACGAGGCCCTTCTCCTCGGTGAGGAACTGCTCGATGGTGGTGGTGTAGTTGTACCACTTGTCCTCGCCGTTCTCGGCGAGTTCCTTGCTACGCTCCTGGAGGATCTTCGCGCGGGGGTCCTTGACGTTGTAGACGCGGTGGCCGAAGCCGGGGATGCGCCGTCCCTCGGCGGTGGCTTGTTCGACCCACTCGCGGTGGTCGAGGTCGCTCTCGTCGATTTCGATGAGGACTTCCATGACGTCCTGATTCGCGCCGCCGTGGAGCGGCCCCGAGAGGGCGCTGATGCCGCCGGTCACGGCGCTGTAGATGTCGGCCATCGTCGAGCCGATGACCATCGAGGTAAACGTCGAGGCGTTCAGCCCGTGGTCCGCGTGCAGGATAAGCGCCTGATCGAACGTCTCGGCGGCGATGTCGTCGGGCTCCTCGCCGGTCAGCATGTAGAGGAAATTCGCGGCGAGACCCAGATCCGGGTGGGGATCGACGGGCTCCTCACCGAGGCGGTAGCGCTCGAAGGCCGCGAGCGCGGTCGGGATCTTGGCCGTGATCCGACGGCCCTTCCGCAGCGTCGCGTCGAGGTCCTCGGGATCGGCGTCGGCTTCGGGTTCGTAGGCGGAGAACATCGAGACCGCAGTCCGGAGCGCGGCCATGGGACGTTCGTCGGCCGCGGCGAGTTTTTCCATCGTCTCGAGGACGTCGTCGTCGACCTCGCGCTCGTCCATCAGGGCCTCGGTGAACGGCTCGAGTTCGGCTTCGGTCGGGAGGTGACCGTTCCAGAGCAGGTAGAGCACTTCCTCGTAGCTCGCACCGCGAGCGAGATCCTCGATCGTGTAGCCGCGATAGATCAGTCGACCGGCATCACCGTCGATCGAACTGAGCTCCGATTCGGCAACCAACACACCCTCGAGCCCTTTCTTGAGGTCGTCAGACATGGTCAAGGATTTCGGACGCCAATGGAAAAGTATTATCGTTTGTCCGGTGCCGTCGATCGGTACCCCGGATGTCCGCATTTTGCCGGTTTTACGACTACAGACGAATGCTAGTCTCGTGATCAAACGAACAGATAGTCAGTCGATGGCCGGGAGGATTACTATAATTGTCTTTCGTGAAGAGTTGGGCGAGCGGCCGTCGCGAGTTTCGCCGGCGAAAACCCGATGACAAGTGCGGGACGGCAACGTGGAGCACGATTGCTGAACCTCGAGCAAAGCGTCACGGCGTCACTCTTTTTGAACCCCTTTGCAAAGGGTCACCGAGTGATGGATCGGTCGTACTGGAAGACGGTGTCGCTCGTCACGATCTGGCAGATTTCCGCGAGCATCTGTTATTATGCGATCTTCGCCGCGACGCCCTTTTTCCGGGACGCGTTCGGGCTCTCGCGGTTCTCGGTCGGCCTCGTGGTCACGACGCTTACCCTCGGCTACGCCGTCTTCCTGTTGCCCCTCGGCGCGCTGACGGACCGCTTCGGCGAGCGACTGACGCTGACGCTCGGTCTCATCGGGCTCGCGACGGGCACGCTCCTCGTCGCGGGCGCTCCGACGTACGCGCTGTTGCTCGCGGCAGTGTTCGTGTTGGGATCGGCGTACGGGACCGCGATTCCCGGGACGAACAAAGCCGTCTTCGACAACATCGACCCGGGTCGCCAGAACCTCGCGATGGGCATCAAACAGGTCGGCGTCACCGGTGGGAGCGGCATCAGCGCGCTCCTGATCACCGGTCTCGCGGGAGCGTTCGTCTGGCAAACCGGCTTTTTCGTCGCCGCGAGCGTCGGCGTGATCGTCGCCGTCGCCTTCTATCTAAGCTACTCGAGCGACAGCGACGGCGGCGTCGCCGACTATCCCGACTTCCGCGCGCTGCTCTCGAACCGGCCGTACCTCGTGTTGATGACCGCCGGGCTCTTCCTCGGCGCGGCCCTGTTCACGACGACCGGCTACACCGTCCTCTACGTCGAGGAGTCGATCGGCGCGTCCGTCGGCTTCGGCGGCGTCGTCCTCGCGCTCGTCCAACTGTTCGGCAGCGTCGGCCGCGTGTTGACCGGCTGGCTGAGCGACGTGCTCCCCGGCGAGCCCCGCGTCACGATCGGACTGTTGCTCGTCGTCCAGTCGCTTGGCAGCGCCGTCATGTTCGTCGTCGTCGCGTCGACGAGCACCGAATTCGGTGCCGCGGTCGCGTTCGCCGTGCTCGGCTTCTTCGTGCTCGGCTACACGGGCGTCTACTACTCCGTCATGGCGACGCTCGTCACCGCCGACGAGATGGGGGGCGCGACCGCCGGCGGCCAACTCGCGCTCACCAGCGGCGCGCTCGTCGCGCCGCCCGCGTTCGGCTATCTCGCCGACACGGTCGGCTACCGCACCTCGTGGCTCTTTCTGGCCGCCGTCGTGACGGTCGCGGCCGTGCTCCTCGTCCAGGTCGTCCGAACGCCGCCGGCCGTCGAGAACCCCGCCGTGACCGACGCCGCCGAAAAGTAGTTCCGCGAGTCCCACGACGCCACGTTCGTCGCCTTACTCGAGTTCTTCGACGAGTTCGACGACGTAGCCGTTCGGATCCTCGACGAACGCGACGCGGACGCCGATCTCGTCCATCGTCGTCGGCTCCGTCTCGACCGGCGGGTCCTCGCGCTCGACCAGTCGCTCGACGGTCTCGTCGGTGCTGTCGACGCCGACCGCGACGTGGGCCATCGACCCCGAGTCGATGTCGGTCTCGCCGTCGGGGTCGTACTTGAACTGGAACTCGCCGTGCTCGCCGCCGATGTAGACGTTTTCGACGCCGTCGTCGCCGGTGAACGACCAGTTCTCTTCCAGTCCGAGCCCGTCGATGTAGAACTCGCGTGTTCGGTCGATGTCCGATACCCACAGCGCGGTGTGAATGATATCCATGGTATCGTGGATGATGCCCCCAGTCAAAGGGTTACTGACATTCGTCGGCGGCACACTCAGGCGGTGGGAACTGCCAGTACGACTTTCATAACACGGCACCGAGGATCGGACATGTATCACGTCCTCATTCCGGTCGACACCGACGAGGAGCGCGTGACCGCACAGATCGAGACCCTGCGCTCGCTGCCGGCCGATCCCGACGACCTGTCGGTGACGGTCCTGCACGTCCTCGAGGAGATCGACACCATGCCCGACGAGGGCGGCGCGACGTTCATCGACGATCTCAACGAATCGCTGCCCGAGATCCGGGACGTGCCCGACACCGTGTCGCTGGTCGAAGACCGACTCGAGGGCGACGGTATCGAGGTCGACCGCGCGGAGTTGGTCGGCGACGCCGCCGGCGGAATCGGGCAGGTCGCGTCGGATATCGACGCCGACGCGATTCTACTGGGCGGCCGGAAGCGGTCCCCGGTCGGGAAAGCGCTCTTCGGCAGCGTCAGCCAGCAGGTCATCATCGACGCCGACCGGCCGGTCATCATCGCCGACTGACGCCGCGAAAGAGCAGACGGCTCGAGAACGGGCGCGGCGACGCGACTACGGTTCTTCCTCGAGGATCGCGTCCATCAGTTTCGTCTGGGCCGCCGCCAGATGCTCGGTGAACGTCGATCGGGCGACGCCCAGTTCCTCGGCCACATCGGTCGCGTTCGCGCCCTTGGGGTAGTCGAAGTAGCCCATCTCGTGGGCCGTCTCGAGGATTTCTTGCTGTCTGGTGGTGAGCACGTCGCGATCGACGACGACCGGATCGGCCGAGACGTCCTCGTGGTCCTGCGTGAGTTCCTCGACGATGACGCCGTCGAAGTACGCCCGCAGTTCGTCGACGATATCGGCGATCTCGGCCAACTCGAACGTTCGAAAGGAGAGGAGCAACGAGCCGTTCTGGGCGCGGACCGACGAAATCGGCGTGCCCGTTCCCTCGATGATCTCGCAGGCGCAGTCTGCGCCGCTGTCGCGTTCGAACCGATAGATCGCCTCGCGCTCGTTCGACTGGACCGGCGTCAGTTCGACGCCGTGGTCCCCCTCGACCGCGGCGTCGGCGGCGACGCCGAACTCCTCGACGACCGTCCCCTCGGGCGTCGCCTGCGACGACCGAGAGACGGAGTCGACCGGTTCGTCGGCGGACGCGGAGACGTCGGCCACCGGACAGTCCGCCGGTTCGTGGACGACGACCGTTGCACGAAAGCCCGTCATATCCAGCTATACGCGACCATCCGGGATAACCGACGCCGGAATTCCCGCCGGGTGAAAATTCCTCGCACGGACCGACCGTCCCCGTTAGCACCACTCCTCGTACTGGTGGACGCGGGCCGGGTTCAGCGGCTCCGGCTCGCGGTCGGTCCCGTCGTAGGCCTCCCGGTGGTGCTCGTAGGTGATCCCGATGCTCCCCTCCCGGTCGAACGCCCGCGGGAGGATCGATTCCGCGCGCCGCCGGTTCCACTCGGCCAACCCCTCGAGCGCGTCCGGGCTGTCGATCGCGGTCGTCTCGAGGGCAGACGCGGCTCGGTTCCACGCCGATTCGCCGGCCTCGGTCCGCACGACGGCGGTCGTGGACCCGTCCGGGCTGCCGACGCTGCCGACGCTGATATCGGCCGCCTCGCCGACGAAGTCGGCACACTCGTCGCAGCCCCGCAGTCCCGCCGCGTCGAACGCGTCGACGTCCGCCTCGAGCAGCGCGTCGCCGTCGGCGTCGACGGCGCGGAGCGTCCCGTCGCTGATATCGAGCCCGTCGACCGCCTCGGGGTCGACGTCGAAGGACTCGAGGCGGGCGAGCAGCCGGTCGTGCTCGAAGCTGCGGGTACACATCAGCGCGACCGTGAGCGCGATCGGATCGGCCGGCTCGTGGTCGTAGCGATCGAGCGCGGTCGCGCCCTGAACCATACAGGGGGTGCCGACGAGCGCGAGGTCGGGGTCGTCGGTCTCGAGGTCCGCTTCCGCGAGCAGCTCGTCGATTTTCCCCAGCCCCATCGTCTGATTGTAGATGCTGCCGCCGGCTTCGAGCAAGTCCTCGCGGGAGGTCGCCAGCACGGCCTCGCCGCGCAGCGGTTCGTCCTCGCGCTCGCGGGCGACGACCGCGCCGTCCAGTTCGCCCGCTTCGATGAGTTCCGCGAGCAGAGCCGTCACGACGCCGCCGTCCTGTCCCGCCTCGGCGGCCGTATCGTCCGCTCGCGCCGCGTAGGTGGCCGGCTGCTCGAGGCCGCGTTCCTCCCGGGTCAGCTCGAGGTGGCGCTCGTAGCGCAGGCCGCTGCGGGGACAGAAGTCCCAACAGCGCGAACAGCCGGTACACATCTTGACGAGGGTGGGTCGGCCCTCGTCCTCGTCGATGCCGATGGAGTCGGAGGGACAGGCGGCGACACAGGAGGCACACTGGATACAGCGATCGGCCTCGATGACGGCCTCGTCCAGGTCGCGGAACCAGATCTTGCCCGGCGCTTCGGCGGCGTCGCGGTCCTGTTCGCGCGGGTCCTCGCCGACGCCCTTGACGCCCTCCCGCGGGACGCCCGGCTTCGGTACGTTCGTCGCCTTCGAGGGGTCCGTTCCAGACATCTAGCTCACCTCTGTGCCGATCGCGGGCGCGTCGCGCGCCGGCCGTTCCGTGATGATCTCGCGCAGGTCCGCATTCGACGTGTGGCGGGTCCACTCGGTGAAGGACTCGCCGGCCTCGCTGTCGGCGTCGTAGGCGCACATTGTGGCCTTGACGACCGCGGGCACGTCGTCGATCGGGATCTTCCCGACGAGCCAGTCGATGAACTCGTCGTTGCCCAAATCGCCGCCGAGTCCGAGGTCGGCCGCTCGTCCGGAGTCGTAGTCGTCGCGGTAGACCTCGCCGCGCAGTCCGAAGTCGCCCAACTGTGGCTGGGCGCAGGAGGCCGAACAGCCCGACATGTGGACGCGGATCGCCTCGTGGTCGTCAGCGATCCCGGCTTCCTCGGCCCAGTCGTCTAGCTCGCGGGCCCACCTGATCGCGCGATTTTTCGTCTCGATGATCCCGTAGTTACAGAACTCCCGACCGGTGCAGGTGACGATCCCGCGCGTGAACGGCCCCGGATCGGGGCTGTACCGCTCGAGCAGCGGTTCCTCGAGCAGCGCCGCAAGGTCGTCGTTGGCCAGGTGGGGCACGAGGATGTTCTGGTTGGGGGTCAGGCGGACCTCGCCGTCGCCGAGGTCGTTGGCCAGTTCGGACAGCTCGGCGAATTCGTCACCGCCCATCCGACCCGTCGGGACGTTCAGCCCGACGTAGGAGCGGCCGTCGGCCTGCTCGTGGACGCCGACGTGGTCGCCCCGGTAGTCCATCGTCAGGGTCTCGTCGGGTTCCTCGAACGCGAAATCGGCGTAGGACTCGAGTTCCTCGCGGAACTTCTCGGGGCCGAACTCGGCGACGAGGAAGCGCAGCCGGTTGACCGCGGTGTCGAGGTAGCTCCCGTGGTCGATAAAGAGGTCGGCCAGAGCGGCGACGAGGTCGTCGACCTGCTCGGGTTCGACGAAGAGATCGATGTCGCTGGCGACGCGGGGACCGTCCGAGAGGCCGCCGCCGACCCGCGCGACGAACCCCTCGCGGCCGTCCTTGCGGGCCGGCGTCAACCCGAGGTCCTGAATCCCCGACCGGGCGCAGTCCTCGCAACAGCCGGTGACGCTGACCTTAAACTTCCGGGGCAGATTGGCGTAGTGGCGGTCACCGAGGAACCGCTGGCTGACCCGCTCGACGACCGGTTCGATGTCGACGGTTTCGTCGGGATCGAGTCCGGCCGCGGGACAGCCGACTACGTTGCGAACGGAGTTCCCGCAGGCCTGCATCGTCGAGAGCCCGACCGCGTCGTAGCGGTCCCAGATCTCGGCGATGTCCGCGATTTCGATCCAGTGCATCTGGATATCCTGCCGGGTCGTGGCGTCGAGGTAGCCGTCGCCGAAAACCGGGTTCTGCTCGGGACCGCCGTATTCTGCGGGTGCGCGGGCGAACTCGTTGGCGACCTCGCCGATCGTGCGGGCCTGTTCGGCCGTGAGTCTCCCGCCCGGAGCCCGCGTCCGGAGCATGAAATAGCCCCGCTGCTTCTGGTGGTAGAGCCCGATCAGCTTCAGGCGACCGAGCACGTCCTCCCCGAGGTCGTCGACCATGGCCTCGAAGCCGCCGTTGGCGGCGTAGTGGCGGACCTGTGCCTGCAGTTCGACCGGATCCCACTCGGGGGCCTCGGCACGCACCCAGTCGGTCAGGCTCCCCTCGTAGAATTCGACTGCCTCGTAGCCCAGATGGCGGAGTGTGACGAAGGTATGACTGAGCCGTCTGGCCGTGTTACAGTAGAGGACGATCCGCTCGTCTCGCGTGATTCCCCGCTCGGCGAGCAGGTCCTCGAGCGCGTCCTCGCCCCGGAGTCGGCCGTCCGCGAGGAGGTCCGTCCACTCGAGGTGGACGGCCCCCGGAATCCGGGACTGCTCGTACTCGGCGGCGGTGCGGGTGTCGACGACGACCGCGTCGCCCTCGACCGCGGCTTCGACGCCCTCGCGGTCGATGAGCGGCGCGTCGTCCCGCAGCGTGGCCTCGTAGTCGGTCGGCGCGGGACTGGGACTGGCGGTCGCATGCGAGCGGTCGGCGTCCGCGAGCCACGCGTCCAGCCCGCCGTCTACCAGGAACAGCGAGCCCTCGTGGCCGTAGACGGCGGCGGTGAGCAGGAACCGAGCCGCGAGCGGGCCGCCGTCGTCCCCATACGCGACGAGGTCGTCCGTGCGGTCGATGCCGGCCTCGGACAGCAGCGTTGCGAACTCCCCGGGAGCCGGGAGTTCCCCGTCAGCGACGCTGCTCGGGTCCCGAAATCGATCGGCCGGGACGGAAACCGCACCCGGAATATGCCCCAGTTCCTCGTACTCCCGTTCCTCGCGGACGTCGACGACGGTGACCAAGTCCGACTCGAGACGGGCCTCGAGTCGCGACGGCGAGATGATACTGAAAGCTGCACTCACGGATGATCACCCGTGTGCCGGCGGCCCCGCTTCCCGTCCGCCACACACTCGAGCGAGACCGGACCCGACCGGACATATCGGTCATTCGACACAGTTGCGCTCATGCTGTACCCGGCGATAGCGCTCGAGCCCCCTTTCAAATACGCGTACGGGTAAGCGGTACCGCGGCTCCCGAACGACGGCAGTAGGCCACCGTCGTTACTGACAGCTTCATTACCCTTCGTACGCACCGCCTTTATTCGCCCCACGAAACCGAACGCGGCGCTCGGCGGTTCTCCCTCGAGAGGTGCCCTTGGCCGGGATCGTCACGAACCGCGGCAATTATATCCGATTCAGGCCCTCACCGCGGACGGGTCGACGGTCGTGGTACCACGACCCTCGGAAGCCTTATCCCCCGATCGACCCTACGTATGTTTGTAATGGCGAAAGGAAGCGTTGATTTCTTCAACGACACAGGCGGCTACGGTTTCATTGAGACGGACGACGCGGACGACGACGTTTTCTTCCACATGGAAGATGTTGGCGGTCCGGATCTCGAAGAAGGCACAGACATCGAATTCGATATCGAACAGGCCCCCAAGGGCCCGCGCGCGACGAACGTCACGCGAACGTAATCTCGAATTCAACGCGTCGCTTTCGGCGGCGCGAGACGACTGAGTTATTTTATTGCGATCGAACGGGAAGCGGTAGCGACGTACCAGTTCGGGTCGCCACAGACGAGTCAAGAATAGTGATTGCTGAATGCGAACGGCGATTCGGTATCTGCCCGTCCGATGACTCCCGCTATGCCTTCTGGCCCAGCTTTTCTCGGCTGATGTGGATGCCGGTCGGCGTGATGATCATCTGATCCTCGCCTTTCCGGACGATGTCGCCGTTGACTTCCTGGGCGACCTGCCGCAGTTCGTCGACGATGTGTTCGACGGTGCTGTCCTCGGTCCGGAGGCGCGTGATATCCGCGATGACGATGTCGCCGTCGTAGACGGCGTCTTTGATGTCGATCGCGTCGGCCTGTCCGCTGACCTCCGCGATGTGTACCTGCATCGTCGCCTCTGCGGACCCGTCGGAGACGTCCTCGAGGTTCAGTTCGGCGTAGTCCTCGACGGTTCTGGACTGGTTGCCGCCGAGAATTTTGCTCATGAGTCCCATTGGCGGTATCCACCGCCGCCGCCAGTATAGTTCTTACGTCAGACACGGTCCCGTCTACGAGACCGTTCGGCCGACCGACGGCTCGAGCGACGCCGGATTCCGCGGTCGAGTGTCGATTCGACCCGTCTCGAGAGTCGCCGGTCCGTGGGCCCGCCGATCGGCCGGTGGTTTTTAATTCCATACCGTTGGCGCGCAAACGATGACGTTCAGTATCTGCGTTCGCGAGGAGTACGAAACCGAGGACGGCGACCGCCACCGCCGGTTCGGTGTCGCGGTCACGACGCGGCTGCCGGGCGTCGGGACGCTCTGTCCGTTCGTCAGCGAACACGGGGCGGTCGCCACGCAGAGTCTGGTCAACGTCGACCTCGGCGCGCGCGCGGGATCGAGTACATCGACGACGGGCTCGCAGTCGACGACGTGCTCGAGGCGCTGCTCAACGCCGACGAGGGCGCGCCCCAGCGGCAGTTACACGGCGTCGACGGCGAGTCGACGTTCGCCTTCTCGGGCGAGGAGTGCGTCGCCGAGTACGGCCATCGCGAGGGCGACCACTACACCGTCGCGGGCAACATGCTGACCGGCGAAGCCGTCCTCGAGACGGTCGCCGAGGCCTACGAGGCAAACGCCGTCCACGACACGACGGACCCCGCGACCGGGCCGGCCGCCGTCACGGAAAACGTCGATACCGACCCGCTCGCAAAGCGGTTGATCGACGCGCTGGCGGCCGGCGACCTCGAGGGCGGAGACAAACGCGAGGAGTTGTCGGTCCAGAGCGTGGCGGTGGTCGTCGAGACGACGGAATCACACACCGTCGAGCCGCCGTACAACGACCTGCGCCTCGATGCGACCGAGACGCCGATCGCGGACGTACGGGAGACCTACGACCTCGCCGAGCAGGGCTACAGGGACATGCTCGCGCAGTACGAAGGCGCGTTCGAGGCGGATTCGCTGGACACCGCGGAGTGACCCCGTGACTCAGTCGCCCGCAGTGAGTTCCTGTCCCTCGGTCGCCTCCAGACGCAGCGGTTCGTCGCGCCACTCGATCTCGAGGCGGTGACGCGGGAGGTACGGAGCTAACGTGTGGGCCGAAAGCAGGCCGCGGTAGACGCCGTCGTCGACGACGGGGAGGTGTTTGACGCCGTTCGTTCGCATCGTTTCGGCGGCGTCGGCGATCGTCGCGGTCGGCGACACCGTCGTCACCGGCGCGGACATGATCGCTCGCGTCGCCGGACGATCGTCCGTTTCCGCGACCAGTGCGACGAGATCCGACTCGGTGACGATGCCGACGACCGACTCGTCCTCGAGGACGGGGAGCGCGGAGACCGTCGGCCGGCGGAGGGACTGAGCCGCCACCTTCGCGGGCGTTTCGGGAGTGATCGTCGGCGGCGAGCGGAGGTCGACGGCTTCGACTGTCGTCTCGATCATGGTTGGGCAGTGATAACATGAACCAATATATAACACTAGTGGACAACCGTCTATTAGGTGCTAGAATTGCTAGTAGATAGTGGCATGGAACTATATATACCGCGACATTCAAAGGTGAAAGGAGGTATTTTCACCAATACTCAAAATCAGACCGTTGCCGCCGGGTGACTTACCCGGTGAATTCGTAGAGGTCGTCGCCGACGTGGTGCAGGGAGTCGACGACTTTCCCCTCGTTGCCGGCCATCTCCGCGCCGTCGACGCGGGCGCGGCCGACCGCGAGCACCTTGCCGTGGGATTCCTCGGCGATGACGACCAGATCGTCCGGCGAGATGTCCTCGGTCGCGTCGGTGATCCCCGGACGCATCACGTCGGCACCGTCGCTGACAAACGAGATCGCCCCTGCGTCGACAGTGACCAGCCGTTTTTCGGGCTCGTAGGCGTTCGCTCCGCGGACGGTCAGAAAGAGGTCGTCGCCGAATTCCGCGACCTGCGGTTCGCCGTCGATGAGAACCACTTCCCAATCGGTGTCCTCGAACTCGACGCGCTCGTAGGCGTCACCGTCGGGCGAGACGCCCAGTTGCTCCGCGAGCGTCTCCTCGAGATCCGACACCGCGTCGCTGCGGAGGTGATGTCGAGACTTGACCTGCATGATCGGGCAAACGAGCGGTCCGGAGATAAAAGGCCCGTTCCGGAGAGCGCGTCGGGTCCCGGTTTGCCTGACCGTCAGACTGCGAGCAACGTGTGCCAATCGCTAAGTAGGACCGCGCCGTCGGGCCGCCTATGTGGCCCTCTCGGAACCGGACGGAGACGGTCACCTGTCTCGCCTGTGGCATCGAGCGAGCGCGCGACGAGGCCCGGGAGTACGACAAGCACGGCGACCGCTGGGATCGCGAAGACAAGACCTTCGAATACCTCTGTAAGGCCTGTCACAGCGACCTCTGTCACCACCCGCGCGGCGAACTCGAGGACCTGCTGGTCGACCTCGAGGCCGGCCGGCTGGATCGGGACGCGTTTCTCGCGAGCTATCTCTCGGCGGTCGAGGAGCGGTACGGCCCGCTCGAGGAGGAATCGTAAGCACTGCCGGGACGGCGCTACTGCGTGTCGACGGCGTCCGCCACGAGCGCCGCTTCCGCTTTCCGCAGTAGTTCGCCGGCCGTACTGCCGGCACAGCCCAGTTCGGCGGCGACGTCGGCGACCGAGCCGGACCGCGGAACGTCGTAGTAGCCGACGGCGACGGCGGCCTCGAGCGCGCCTCGCTGGCGGTCGGTGAGTGCAGTCGCCGACGCCCGGCGGTCGAACTCGCGGACGCGTTCGATCGTTCCGTCTGCCAGGTCGGTCAACTCGTCGTAGAAGCCGGTCAGTGCATCGGGTCGGCCGACGGCCTCGAAGGCCACCGCGCCGGTGTCGCGAAACGTGACCGGCGGCAGGAACACGATCCGTGCATCCTCGACGAGCGTGAGGATCGTCTCCTCGAACTCGTAGGCCGTCTGGTGGACGAACGCATACGTCCCGTCGTCGCGCTCGACGAACTCGGTCGCGGTGACGCTCTCGACGGCAGCCAACAGATCGGCGGTCGCGGCGGGCCCGCCGTCACACCACAACAGCGTCGTCACGGTCCCCATCGGCCCCCACATCAGGAGTTCCACTCGCGACACGCCGTCCGTCGTAACGAGTCGCCGGTGGAGGGGGTGTGCGACCCCGTCCGGAAACGTCACGCTGAACGAAACGCGCCTCACCATCGACCGGTGTCGCCGAGGGGTATTAAAAGGCCGCATGGATCCGGGAGAAGTCACTCGGGAACCGACCGAGAATACTCGGTCGATGACACTGTCGCGATCGGATGCGCCGGCCGAGGACGACGACCGCGAGGCGGATCCACCGACGATCGTTACGGGAGCCGACGGGAGGCGAGTCGCGTACGCCGACTACGGCGACCCCGACGGGACGCCGGTCGTCGTCCTCCACGGCACGCCCGGCTCGCGGCGCTTCGGTGCCCTGCTCGACGATCCGGCGCGGGAAGCGGGCGTTCGCCTGCTCGCCCCGGACCGGCCGGGATACGGCCAGTCGTCGCCCGTTTCCGACCGGGACATCGCCGACACCGGCGCGACCGTCGCCGCGGTCCTCGAGGCGGAGGACATCGCTCGGGCCGGGATCGTCGCGTTTTCCGGCGGCGGACCCCACGCGCTCGCGCTCGCGGCGACGCGGGGCGACCTCGTCGACGAAATCGATATCGTCTCCGGCGCGCCGCCGCCGTCGCTCGCGGCCGATCTCCCCGCCGTCCAGCGCCTGCTCGGCTCGCTCGCGCGGCGGATCCCCCGTCTGCTGAGTGGGTTACTCGGCGTCCAGACGCGACTCGTCGCGCGAACGCCGCCCGCGGTCGTCCTCTCGCAGTACGCGACGGCGGCCGAGCGCACCGAGATCACGCCGGCGATGGCGGAGCGCGTTCGGCGCGACTTCCTCGAGGGGGTCGGGACACAGCGGGACGGGTTCGTCACCGAGACGCGGCTGGTAACGACGGAGTGGGGGTTCTCGCCGTCGGACGTCGATCACACGGTCCGGCTCTGGCACGGCGACGCCGACGCGAACGCGCCCCTTCGAGGTGCCCGGCATCTTCGGGATCGGGTCCCCGACGCCGAACTGACCGTTCTCGAGGACGCCGGCCATCTGACCGCGCTGTCTCGCAGTCGGTCGCGGATCGTTCGGTCCCAGCGGTAAGCGAGCACACCGGACCGAGACCGGGTCAGGCGTCCCACCGACGGCAGCTTCGGACTGGGGCCGATCCCGACACGACTTTCACTCTTACGTGCGTAGCCCTCGCCATGAGTGACGACGCACAGGCCGAGGCCGGAACGGTGGAAGGCCAGGGTCCAGTCGAAGTCTCGGAGGATCTCGCGCGCCATCTCGAGAACAAGCGCGAGGAGCTGTTCGAGAAGTTCGAGCTCCGCGACGAGTTCCCGCCGGAGGTCTTGGAGGAAGCCGAAGCCCGAACGGAGGGCGTGACGGCCGAAATCGAAGACGAGATCGACGAGCGACAGGATCTGCGGGAGCTGACGACGTGGACGACGGACCCGATCGACGCTCAGGACTTCGACGACGCGCTCTCGATCGAAGAGCGCGACGACGAGTACGTCCTCTGGGTCCACATCGCCGACGTGACCCACTACGTCAACCCGGAGACGGCGATGTGGGACGAGGCCGTCGAGCGCGGGAACACGGTCTATCTCCCCGGCTACACGGTCCACATGCTGCCGCCGGTACTGGCCGAAACGGTCTGCTCGCTGGTCCCCAACGAGGACCGGCTGGCCCACACTGTCGAGATGCACCTCGACAAGGAGAACCTGACCTACGAGACCATCGAGATCTACAAGTCGGTCATCGAGTCCGACGAGCGGCTCACCTACGCCGAGGCCGAAAGCCGGCTCGAGGAGCCCGACGCCGACCTCCACGAGGAGAACGCGCTGGTCTACGATCTCGCAGAGCAGATGCACGAACAGCGCAAGGAAGACGGCTCGCTCGTCCTGAACCCGGCCCGCGACCGCGCTCACACCATCATCGAGGAGTGCATGCTGAAGGCCAACAAGGCCGTCACGCACGAACTCATGTGGAATCGCGGCGTCTCGGCCATGTACCGGGTCCACCCCCAGCCCAGCCCCGACGAGTGGTCCGAAGCGCTGCGAGAGATCCAGGACCTCGACGGCGTCTCGATCCCCGGCAGCACGTGGGACGACCCGCGAAAGGCCGTCAACGCGACGCTCGAGGACGCGCCCGAGCGCCAACTGGACAAGATCCAGTGGGCGGTGATGAAGGTCATGCCGCGAGCGCGGTACATGAACGATCCCTTCGGCGGCCACCACGCGCTGAACTTCGAGATCTACGGCCACTTCACGAGCCCCATCCGCCGGCTCTCGGACCTGATCAACCACTGGATCGTCTACCAGAACGACGTGCCGGAGAACCTCGTCGAACTCTGCGATCGCGCCAGCGATAAGCAGAAAGACGCCGAGCAGTGCGAGCGCGAGTACAAGACCTTCCTCCAGGAGGTCGGCCTCGATCCGGCGGCGGTCAACAACCGCGGGATCGAAGTCGTCGACGACAGCGAGGCCGAGCGAACGCTGTGAGTGAGGCCTCGAGCGATCGAACGGCGACGAAGCGAGCCGGGAGCGACAGCGAGGCCGACAAAACGCTGTAGCGGTCTCTTCTCCGTATTACAGCAGGCAGCCTACTCACGGACTAGTCGAAAAGCCGCTTCTCGTAGACGTGCTCCTCGAGGCCCGCCGCCAGATCGGACGAGCGGGTCCTGATGCGGTCGAAGCCCCGCGATTCGTAGAACGAGACGCCGACCTCGTTGGCGGCGAGGACGCCCAGTCGCAGTCGATCGAACCCCGCCGAGAGTTCGGTCTCGAGGCCCTCGAGCAGCGCGGTTCCGGTCCCCTCGTTCCACCTCTCGGGTCGCACGTAGAGGCGCGCGAGAAAGGCGACCGAGGAGTCCTCCGGCCACGGGACGGCGTGGACGAAGCCACAGGAGTCGCTGTCGGCCCCCACACCGGCCGTCGGCGAGTTCTCGGCGACGAGGAAAGCGGCGTCGTCGCGGCCGCTCGCCTCCGTGATCGACGACTCGAGGTCACCGATCGCGTACCACTCGTCGACGACCTCGTCGACCGTCTCGGGGCCGAGCACGTCGTCGTAGGCGGCGTGCCAGCTCTGGCGGGCGACCTCGTGGACGGCCCAGACATCGTCGACCGTCGCCCGGCGAACGTCTCGAGTCACACGGAACGTAGCACAGCGCCCGTCAAAAAGCAGCGGCCGACCGCCATCGATCCGGGACGGTCGCGCCGCGATGGATGCGCGCCGCCGTCGTCCGCTGCTACAGCGCCAGATCCGGTGAATCGGTATCGCCGACACAGTCCTGTCGGACCTCGAGTTCGGAACAGGCGTCTCTGAACAGTCCGTCGAGAAGAACGGCAGAAGCCTGCAGTACGTTACCGTCGGACTCGAGCGCCGACGCCGGTCAACAGGGCGAGTGCCGCAGCGCCGGCACCGAAGCCGGACACGCTGTCGTCGCTGCCGTCGGTCGTCTCGTTCTCGGCGGATCCGTCGGCGCTCTCTTCGTCAGTACTCCCCTCGTCATCGGATTCGATTTCGGACCCGTCGCTCTCGTCCGTGCTCTCGTCCTGTGCGGACGCGCCGTCGATCGTCGCCGTTCGCTCGGAGAAGTGGTTGACCGCGACGTAGACGGTCGCCTGTCCCTCGGCCTGTGTATCCTGTGCGACCATATACCGGGACTCGTCGCTCCCGATCGCGCCCTCGAGGTCGCTCTTCGAGGACGCTTCAACCGCGGCCTCGCCGTCGACGGTCACCGAGAGGTTCTCGAGGCTCCCGACGGCCTCCTCGGAGACGGTGGTCAGCACGACGGTCCCCTCGTGGGTCGTCCGATCGATCGTCATCTCGACGGTCCCGTTGGCGGTCGTCGCTGCCTCGGCGGACGTCTCCTGTCCGTAGGTGACGGCGTCGGATACCGTCTCGCCGTCGCGGTGGTCGGCCGTGACCTCGACCGCGGCGTTGCCCTCGGTGATCAGCGATTCCTCGTAGCTCGCTTGTTCGTCGCGTTCGCCCTCGTCGTAGGAGCGGAACGCGAGCGTCGCGTTCTCGCCGAGGTCGGCCGTCACGTTCCCGTCGGCGACGGTCACCTCGCCGTCACCGACGACGAGGAACGCGCCCTCGCGGTCGCCCGTTTCGACCACGACGCGGTCGCCGTCCTCGCGGGCCTCGGCGCTCGCCCCGAGGTCGGCTTCGACGTACTGGGCCTCGTCGCCGCTCTCGACGACGAGCGTGCCGTGCTGATTGTCGTGAGCCGACAGCGTCGCGCCGCTGTCGGCCTGTATCTCGGCGCTGGCCTGCGTCTGCGTCGCGAGCGACAGCCCCGCGCCGCTCAGGTCCGTCGCGGCCTCGAGGCCGGTGCTCGCGTCGAGTCCAGCATCGGCGTCGGCCTCGCTCTGGGACTGGACAGCAACCGACGAAAAGGCTTGTTCGCCGTCGACGCTGTAGTTCGCGATCGCATCGCCCTGGACGTCGAACGCGACGTGAGCCCCCGCGTAGGCGTCGCTCTGGGTAGTCGTACTCGATCCTGTCGCAGTCGTCGTTGTCGTTGCACCGGCGGCCGCGGCCATCGTCACGGCGCTCGTGGCCACGAGCAGTGCAACCACCAGTGTGGCTCCGCGATTCATTACGAGCCGTGGCTTTCGACGCCCACATAAAACGACTTCTGGCAAATCCGTCCAATCGTCCGCGGGTAGCCGGTAACTCGAGTCGGGATTGCGAGACGCGGTCCGCGCCATCCACGTCGGCGGTCGTCCGCACCCGTTGCAAAACGAGGCGTCTGCAGCCGCTCGCCCGTATTCGGCGAGCTATCGCGAGATGTCTTCGCCCTGTTCCTTGACGATCGTCTCGACTTCGTCCGCGGTGACGAGCGCCGCGTCGCCGGGGATCGTCCGCTTGAGCGCCGCTGTCGCCGCGGCGTACTCGAGGGCAGTGGGAACGTCGTCGCCGTCGAGCCGGCGGGCGATGAACGCGCCGGTGAAGGCGTCGCCGGTCCCGATCGGGTCGACGGTGTCGGTCTCGTAGGCGTCGTGGTCGTGGACGACGTTGTCGTGCCAGCCGACCGCGCCCTCCGCGCCGCGGGTGACGACGACGGTCGTGAAATCGTACTGCGAGCCGAGTTTGTGCGCGAGCTGGCGCGGGTCGCCCTCGAACCCGAGGACGGTCCGGGCGTCGCGGGCGGCGATCACGAGGATGTCGATGCCCGGGAACAGCTTCGTCAGCGTCTCTTTTGCCTCGTCGGGCGACCAGAGCTTGCGCCGGTAGTTGAAGTCGAACGCGGTCGACGTCCCGCCTTTCCGGGCCGCTTTGAGCAGGTTGAGCGTCGTATCACGGAGCGTCGAGGAGAGCGCGGGCGTGATGCCGGTCGTAAAGAAGACCTTCGCGTCCTGAATCCGGTCGATATCGAACTCGCGGGCCTCCGCCGTCGAAATGGCGGTGTCGTCCCGGTCGTAGATCACGTTCGTCCCGCGGGGTTTGCCCGCGTGCTCGAGGTAGTAGGTTCCCTGTCGGCCGCGGTGGCTCCAGACGGGGTCGGCTTCGATGCCGTGTCTGCGGACTTCGCCGACGACGCGCCGTCCCAGCGCCGTCTCGGGGACCTTCGAGGTCCACGTCGCGGACGCACCCAGCCGGTTCGCCGCGATGGCGACGTTGCTCTCGGCCCCGGCGGCCCGGACCTCGAACGTGTCCGCGTTCTCGATGCGTTCGTTCCCCGGCGGCGACAGCCGGAGCATCGTCTCGCCGAACGTGACGATATCGGTCTCGCTCACGGTGCTTCCCCCCGAACAGATCGACAGCGAACGGCAGTATCTCCGTCAGCCATACTCGAGGCGACGGTCGGCGATGCTATAAGTTGTGGCGGTTATCGATGACAGCCCGCTCGAGCGGGGACGTCTCACTGCCGCGCCCTCTCGGGGACTCGCACAGACGGGTGCCGAACCGACCGAAAGGCTATAGCATCGCTGTTCTAACACGTTCATAGATGGTGTCGGCAGACGGGCTCAAGACATGGTTTGACTACCAACTCCTCTTCCTGGGGCTCGCTATCGCGTTTGTCTGCGTCATCACCGCGAGCAGCCAACTCGTGGCGTATCTGGGGACGCTTCCACTCACGGACTCGAACATCGAGCCCACAGACCCGACGTTCGCGCTCACGGTCGCGGGAGGCGGTCTCTTCGTGATTGTCCTCCTGATCGTGCTAACAGGACTGCTGAACCGAAACCGGCAGTAATCCCAGAAGCGACGGACTACTGACCCCCGTCCAGCGGCGACGCGACCGATACCACCGCCGTCTCAACCTCCCGCTCGAGGTCGATTTTCGCTCCAAACTCCTCGAGCAGCGCACACCGCGTCTCGACGTGGTCGGTCACGGCGGGAATTCGTACCTGGCCGCCGGCGAGCGCGAGAAAGCCGAGCAACTGGTCGGCCATGTGCCGATCGACCGGGGCTGCCCCCTCGAGAAAGCGATTCGCGGCGTCCGCGGCGTCTTCGCCGACCCGCTCGGCGGGCTTGCCGCGCTCGCCGAGGGCAGCGAATCCGGCGACGCCGGTCCCGTGATCGACGCGGAGCACCAGCGCGGAGCCGGGCGAAGGACTCGCTGCCGTCGTCTCGCACCGTTCCGTCAGTTCGAGATCGGACGCCGAGTCCAACCGCTCGAGCGCGCCTGCGGCCTGCCGAGAGGCGACGTCGCGGTCGGCCAGCGATTCCGATTCGGTGGTGTAGAGTCGGAGCCCCTCGAGCGGCCCGCGTTCGGTGAGTTCGATCGGCTCGAGACTTGAGGGCGCGATCCGAAGCGTCACGGTCCCGCCGCCGTCGGGATAGAACCCGCGGCGGTCGACCTCGCAGGCGGCCTCGACGCCGAACCGGCGGACCAGCGGGAGTGTGACGTAGCGGAGGTAGTCCAGCGGCGGCGACCACGCCACGTCCGTCCCGCCGGTGACCGTCACCGAGAGCGGGGACTCGAGGATCGTCGCCAGCGGCAGAAGGGCGTTGCACAGCAACGTCGTGCTGCCAGCGGTCCCGATATCGACGGTGTAGCTGCCGCCCTCGAGTCGGCCGCCGGGTCCGTCCGCTGGTCGGCCGCCCGCGTCGTCGGGCTCGAGGCCCGGATCGAACTCGATCGTCTCCGATCCGAGTTCGTCGCCCGAGACATCGGCGTCGCAGAGTGCGGCCATCGTCTCGAGGACCGCCAGATGCTGGTGGCGGAGCCCGGGCGTCGATCGGTCGCCGCGGACGTGCTCGAGCCGAACCGGCTCGTTCTCGAGGACCGACAGCGCGAGCGCGGTCCGGACGAACTGGCCGCCGGCGCTCGAGCCGTCGAGTTCGCGCGGGGTCGTCATGTGCGGGGGTTCTGCCTCGAGTCACCTACCACTGCCGACGCCGGGTCGCGTCGGTGCTGTGTCTCTGATCACACACCCTCGAGGCGACCCTATCCGCCGTGTCCGGGATAGTCCCGCTCGAACCGATCCTCGATCTCGCGCTCGTCGAACCGGACGACCACCGGTCGGCCGTGCGGACAGGAATAAGGGTTCTCGCAGTCGTCTAACGCCGACAGCAGGTCGATCACTGACCCCTCCGTCAGCGACGTGTTCCCCGTGATCGACGGATAACAGGCCAGGTCGCCGAGGAACTCGTCGGCCAGCGCGTCGACCGTCTCCGCGCCCGCCTCGCGGTCGCCCTCGACGAACGAAGTGAGCACGTCCCGCAGGCGCTCTGGCTCGAGGGTCTCCGCGAACACCGCGGGCACGGTCGTCACGGCGACCGTTCGGTCGTCGACCCGATCGGCGTAGAAGCCGAGCCGGGAGAGCGCCTCGCTGTAGTGTTCGAAGGCTTCCGCTTCGGCCGCGGTCAACTCGAGTTCGACGGGTTCGGCGAGGGCCTGTGCGGTCGGGTCGTCCGCGACGGCCTCTTGCAGGCGTTCGTAGTTGACCCGCTCGTCGGCGGCGTGCTGGTCGATCAGGACGAGGCCGTCGGGCGTCTCACAGACCAGATAGGTATCGCGGAGCTGTCCGAGGACCCGAAGCGACGGCAGCGAGTCGAACTCGGTTTCCTCGCCCGTCGCGGGCTCGCCGGTCAGCGTCCGCTGTTCGGTGGCGGCCGCGAACTTGCGCTCGGGGTCGCGGTCCCGATCTGCCGCGGAGCCGGATTCGGGGTTCGAGTCGGTCCGACTCGAGTCTGCCTCCGTCTCGGTCGAATTGGGTGTCGCGCTCCCGGCCCCGTCAGCGTTCATCTCCGTCGCAGTCGTCGATCCCCGATCCGCGTCGCTCGAGGCGGATTGCGGGCTCGAGGATCGGGTGCTGTCGGCGGTCTCCGAACCGCCCGCGGTGGCAGCAGTGTCCGAGTCGCTCGCGTGACCGGCGGTCGAATCCGTCCCGCTCGAGTCGGTCGCTGTATCCGTCCCCAGATTTGCGGATTCGCTCGTCGCCGGTTCGTCGTTCGCTTCGGCGGTCGATTCCCCGGTCGGTGAGTGGGCTTCGGTTTCGGCTCCGGACTCGAGCGTCGTGGCCTCGCCGGCGGGCGAATCCGTCCCGCTCTCGGCTGCGCGTCGATCACCGGGATCGACTCGTGCCTCGCCGGGTGCCGAGCGGCCTCGCGGTGCCCGAGATCGGAGCAGTCCGTGCTCGAGCAGCGCGCTCTCGACCGCGGCGTCGACCTGCCGGCGGACCGCGTCGTCGTCGTCGAACCGCACCTCCCGCTTTCTGGGGTGGACGTTCACGTCGACCGCGTCGCCGGGGACTTCGAGGAAGAGCGTGACGAACGGGTAGCGGTCGCCGCCCAGTTGCGTGCCGTAGGCACCCATAATCCCCTCGCGGACGGCGTCGGCCGTGACGGCGCGGCCGTTGACGTAGGTCGCGAGGTAGTCCCGGCTCGAGCGGTTCGTTTCGGGGTGGGAGACGAGCCCCGAGACGGACTCGAGGGGGCCGGGCGGGAGTTCGTCGCCGCTGGCCTCGACGGGGATCATCGCCGAGGCGACGTCGCGGCCGTAGACCGACAGCACGGCGGCCTGCAGGTCGCCCTGTCCCGTCGTCGAGAACACCTCGCGGCCGTCGTGGGTCAGCGTGACGGCCACGTCCGGGTTCGCGAGCGCGTAGCGGGTGACGACGCGGTTGACGTGGGCGAACTCCGTCGCGGTCGTCTTGAGGAACTTCCGGCGAGCGGGCGTGTTGTAGAAGAGATCCTCGATCTCGACGGTGGTCCCCGCCGGACAGCCCGTCGGCTCGACGCTGGTCACCTCGCCGCCCTCGTAGACGAGTTCGGTGCCCGCGCCCTCGGTCTCGCGGGGTCGCGAGCGGATCGTCATTCGCGAGACCGAGCCGATGGTGTGTAAGGCCTCGCCCCGGAATCCGAGCGTCGCGACGCCGGACTCGAGGTCCTCGAGGCCATCGATCTTGCTCGTCGTGTGCTCGCGAACGGCCGCCCGGAGGTCGGCCTCGTTCATCCCGCGGCCGTCGTCGGCGACGCGGATCAGTTCGGTACCGCCCTCTTCGACGGTGACGTCGACGCTGTCCGCGTCGGCGTCGAGGCTGTTCTCGACGAGTTCCTTGACCGCGCTGGCGGGTCGCTCGACGACCTCGCCGGCGGCGATGCGGGCGACGGTGTCCTCGTCTAGCCGTCGGATACCGGTGTCGTCCTGTGGGTGTGTGCTCTCGTCGCTCATGATGAGTCGATGGGTCGGCGTCGGGGCTCGGCTCCGACACCCGATGTGCTGAATAGCCGTACAGAAGGCGACTGGTTAGGTCTTACGTCCCGCTTGACTCTCACTCACGTCCGGAGGCGGGCTTGCACGATCCCGTCGTCAGTCCTCGAGACCCAGATCCTGCGACATCGAGTTGCCGGCCCGCGGAACGCCCTTCGCCGTCACCGTCTCGCCGTTCATGAAGGAGGCGGCGGGGCTCGAGAGGAACTGAACCACGTCGGCGATCTCCTCCGCGTGGCCGATGCGGCGGTCGGTCTCCTCGCGGGGCGGCATGTCCTCGCTGTCGATGCCGAGCGTCTCGGCGACGCCGGGGGTCTGGATCAGCCCGGGTGCGACGCAGTTGACGCGGATGCCGTCCTCGGCCCACTCGACGGCAAGCGTCTCGGTCAGCCGGATGATCGCCGCCTTCGACGCGCCGTAGTGGCTCTCGCCTGGAGCCGCGTGCTGACCGTTCACGCTCGAGAGGTTGATGATAACGCCGCCCGACCCCTCGCGCATGACCTCGCCGGCGAGTTGCGTGCAGTGGACCGTGCTGTTCAGGTTGAGGTCGACGATGGTCTTCCAGCCGTTCGCGGAGATGTCCTCGAACGGCGCGACGAACTCCCCACCGGCGTTGTTCACGAGGATATCGATGTCGCCGAACTCGTCGACCGTCTCGTCGACCAGGTTCTGGACCTGCTCGCGCTCGCGGACGTTGCATTCGACGGCGATCGCATCGCCCGCGTCCGGGTCGTCGGCGATCCCCTCGGCGACCGGGCCGACCCGATCCATCGAACGCGAACAGATCGCCACGTCCGCACCGCTCGCCGCGAGCGTCTCCGCGATCGCCTGCCCGATTCCCTGGCTCGCACCGGTGACGACCGCGGTCTGCCCCGCGACGTCGAAGTCTGCTTCGTGCATCGTGCTAACGAGCAACCCAGCGTTTCAAAACGCTTCCGATGGCTCTCGGATAGCGTCGCTGTCGCCGTCGATCAGCGCCAGTCGAGCCGTCGTCTTCGGCGTCGGCGGTTCCGATGGCGAGTGCCAGCGCCGCGCTTTTGCTGACCGGAGCCGTCCCGACGGTATGGATCTGCGGCGGCTCCAGTCCGTCGCTCGAGACGTCGTCGCGGTGGTTCGCGAGTGCGATGTCGCGTTCATGGCGGGCAGCATCGCCCATGCCGCGTTTCTCTCCTTGCTGCCGCTGTTGCTCTTACTGTTGATCGTCGTCGGCGCGGTGGGAAACGAGTACATGACCGAGCGCCTCGTCGCGCTGGCCCGCGATCACCTGAGCCCCGCCGGTCAGGGGCTGGTCTACGAGGCGCTGACCCATGCGTCCCAGCGCGCCGGTGCGTCGCTCATCGGGATCGCCTCGCTGCTCTGGGGCATGGTCCGGATCGTTCGGGGGTTGAACACCGCGTTCGACGAACTGTACGGCGAGAGCGACGAATCGCTCCGCGAGGCGGTCGTCGACGGCCTCGTCGTCTTCGTCGTCATCGCGGTCGCCACCGTGGGGACGAGCCTCGCGACGGCGACGCTGGCGACGATCGATCACCCCGTCATCGTGGCGCTGACCCCGATCGCCCTGTTCTGCGGGCTCGTCGTCGCGTTCTTCCCCGTCTACTACGTCTTCCCCGATGTGGACGTGTCAGTGCGCGAGGCCCTTCCGGGGACCGTCATCGCCGCCGCGGGCTGGGTCGTCCTCGAGGCGCTGTTCGGGATCTACGCGGACCTGGTCAACACCGTCGGGACATACGACACGTTCGGTGCGGTCATCTTGCTCGTCGTCTGGCTCTACGGCACCGCGTTCGTCCTGCTGGTCGGTGCCGCGGTCAACGTGGTGATCGGAGACAAGAGAACCGAAAGCAGTGCCGACGAGAGCGACGGACGGGAATCGGCGGGTTCGGTCCGCGCGTAGGGTCGCTCACCCCGCCGTCGACTGCCGATTCTTCACCGGAAAGACGGTGTGGTAACCCGTCACTCAGATGGGGGAGTGTCCTCGAGTCGCTCCTGGAGCTGCTGAACTTTCGAGACGAGTTCGATCGGCGGCGTCGTGTTCACGTCGAGCGATTCGAGGTCCTCGAGGACGGCTTCGGTCTCGGGATCGATCGACGCGTCCGCGGCGTCGGCCTCCGCCGGACCGCCATCGGTCGTCGCCGTCTGCGTTCGCGCCTGCGATTCGCGCTCGCCCTGTGTCTGCATCGTCCCGCTTCCCAGATCGAAGACCGCCTGTACCGGCTCGCTCGCGGTCCCGCCCTTGGCCTCGATGGCCTTCTCCTCGCGCAGGCGCTCCAAAACGTCTCTCGAGCGGTCGACGACCGGGTCCGGAACCCCCGCGAGGTCGGCGACGTGGATCCCGTAGGACCGGTCGGTTGGCCCGTCTCGGACCGTCCGGAGGAAGGTTACCTCGCCGTCGCGCTCGTCCGCGGCGACGTGGACGTTGGCGACGCGGGGGAGATTCTCCGCCAGCCCGGTCAGTTCGTGGTAGTGAGTCGCGAAGAGGGTCTTCGCCTGCACCTCGTTGTGTAGATACTCCGTCGCCGCCCAGGCGATCGAGATCCCGTCGTAGGTCGCGGTCCCGCGGCCGACCTCGTCTAAGATGACCAGCGACTCCTCGGTCGCGGTGTGGAGGATGTTCGAGAGTTCGCTCATCTCGACCATGAACGTCGAGCGGCCCTGCGCGAGTTCGTCCAGCGCGCCGACGCGGGTGAAGATGCCGTCGACGAGGCCGATCTCGGCCTCCTTCGCCGGGACGAAACTCCCGACCTGTGCGAGCAAGACGATACAAGCGACCTGCCGCATGTACGTCGATTTGCCAGACATGTTTGGGCCGGTGACGACGAGGAAGCCACGGTCCTCGTCTGCGCGCCCGCTGGCGCGTTCTTGGTCGGCGGCTCCGGCCGCCGACCCCATCCGCACGTCGTTCGGGACGAATTCGGTCGTCTGCTCGACGACCGGGTGACGGCCCTGCTCGAGGGTGAGCCGATCGCCGCGGTCCAGGTCCGGTTTGACCCACCGGTTCTCGGCCGCGTGGGTCGCCAGACTCGCAAGCGCGTCGACCGTTGCCAGCGCTCGCCCGACATCTTGCAGCAGTTCGGCCCGTGCGGCAACCTCGTCGCGGAGTTCTTCGAAGAGTTCGTACTCGAGTTCGCCGCGCCGTTCCTCGAGCCGCAGGATCTCGCGTTCTTTCTCCTCGAGTTCGTCGGTGGTGAACCGCTTGGAGTTTTTAAGGGTCTTGATCTCCTCGTAGTGGTCGGGAACGCCGTCGGCGGCGGACTTGCCGACCTGGATGTAGTAGCCGTCGGTCTTGTTCCGGTCGACGGTGACGTGAGAGAGGCCGTACTGTCCCTTCTCGCGCTCGGCGAGGGTGTCGAGCCACTGCTTGAGTTCCTCGTGGCGCTCGATCACCTCGTCGAGGTCGTCGTCGTACCCCCGCTGGAGGAGTTCCCCCTGGGTCACCGTCGAGGGCGGTTCCTCGGCGATGGCCGCCGCGAGGGTCTCCCGAAGGTCGCTCGCGGCGTCCCGATCCGGCCGGTCGACGATCTCCGAGAGCGGCGAGTCGGCCAGATCCGCGTTCGATGCGATGCTATCGGCCAGTTCGGGCAGGACCGCCAGCGTATCCTGGACCGCGAGCAGATCCCGCGCGTCCGCGCTGCCGTGGGTCGCCTTCGAGGCCAGCCGGGCCAGATCGTAGGCCTCGCCGAGGGCATCCTGTAACTC
The DNA here is from genome assembly GCF_000337195.1 of Natrinema versiforme JCM 10478. Classification (GTDB taxonomy): domain Archaea; phylum Halobacteriota; class Halobacteria; order Halobacteriales; family Natrialbaceae; genus Natrinema; species Natrinema versiforme. The sequence goes on along the minus strand of NZ_AOID01000026.1, from coordinate 125,047 downwards.
GTCGCGAGCGAGTGCCGCCGTCGAGAGCGCGGCGACGGACTCCTGTCGCCGCTCGAGGGTCTCGAGCGAGCGCCGCGGGCGCTGGAGCCACTCCTTCAACAGGCGGCCGCCGGCGCTGGTCTCGGTGTGATCGATCGTCGCGAATAGCGAGCCATCGCGCTCGCCCTGCATGGTCTCGGTGAGCTCGAGGTTGCGCTGGGTGGTCGCGTCGAGCGTGACGTGGTCGTCACCGTGGTGGGCCTGAATGCGGGTCATCGAGGCGAGGACGCCCGCACCGGTTTCCTCGACGTAGGAGAGGATCGCACCGGCCGCGGCGATCGTCGGCTCGCCGACCGACAGCCGATCGACGGTCTCCGCGCCGAACTGCTCGCTGACCCCGTGTTTCGCCCGCTTGGGCGCGAAGGCCTCGGTCTCGTGGAGCGTGAGCGTCGCGCCGATACGATCGCGGACCTGATTCAGTAGGTCGTCGTCCGCCCGAACGTCGGGGCCAGGCAGCACTTCGACCGGGTCGAACCGGTACAACTCCGTCAGCGCGTTGTCGGCGTCGTCGGCCGCCGCCACGAGGAAGCGGCCGGTCGTCACGTCCGCGAAGGCGAGCCCGTAGGCGTCGTCACCGCCGTCGACGACCGCCGCGAGGTACTGGGCGTCGGCGTCGCTGGTCTCGAGCAGGGTGCCGGGTGTCACGACGCGGACGATCTCGCGGGCGTGGCCGGAATCGGTCTCGTACTGGTCGGCGACGGCGACGCGGTAGCCGCGCTCGACTAAGGCCTTGAGGTAGGGTGTCAGGTCGTCGACCGGCACGCCGGCCATGGGGTACGACGAGCCGTGGGAGGACTTCTGGGAGACTTTGAGATCGAGTTCCTCGCTGACGGTCTCGGCGTCCTCGCCGAAGAATTCGTAGAAGTCGCCACACTGCATCGCCAGTAGTTCGGCGTCGGTTCCCTCCTTCAGCGAGAAGAACTCCCCGACGATACCCGTCGCCTCGGTCATATCCGGTGACTGTCCCTCCACCGCAAAAACCCTGCGGGATCCGCGGTGGACGTGGTCGCTCGGCGACGAGAGCCGTCGCTCAGCGGGAGCGGTCGGTCGGAGAACGTCGGCCGGGAGCCGACGTCGAATCAGTTCGGCGCTGTGGTAGGTGGTGGAGGATCGGAATCGAGGGGGAGGGGTCGACGGTTGAACGATGTCCGATCCGTGGCGAGCGGGGCGATGATGTCTCGGATGTCAGACGGGTCGGATTGGCAACGACCGAATCCGCCCCGCCTCGCCACGTGTGTTCCGTGGCTCCCCGTGCCTATACTTATTGTCTCGTTGAACCGGTTTCAGCGGCGGAAATCGGATCGATTCGGTCTAGCGGGCAGAGCGAGCGAACGGGGCACTCCGAGTCCGAGTCAGTACAACGGTCCGCCCAGCGGCACGTCCTCGTCGGGCGAGACCAACACGGGATACCCCTCCTCGCCGGGGACGCCGACGGTCAGCGCCTCGGATTTGAAGCCGGCGATCCGTACCGAGCCGAGATCGGTCGCACACAGCACCTGCCGCCCCTCGAGGTCGGCGGCGTCGTAGTGGTAGTCGAGTTGCGCGGCCGACTGAATCTCCTCGTCGCCGAGGTCGATCCAGAGCTTGGTCATCTCCGGCTTCTCCGCTTCGGGGAACGGTTCGGCGTCGATCACTTCGCCGACTTCGATAGTCACGTCGAACGGACTCTCGACCATGCGCCGGAATAGCGTCCCCACCGAAAATTAGGTATCGGTTCTCGCGTGTCAGCCGCCGCGTGTCCGGTACCAGACCCGGGCACCGACCGGCGACTCGTCGGCCTCGAGGTCGAGTCTGCGGAGGACGAGATCGCGGATCGCGACCGTCACGACGAGTTCGATCGCGTCGCCGTCCTCGGTCGTTACCTCGAAGACCGCGTGGCCGTCCCGCCGAGCGACGGCGTCGATCGTCCCGACGGACCACCGCTCGAGGTCGTGGGTCGGCTTGCGCGCGTGAATCCTGTCGTGGGCCATACCGGACCGAACGGGTGCCGAGGGGGTGAATCTGGCGGGGATGCGGGTCCGGACGACGCCGGTCGGGTGCGAGGCGGAGGCGGGTCAGTAATCCCCGAGGACGCCGAGGCGTCTCGCCCGGCGGGTCGCGTACTGGAAGACGGCGTAGCCGGCCGCGAAGTAGCCCACGGCGACCGCGAGCAGGACGGCGAGCTCCGCCGGCGGGAACTCCCAGAGCCGGACGCCGTCGATCATCGTCCGCTGGAGGAGCGCGCTGCCCTGCGCGAGCGGGAGCCACCGGAGCCAGCCGAGGTCGAAGGCTGGCGCGGAGATCAACACGATGAAGCCGAACTGGAGCAGGTTGAGCCAGTTGCCGATCTGCTTGTAGAGGACGGTCACCCCGCCCGCGGCCAGCCCGAGGCCCAACACCGAGACGATGCTGAGCGTCGCGACGACGACGGTCGTCACGAAGTTCAGCTCGAGGCCCGTTCCGGTGATGACGAGCATCACCGCGAGCAACACCGCGGAGGTGAGAAACGACCGGACGATCTTGGCGACCCCTTTCAACAGGACAACGGGGGCGAACCCGAACGGCGACATGACGTGGCGCTCGAGGGTTCCCCACTGGACCTCGCTCCCGATGTCGTTCGATATCGAGGAGTACGCGCCCACCGAGAGCGACCACAGGAAGTAGCCGACGATGATCCCTTCGATGGAGTCGGTCAGCGCCTGCCCGGCGATCGCTCGGCCGCCGTAGAACAACAGCCCGAAGAAGAACACCGAGATGACGAGCCCGCCGATGGCGTTTGCGGGATACCGGACGAACAGCAGGTACTCCCGGTAGAGAACGGCCCGCGCGAGGTGATAGTAGCCGGCCGGCCGCGGCGTCCCGGTCGCGTCGGGTCGACCGGCGCTCATCGGTCACCCCTGTCGCCCTGATCGCCGGCCGTCAGATCGACGAAGACATCCTCGAGGTCGGGCTCGACGGTCCGAACGCGCTCGAGGGTCACGTCGGCGTCGCGGAGCATCGCCAACAGGTCGTAGAGGCCGTCGCTGTCGGTCACGACCTCGATCCGATGGCCGGGGTCGCGTCGATCGGCCTCGATCGCGTCGAAGCGCCGCCGGAGCCGCGAGACGAGCGCGGCGTCGATGTCGGCGCTCGTGATCCGAACGCAGTGGCGGTCCGTGTCGGAAAGCAAGGCGTCGACGGTGTCGTCCGCGACGATTGCCCCGTCGGACATGATCAGGACGCGGTCACAGACCGTCTCGACGACGTCCATATCGTGGCTACTGAGGACGACGGTGAGGTCCTCCTCCGCGGCGAGGCGTCGCAGTTCCCGCTGGAGCGTCCGGGAGCTCTCGACATCCAGTCCCAGCGTGGGCTCGTCGAGGAAGACGACTTCCGCGCCGCCGGCGAGGACGCTCGCCAGCGATACCTTCTGTTTCATCCCGCGGGAGAGGTCCCGGACCGGCACGTCCGCCTTCGCCTCGAGGTCGAGTTGTGCCAGGAGCCGGTCGTGGCGGTCGCGGACCGAGTTCGGATCGACGCCGCTGATCGTGGCGAAATAGCGGAGGTTCTCCCGGACGGTCAGCCGCCAGTAGTCGTTTCGCGCCCCTTCCAGCATCGCGTCGACGGCGCTATAGGCCGCTCGAGGCCGCTCCTCGAGGTCGATACCGCGGATCCGAACGGTGCCCGCGTCCGGCACGACCATGCCGAGGATCGACTTGATGAGCGTCGTCTTGCCGGCCCCGTTCGGCCCCAGCAGGCCCACGATCGAACCGGTCTCGATGTCGACGCTCACGTCGTCGACGGCGGTGACCGCCGCGTCGCCCTCGCCGAACCGCTTTGACAGTCCGGTGACGGAGATGGCGATATCGCGGTCGTCCGTCGCTGCTGTCTCGCTGCTAGCTGGGCGCGTGACGGCGGCCGTACGCTCCATACTGCGGTCCCGATCGAACCCGACCGCGGCGTCGCTCGAGTCCGCAGTGCCCTCTTCGCTGAACGCGGTCACGGCGTCAGTCACGCTCGCCGCCCCGGCGTTTTCTCGCGCAGTCACAGTACTATTTTAAGTGGCCGAGCTACAAAAACGCGCGGTCGCTCCGGCGGCGAACCGGCCTCGAGTCAGCCGGCGAGCGCGTCGGCCACCAGCGACAGGCTCTCGTCGCCATCGTCGGCCGCGTTCGGCACCGCGAGCATGACCTCCTCGATCCCGACCGCGGCGTAGTCCGCGAGCCGGTCGCGGACCTCGGCCGGGGTCCCGGTGGGGGCCGTCTCGAGGTAGCCCGAGAGGAAGAACTCGCGGGGCTCGCTCGGGCCATCGGGCAGGAACTCGGAGCGAAAGGCCTCGCGCTTGTCCGCGGCTGCCTCGGTCGTCTCGCCGACGAAGACGAACAGTTCGGCGGATTTGCGGATCTCGTCGTACCGGGCCTCGCTCTCGCAATGGTCGCGTAATACGTCGAGCTTGTCGGTGAAGCCCTCGGGCTCGAGCGTGCCGTAGTTCCAGCCGTCCGCCAGTTCCGCGGTGTACCGCAGCGTGAACGCCTCGCCCCCGCCGCCGATCCAGATCGGCGGGTGGGGCTCCTGAACTGGCTGGGGTTCGCAGAAAGCGTTTTCGAGGTCGACCTCGAGGTTCTCGCCCTCGTGGCTGTACGTTTCGTTGGTCCAGAGCCCCTGCAGGATTTCGACGGTCTCGGCGAGTCGGCGGAGCCGTTCGGCCGGCGGTTCCCGAAACTCGTAGCCGAAGCGGTCGTACTCGTCCGCGTACCAGCCGCCGCCCAGTCCCAACTCGAGCCGTCCCTCACTTACCCGGTCGACCGTCGCGGCCATCTTCGCGAGCAGCGCCGGCTGGCGGTAGGACTGGCTCGTGACGAGCGTGCCGAGCCGAATCCGGTCGGTGGCCTCGGCGATCGCGCTCAGGGTCGTCCAGCACTCGTGGGTGGCTCGCCGCGGGTCGCCGATCCACGACTGGAAGTGGTCCTCGAGCCAGACTGCGTCGTAACCGAGCGATTCGGCCTCGAGGGCGGTGTCCCGCACCGTGTCGATCTCGGTGCCGTACTGCGGGAGGATGACGCCGACATCGAGGTCGCCCGCGTCGCGTTTGGGGACGCTCATTCGGTCACCTCCCGATCGAGTGCCAGCGCCCGCTCCGCGAGCGTTTCGGGGCCCTCGGCGACGAGTTTGACGAGCGCCTCCTTCCCGACTTCGCCGCGGTCGACGACGGCCGCGGGTGGCTCGTCGCGGTCCGCAAATGCCTGCCGGGCCCCCCAGCCCATCGTACTCCCCTCCGTGTCCGCGACGGCGTCGGGCTGTTCCCCGCGGTCGTACTCCGCGACCGGCCACTCGAGGGCCTCGAGCGCCGCCTCGACATCCGCGTCGAACCGGCAGTTGACCGCGAATCGGAGGTCGGGGACGAACTCCCGCGCCGAGAGGAGAAAGCGGGCGACGTGACTCGAGGCACCGAACCGGACCCCGCGGTTGGGCTGTATTCCGGAGAGCGTCCGCGTGATCCGGCCCTCGACGGCGGCGGTCTCGGCGACGGATTCAGCGTAGGGCGTCGCGCCGACGACGTTCATGCCGACCTCGGGAACGAGCGCCGCGGCGTCGGCGTCGACGAACCGGTCGACGACGGCTTGCACTTCCTCGGCGGTCAGCTCTCGAGCGGCCTCGTTTCGCAGCGGGGCCATGTGGTTGACCGCGCCGTGGCCCTCGCCCACGTCGTAGTAGTACCGCACCGCGCGGGCGAGGAAGTCGGTCGCCCCTTCGACGGCGGTCTCGAGCGGTTCGCCCGTCGCCAGTCGGGCTGCGATCGCGGCGGCGAGGGCGCAACCGGAGCCGTGAGTCGCATCGGTATCGATACGGGGGTGTTCGAACGCCCGGGTGGTGCCGTCGGTGACGAGCACGTCTTGGACCCGCTCGCCGGGGACGTGACCGCCCTTGACGAGGACCGCGTCGACGCCGGTCTCGAGGATCGCCTCGCCGGCCTTGCGGGCGCTTTCCTCGTCTGTCACCGCGATATCGGTCAGCACCTCGGCCTCGTCGGCGTTCGGCGTCACCAGCGTCGCCGCGCCGAGTAAGTCCTCGTAGGCGCGCTCGGCCTCTGGCTCTAACAGGCGGTCGCCGGAGGTCGCGACCATCACGGGGTCGACTACCAGCGGGAAGTCGAATTCGCGGGCTCGGTTCGCGACGGTTTCGATGACTTCGGTCGTCGCGAGCATCCCTGTCTTCGCTGCGCCGACCGCGAAGTCGTCGGTGACGGCCGCGAACTGGGCCTCGACCTCCTCGATCGGGAGGACAAAAGAGGATTCGACGCCGCGGGTGTTCTGGGCGGTGACGGCGGTGATCGCCGACGTGCCGAAGACGCCGTGGGCGGCCATCGTCGCGAGGTCGGCCTGAATTCCCGCGCCGCCGCCGGAATCGCTGCCGGCGATCGTCAGCGCGACCGGCCGGCGCTCGGGTGCTGGTGTTCTCATGGTGAACCGTATTCCCCGGTTATACTAAGCGATGATGGTCAGCGCTGGTGAGAGTCGTCGTCCGTTCCGGTGACCGGCGGACGGAACCGCAAGAGCGCGTGCGAGAGGTGTGCGCGGGCTCGAGCCTCGACTCGAGCCGAAACGAATCAAAACGAGCGACGACCGGTTACGAATCGGAATCGGCGGCCGCGTCGGCGGCCAACGCGGCGTAGGCGTCCCACGACGGATCGACGGACGGGTGCTCGAGTCGCTCCCCGTCGACGACTACCTCGCTCCCGCCGTCTCCGGCGGCCTCGACGCGGCCGATGTCGGCGACCGGCGTGTCTCGGTCCGCGAGCGCCGCGCGCACGTCGTCGACGCCGGTGGGGTCGACGGCGAGCACCAGCGAGCCGCAACTGGTCGCTGCCCACGGATCGATGTCGAGGTGGGCACAGACCTCGCGGACGCCGGGGCGCATCGGGACGGCCGCGCGGTCGATCACGAACCGAGCGCCCGCGCCGTCGGCCATCTCGTTGCACGCGCCGGCGAGGCCGCCTTCGGTCACGTCGTGCATCGCCGTCACCGGGCCCGCCGCGGCCGCCGTGAGGGCGTCGCGGACGGAGAACACCTCCTCGAGGCGGTCCTGTCCGGCCGCGATCACGTCGTCTGGGAGGTCGAGCCGGTCGCCGAAGAGGGTAGTCAGGAGGCCGACCGACTCGACGGCCGGGCCGTTCGTCAGGAGGAGTCGATCGCCGGGGCGGGCACCGTCGGGCCGGACGATGTCGTCGTGGTCGCCGACGCCCATCGCGGTCGCAGCGCCGACCCACGGGTGCGAGACATCGGAGTAGCGGGCCGTATGTCCCGTCACGACGGCGACGCCGAGGTCGGCACACTCCGCGTGAATCGTCTTCCAGACCGTCGCGAACTCGTCATCGGTCAGCCCCTCGGGAAGGGTAAAACAGATCGAGAGGTGCGACGGGGCGACGCCGCTGACGGCCACGTCCGCGAGGACGAGATCGAGGGCGAACCGCGCCGCCCGCTCGAGGCCGATCGCGGGGAGGATCGAGAGCGGATCGGTGGCGGTGACCAGCGCCTGCCCGCCGATATCGAGGACGCCGAAATCGACGCCATGGGTCGGGCCGACGGCGACGTCGTCGCGGTCGGCACCGAGGTTCGGTGCGACGTGGCGATCGAAGAACGCGCGATCGATTTTTCCGAGGTCGCTCACGGGTGACCGATTCCGGTCAGCCGTCTTATCGGTAGTGATTCGTCGCCGCGAGCTCCCAAACGCGGGTGGCAAACGGGGACTCGAGACGGCCGCTTTGCGGCCCTAATCGGGCGAACACGTGCGGTAACGGTAGTGTTACCAAATAGTGAAGCAAGTGTGATTATCACGATCCCGTGTCGGTCTAGAGTACTTATGGAACCGGGCACAGGCGAGGCGACGGAGAGCGGCCGTCGGGGGACGGGCGAACGGGGGATGGCATGCACGGAATAATTCTGAAGACGCTACAGGCGTTCGTCATCGACACCTACGGCGAGGACGCGTGGCTCGCGGTCCAAGACGAAGCCGACATCGAGGAGAAGGTCTACGTCCCCGTCACCGTCTATCCGGATGGCGACGTCTACGAGATCGCCCGCACCGCCGGCGAACTCACCGACCAGAGCCCGCGGACGATTCTGACCCAGTACGGCAAGTGGGTCGTCCCAGCGCTGCTCGAGACCTACGATCTCCACATCGACGACGAGTGGGAGGGATTAGAGCTCATCGCGAACATTCAGCAGTTCCACACGTCGCTGCGGACGCGGGACATGACGACGCTGACGACGCCGCGGATCCGCTCCGAACGACTCGACGAGAACCGGGTGCGGATCACCTACGACTCGGACCGGAAGCTGTGTGACGTCGCCCGCGGGGCGATCCAGGGCGTCGCCGAGCGCTTCGACGAGGAACTGGTCGCCGAGGAACAGACCTGTATGCACGAGGGAGACGACGCCTGCCAGTTCGAGATTCGCCGACGGACGGCTCCCCGATCGGGAGCCGCGGCGGACTCGAGGTCGGAGGCGGAAGCCGACGCCGAGCAGCAGTCCGGATTCGAATTCGAGACCGACGCCGAATCCGAATCAACGGCCGACGCGCCTCGCGGGGGAACCGATGACTGACGCCGGGGCCGCCGCGGACGCGGACGGCGCGTCGCCGCTGCCGTCGGCGATCCAGTCCGAGCGACCGCTCGGCTTCGGGATCGCGATCGGGCTCGTGGGACTGGTCGCCGTCGCGGTCACCGCAGTCGCGCTCGGCGGTCCGACGACGGCGCTCATCGGCGTCGGCGTCGCCGGTGTCGTCGTCACGGTCGGAACCGCGGCCGCGATCGCCGCCGCCTCGGACGCCCGCACTGCACCGCGCCAGCGCGACGATCTCCGCGAGGCCATCGCCGACGTGACCGAGCGAGCGGTCCGCCTCGAGGACGGCGCATACGACACTGCCTTCGAGACCGACCGGGACGACGAACTCGCGGGACTCGAGAGGGCACTCGCCGGAGTCCGGGATCAGTTGGCGGCGGGCGAACACACGGATCGCTCGCTGGACGAACTCGAGAGCACGGTCGCGGCCCACGCCGAGACGACGCGGACGGTCGCGGCGGGCGATCTCACGCGGCGGTTCGACCGGCCCGGCACCCACGACGCGCTCGACGAACTGGCGGACAACTCCAATACCATGCTCGCGGAGTTCGAGGACACCTTCGGGACGCTGAAGTCGTTCTCCGGCGAGGTCGTCACCTACAGCCGCGAACTCAAGACCAGCATGGAAACGGTCCAACGGGAGGGCGAGCGCACGAGCGAGGCACTCACCGAGGTCGTCTCCGACAACGAGACCCAAAACGACCAACTGCGGACCGTCGCGGCCGAGATGCAGTCGTTCTCGACGACGATCGAGGAGATCGCCGCGACGGCCTCCGAGGTCGCCGACACCGCCGATCGGACCGCCCGAGCCGGCCACGAGGGGAGCCGGGCAGCCGACGACGCGATCGAGGGAATGGACGTGATCGATACCGAAACCGAACGGACCCTCGAGGAGATCGAGGCCCTCGAGGCCGAGGCCGAACGGATCGACGAACTCGTCGAGTCGATCAGCGACATCGCCGAACAGACGAACATGCTGGCACTCAACGCCAACATCGAGGCGACGCGGACCGGCGACGGTGGCGGCGACGGGTTCGGCGCGGTCGCCGACGAGATCCAGAACCTCTCCGAAGAGGTCTACGACTCCGTCCAGGCCGTCGAGGAGCGACTCGAGGGGCTCAAAGAGCGCGCGATATCGGCGGCCGACGAGGTCCGGACCAGCCGCGACCGCATCGAGGACAGCGTCGCCGACGTCGAGGCGGCGGCTACCTCCCTCGAACGGATCGCCGAACTCGCCGAGCAGACGAACGACGGGGTCCAAGAGATTTCGGCGGCGACCGAAGAGCAGGCCTCGGCGACCGAGGAGGTCGTCGTCCTTGTCGAGTCCGCCGCCCAAACGAGCGAGAAGACGGCAGACACCTCCGCGAGGGCGGCTCGGCGGGCATCGGCCCAAGCCGAGGCTCTCTCACACGTCGCTCGCAGCGCGACCGTCCTCACCGAGCAGGCCGGCGAGTTGAACGCCCAACTCGAGCGCTACGTCACCGAGAGCGGCTACGATCTCCCCGAGGCCCGAACCGCCGACGACGTCGATCCGGAAGCGGTGTCGACCGGCGGTTCGGGGGCGGAGACGATCGGCGACGGCGGCTCCGTAACGCGATAACTGTCGCTGCGGGCCGGTTTCATCGTCACTCTGGGCCTGTCACGCAACCTGGTGTCCGACAGCCCGAAACCGATTTCACTAGCTTCTAACCGAGATCGAAACGCCAATAGATTACAGACAAGAGTGAAGACCATCGCGGAATTATCGGGGATAGATGGCGTACTCGTTCCGGTCACCGACGGATTCCGACCTCGAGTTCTCCCCGAGCGAACTCACGGGTGCGCTAGGTGATTCGGTTACGGTGTTGCCGCTTCTGGTCGCGCTGGCCGCGACGACGAGCGTCTCGCTGCCCCATGTACTGGTCGGCTTCGGCGTCTTCCAGATCGTCTGGGGGCTGTACTACGGGATGCCCCTCTCCGTCGAGCCGATGAAGGCGCTTGTCGGGCTGGCGATCGTCGGCACACTCTCCTACGCCGAACTCGCCGCCGCGGGGCTGCTCGCCGGCGGCGTCTTGCTCGTCGTCGGTCGCCTCGGACTCGTCGGCCGACTCGAGCGGGTCGTCGGCGAGCCGGTCATCCGCGGGGTGCAACTCGCCGTGGCCCTGCTCTTGCTCGAGGCGGCGGTCGACCTCTCGCTCGGCAACCTCCCGATGGCGGCGGGCGGGCTGGCCGTCGTCGGCCTGCTGGCGCTCGTCGGCTACCGGCAGGCGAGCGTGCTCGTCGTGCTCGGACTCGGCGGGGTCGCGGCCGTCGCGACGGCCGGCGTCCCGACACCGGTCGTCCCCGACCTCGCGGTCTTTCCCGCCGGCTCGCCGTCGCTCAGCGCCGCCGCGCTCGAGGGGACCGTCGCCCAGTTGGGGATGACGGTCGGGAACGCGGCGATCGCGACCGCCCTGCTCTGTGGCGACCTCTACGATCGGGACGTGTCGCCGGACGACCTCTCGCAGAGCATGGGCGTCACCTGCCTCGCGGCGATCCCGCTCGGCGGGGTACCGATGTGTCACGGCAGCGGCGGCCTCGCCGGGAAGTACGCCTTCGGCGCGCGAACCGGCGGCGCGAACGTCCTGCTGGGGATCGGCTACCTCGCGCTCGCGCTGGTCGCCGCTGGTGCCGTGCTCGCGGCCTTCCCGACGGCGATTCTGGGCGTGTTGCTCGTCGTCGTGGCGCTCGAACTCGGCCGCGCCGCGTTCGCGCCCGTCGACGACCGTCGCTCGCTCGCGGTCGTCGCGGCGGTCGGGGTCGTCGGCCTCGCAGGCAACGTCGGCGTCGCCTTCGGCCTCGGAACCGTCGCGTTCTGGCTCCTGTCGCGGTCCTCTCGCGGAGTGTGATCGAGTCCCCGTCGCCCGCGCGAGCCGGACGGCCTTTTACCCCGGCGTTCCAACGGCCGCCAATGAGCGCGAGTTGGGGCGATCTCTTCGACCGCGGGGCAGCGTACGACGGCGACCGCGAGCGAATCCGAACCGAACTCGAGTCGATCCGGGAGGACGAGGATGCCTGAGCGAGATGAACCGAACCCCGCCCGCGTCGTCGCGGACGCCGACGTGCTCGCGGCGGATCTCCTCGTGGGTGGCGACGCGCGCGAGGCGTTGGACCACGTTCGCCGCCACTCGTGGGTCGAACTGATCGCGAGCGACCCGCTGCTCGAGGACACGGAGCGACTCGTGACGAGCCTCGCCGACGCCGATCTCGCCGCCGACCACCGGGAGCGACTCGAGGCCGAGCGCGTCGCGGTCGACCAACCCGAGGGCGACCATCCCGCGCTGGCCTCGGCCTATCGGGGCGAGGCGGCGCACCTGCTTTCCTACGACGAGCGACTGCGGTCGGCGAAAGCCGGGCTGACCCTGCAACCGCACGTGTCAGTCAGCGTCCGCCCGCCGGACGCGTTCGCGACCCTGTTCGACCCCGAGAGCCTGTACGCGGTCGTCGAGGACGACGAGTACCCGGGTCCGGACCGGGACCCGCGAGCGTAGCGGTCGAGACGCCTGTCCGCGGGCAAACGGCTGACACCGCCACCCGCGAGCGAGCCGGTTGAGGACCGGTTGCAGCGCCGATCTGCAGACCCAGTCGGCTGGCGACACTCTTATGAGACGCGATCCCCGAGTGGTGAGGGGTTATGAACGATCTTCGCACGGGATTGAGCTACGGTGACGTGCTCCTCGTCCCGAACCGCTCGCCCGTCGACAGCCGCAGCGACGTTGACCTCTCGACGCCGTTCACGCCGGACCTCGAGTTGGACACGCCGGTCGTCTCCGCCGCGATGGACACCGTCACGGAGGCCGAACTGGCGATCGAACTCTCTCGGGCCGGCGGCCTCGGCGTCTTGCACCGGTTCCTCACGGCCGACGAACAGTCGACTCAGGTCGCGGAAGTCAAAGCCGCCGACGAGCAGGTCGCCGCCGCGGTGGGGATCAACGAGGACTACGTCGACCGCAGCGCCGCGCTCGTCGAGGCCGGCGTCGACGCGCTCGTGGTCGACGTGGCCCACGGCCACCTCGAGCGAACGCTCGAGGCCGTCGAACGGCTCCGGGAAGAGTTCCCGTCGACGGACCTCGTCGCCGGCAACGTCGCGACGCCGGAGGGGGTCAGGGATCTGGCGGCCGCCGGCGCGGACTGCGTGAAAGTCGGTATCGGTCCCGGTTCCCACTGTACCACGCGGAAGGTCGCCGGTGCCGGCGTTCCGCAGTTGACCGCCGTCGACGACTGCGCGACGGCGGCCGAGGAGCTGGACGTGACGATCTGTGCCGACGGCGGGATCCGCACGTCGGGCGACGCGGCGAAGGCGCTGATGGCGGGTGCTGACACGGTGATGCTCGGCAGTCTCCTCGCCGGTACCGAGGAAGCGCCCGGTGCAGTCGTCGAAGTCGACGGCAATCGATACAAGCGCTCGCGGGGCATGGCGACCACGACTGCCGCCGAGAACCGCGACGACAAAGACGCCGATGTCCGCGCCGACGAGGGCGTCGAGGCGCTGACGCCGTACAAGGGGCCGGTCGCCGACGTCGTCGGCGAGTTCTGTGCCGGCATCCAGTCCGGCCTCTCCTACTGCGGCGGACACACCATCCCCGACGCGCGCCGAAAAGCCGAGTTCATCCGCGTCGCTCCGAGCGCGAAAGAGCGCGAGGGCTATCACACGGACCAGGACTGGGAGGGCGTCAGCGTCGATAGCGAGGCGAAAACGGGTACCGACTCACAGGTAGCCGAGGACGAGACCACGACGACCGCCGTCGAGAGCGACGACTGAGTTCCGCTCGAGTCGGCCGCCCTCCTCTCTACTCTCTACTCGTCGCAGCCGGCGTACCACTCCGCGAAGTCGGCCAGCGCGCGCCCGCGGTGGGAAATCGCGTTCTTTGCTTCCGTACTCATTTCGGCCATCGTCTGGCCGTTGTACTCGAAAATCGGGTCGTAGCCGAAGCCGCCCTCGCCGCGGGGCGCGACGAGCGTGCCGGCGACCGCACCCGCGAACGTCTCCGTGCCGGTTTCGTCCGCGTAGGCGAGGACGGTCCGGAACCGTGCCCGGCGGTTTTCCTCCTCGCTCGCGAGCCGCCAGAGTCGCTCGACGCCGACGGTGTCCTCGACGTACGCCGAGTACGGGCCCGGAAAGCCGCCCAGCGCGTCGACGAACAGCCCGGCGTCGTCGACCAGCACCGGTTCGTCGCTCCCCAGTTCCGCGTAGGCCTCGCGCGCCCCGTGGGCCGCGATTTCCTCGAGCGAGTCGCTCTGAATCTCGGTGTAGTCGTACTCGATCTGCTCGACGGGTTCGATGCCCTCGAGGTAGTCCCGCGCCTCGCGGACCTTCCCCTCGTTGCCGGTGACGAATCGAACGGTCATACTCGAGCGGGGGGCCGCGGGCGGAAAATAGGCGTCGGTTGCCCCCTCGACGGTTCGGGACCGGTCTTTCGGCCCCTAAAGAGCCATCATATTCTCATGATGACAAGAACGATGGGCATCACCGAGTGGGACGACTCCGAACGGATCGACGGCTTCGAGGGCGGACAGCGGCGCGTACTGGCGGCGACCGACGACCTCATGCTGGTTCACTACGCCCTCGAGCCGTGTCGCGTCATCGACGCGTTCACACCGCCGCTCGAGGCGTACACGGAGTAAGGATCGGGGCCGCGACGGGTCCGGCTACAGATCGAGGGCGTCCATCACGGTCGCCTCGGCCTTCCGGAGGTGTTCGGCGGCCGTCCCGGGCGCGCAGTCGAGTTCGGCGGCGACGTCCTCGACGCTCGCCGAGCGCGGGACCGCGAAGTAGCCCGCCTCGCGAGCGACCCGCAACGCCTCCCGCTGGCGGGCGGTCAGCGCGCCGACCGCCGCGTCGGCCCCGTCGTACTCGCCGACGCGGTCGACGGTCGCCTCGACCCCGTCGGGCACCCCCTCGAGCGCCCGCTGGAGGTCCGCCGACTCACCGACGACGGAGAACCGGACCGTCCAGTCCGACCGGTACTCGAGCGGCGGCAACACGACGAGGCTGCCCCCGGTGAAGGTCTCGAGGAGCCTCGTATCGACATCGGCCGGCAGATCGCGAACGTAGACGGTGAACGTCCGGTCGCCGGTCCGCACGAGGTCGTAGTCGTCGACCCGGTCGGTGTCCGCGAGCGCGGCCTCGTAGATATCGGGATCGCCCACGACGTGGAAGACGAAGGCGTTGTCGTCGCCGCCGGCGAAGTTGCCGTGGACCAGCCGATAGGACTCGAACGCGTCGCTCTCCGCGACGAACCGGTGCATCGGATGGATCGTCTCGGCGTCGTGCCGGAGCGTGAGTCGAACGGTCTTCACGGCCGACAGTCCGCGCCGCGTATATAAATAGCCTAGTCAGTGACGCAGAACCGACTCGGCTCGCGTCGCCGAACGATCGGCCATGACAGCGGAGTCGACGCTCGAGTCGCGAGGGAGCGAGAGCGGCGGTTCGGATGGGGACGAGGGGCTCGAGGACCTGCTCGGCGATGCGGTCCTCGGACGGGACGACCACGAGAACGCGGTGGCGGTCGTGATCCGGCCCGACGAGGTCCGGGCGGTGCTGTCGACGCTGCGGGACGACGCGGGGTTCGATCACTGTTCCTGCGTCACCGCCCAACAGTATCCGGATCGGTTCGAGACGATCTATCACCTGAAGTCCTACGCGGACCCGACCCGGGAGGTGAGCGTGGTGGTCCCGACGCCGGTCGACGACCCGAAAAGCGAGTCGGCCGCGCCGGTCTTCGAGACGGCCGACTGGCACGAGCGGGAGGCCTACGACCTCGTCGGGATCGAGTACGATGACCACCCGGACCTGCGACGGATACTGCTTCCCGAGACGTGGCAGGGCCATCCCCTCTCGCTGGGCTACGATCAGGAGCAATCACAGATCGTCACCCTCTCGGAACACGCGAACCCGATCGCGGGAAGCGAACGCGACGCTGCCTCGGAGACGATGTTCCTCAACATCGGCCCTCACCACCCCTCGACCCACGGCGTCCTCCACGTGAAGGCCGTGCTGGACGGCGAGACGGTCGTCGACGTCGATCCGGACATCGGTTACATCCACCGGTGCGAGGAGCAGATGTGCCAGGGGAGTACGTACCGCCATCAGATCATGCCGTACCCGGACCGCTGGGACTGGGTGTCCGCGGGCCTGTGCAACGAGTGGGCCTACGCCCGCGCGATCGAGGCCCTCGCGGATATCGACGTGCCGGAGTACGCACAAGTGATCCGGACGATGGGGGCCGAACTCTCGCGGCTGGCCTCCCACTTCATCGCCGTCGCGACCTACGCGCTGGACATCGTCGGCGAGTTCTGTGCCGCCTTCCAGTACGGCATCCGCGACCGCGAACTCATACTGGACTGTCTCGAGGCGCTGACCGGCCAGCGGATGATGTTCAACTACTTCCGGGTGGGCGGGGTCGCCTGGGACCTGCCCGAACCCCGCGAGGAGTTCGTCGCGGACGTTCGGGACGTCCTCGACGGCCTCCCGGCGAAACTCGAGGAGTACTACGACCTGCTCGTGACCAACGAGATCTTCCAGCGCCGCTGTGTCGACACCGGCGTTCTGGAACCCGAGGTAGCCAAAGAGTACGGCTGTACGGGGCCCGTCGCCCGCGGCTCCGGCATCGAGTACGACCTCCGTCGTGACGACCCCTACGGCTACTACGACAACCTCGAGTGGAACGTGGTCACCGAACCCGACGGCGACAACTTCGCTCGGCTGCTCGTCCGGCTAGGCGAGATCGAGGAGTCGGCCAAGATCGTCGATCAGTGTCTCGACCTGCTCGAGGAGTGGCCTGAGGACGACCGGACGGTCCAGGCGAACGTCCCGAGAACGCTCAAACCCGAGGCGGACGCCGAGAGCTACCGCGCCGTCGAAGGTGCGAAGGGCGAACTGGGGATCTACATCCGTTCGGACGGCACCGAGACGCCGGCGCGGTTCAAGATCCGCAGCCCGTGTTTCTCGAACCTCTCGGCGCTGCCCGAGATCGCCCGCGGCGAGTACGTCGCCGACCTCATCGCGGCGATCGGGAGCCTCGACTGCATCATGGGCGAAGTCGATCGCTAAAGGCGGCGCAGCGGCTCGTCGCTCACGGCGGCCGCGAAAAGGTGGTTTGCACCGGTCATACGGTCTGCTATACGTCATTTCCGGTGCGACCGCAGACCGTGTCGCGGTCGCACCGGTAAATCGGTACAGCAAACCGTATCAGTCGTCGCCGTCGTCGACGATGACCTCGACCGGTTCGTCGACTGCTTCCTCGTCGCCGTCGGACGCGCCCTGTTCTTGCTGCCAGAGCAACGCGCCGGCGACGGCGACGACGATCCACGAGCGCCAGTTGGCGAGATTCAGGGTGTAGCCGACCCCGAAGGGCTTCTCGACGAGCATCCCTTCACCGGGCTGCCAGTACGACGAGAGCATGCGACTGATGCTCGGTCGTTCGAAGTTGTACGGTACCCCGAGGATCTCACCGGACGTCGACTTGTCTGCCATGCTCGGTGATACGTCGTCCCCCGATAAAGGGATTGTGTGCCGGCGCTGTCACCGAGACCGACCGACGGCGTCGGACTCGCCGATCGACCGCTACGAATCCGACTGGTACCGGCCCCGGCCCTCGACGTCCTGCAACCGCTCGAGCACCCGTTCTTCGCCGACCTCGCGGTACCCCTCGCGGACCGCCTCGCGGAGCGGGGCGGGATCGTCGGCGGTCCCGACGAGACTCTGATCGAAGACGTGCAGATCCATCGCGTAGTCCTCGACGTGGTCGGTGTGATAGCCGAGGCCGAAGTCGATGAGGTAGGTTCGATCAGAGCCTTGCTCACGGACATCGTCCGTTCGCTCGTTCGGCGACGCTGCGCGCCGCTCGCGGTCGTCGACCGCTCGCTCGGGCTGGGACGCGTCGCGTCCCACACGCCCGACCCTGACGTTTCTGGTCGTCGGATCGCCGTGGACGAACCCGGCCCGGTGGAGCCGCGCGAGGTGTCGCCCGACATCGCGGACACCCGCGGGCGTCAGCCCGTTCCGGAGGTCCCGCTCGCCGACGTACTCGAGTTCGAGTCGCGACTCGTGGGGATCGACGTCTGAGAGTACGGGCGTCGGCACCCCCTCGCGGCGGGCCAGACTGGTCAGTCGCGCCTCGAGGGTCGTCCGCTCCTTGCGGAGCCGGTCGTCGAGAGCGGGGTGGCGGTAGGTCTTTTCCTCGCGGCGCTTGGTGACGCGGCCCGCCTCGGGCTCGAGGGAGACCAGCGCCTCGGCTCCGCGGACCTGCCGGTCACCCGTGTCAGCCGCGCCGTGACCGGCCGCGAGGTCCGGTTCGTCCGTCCTCCAGGATACCGACACCTGATCCGGACGGAAGTCCGGATCGACCCGCGAGTCCTCGAGCGCGAGGGTATCGCCCGCCGCGTACATCTTCGCGCCCAAGACGGCGATCATGCCGGCGTTGTCCCGCAGGAATCGCGGCTCGGGCGCGTGGAACTCGGCCCCGCGCTGTTCGCACATTTCGGTGAGCATCTCGCGCAGGCGGTCGTTCTGGCCGACGCCGCCGCCGAGGACGAGTTCGTCGCTGCCGGTCAGCGATAGGGCGCGCTCCGAGACCTCGGTGAGCATTCCGAAGATATTCTCCTGCAGGGAGTAGCAGATGTCCTCGACTGGCGTCCCATCGTCGTACGCTTGCTTCGCGGCGCTCATGATCCCCGAAAACGAGAAGTCCATCCCCTTGACGACGTAGGGGAGATCGACGTACTCGCCGTCCTCGGCAGCCGCCTCGACTTTCGGCCCGCCGGGATGCGACCAGCCGACGTGGCGGGTGAACTTGTCGATCGCGTTGCCGACCCCGGTGTCCATCGTCTCCCCGAGCACGCGGTAGCGCCCGTTGCGGTAGGCCAGTAAGTGCGCGTTCGCGCCGCTGGCGTTCAGACAGACCGGCGAGTCGAACCCGGAGGAGTGGCGGCCGATCTCGAGATGAGCCACCATGTGGTTGACGCCGACCAGCGGCACCGAAAGCGCCTGACTCAGCGCTCGAGCGGCCGTGCCGACGGTTCGGAGGCAGGGACCGAGCCCGGGCCCGCGCGAGAAGGCGACGGCGTCAACGGGCGGCTCCGTCGCCGGCCCGTCGTGGGTCTCCCGGGCGTGCTCGAGTGCGCGTTCGACGACGCGCGGGATCGCGTCGTGCATGTGTTCGGCCGCCTCGCGGGGGTGGATACCGCCGCTTTCGGGCTGGTAGGCGTCGCTCTCGATGAAGACGCCGTCGGTCTCGGCGTCGAAGACGGCTGCGCTGGCGGCCCACGCGGTGCCTTCGATCCCGAGGATACGTACGGTGTTACTCACGGGTAGAACGAATCTGCGGTGTTCGATACATCGCGTTAGGCCGGATGTATCGCCCGGTCTCGGGTCGGTTCAGGACCCGGTCGCGGTTCGGTGCGACTCGTCGCTGGTCGCCACATCGCGCCTACTCCCACTCGGTGTAGCTGCACTTCCCGCAGTGTTTGCGGTCGCCGTGGTCGGCGAGGAAGGCGTCGCCACAACGGGGGCACAGTTCGCCCTCGGTGCTGCCGTCGTCGCCGTAGAGTTCGTGTCGCGCCATTTAGGCTTCCTCCGGTTCCGCTTCGGCGTCTTCCTCTGCGCCGATCTTGTTTCGCTCGAGCATGTGGTCTTGCTCGACGTCGCGGGCGTAGTCGGCGGTGTCGTAGACCTTGGCCTGGCCGACGGTCTTGCGCATCCCGAACTTGGTGTCGAGCGTGCGGATGACGACCTCGTCGGCGTCCTTGTTCAGCTTCGCCGCGAGGCTGTCACGAACCTGCAGACGGGAAGGCGTGGCGTCCTCGTGGACGAGTTCGAAGGTCACGTCCGTTCGATGCAACATGGGGTTCTCCGTTTCGGAGATGATGTCGACGTCCATGATATCACTCAGTTACCTTACTATCCCCGTGTAGCGCCTAAAAGGATTTCGAAGCGACCGATGGACACACCTCGGCGAAACGCGACCTGGGCCTCGGATCCGAACGGCGGTCTCGTCTTCGGTTTGGCGCTCTCGAGGGCTGTTTACGAGTGGCTGGATGCACCGGCGTTCGGTTCCTACCCTACTGAGCGGTGGAAAAACATATGGGTCGACTGCCGAAACCGAACGATGGTAATGCCCTCCAGAAGACGCCTCCTCGTCGGCCTCAGTGGGACGGCCGTCGCCCTGACTGGGACTTACGCGACGCTCGGCGCGACGAACGCCGAGCGCCTCGAGTGGCCGATGGTGCGGTACGATCCGGCAGGAACCGGCTCCAACCCCGACGCGGCGGGACCGAAAGACGGTGTCGAGGTTGCGTGGCAGCGAGATACGGACTCGAGCATGTACGGGCAGACGGCACCGATCCTCGTCGGGGAGACGCTGTATGCCGTCGGCCAACAGTCACTGGTCGCGTTCGATCGCGAGACCGGTGAGATCCGATTCGTCCGAGACGGTCAGTACTGGTCGTCGCCGGCTCGAGCGGCGGCGAAAGCCTACCGGCGCGACACGCTCGCCGTCAACGGGCGGGAAGGCATCTACGGGCTGAGCGCCGGCGGCGGCTACGAGGTGTTCGGCCGGTCGATCGGCACCGAGCGCTGGCACAGCCACGGTCGGGAGAGTCAGCGGTGGACCAGTTCGTCACCGCGGGAGCCGTCGCCCGTCGCGGCCAACGGGTCGGTGTACGCGGTCGTCCCCGACAGCGACCGCGTCGTCGCGCTGGACGCGAGCAGCGGCCGGATCCGGTGGGAGCAGACGGTCGGCGAACCGCGGTCGATCGGGTCGAATCGACCGGCGGTCCGCGACGGGACCGTCTACGTCTCGAGTCGGCCCGGAGACGTCGTCGCGTTCGACGCCGAGACAGGCGACCGTCGATGGAGCGTCAGGCCCGAGCCCCACGCGGACAGCGCCTTGGAGTACCGCAATTTCAGTCCGCCGACGGTGACGGACGCGGGGCTCGTCGTTCCCGATCGGGAAGGCGTCGTCCTGCTCGATCGGACCGACGGCAGCGTTCGCTGGGAGTACGTCCACGACGGGAACGCTCCCGACGGCAGCGCCGCCGTCGCCGACGGGACGGTGTTCGTCACCGACGGTGAGGAGTCACTGCACGCGATAGACCTCGAGAACGGCACGCGGGAGTGGACCGCCGAGTACAGCCCCGATACAGACCCGGTCGTCGCCGACGGCGTCGTTTACCTCGGGTACCAGATCTCGGAACTGGTCGCGATCGACGCCGAGACGGGTGATCGTCGGTGGACCTACGAGGGGTCGACTTACTTCACACAGCCGATCGTCGGCGATGGCGTGATGTACGTCCTCGCCGACGAGGGACTGCTAGCCCTCGAGGAGGCGAGCTGACCGTGGCACGCGACCGAAGCGACGCGTACGACCGTCGAGCGTGGTCAGTCGTGCCTGTCCTCTCGGCGGCCATCGGCCGACTCCGTCGCAACCCCAGCCTGTTCGCCCCCTTCGCCGTCGCGGGGCTCGTCCTCGCCGTCGTCGACGCGCTCCGACTGCGCGATCCGATCCCCGCCCTCGAGTACGCCGGGATCGACAAAGCGACGCTCTCCCTCGAGTACGCCGGCTACCCGACCGCCGTGAATCGGACGGTGTTGCCACTCGAGTCGCTCGTCGGACTCGAGGTGCCGTCCCTCGCCTGGGCGCTCGGACTACACGTCCTCTCGTTGCTCGCGGTCGCGCTCGCGGGCGTCCTCACGCTGACCTGGCTGCTGGACGGCGAGGCGCACTTCGATCCGTTCCCGTCGTACCTCGGGTTCGTGGTCGCGATCGATCTCGTCACCCGGTTTCTCGACTGGATCGCACCCCACGACATGGGGCTGTTCGGGCTCGGTCCGCTGGCAGTACTGCTCGCCGCGATGGTGTGGCTCTTTCCCGCACCCGGACTCATCGCCGCCGGCGTGTCGCCTTGGACGGCGATTCGGGACGGCGGTGCCTGGATTCGCGGCGACAGCTGGTCGGCGTTCGGCCTGCTCGTCGTCCTCGGGGCCAGTGCGTGGCTCCTCGCCAGCGTTCCCATTGCAGGTGCGCTCCTGACCGGCGCGTTCGTCGCCCCGGTTCACGCCGTCGCGATCGTCTCGTTGTTCGAACACCGGCGTCGCGACGGCCCGTTCCAGTCGCCGATCGACCATTAGGTGTCGAGGACGGCCAGTCCTCGAGGTGCCTGCGTCTCGAGGCTCTCGTCCCAGTCGATATCGAGTCGCTCCCAGCGGCTCCCGAAGTCCTCGGAGACGAACAGTCCCCGATTGGTCACCGCGTAGACGACGCCGGCCTCGTCGGTCGTATCGAAGACGGCGCGAACGACGCCGTCTCCCATCGGGAGCCCCGGTGCCTCGAGTCGCTCCCACGCCCCGTCGCCCTCGCGCCGGTAGACGTACGACTCCGCGCGACTGCCCGTATGGGCCGTCGACGCACCGCTCGCACTCGAGACGAGTACCCGCTCCGGATCGCCGGGATCGGGGACGACGCTCCAGCAATAGGTGTGATCGAGGCCCTCCTGTGGCCGCCGCCACGACTGTCCGCCGTCGTCGCTCTCGGCGTAACCGTCGCTGGCCGCGGCGTAGAGTCGCCCCTTCCGATCCGGGTGGGTCGCCAGACTGTGGTTGTCCCGGCGCGATCCCGGCGGCCGTTCGTGCCAGGTCTCGCCGCCGTCGGAGGTGTAGACGAACGCGCCCGCTTCGATCCCGACGGACAGTCGCTCGGGATCGAACGGGTCCACCGCGAGCCAGCGGACGTGGTGGGTATGCGGGCGCGGGGGGAAGTACCACTCGTCCGCGGAGGGGAGGCCCGCGAGCCCCTCGAGGTGGGTCCAGGAATCGCCGCCGTCCCGCGACTGGTAGATCCGGCTGGGTTCGGTGCCGGCGTAGACGACCTGCGGATCGTGCGGGCTGATCGTCGCCGCCATCACGGCACCGCTCTCGAGGGCGTCGAACTCGGTCTCGATGGGAGCGAACGTCTCGCCGCCGTCGGTGCTTCGGAACAGGCCGTTATCGAACGTGCCGACGAAATACCGCTCGGGCGCGTCGGGAGCCGCCGCGACGCACTCGAGGGCGGCCCCCTCGAGTCGCGCCGTCGTCGTCCAGCCGTCGGCCGCGGGGCCGTCGCCCGTACAGACGAGCAATCGGTCGCGGAGCGCGACGAGTACCGTTACCATACGTGAGAGATGAGCCGAGCGGATATATCGTCCGACGACCGTCGACTGCCGACGGATCGGCCGGAAAGCCGGACCAACCGTCGACCTGATCGCTCGGTATTCTCGCGGCCCTCGAGGACCGAGTCGATCGGCCGGTCATGTCAGGGCCTGTGCCAATTCATTAATGAGACCCGTGAATAGATCCCTTACTAGTTCGATGGGGGCCCTCACCCGCTGCACGATCGACGGCGTTCGAGTGCGTGCAGTGTCACTGGTCGGCCTCGGCTTGCTCGCCATCGTCGCGGCCTACACACTGACCTTCGGCGGCCCCGCACTATTGCTCGGACTCGAGATGCTGGTCCCGACGGCAATCGGCGTCGGCCTCGTCGGGTACGGCCTGCGAACCGACGCCGCGACCGGAGCCGAGCAGGCGGCGATCGTCACCATCACCTCGTGTACCTGCGGCGCGTTGGTCGCGCTCTTCTGTCTCTGTAGCCTCGTTCTCCTCTCGGTCCGGACGGCGTTTTCCGGCGGGTTCGCCCAGCCGGTGATCAACGCCTCGAGTACCGGGCTCGCTTTCGGGGCAGCCATCGGACACGTCTACGCCGAGTTCTCGCAGCAGTATCGCGAGAACGAGCGCCTTTCGCGGGCCGTCGACGCCTCGATGGACGGTATCGCCGTCATCGTCGACGACCGCCACGTCTACGCCAACGAGGCCTACGCCGGGCTCTACGGGCTGTCGGACGGGGACGCCCTCGACGGTCAACAGTGGTGTACGCTGTACACGACCGAGTCACAGCGCCGAATCGAGCGGGAGGTCATCCCGGCACTGTCCGATCGGAACTACTGGCGTGGCACGCTGACCGGCACGCGGACGGACGGGACGACGTTTCCACAGGACGTGACAGTGAGCACTCTCGAGGACGGCTACGTCGTCGTCGCCCGCGACATCAGCGACCAGCGGGACCGCGAACAGCGGATTCAGGTCCTTAACCGAGTGCTCCGGCACAACCTCCGGAACGCCTTTACCGTTATCCGGGGCCACGCCAACATGATCGGCGAACGGAATCCCGAACTCAAGGCCCGACACATCCAGCCGATCCGTGCGGAGATCGACGACCTGCTCGCGACGGCCGACAAGGCCCGCGGCGTCGAGCGGACGCTCGACCGACACAGCAACGCCGAGCGGATCACCGCGACCGAGGCGGTCCGGCGGGTCACGGACCGGGCACTGTCGACTTATCCGGACGCCGACATCGTCTCGCGAGTGGAAGACGGCGGCGCGGAATCGTCGACGCCCACCGTCGACGACACGGTGGTCGACGCCTTGAACGAACTCGTCGATAACGCGATCGAACACAACACCGCGACTCGCTCGGGCGAAGCCGTGGCTACCGACGGGAACGGGCGACCCGACGCGTCCGCCCGGTCCGGCGAGCGACCGAGCGTCGAAATCGGCGCAACCACCGTCGAATCCGAGTTTCACACCCGACTTGAGTTTACGATCACCGACGACGGGCCGGGGATTCCGGCGACCGAACGCCGGGCGGTGCTCTCGGGCCACGAGACGGCGCTGGACCACGGCTCCGGGCTCGGGCTGTGGTTCGTCAACTGGATCGTCCAAACGACCGGCGGCGAACTCTCCTTTATCGACCGCCACGAGGGCGGAACGACCGTGCGGCTGTCGTTTCCGGACACGTCCGACGTGGCGGGGCACGATACCGATGCGGTGAGCGGGCACTAACGGTCCAATCGGCCGGCCGGTCACGCGCTGTGGCTCGTCGCGAGTCGACAGGCTGTCGCGGCTGCAATGGCCCGGCAAGCCGAATTACGTGTAATAGGGCCAGTACAGATCGCGGCCGGCTTTCACCAGCGGCCAGAGCGGGCTACACCCCCGCTCCCAGACGAGGACCGGGACGGCGCGCCCGCCGAAGCCTTCCTTGAACCGGAAGACGCCGTCCTCGAAGTCCGTGTTCGTACTGCCGAAATCGTAGGTCTCGTACCCGTGGTCGATCCCCCACTGGAAGACGTGATCGTAGAGGAGTTCCGACGCGTGATCGTCGAAGTACTCCCGAGGAACGGCGGCGAAAAAGCCGTGAATCGAATCGCGCTCATCGTCGAGCAACTCGAGCATCCCGCCGGCGTACTCGCCGTCGATCCGAATCGTCAGCAAGAGCAGACGGTCGTCCATCGACTGCAGCTGCTCGAAGAAAGAGAACGGATACACCTCCCCGTCGACGCGGTCCATGACGCGCTCGTAGCTCCGGTAGAAACGCCGCAGCGTCTCCCGCGAAATCTCTTCCTCGACGATCTCGTAGTCGACGTCTCGACCGCGTTCGATCCCCCGCCGCCGGGTCCGGCTCATGTCCGCGAGGATCCCGTCGTGACCCTTGGTGAGATCGAGCAGGAACCGACACTCCCGTCGGTAGGGCTGGTAGCCCTGTGACTGCAACGCGTCGTTGTACCGCAGGTAGCTCATATCGAGCCCGCGGATCTGGTGGACGATCGTCTTCCCCCGGCAGAGACGCGGAACGGCCGCGAGGACCTGCTCGAGCGACGCTTGCGTATCCGTCGGCAGCAACGGCCCGCCAAAGCCCGGATAGAGCGACGAGAGCCGATTGAACGGCGTCTTCTCGATTCCCACCACGAAGTTCGGCATTCCGCCGATCGTGTTTCCGTCCTTGGTGATCTCAAGGTGTTTGGGTGTGTATCCCAACCCCTGCTCGATCGCGTCGAGCCACTCGTAGCGGTGAAAGACGCTGCCGCGACTCGAGCGCTCGACGATGTCGTTCCACTGGGCTTTCCCCACGTCCTGGATGGAATCGACGACGCTCACCTCGAGATCCGACTCCTCAGTGGCGGATCGCCCGTACCGGTTCGAGAACAGCGACCCGAGTTGACTGACCCTCGATCGGGCGTTGCCGCCGGTCTTTTGTGCCATTGCCCGATGTCAAGAGGGGTTCCCTATTTGGTAGTCCGTCCATTCCGTCCCGGACCCGTGACGGTAACGGCCGCCAACCGGTCTCGACGCGCGGCTGTTGCAGGGGTAGGGGGCGGCTACCCGCCCTCGAATCACGGCTGTGGTCGGCCAGTTGGCCACTACGACTCGAGTACCCCGATCGCGAACGCGACGGCCAATGGAGTTGTGGCCGACAATTCGGGGACCACTTCGGTTCCCGGCCGGAACAGATCGCTCGCCATTGCTTATTCCACAACGCTGATGTCGAAACGTTACTTGTTTCGTAGTACAATGTGCGATATTTGTAGAAAAATATAGTTATGGTACGAAAAGGACAAGGGAGACGCAGACATCTGCGAAACCACGCAAATGGATCTCGATGAGACGAACAAGGCCGTCCTCTATCTGCTCCAACGCGACGCGCGGCGACTCACGACCAAAGAAATGGCCGACGAGATCGGCGTCTCGGCGAGTACGGTACAGAACCGAATCGACCAACTCGAGGCGGAGGGCATCATCCGCGGCTATCATCCGATCGTCGACTACGACAAAGCGGGCCTGCAGTTGCACGTTCTCTTCATCTGTACCGCACCGAACCCTGAACGCGAGCAGTTGGCAAAGGCGGCCCGCGAGGTAAGCGGCGTCGTCACGATTCAGGAGGTCCTCAACGGCCAGCAGAACATCCAGATCGAGGCCGTCGGCACCGAGACCGACGATATCGCTCGGATCAGCGACGAACTCACCGATCTCGGGCTCGAGGTGATCAACTCGAAGATCCTCAAGAGTTTCCACAAGCAGCCGTTCGACCACTTCGGTCAACAGCTCGTCGACGACACGGATGACTGACCCCGGCCCGATCGAATACGACATCGAGACGAACAGCTATCGCGCGCAGTTCGACTTCACCTCGATCGAACCCAGCGTCGCGGTGATCGACGCGCTCGAGGCGATCACCGACCGCGAGTCGACGGCGCTGCCCCCGCTCTACGAGGCCATCGATCCCGAGGGCCTCGATGCGGTCATCGAGAGCACACAGCGCACGCCTCACCCGGACCAGTCGTCGGTCTCCTTTCCCTATCAAGGGTTCCTCGTTACTGTATTTGGAGACGGCACGCTCGAAGTGGCGGTTGGTGGGGACGAAGGCTCGAGTGATAAGTGACGTTTCCAGTAGGGTTTCGATATTCGACGAGTCTACGACTGAACGAGCGAACGACGTGAAGAAGTGGACTCGCTGGGATTTGAACCCAGGGCCTCTTCCTTGCGAAGGAAGCGATCTACCACTGATCTACGAGCCCTCGCCCGTTTCTAACCCGGGTTTCTATTTGTAGCTTGTGTTTCGAGGACGGGTCGTGACCGACCACCACGGGAACGCTCCACTCGAGTACGCCCCCTCGAGCGAAGAGCCAAACAGACCCTCAGCGCCTCGCGGCGTCCGATTGAGTGCTCGAGTCGACCTGTAACACGCGAGCGCGGCCGGCGACCGCTCCGACGAGGAAGCCGGTGAAGTGGGCGATTAGGGCGACGCCGGGCGAGGCGGTGGCGAACGTGACCGCGATCGCGAGCCCGACGAAGACGAGGAGCGACAGCCACTGCGGGACCGCGACGAACGAGGCCAGCCCCGTCGCGAGCCGGTTCGAGGCGACGAGATAGCCAAGCAGGGCGAAGACGGCACCGCTGGCACCGAGCACGCCCGGGGTGGGCGCGACGGGGACGAAGGGCAGCGCCGCGAGCACGCCCGTGAGGACGATTTGGGAGACGCCCGCGATCGCACCCGTAATCGCGAAGAAGGTATGAAAGCGGAGTCGCGTCGTGGCCCGCGCGACCGGCCAGCCGAAGACCAGCAGCGCGATGGTGTTCGAGACGAGGTGGCCGAGCCCGCTGTGGGCGTAGACGCTCGTCACGATCGTCCACGGATCCGTCGTCAGCGGCGGCGCGAGGATGAAAAACGTCCCCATGAGGCCCGCGACCGTCGTGATTCCCTGCGCGACGAAGACGACGGCGAACACGACGAGCACCTCGAGGATCGGGCTGCTCGAGCCCGACGCCGACCCGTCGGTCCCGCCGGAGTCGGACCGCAGGTAGGTGGTTGACTGCGACCGTGACCGCGAGCGACTCGCCATACGGGGGGATGCGACGGCGAGCGACAAAAGTCCCATCGCTTAGGGTGAGCCGAGACGGGAGCAAGCTAGCGCGTCGATGCTCCTCGTGTCTCACTCACGAACGATTCGAATCGTATAGCCACGGCTGGAACCAGTGCTCGAGGCGCGTAAAAACGGTAAATAACGCCACTTCGAGTCGCGATCGGACCGTCAGTCTTCGAGGACGATCTCGATCGAAACGTCGTTTGGCACCTGAATGCGCATGAGCTGTCGGAGTGCGCGTTCGTCGGCGTCCAGGTCAATCAGGCGCTTGTGGACGCGCATCTCCCAGTGCTCCCACGTCGCAGTGCCCTCGCCGTCGGGCGACTTCCGGGTCGGCACCTCGAGCGTTTTCGTCGGCAGCGGGATCGGACCGCTCAGGTTGACGCCGGTGTTGTTCGCGATCTCGCGGACGTCGTCACAGATGTCGTCGAGGTCGTCTGGACTCGTGCCCGCGAGTCGAACGCGTGCTTGCTGCATTTATTCTTTCTCGTGAACTTCGAGGACCTTGCCGGCGGCGATGGTCTGACCCATGTCGCGGATGGCGAAGCTCCCGAGTTCCGGGATCTCGCTGGACGGCTCGATGCTGAGGGGCTTTTGCGGTCGGATGGTGACCACAGCAGCGTCGCCCGACTGGATGAAGTCGGGGTTCTCCTCGGCGACCTCGCCGCTCGAGGGGTCCATCTTCTTGTCGATGGACTCGATCGTACAGGCAACCTGTGCGGTGTGAGCGTGGAAGACCGGCGTGTAGCCGGCCGTGATCACGCTGGGGTGTTGCATGACGACGATCTGGGCCTGGAACGTCTCGGCGACGCTCGGCGGGTCGTCGGCGGGGCCACAGACGTCACCGCGTCGGATGTCGTCCTTGCCGATACCGCGGACGTTGAATCCGACGTTGTCACCGGGCTCTGCTTTGGGCACCTCTTCGTGGTGCATCTCGATCGTCTTCACTTCGCCGCCCACGTCGCTGGGCTGGAAGGAGACGTTGTCGCCGGTGTTGAGGAGACCGGTCTCGATACGTCCGACGGGGACGGTACCGATACCGGAGATGGTGTAGACGTCCTGAATCGGGAGTCGGAGTGGCGCGTCCGTCGGTGGCTCCGGCTCCGGCAGGCTGTTCAGGGCCTCGAGCAGGATTTCGCCGTCGTACCACGGCGTGTTGTCGGACTCCTCGGCGATGTTGTCGCCCTCGAAGGCCGAAATCGGGATGAACGAGGCGTCCTCGGTGTTGAACTGAACCTGCTTGAGCAGCTGGTTCACTTCCTCGACGACCTCGTCGTACGTCGACTCTTCGTAGTCGACGATGTCCATCTTGTTGATGCCGATGATGAGCTCGTCGATACCGAGGGTTCGAGCCAGGAAGACGTGCTCCTGGGTCTGGGGCGCGACACCGTCGTCAGCGGCGACGACGAGGACGGCGTTGTCCGCCTGGGATGCGCCCGTGATCATGTTCTTCACGAAGTCGCGGTGACCAGGACAGTCGACGATGGTGAAGTCGTACTCGTCGGTGGAGAACTCCTGGTGGGCGATGTCGATGGTGACACCACGCTCTCGCTCTTCTGCGAGGTTGTCCATGACGTAGGCGAACTCGAAGCCGCCCTTGCCCTTCTCTTCTGCTTCTTCGCGGTGCTGTTCGATGACGTGCTCGGGTACGCTCCCCGTCTCGTAGAGGAGTCGTCCCACGAGCGTACTCTTCCCGTGGTCAACGTGACCGATGATGGCCAGGTTCTGGTGTTGGTCGCTCATTGTTGTAGCTCACGCGCAGAGGCGCTTATATTGGTCTCTTTGGCTCGTTGCGGTTAAAACCATTTCGAAAGCGTATTCGGACTACCCCGACGCCTTCTTGCGGTTTGGCTAGCATTCACATGCCTGGGACGGTCCCAGCAGCCGACTCGAGTCGCGAATCGATCGGGGAGAAACGACAGTCGCGGATTACAGTGGCGGGAGTCGGCCGACGTCGGAGAGCACTGCCGTGGCCGTTTCCGGTCCGCCGGCACCGCGGCCGCTCGAGTGCAAGGAGCCGGCGTTACGCGTTTCGATCTGGACGATGTTGCGCGTGCCCGTGACTGCGAGGGCCCCGTTCTCGGGGACGAGTCGCGGGCCGACGCGGATTCCCTCGCGGGTCGCCTCGCCGATGAGCCGGATCGTCCGGCCGTCCTCGGCGGCGAGGTCGAGCGCGCTGCCGGGAATCGACTGAATGCCCTCGACGGTGGCGTCCTCGAGAGAGAACCCGCCGTCTCCCAGCACGTTCGCGAGGATGACGAACTTGAGCGCGGCGTCGGTGCCGTCGACATCGAAGGTGGGGTCGGCCTCGGCGACGCCCAGATCCTGGGCCTCCGCGAGGACGTGTTCGTAGTCTAGTCCCTCGGCGGCCATCCGGGTGAGGATGAAGTTCGCCGTGCCGTTGAGCACGCCCCGGACCGCGGTGACGGCCTGTGGCGTGCAGTCTTCGATCGTCGAGAGCACCGGAATCGCGCCGCCGACGGTCGCCTCGAACCGGATCGAGCCCGCGCTGTCGGCCTCGAGCGCGCGGAGTTCCTCGTAGCGTTCGGCCACCGGGCCCTTGTTCGCGAGGACGACGTGGCGGTCGGCCTCGAGCGCGCGTTTCACGTGCGAGAAGCCGGGTTCGGCGTCGCCGAGCGTCGTCGGCGTGGCCTCGACCAGCACGTCGTACTCCGTCTCGAAGACGTCCTCGGGATCGCTGGTACCGAGCGCTTCGTCGCCGACCTTCCGCTCGAGGGCGTCGGCGACGGCGATTCCGCTCGGATCGACTGTGGCCGACATCGAGTCGGCGAGCGCGACGACATCGTGATCGTATTCGGCGGCGAGATCGGCCACCGAGCGGCCGACGTCGCCGGCACCGAGGATTGCGAGTTTCATCAGGCGTCACCTCCGAGCAGGGGTTCGACGACGGTCAGGTCCTTGTCGGTCCCGATCGAGCGGATCGCTGCGAGCGCCTCGGACGATCGGCCGGAGTCGATCGCGAGCCGGGCGCGGGCGCTCGAGATCCCGTCGGTTCCTTCGGGCGCGGCAAGGGAGAGATCAAGCACGACGGCGTCGGCCTCGTCCTCGATGCGCGAGAGCGTATTCGAGAGATCGGTTTCGACGAGGTGGCCGACCAGTACGACGTTTACCTCCTCGCCGTAGTGTTCCGCGCCGGCCTGAATGACGTTGACGCCGGCTCCGCGGAGCCCTTCGACGACGTCGTCGAACCGGTCGGGGGGACACTCCAGATCGACCTCGACGGGGATGTGACCGCGCGGCGTGATGTTGCCGCGTTCGTGGTGGATACTCAACAGATTGCCGCCGTTGTCGGCGATCGGGGCGAGCGCGCGGAGCAACTCGCCGGGTTCGTCGACGAGCTCGAGCCGAACGGTATAGGCGCGGAGGCCGCCGTCGGTTTCGGCGTCGGGGTCGTCCTCGTCGCCGCCCTCGGGCGGGTTAGCCATCATCGACACCTCCGTGCTGCGGGCATCTACTCGTCATCATGATATCTGATGTCCGTAACGGGCGCGTAAAAGGATATAGGACTTGCCAAAACTCTCCGACCCTGTCAACGAGGGCCACGCGGCGTCCAACTGCGAACGGCGGATTCACAGCGGAGTCTCAGAGGTGGTCCTTTCCGGGGTTCGACGAGCCCCAGTCGCCGCGGCCGCCCTCGGTCCGGTCGACGCCCATGATGGACTCGGGCTGGTCGGGGCCGCCGAGGCTGTCGCGCGCGTCGGGCACGCGGACGGTGACTTCGTCGATCTCCGGCCACGTGATGAGTTCGGCCTCGATGTTGCCCGTGGTCACATCGCTGACCGAACAGCCCTTGCAGCCGCCGCCGAGTTCGATGATGACCTCGCCGGTCTCGGGGTCGGCCGCCCGCACCGCGCTGGTCCCGCCGTGCATCTGGATGATCGGCATCTCCCGAGCCATCCACTGCTCGACGCGTTCTTGCAGCGACGCCTCGTCCTCGGAGTCAGTCATGCCCCGTGCTAGGCACTCGAACGGTGTATAAGTTCGGTCATGCCGCCGAAATTCCGCGAATTAATCCTGAACGTTTCCGTGCCGGCGCAGCCACTCGAGTCCCATCCCACCGACGGCGAGGCCGGTAAGGCCGGTAAACCCGGGAATCGAGTCGTCGCCCCCGTCGGCTTCGGTTTCGTTGGCAGCCCCGGTCGTCTCGTTCGACCCGTTACTGTCGGCCCCCCAGCCGTCGGGCTCCTGCAGCGACGGCGGATCGGCCTGCTCGCCCGCTTCGATCGGGAAGGTATAGAGCGCCCCGTCGATCGACGTGTTCGGAATCGCCTCCGTGCTCGTCGCGACGAACGTTTCGCCGGGCTCGAGGACGCGGGCCGTCCAGAAGCCGGTCTCGGCGGGGTCGCGCCACCACGCGAGTTGCTCTGGGTCCGCGGGATCGCTCACGTCGTGGATCTTCACGCCGGCGCGATACCACGACGAGTAGAGTTGCCCGTCCCGCAGTTCGAAGTTATGCGATGTCGTCCACGCGCCCCCACCGTGTGACTCGTCGGTCGTCCGCGGGGGATCGATCGACCCACGGTGGACCGGCTCCGCGGGATCGCTCACGTCGTAGAGGTCGATCCCGCCCGGCCGGTCGGGAGCCTCACCGCCGGTCGCCCACGCCTCCCGCCCGACTGCCATGAGATCGCCGGTGTCGTCGACCGCGGCGTAGTGATCGTTACCCGGTAGCCCGTAGACGGCCTCCTTCCGGTTGTCGATCTCGCGTTGCTCCGCGAGCGTGGTGTCCGCGACGTGGGAGATGTACTCGGGCTCGGTCGGATCGCTCACGTCGACCAGATAGGTCCCCGCGTTCCAGTGAGCGAGGTAGGCGATCCCGTCTTGAACGTAGACGTCGTGAAGATAGCGGGCGAGCATGCCGATATCACGCCAGCCGGGCTCGCGATCCAGCAGCGACCATGTGCCGACGTGGGTGATCTCGTCACCGCCCAGATCGTAGATGGCGAGCGGGTTCTCCTGTTGGGTGTTCGCGGCCACGAACAGCAGTTCGTCCTCGAGGTAGCAGTTGTGGATGTGGTATCCGGTCTCGTACGCGCCGATCGAGACGGGGTCGGCGGGCTCGCTCACGTCGTAGCAGCGAAATCCCATGACCCCGAGGCCCGGGTTGGCCGGACCCGCGACGACCAGCCGGTCGCCGTCGACGGTCACGTCGAGGATCTCGGACAAGGTCTCGCCCTGGAGTTCGATGTCGCGTTCCTCCGCGAGGATCGTCGGCTCGGCGGGGTCGCTCACGTCGACAGTCACGAACCCGGTGGCGACGGCGATGGCAACCGTTTCGCCGTCGTCGGCGACGACGCCTTCCGCAGCGCCGGAGACGGGGATTCGACCGAGCGGGTCGTACCCACCTTCCTGCCGGACGGCGGGACTCGATCGAGACGACGCACCTGCTCCCGCGCTCGAGAGAGGCAGGGCGAGCCCGGCGGCACCACTCCTCGCGAGAAACGCTCTCCGCTCCATACCCACAGCAGAGGGCCGCAGGTACATAGAAGGTGGCTGCTCGCGGCCGTCCGTCCCGGGACTGGGCCCCGATCCGCGACTGCGATTCGAACTGAGTCGGCCTGCTCGAGCGGGTCAGCTCCGCAGCCGTCGCCGATCGCCGGTTCCCTGGGTCAGCGCACTCGCCAGCGCGCCCTCAACGACGACGTCGTCGCCGAGATCGGTGACCCGGATCTCGGGGACGTTCGTCATGACCATCTCGGAGACGCGCTCGCGGATGGGATCGACGACGAGTTCCTCGTTGTGCAAGGCGACCGCGCCGCCGAAGGAGACGACGATCGGCGCGAACGCGTGGACCACGTTGGTCACGCCGATCGCGTTCCAGTGGGCGAGCTGTTCGATGACGTAGTCGGCCAACTCGTCGTCGCCCGCCAGATCGAAGACGTCCTTCGCCGTAAACTCCGCCCCCTCGAGCGGGAGGGACGTCGAGATCGTCGGGTCGTCCTCGGCGAGCAGCCGGGCGTAGTCCGGGATGGCGTTGCCAGAACAGTAGGCCTCCCAGTGACCGTCGCGGCCGCAGCCACACGTCAGGCGGCCGCGGGGGTCGACGACGTAGTGGCCGACCTCGCCGACGTTGCCGTCCCAGCCGCTCATCACAGACCCGTCACAGCAGACGCCGGCACCGATCCCCGAGGAAATAGTGATGTAGGCCATGTCGTCCGGGTTACTGGCGGCGTGAAAGCGCTCGCCGATGACGCCCGCAGCGGTGTCGTTGTGGAGGTAGACGTCCTCGCTGTCGATCAGTTTCGCGATCGGTCCCGTCAGCGGGATCCGGTCGATCGAGCTCGGGAGGTTCGCGGGGTCGATCACCGCGCCCTCCGCGAGATCGAACGGCCCGATAGAGCCGATCCCGGCGGCGGCGATCCGCTCGGGATCGACCCCGGCGTCGCCACACGCCTCGCGAAGCGTTCGAAGCACACCTTCGGTCACGTCGATACCCGTCGGCCCGCGTGGTGTCGATCGGCGACTCACGCCGATCGTCGTCCCGTCGGCCTCGGCGACGATGGCCCGGACGTTGGTCGCGCCGAGATCGACGCCCGCATAGTAGACCATGTTGTCCTAACGACGACCGTCGCCGTACTTAACTACCCAGATTATACTCGGCGACGAGTAGCAATCTCGATACGTTACGGAGTCGATAGCGAGGCGGTAGCGAGCGGGATCGACGACAGTTCGCGAGAGGGGCTATTCCATTACGTCGAGATCTCGGAAGTAGGTAACCGGACAGGGGGCCTGCAGGATGATTTCCTGTGAGACGGAGCCGAGAACCGCCTTTTCGGCCGGCGAGCGCCGCCGTCCGCCGACGACCATTCGGTCCGCGCCGACATCGATCGCCATATCGACGACTTTCGTACTGACCTCCCCGAGCGCGCCCTTGATCTCGTAGTCGACGCCGGCCTCCTCGAACCGTTCGGCGAGTTCCGGCACCGGCGCGCGCTCAGCGGCGACCGCGTCGGGGTCGACATCGTCGACGCGGGCGTCGAAGCCGAGATCGTCGTGGACGTCTTCGTACTCGTCTGCCGTGAACGCGTGCCCGATCACGACGGTCGCATCGAGGGGGGCCGCGATCTCGAGGACCGTTTCGGCGAGTTCCGGCGCGCGCACTGTGTCCATGGGACCGACCGCGAGAAGCACCGTATCGATTGCCATACGCTGACAATGGTCTGGCCACCCGCTTAAGTATTCTCTTCGGGGCGGTATTACAGCATGGTCGTCATGTCGACGGCGTGACCACTACCCGAAACGGCGGCCCACTATCGGGCCGTCGTCGCCGCGGTTCGACGACCGGTCGGCTACTCGTCGTGGCGAACGAACGTGACCGGGCAGGGAGCCGACAGCATAACC
Organism: Natrinema versiforme JCM 10478; assembly: GCF_000337195.1. GTDB lineage: Archaea > Halobacteriota > Halobacteria > Halobacteriales > Natrialbaceae > Natrinema > Natrinema versiforme. The sequence continues at coordinate 89,822 of NZ_AOID01000026.1, read as the reverse complement.
TCCTGTGCCGTCGAGCCGAAGACGGCCTTCCCGGTCGGCGAGCGCCGGCGGCCGCCGACGATGACGCGATTGGCTGCGGTACTGTCCGCCAGATCGACGATCGTCGGCCCGTGTTCCCCGACGGCTCCCCGGACCTCGTAGTCGACGCCGTGTTCCTCGAGGATCGACTCCATGTCGTGGATCGTCGAGTGCCGGGCCGCGACGGCGTTGGGATCGACCGTGTCGAGGTCGGTATCGAAGTCGAGGCGATCGAGTACCTCGTCGTACTCGTTGCTCGTGAACACGTGTGCGAGGACGACGGTTGCGTCGGCGGGCTTCGCTACTTCGAGGACCGCTTCGGCAAGTTGGTCGCTGCGGTCGGCGTCGCCGGGACCGACTGCAAGCAATACTGTATCTAGCATAGCAGACGATTTCCCCGCGCACCGCCGTAAATCCGGGGGGTGCGATCCGGACGCCTCGAAACTGGACACGCACGCGTGGGTTCCGGGCGATTTTTCCACGCCGTCGCCGAGGACCGAGACATGGACGGACCGGATCTCGACGGGCAGACGGTACTCGTCACGGGCGCAGCGACCGGCGTCGGCCGCGAACTCCTGCTTTCGACGGCCGACTGCGGCGCGCAAACGGCGGTTCACTACCACACGAGCGCCGACGCCGCCCGCGAGGTAGCCGCGGAGGCCCGCGACCGCGGCGCGGCCGACGCGATGACGATCCAAGGGGACGTGACCGATCCCGAGAGCGTCGACGGCCTCTTCGCGGGCGTCGAGGCCGAGCTCGGGAGCGTCGACGTGCTGGTGAACAACGTCGGTGACTTCGCGCCCGCCCACTGGGCCGACCTCGAGTTCGGGACGTGGAACCGGGTCCTCGAGACGAACCTCAACGGGACCTACCTCTGTTCGAAGCGGGCACTGCCGGCGATGCGCGAAAACGGCTACGGCCGAATCGTCAACGTCGGCTACGCCTCGAGCGAGCAGGGCCTCGTCAGCCCGAAGAACTTCCCCTATTTCGTCGCCAAGAAGGGGGTCCTGATGTTTACGCGCATGCTCGCGGCCGACACGCAAGACGACGAGGTGACGGTCAACGCCATCTCGCCGTACGTCGTCGAGAACTCCGACGAGTTCCCCGACGACCTCCCGCGGGACCGGCCCGCGAGTTTCGACGACCTGATCGCGCCGCTGTACTTCTTCCTCGATCCGGACAGCGAGTACGTCAGCGGCGAAAACATCGAGGTCGACGGCGGCTGGTTGCCCGAGGACGTTTGATCGTCTCGGACCGACCGATATACCTCGGTCCCCGTCGTCGCTCGAGCCATGCCGGGAACGGTTCGAGCGATTCACGTCGCGCCGACACAGGGCGCACCGATGGAACGAGTCGACCGCGTCGAGGCGGTCGCTGGGCGGGGTCTCGAGGGGGACCGCTACTTCGCCAGCGAGGGCACGTTCGCCGACCGCGAGGGATGCGATCTGACCCTGATCGAATCGGAAGCGCTCGAGGCCGTCGAGCGCGACTACGATATCTCGCTCGAGCCGGGGGTTCATCGGCGAAATCTCACGACCGAGGGCGTCGCGCTGAACCGACTGGTCGGCGAACAGTTTCGGATCGGGGCGGTCGTCTGCGAGGGCACGGAACTCTGCGAGCCCTGCTCGTACCTCGAGTCCCACCTCAAGAAGCAGGGCGTCCGCGAGGCGCTGGTTCACCGCGGCGGACTTCGGGCGCGGATTCTCGAAGGCGGCGCGGTGACGGACGGAACGCCTGTCGAACGGCTCTAAGGCGGCGCGTTCGGTCCGGGAGTGCCAGTCTGCCGCGACCAACGACTGTGTCGGCAGTCGGCTCGCCGCCGGCCGAGTCGCACCACAGTTATGGGGGCTCTCGTACTCGGTTCGCCCATGCGAGTCGCAGTCGCCGGCACGTTCGGGCCGCTCCACGACGGCCATCGAACCCTCTTCGAGCACGCGCTCCGCTTCGGCGACGACGGCGTCGTCGTCGCGATCACGGGCGACGAACTAGCGGTCGAGACCCGCCACGAATCCCGACCGATTCCGTCGCTCGAGGAGCGCACCCGAGCCGTGACTGCGGAACTCGCCGCCCTCGACGAGTGGGATCGGGACATCGACCTGCGCACGCTCGAATCCGAGTACGGAATCGCGACCGACGAGCCGTCGATCGACGCGCTGGTGGTCTCCCCCGAGACGGCCCCCGAACTCGAGGCGATCAACGACCGCCGACGCGAGCGCGGGTTCGAGCCGCTGTCGGGGATCGTCGCACCGTACGTCTACGCTGCCGACGGCGAGCGGATCTCCTCGACGCGGATCGTCACGGGGGAAATCGACGAGCACGGGCGGGTGCTCGAGTGAAACGCAGTATCGAATTTTCCTGCGAGAAGCTCACACGAACGCGAGCGGCACCATCACGAGCACCCCGACGGCGATGCCGCCCGCGAGTTCGGGCTTCCCGCCGCGGGGCAGCCGCTCGCCGATCTCGAGGGCTTCGGGGAGGAACTCCGTGAGCACGAGGTAGATCATCGCGCCGGCGGCGAACCCGAAGCCGTAGGGAAGGAACTCGCGGGCGTAGCGGACGAAGCCGTACGCGAGGACGGCCCCGACCGGTTGCGGGAGACTCGAGAAGACGGCCCACCAGACTAGCTTCCAGTTGGCAACGTCCATCGAGCGCAGCGGGATCGAAATCGCCGTTCCCTCGGGCACGTTGTGAATCGAAATCGCGACCGTCATGAAGATCGCCAGCACCGGGACGGTAAAGCCGAGGAGTTCGGTGCCGCCCTCGAGCCCGAGGTCGGCGAAGGAGACGCCGACGGCGACCCCCTCGGGGAAGCTGTGAACGGTCAGAACGCCGAGGATGAGGACGAGTTTCTTGAAGTCCGCTTCCTCGTACTGCCGGGGATCGATGTCGGTGTCCATCAACACCTCGTGTGCGAGGACGACGAGCGCGACCCCGGCCGCCATCCCGATGCCGATCTCGAGGGGAGTCCCCTCGGCCAGCCCTTCCTCGACGAGGCCGAACAGCGACGCCGAGACCATGATCCCCGAGGAGAGCCCCCAGAGGATGACGTTTCGGCGGTCGCTGAGCCCCTCGAAGAAGAAAAACGGGAGCGCGCCGAGACCGGTCGCAAGCGCCGTGATCAGACCGGCGACGAACACCAACACGAGGTTCTCGAGAAGCGCCATTCGTCCGAACGTGGGACCGGAGGCATAAATCGGCGGCGGAGGCGGCCTCTCTGGCCGTTTCGATGGCGATTCATCCCTCGTATGGGGGGTCGTGGTCGAACGGTACGTCGACCGCATCAACCGGTACCGTCAACAGCCGTCCGTCGAATGGGACGCGTATGGCTCTGTGGAGGTCCCGCCGCGCCGGCTACTACCTCGCGCTCGTGGCCGCGACGACCGTCGTCTCCACGCTACTGTACAACTACGGGATGGCGACGTGGGAGAACGATCCCCAGCCGCTCTACCGGTCGCTCGAGATCGTCTTCCAGACGTACACGACGACCGGCTACGGCGAGGACGCGGGGTGGGCGACGCCCCAGATGAACCTGCTAATGATCGGACTGCAGCTCACCGGGATCGGGCTGATCCTGACCGGGGTCGACATCTTCGCCGTCCCGTGGCTGCGGGATGCGCTCGCGACGACGCCGCCAGCGGCCGTCCCCGATCTCGAGGACCACGTGATCATCTGCGCGTACACCTCCCGCGTCGAGGCGTTCATCGACGAACTCGAGTCCCGCGGGCAGGAGTACGTCGTCATCGAGCCCGACGAGGGGACGGCGACCGAACTGCACGAAACGGATCGGCGGGTCGTCCACGGCGACCCGGAGTCGACCGACGTCCTCGAGAACGCCGGCATCGAGCGGGCAACGGCGGTCGTGGCCGATTCGGCCGACGACACGAACGCGAGCATCGTCCTCTCGGCGCGCGAGGCGAACCCCGACGTGCGGATCGTGACGCTGGTCGAGGACCAGCGGCTGGGCGAGTACCACCGGATCGCGGGCGCGGACGAGGTGCTCTCGCCGCGCCAGTTGCTCGGCGAGAGCCTCGCCCACCGGGTGCCGACGGCCGTGACGACTGCGGTCGACGAGGGCGTCGAAATCGGAAACGGGCTGGAACTGGTCGAACTCTCGATCGCGGAGGGAAGCAATCTCTGTCAGCGGACCGCCGAGGAGATCCGGCTCCCCGAGCGGTTCGGCGTCGACGGCATCGGCGCGTGGCTCGACGGCGAGTTCGAGAGCCCGATTCCGCCGGACCGCGAACTCGATACGGGCACACGGCTCCTCGTCGCGGGCGAAGCGGACCGAATCGACGCCCTGCGATCCGAGGCGGCGTCGACGATCCAGCCCTTCTCGGCCCAACACGTCGTGATCGCCGGCTACGGCGAAGCGGGGGCGGCGGCGGGGGCAGCCCTCGCCGAGACGAACTCTCGCGTGACCGTTCTCGACAGCGCCGACAAGGAGGATGTCGACGTGATCGGCGATGCCCGCGATCCGGCGGCGATCCGCGAGGCCGGTATTGACGACGCGTCCGCGGTGATCGTCACCCTCGACGACGACACGACGGCGATCTTCGCGACGCTCGTCGCGCGGGATCTGAACCCGTCGGTCGACATCGTCGTGCGGGCGAACGACGCGGAAAGCGAGCAGAAACTGTACCGGGCCGGTGCCGACTACGTGCAGTCGCTAGCGACCGTCAGCGGGCGGATGCTCGCCTCGACCGTCTTCGAGGACGAGGACGTGCTCGCCGTCGACAGGCAGATCGACGTCGTGAAACTCCCCGCAGGCCGGCTGGCGGGACGGACCGTCACCGACGCTGATGTCCGCTCGCGGACGGGCTGTACCGTCCTCGCCGTCGTCCGGGACGGCGAGACGATCGTCGAGTTCGATCCCGCCTCGTTCGTCCTCGAGGACGACGACGCGGTCGTTCTCGCGGGCACGGACGAGAGCGTGCAGTCCTTCGAGTCACAGTTTCTCGCCTGACCGGCCGCCGGCGGCTCTCCGACGCTATCGCTACGTTTTCGGTTACAATCGTCCCGACGAGAAACGGCCGGCAACCGAGTTCGCTGCGACGGCTTACAGCAGAGAGCCGAGGTCCAGTCGCTGTTTCGCGAGGTCGACGAGCAGCGGCGCGTCCTCGAGTTCGAGCAGGCGTGCGATGGCGAGGGGGTCGCCATTGTTCGCCTTGGCCAGCGTGTCGTCGTCGAGTCGCTGGAGGTCCCGCATGAGCCTGTCGTAGCGGTCGTTCGGCGCGAGGTAGAGGAGTTGGGTCATCAGCAGTCTGTTCTTGGCGTTGGGCGCGACGTCGCGGTGCCAGAGGGTGTCGTAGACCTCGAGGTTCTCGGCGGTCGGCTCGACGCCGTCGTGTTTGAGGACGCTATCGGCGGTGGCGGCGGCCGCGCGACCCGACTGCATGCACTTGTTGATCCCCTCGCCCCAGAGCGGGTCGAGGCTCGGAACGGTGTCGCCGATCGCCATGAACCGATCGGTGTGGAGTTGTGTCGGTTCCTGAATATGGGCCGAGCCGCGGTGTTGTTTGCCCTCGATCCGCGTTGCGTCCTGGAACCGCGGATCGGTGTCGAGCCAGTGGGACATGTAGTCGTCGATAGTGAAATCGTCCCGGCTGTATTGGCTGTGGCTGCCGTTCTGAATGTAACAGAGGCCGACCTTGGCGGTGTCTTCGCCCGTGTGGAAGATCCAGGAGTAGCCGCCGGGCGCGATCTCGTGGTCGAGTCGCAACATCATGGCGTCGCGCAGGTCCGCGAAGCCGGGCCGATCGATATCGATCCCCTCGAACTCGTACTCGATGCCGATGGCCTGGTTCTCGCGTTCGAGGTCGACGACGCCGAGTTCCTTCGCGAGGGGCGCGTTCGGTCCCGTCGCGTCGATGACGATGTCGCCGTAGACCTCCTCGTCGCCGTTGTAGGTGACGCCGGCGATCTCGCCGTTCTCCATGATCGGCGCGGTGACGCGGGCGTCAAAGCGGTACTCGGCACCCTTCTCGCGGCTGTCGCGGACGAGGTAGCGCTTGAAGTCGGCGAACTCCAGGACCGCGCCGGTCTGGTCGCGGACGAAGTGTTCGGTCGGCGACTCGAGGACGACGCTGTCGGTGTACTGCATCACGACGTCGTCCGGGATGCCGAAGGCGGCCATCATGGAGTGGAACGTCCCCGCGGTGGACTTGTTACTCTGGCGGGGGAACCCGTCCTCGGCCTCGGTCTCGAGGACGACGACGTCGTACCCTCTGGCGGCGAGATCGCGGGCACACTGTGCGCCGGCGGGACCGGCACCGGCGATGACTACGTCGTAGCGGTCGTTCATGTAATCGAGACTGTGGTGGGCCTTAATTAGTCTGTCCTGTTGTGATCGTTTCGACGCCGCCGACTCGCTCGCGTGTCGGTCCGGCACCGACGAGCACGCGATTCCGGGCAGTTCCGGGCCGCTCGAGACGGGTACGGAGCCGAACGACCCCTGTTCGCAACAGCAGTCGAAACTGCTACCGGACGATCGTCACCGGAACGGGTGCCTGCCGGGCGATTTGCTCGGCGACGCTGCCGAGCAACACCCTCGAGAACCCGGTCCGGCCGTGGCTCCCGACGACGATCCGGTCGACGGCGTTGGCCGCGGCGTAGTCGACGATCGCGTCGGCTGGTTGGCCGATCACCAACTCCGTCTCGATCGGACAGCCGTCGTCGGCCGCGCGGTCCTCGGCCGTCGCGAGCAGTTCCTGGCCGGCCTCCTGCTGGCGCTCCATCAGGACATCGGGCCCGAGGTGTGCGACCTCGCCGTAGCCGCTATCGGTCGGGTCGACGGCGTGGACCGCCGTGACCTCGTCATCGGCGTGTTCATCACACGCAAACTCGAGGGCCGCCCACCCCGGCTCCGAGTCGTCGAGCGCGACCAGCAGGTGCATACGCCACCCTACGGGGACTACCTACTTGAGTGTCATCATCACTCACACCTGCCTGATCGGCGTCGATCATCCCGTCGGCAGTCTCGAAAGAACGAGGGGGCAGACTGCGAGACCCATCCGCTACTCCGAGTAGCCTTCCTGCAGGAACGCCCCTTCCGTCTCGTACATCGTCACCAGTTCCTCGATGAGCTCCTCGGGCGTCTCGCCCTCCTCGCAGTGGCTGTCGAGTCGATCCATCAGGTCGTCGCTGATCTCGAGTGTCTGTGTCATGGTGTGGAAACGGTCGCGGCAAATGGGGGTCCGCGCGGTCGGACGCCACCGCTAGCATCGAGTGCCATCGTCAAATAGCCACGGGGACAACCGGGTACGCACGCTCCTCGTTCCAGCTAACGCGGTCCCACGGAGTCCTGAACCGGCACGGGACGGCCGTTCGTTTACCCCGCTGGTCGTCGTAGCGACCGTCTATGACAGCCCCATTGACCGACGACGCGGTCGGGAAAACCGTCGTCGATGTCGACGGCAAGGAACTCGGAATCGTCGCGAAAGTCGAGGGTCAGCGGGCCTACGTCGACCCCGATCCGAGCGTCGCAGAACAGGTGCTTGCCTCCGTCGGCTGGGAGGGCGAAGACGACGAAGACTACGTCGTCACCGAAGACATGCTCCAGCGGGTCGACAACGAGGTCGTCCTGCGGGGCGAACTCTGAGCCCGGCTCGAGCCGGTCGATCGCTCAGTCGAACGACTGGTCGTCGAACGATTGCTCGCGCCACGTCGTCCAGTCGTAGAGCCGCTCGAGTTCGCCGCCCTGCTGGCGGATCGCCACGGCGGTGTCGAACAGGAACGCGGCGACGAGCGTCGTCCCGACAAGCCACGCGGCGTCGGCGAGCGCGCCGTAGCCGTTCAGATGGTTCGTGATCAGGTCGACGAAGACGACCGCGGTAACGCAGACGATCGCCGGCAGCAGGTGGCGGGTCAGCGCGGCGAACGTCGTCCCTTCGTGGACGCGAACGGCGCGGACGGCATAGAGCACCGCCCAGGCCGACGTGACGACCCAGCCGACCGCGACGACCAGCCGGCTCGAGGAGGTCTGAACCAAGAACGTGCCCCACCACGCGGCGATAAATCCGACGACGACGACGTAGTCCGCCCACGCGGGCAACAGCCGAGAGCGATCGTCCGCACCCGGCTGGTCGTGGTACATCGCGCGGATCGCCAGCGCGAGAAAGAGGATGAAAAAGAGGATCGCACCGTCGACAAAGCGGCCGATCCACGCGGGCTCGAGCAACAGCGAGCCGACGCCGGCGACGGCGTAGACGATCGCCGCACCGATGCCGAGCAGGAGGAACCACTGCTCGGTACCGGCGTCGACGGCGAGGACCTCTCGGACGTAGATCGTCGCGTAGTAGAGCAACACCGTCGCTGCGACACCCATCGCGAGATACGCGAACAGCCGTCCGATCGCAACCGTCGCGGCCGGATCGCCGGCATCGAACGTAATCGCCGAAATCGGGGCGAACACCATCGGGTGACAATGGCGGTCGAACTGCTATAAGTATACATCCCTGTTTCCGGCGATCGGGAAGCCGGTCTTCGCCATCGACCCCCAACGGACGGGCTGCGGAGACGCGATTAGCTCCCCGAACGAACTTGGCGGTACGGACTGATCTCTCTCACTCGCTCGCTCGAGGCAGGACCAAGACGGACTGAAAAGGAGCGGCTGTGTGCGGGCGGTGCCCGCTCACGGATCTTCGTCGTAGACGTCTCGAGTGGGTTCGCCGTCGACGCTGACGACGCCGAGTGCGCCGCGGCGGGCGGCGNGCTCACGGATCTTCGTCGTAGACGTCTCGAGTGGGTTCGCCGTCGACGCTGACGACGCCGAGTGCGCCGCGGCGGGCGGCGCGGGTCAGTGCGTGGTCGACGATTTTGACCGGGCCGGGGACGGGGAACTCCATCTCGGCCGCGGCGGTGGTGCCGGGTGCGACGGGCGCGGTTTCGATGTTCAGGTCGGGGTCGGTCAGGAGGTCGCCGTCGCGGTAGAAGCGACTCCAGACGTTGCCGATGGGGTGCCACGAGCTCAGCAGGTTCGGGCCGCCGTTGGCGAAGTACACCCGGGCGGTTTCGCCAGTGTTCGCCTGCATGGGCTGGCCGCCATCGGGGGCGAAACCGTAGGCCTGGCCGTTGAAGACCACGTAGGTGGGCTCTTCCTTGAGCATCGCGTCGAAGTCGAACTTGTGGTGGCCCTCCTCGCCGAGGTCGCCGTCCGTGTAGATCTCGTGCTGGCCGAGGTAGTACTCGGTGTCGACCTCGGGGAGGCCGTCCTCGGGTTCGACGAGGATCGAGCCGAACATCCCGCTGCTGATGTGCTGATCCATGTTCGGGATCGNGCGTCGAAGTCGAACTTGTGGTGGCCCTCCTCGCCGAGGTCGCCGTCCGTGTAGATCTCGTGCTGGCCGAGGTAGTACTCGGTGTCGACCTCGGGGAGACCGTCCTCGGGTTCGACGAGGATCGAGCCGAACATCCCGCTGCTGATGTGCTGATCCATGTTCGGGATCGCACAGTGGTAGATGAACACGCCCGCGTAGTCGGCGGTGAAGCTGATCTGGGTCGGGTCGTCGCCGGGCGTGATCGTCGTCGCGTCGGCCCCGCCACCGGGGCCGTAGACCGCGTGGAAGTCCATGTTNAAGCTGATCTGGGTCGGGTCGTCGCCGGGCGTGATCGTCGTCGCGTCGGCCCCGCCACCGGGGCCGTAGACCGCGTGGAAGTCCATGTTGTGCGCGGCCGTGTTCAGGTCCTCGGGCACGTCGAAGGTCAGGTTCACCCGGTCGCCCCGGCGGACCCGGACCATCGGCCCCGGCACCTGCCCCTCGAAAGTCATGTACTCGAACGTGACTCCCGGTTCGATCTCCGCCGTGACTCGTTCCGTTTGGATCGTGATGTCGTGTTCCCGGGGCTCGTTCCAATCGACCGGGTCCGGAATGTCCGTCGGATCCCGCGCGATCCGGTCGACATCGACGTCTTTCGCCGCCGGCAGCCCNGTCCGGAATGTCCGTCGGATCCCGCGCGATCCGGTCGACATCGACGTCTTTCGCCGCCGGCAGCCCCTCCTCGCTCGCCGACTGATCGCCTTCCGCGCCGTTCCCCTCCGCCTCGCCGCCGAGACAACCGGCCACCGCAGCGACGCCGGTCGCCCCAAGCGCTTGCACCATCTGCCGTCGGTTGAGTCGAGTATTGGTCATCGGTCTTCCTCCTCACTTGGTCGTAGGGAGGACATACATTCAGGTGTATCGACGATTCTCGAGAGATAGTAAGCGAGTTGACTGTTCCCGCTATATCGAGGGTGTTTAAATACTGTTTCCAAATAGCGGCGCAATTCGCTCGCGATAGCGGCCAATACGGGCTTTGTCGGAGAGGTAAGCGGCTCGGATACTGTCGAACTCTCTGGTTCTCGAGATGAAGACGACCGACCGACAGCGGAGTAACCGTCAGAACGAACACCGGTCGACGCGAACGACCGTCCGATGGATCCGATCGAGCTACGCGAGTCGATGCCGGCCCTCGAGTCGACCGTCTACTGCAACTGGGGTGCCGGGGGGCCGAGCCCGCGCCGCGTCGTCGACGCGGCCGAATCGGCCCTCGAGTACCACGAGTACGAGGCCCCCGCGGCCGAGGGGATGTACCCCGCAGCGTTCGACGCCTACGACGAGGCGCGAGCGGCCGTCGCCGACCTGCTCGGAGCCGCGGAGAGCGAGATCGCGCTCACCCAGAGCACGACCGACGGGATCAACCGGATCGCGAGCGCGTTCGACTGGGACGAGGACGACGTCGTCGTCCGCACCGACCTCGAGCACTCCGCGGGCATCCTGCCGTGGCAGCGTCTCAAGCGCGAGTACGGCGTCGAGGTGCGGGTGCTCGAAACAGAGGGCGGCCGGCTCGACCTCGAGGACGTGACAGCGGCGGCCGAAGAGGCGACGCTGTTCTGTATCAGTTCGCTCACGTGGACCCACGGGACGCGACTGCCGATCTCGGAGATCGTCGACATCACCCACGACGCCGGGGCATTGGTGCTGGTCGACGCCGTCCAGTCGCCCGGGCAGGTGCCCGTCGACGTGCGAGAGTGGGGTGCCGACTTCGTCGTCGCGGCGGGCCACAAGTGGCTGCTCGGTCCCTTCGGTGCCGGCTTCCTCTTCGTCCGCGACGGCGTCGAAACGGACCTCGTCCCCGCCGCGATCGGCTACCGAAGCGTCGCGGACGAGAACGCCGGGGACTACCAATACGCGGCGGGCGCGCGGCGGCTTGAGGTCGGCACTGAGAGCCCTGCGCCCTACGCCGGGCTGACGGAAGCGATCGGGGTGCTCGAGGCGGTCGGGATCGAGACGATCCAGCAGCGGATTGAGATGCTTACCGACCGTCTCAAAGCGGGCGTTCCGGACGAGCGCCTGTTGAGTCCCCGCGAGTACGAGTCCGGACTGGTGACCATCGATGTCGACGAGCCGGAGACGACAGTCGATCGCCTCGCCGATCGGGGGATCGTCGTCCGACCGTTACCGACGCCGGACGCGATCCGCACGTCGGTCCACGCGTTCAACAGCGAGGAGGACGTAGATGCGGTGCTCGAGGCGCTCGAGGACGAGTACTGACGCGGGACCGATTACTCGGACTGCGATTCCGATTCGGGTTCCGGTTCCGACTCGGCGTCCGCGGACGCGGCCGCGGCCTCGACCATCGTCTCCCGCTCGTCGAAGTACGCCGGCGCGTCGGCGTCGGCCTCGAACTCGATGATCCGGGTCAGCGCCTCCTGTTCGTCATCGATAGTTGACGACAACTCTTCTGCGAGTTCGGTGTAGCTAGCGGCGAGATCCTGAAACGCCTGCATGCGGGCCTGTTTCGCCTCGACGAGCAGCTGTTTCTCCTCGAGTTCCTGCTGTAGCTCCTCGATCGCCGCGACGTCGACCTCGCTCGCGTCCGGCACGTCCGCGGTCGACGGGGACTCGGTCGCCTCCACCTCGTCGGGTAGGGCCTCGAGGCGTGACCGGATCTCGNGATCTCGTCGAGCAGCTCGTCGGCTTCCTCGCCCATCGTCGTGACGCTGCCCGAGAGGAGCCCGGCCTGCGTGCGGCAGTACTCGACGAATTCGTCGACCGCGAGGTCGTCCGCGGCGTCGTCGCTCATACGCGTCCTTTGGGCTGCCGGCCGAAGTTACTTTGGTCCGGCCGCCGACCCGCGGCTGGCGGACCGAGATCGAGCGTGAAGACGGTCGCTATACTCCAGTCGCGTGCGTGTGACGGCCACCGAACCGCACTCTCGGCCTCGAGTGATCTTTGCTGACAAACACCACGACAGTGGCCTTTCAGACTCGTTAAGTCCTTGCAGCCACTGACACAGATACAATGAATCTGGAACTGCGTCGACAGAATGGACTGTCTCTCCGCGCGACCGAACGATGAGCAAGGACTTCATCGAAGTGCGCGGTGCGGAAGAGCACAACCTCAAGGACATCGACGTGACGATCCCCCGCGAGGCGTTTACCGTCGTCACCGGCCTCTCGGGGTCGGGGAAATCATCGCTCGCGTTCGAGACGGTCTACGCGGAAGGCCAGCGCCGGTACATCGAGAGCCTCTCGGCGTACGCCCGGAACTTCCTCGGCCAGATGGACAAACCGCAGGTCGAGACCGTCGAGGGTCTCTCGCCGGCGATCTCGATCGACCAGAAAAACGCCGCGAACAACCCCCGATCGACGGTCGGGACGGTCACGGAACTGCACGACTACCTGCGGCTGCTCTACGCCCGCGTCGGCACGCCACACTGTCCCGAGTGCGGTCGCGAGGTCGGCGAGCAGTCGGCCCAGAACATGGTCGAGCGCATCCTCGAGTTGCCCGAGGGAACCAAGGCCAAACTCGCGGCACCGGTCGTCCGCGACCAGAAGGGTGCCTTCGAGGACCTCTTCGAGGAACTCGTCTCCGAGGGGTACGCCCGCGTTGAGATCGACGGCGAGGAGTACGACCTCACGATGGACGACCCCGATCTCGACGAGAACTTCGATCACACCGTCGACGTGATCGTCGACCGCGTGAAGGTCTCGGCCGAGGCTCGCCCGCGGATCATCGACAGCGTCGAGACGGCGCTCGACGAGGCCGAGGGCGTCATGAAGGTCATCCTCCCGGACGCCTCCGAGGAGGTCGCCGCGGACCTCGGCGACGAGGCCCGCAGAACGGGCGCGCTCGGCGACGAGACCGAAGCCGATGACCGATTCGTCGTCGAGTTCTCGAAGGACCTCGCGTGTACCCACTGCGGGATCGACGTGCCCGAGATCGAGACCCGCTCCTTTTCCTTTAACTCGCCCCACGGTGCCTGTCCCGAGTGCGAGGGACTGGGCGAAACTAAGGAAGTCGACGAGGACCTCGTCCTGCAGGACGAGTCCAAGCCGCTCAAACACGTCTTCGAGCCCTGGAGCTACAACCGGTCGTACTACCAGACCCGGCTCGATGCCGTCGCGGAACACTTCGACGTGCCGCTCTCGACGCCGTTCGAGGAGCTAGACGAGGACATTCAGCAGGCGTTCCTCTACGGCACGGACGGCGAAGTGGTGTTCAAGCGCAGCACCAAGAACGGCACCCGTCGAAAGAAAAAACACTTCGAGGGCGTCATTCCGAACTTAGAGCGCCGGTACCTCGAGACCGACTCCGATTCGACCCGAGAACACATCGAGGACTACATGTCGGTCACGGAGTGCCCGGCCTGTGACGGCACCCGGCTCAAGCCCGCGAGCCGCGCCGTGCTCGTCGACGACAGTTCGATCACCGAGATCAACGCGATGAGCATCGGCGACGCCCGCGAGCACTTCGAGTCGATGGAAGCCGACCTCACCGAGCGCGAGAAGGTCATCGCCGAGGAGATCCTCAAGGAGATCCGGGCGCGACTCGGGTTCATGTGCGAGGTCGGCCTCGACTACATCACGCTCGACCGCGAGGCCTCGACGCTTTCCGGCGGCGAGAGCCAGCGCATCCGCCTCGCGACCCAAATCGGGTCCGGCCTCGTCGGGGTTCTCTACGTGCTCGACGAGCCCTCGATCGGGCTCCACCAGCGGGACAACGACCGGCTGCTCGACACGCTCGAGGAACTGCGCGATCTGGGCAACACCCTCCTCGTGGTCGAACACGACGAGGAGACCATGCGCCGCGCGGACAACGTCATCGACATGGGGCCCGGCCCCGGCAAGCGCGGCGGCGAAGTCGTCGCCAACGGCTCCGTCGAGGAGGTCAAAGCCACCGAGGGGTCCGTCACCGGCGACTACCTCTCGGGCCAGCGCCAGATTCCGGTGCCCGACGAGCGACGCGACCCCGACGGCGCGATAACGATCCGCGGGGCGCGCCAGCACAACCTCAAGGATCTCGACGTGGACATCCCGCTCGGCTGCTTCACCGCTATTACGGGCGTCTCCGGCTCCGGGAAGTCCACGCTGATGCACGAGGTGTTCTACAAGGGCCTCGCTCGCGAGATGAACGACAACACGAGCGTCATCCCCGGCGATCACGACGCCATCGAGGGCTTAGACCAGATCGAGACGGTCCGCCTGATCGACCAGTCGCCGATCGGCCGCACGCCGCGGTCGAACCCCGCGACCTACACCAGCGTCTTCGACTACATCCGGGAGCTGTTCGCCTCGACGAAGCTCGCGAAACAGCGCGGCTACGAGAAGGGGCGGTTCTCCTTTAACGTCAAAGAGGGCCGCTGCGAGGAGTGTGGCGGCCAGGGCACGGTGAAAATCGAGATGAACTTCCTCTCGGACGTGTACGTCCCCTGTGAGGAGTGTGGCGGCGATCGCTACAACGACGCCACGCTCGATGTCACCTACAAGGACAAGACCATCGCCGACGTCCTCGAGATGTCAGTCGAGGAGGCCTACGACTTCTTCGAGTCCTCGAGCCAGATCCGCCGCCGGCTCGAGCTGCTCAAAGACGTCGGACTCGATTACATGAAACTCGGCCAGCCCTCGACCACGCTGTCGGGCGGCGAGGCCCAGCGAATCAAGCTCGCCGAGGAACTGGGCAAGAAGGACTCGGGCGAGACGCTGTACCTGCTCGACGAGCCCACCACGGGGCTCCACAGCGAGGACGAGCGCAAACTCATCGACGTGCTCCACCGGCTGACCGACAACGGCAACACCATCGCCGTCATCGAGCACGAACTCGACCTCGTCAAGAACGCCGACCACGTCATCGACCTCGGCCCCGAGGGCGGCGAGAACGGCGGCGAAATCGTCGCCACAGGGACGCCGGAGGACGTCGCGCGACTCGAGGACTCACACACCGGCCGTTACCTGCGGGACCTGCTCCCCAAGATCGATCTCGAGGGCCCGCGCGGCGAGCGCGTCGAGCCCGTGAGCGCGCCGATGGACGACGACTGACCGCGGTGCGAGCGGGAGTGAGAACGCCTAACCGTGCGCCCAGCGAACCGGCCGAGCGATGAGCGGACTGAAGGTCGTCGTTCGGCGTGGATTCGCCGGCGAGTGCTGGACCGGCGGCCGCCGGTTGGACGAGGAACTATTCGCCGTCGAGTAAGGTGTCAGCGGCCGCGTTCAACTCCTTCGTTCCGCGGGCCTCGGGCTACTCGAACGACGTGGCCGCTCCGCATGTCACTGGACACGGCCTCGAGAGCCCGCATCCGAGCGAAACTCGATTACTCGGGGCTCGGCGACTGGACGCGAGAAAGGTAGCCCGCCAGATCCGACGTGGTGACCATCCCGATGACGCCCTCGTCCTCGTCGATGACGGGGATGTGGTGGAAGCCCCGTTCGACCATCGTGTCCGCGGCGTCGCGGATACTGTCCTGGGCCGTGACCGTCACGACATCGGCACTCATGTACTTCGAGACCGGCGTCTGGTCTTTCGGCTTCTGTTCGGCGACGATCTTGACGAAGTCCGTCGTCGTCAGGATCCCCTCGAGCCGGTTGTCGTCGTCGACGACGACGACCGACCCGATCTCGTTGGCGAGCATTTCCTGTGCGGCGTCCTCGACGAGCGTGTCCGGCGTCACCGTGTGCAGCGACGAGGACATGACTCGAGCGACGAAAATATCCTCCATACTGTACCGTATTCGGTATACAATATAAGGATTGTCGGACTGGAGTCGCTCCGGACGAGCGCGGGACGGGTCCCACGGGCGGCGATCGGCGGTCGATCGAGTACCGGAATGACAGCCGGCGAGCAGGTCGTGCCCACATTTAAGTATGGATTCGGCCATACACGGTGACGTACAACCGATGGCGTCCCCGCCGCCCACGCTCGACGGAACCTGCAAGCTCCTCCCGGGCCCCGCACCCGGTAGCGACGTGTTCGCGACCGTCGCCGCCGAATACGCCGCCCTCGCGGCGGAACACGGGCCGCGAAACGTTCTGGTCCTGAAACGGCATCCGACGGGCCTCGAGTCACTGACCGATGCGCTGGCCGCGATCGACCGCGAACAGGCTGCCGGTGATCCTCGCTCGCCCCGGGTCGAATCGCTACCGGAACACGCCTCGAAGACCATCGAGGAGTACGATCCGACACTCTCCCGCCTCGAGTACGAGGAACGTATCGAACTCATCTCGCTGGTAATCGACGGCGCGAGTCGCGCGGTGCCCGACTACCTCGAGCGCGCGGCCGCCCACGAGAGTTTCTCGCGCGACGTGGGACAACTGCTGCTGGCAGCGACCCGCCAGCGGCTCCGGCTCGACGACCTCGAGAGCGACGACCCCCACGACTGTCTCGCCTTCCTGTACGCGATGAATGACCGGTTCCACGCGGAACTCGACGACCGGGACTACGTCGAGCGGGCCGACGTGATCCCGCAGGCGGTCAACCTGCTCGAGGCGGACGCCGACGGCCTGCGTACTCGAGTCACCGACTCGTTCGACGCCGTCCTCGCCGTCGAATTCGAGGAGTACCGCCGGCTCGACCGCCGGTACCTCGCGGCGCTTACCCGCGACGCCGACCTCGTCTGTCTCGGCGAGCGCCACGCCAGCGTCGAGCGCACGCGGGTCGAACCGGGCCGCGTCGCGACCATCGCGGCCGAGGCCGGCCTCGAGGTCGAGTCGCTCGAGCCCGCGACCGCCGACGGAGACGGGACTGAGGGCTCACCCTCTCCCCCGCATCGCGCTATCACGCGATTCCTCGCGACCGGCGAACCGCCGGATCGAAGCCCACCCGACGCGGCGGCCAGAGCCGAACCCGAAGACGCCGACCCGGCCGGCGTCGCACGACGCGTTCGGACCGAGACGGCCCGCGAAGAGGTGCGGGCGGTCGCGACCGAAATCGAATCGCTGCGCGACCGGCACGGCTGGTCACACGACGAGTTCGCCGTCGCCGTCCCGCGGATCGAGCGCGTGCCGGAGACGAGACGACGGCTCCGAGACGCCGGCGTACCGACAGCGACGATCGGCACCCCCTCGCTGGTGGACGACCCCGCGGTGAACGAACTCTACGCGGTCGTCACGCTCCAGTGTGAACGCGAACGAGACGGCGATGGCGACCGATTCGCTCGAGCCGAGTCACCCGACCGCCGGCGGGACTCGAGCGACCCGCGAGACGTCTCGCTGGATCGACTCCGCGCCCGCGTCCCCGGGTTCTCGCCGGAGCTGCTGTCGACGACCGCCGGGGCGAGCGTGCGCCGCTCGCTCGAGCGCTGGATCCGGGAGACTGACCTGAAGGGGCGGATCGCCCGCGAGGAAGACTGGATCGATGCCCGCGAGCAGTACGAGGGCGTCCGGCGCGTCCTCGAGATCGCCCGGTTCGTCGAGGAGACGGACCTGGTGGGGCCGGACTGGCAGGGCCTGCGCCGGATGCTCCGCCGGACGATCCAGTACGACGCGCCGTACGTCCACGCGGTCGAGACGCGGCCACCGACCGGCGGCGTGACCGTCTGCGCCGTCGACGACCTCAAATACGACTCGCGGAAGGCAGTCTTCCTGCTGGATCTGATCGACGAGACCTATCCGGGCGAACAGTTCCTCACCCAACTGTTCCCGACGGCGTGGCTCCGGAACATGCCGGCCTATCCCGCGGTCACGGCCCCCTCGGACGCGGACATCGCGGAGACCTTCGAAACGGTCGACGCGGCTGATATCGGCGACCCCTTCGAGGCGTACCACGCCCAGCGGTCCCGCAGGCGACTCGCGCTCGGGGCTCGCGCCGCCGAACGCGCGCTCTACTGCTGTTCCTACGAGCGGGGTTCGGGAAGCCTGCAGCGGACCTACGACGAATCGCGCTACCTGAAACTGATCGAGTCGACGCCCGGCCTCGCCTTCGAGGAGATCGACGCCGCCGCGGACGCGGCGATCCACGGCGAGACGAACGCGCTCGAGGCGCTGCTGGCCCAGCCGCGGGGTGAACTCGAGCGGGTGCTCCGGGAGGCCAGCACCGGCGGCGAAGCGGATCTCGGCGAGACAGAGGCCCTATTCGAGGAGATCGCGGTCGTGCTCGAGGAGGGCGACATCGACGACGACCTCGCCGAGGCGGTCCGCTCGCAGTTCGAGTTCGCCGCGGGCGAGGTGGTCCGCGATGAGTGACGTCGACTCGAGCGCCGCCTCGCTCTCGGTCGACGGGCTCCGCACCGCGCTGCACTGCCCCCGCCGGTACGAGTTCGCCCACGTCCACGGACTCGAGGGAGGCGACGACGACGCCGTCGACGACCGCGTCGCCCTCCTGCGGACCGCCATCTGCGACGCGCTCCGGAGCGGCGAGACCGACCGCGAGGGACTCGAGGCCGTCGCCCGCGACCGGCTCTCGGCGCTGTGGGCAGACCACGACGAGCCGTTCCACTCCGTCGCCCAGCGCCGCCACGAACGGCGGGTGCTCGAGGCGACGCTTTCGGCGTACCTCGAGCGCGTCGGCGTCGACCACGCCGCGGGGCTCGAGGCCCTCGACGCCGAGGCGGCCCGCGGCGAACTGATCGGACCAGCGCTACCGCTCTCGAGTACGGTCGCGCTCCCCGACGCGCCGGGCGGCTCCGACCCGCCCGCGGCCGACGCAGTGACGATCGACGCGGCGGTCGATTACGTCTACGGCGACGGCTCGTCGATCGTCGGCGTCCGCTTTGTCCCGACGCTCGCGCCGCTCGGCCGCCTGCGCTACCGGTCGGACTGGGAGGGCGACGTGGCCGACCTGTTCACCGACCACTTCGACGACGAGCAGGACGCGTTCGACCCGGACCCGGTCGGCTCGCTCTTCGAGACCGCCGTCGTCATCGACGGGCTCCGCGCCCTCCGCGACCGGCTCGAGCTGGGCGATCGGACCTGCCGATACGTCCAGATTCCGCTGGCCGACCGATCGGGCACGGCGGTCAACTGGGTCCGGGATACCGTCGAGACGAGCCTCGAGGTCGTCGACCTCACCGACGTCTACGTCGATCACCACACCTACGGCATGACCCACGACCACCGAAACGAAACCGTCGATACTCGACTCGCGACCGTCGCATCGAACCTCGTTTCCGGACCGTTCGATCCGTCCGACCGCTGGGCCCAGATCGAGGAACACGCCTGTCCCGACTGCGAGTACACCGTCTGCTGTCAGGAATACATCGGTCAGGAGGTGCGCTTCGATGGGTGAGACGCCACAGCGGGATCGAGCGGACGATCGGAGCCTCGAGTCAGAGACCGACCGAGCCGTCAACGAATCCGGCGCGTCCGAGAGGGCCAGCACGCTCGATATCGCGGCCGAGGACATCCAGCCGAAGGGCAATCAGGAGGCGGTCATCGACAGCCGCGCGGCCTGTACCTCCGTCGACGCGGGCGCAGGCACCGGGAAGACGACGACGATGCTCGTCCGGATCGAGCGCGCCGTCGAGCGGGGCGATGTCGACCCCGACGACGTGCTCGTGTTGACCTTCGCCAACGAGGCGGCCGCGAGCATCCGCACGGCGGTCGCCGAGCGGCTCGATCCCGACGCCGCGGCGGCGATCGACGTCTACACCTACCACTCCTTCTGTTACCGGCTGGTCCGCGAATACGCCTACTACCTGGGCTACTCCCCCGAGTTCGATGTCGTCACCGAGCGCACGCGACGGCGGCTCATCGGCCGCCTGCTCGCGACCAACGACTACGATTTCGCGGCCGCGTCGACCCGCAACGACGGCTCGCCGGCCGATCTCGTCGACTCCGTCGACCGGTTCATCCAATCGATGAGTCAGGAGGACATCACGCCCGACGACCTGCAGTCGGGACTGCCGCCGGTTCGCACCCTCGAGCTGTGCAACGAGTTCGTCCTCTGGCTCGAGCGAACGGCCGGCGAGGACCTCTCGTTCGACAACGAGGCGTTCCGGTTCTTCAACGAGGAGGCGTACCTCGAGACGGCTCGGGAGTCGCTGGTCGACTACGGCAAACTCGTCTCCTACTGCCGGGAGAAGATCGCGGAAGCGCCCGACCCGTTCCGCGAGGACGACGTGGTTCGGGACATCGATCGCTATCTCCGAACGCTCCAGACGTGCGTGACGAACACGATCGAGACCCTGTCGCTCGACGACCGGACGACGAAACACCTGCCCCGGTCGCTGTTCGGCAACCGGATCTGGGGGCAGGCGACGAGCCGGATCGAACAGACTCCCTTCGGCCGCCTGAAACACTACGTCGAGTTCCTCCGGCTGGCCCGCCACTACGCCGACATCTACGCGGATTACCACGACGCGCTCGAGGCCGAGCGGACGATGGATTTCGACGAGCTGGTGCGGACGGCGACGGGGCTGCTGGATGATCCGGCAATCGCCAACGAGATCACCGGCCAGTGGACGCAGGTCTACTGCGACGAGTTCCAGGACACCGACGAGACTCAGTTCTCGCTGGTCACCGAACTCACGGACGGCCCCGACCGGCCGGACCTGCTCGCGATCGGCGACAAGGATCAGGCGATCTACGGCTGGCGCGGCACCGACCGCGAGGGCCTCGACCGGCTGGCCGACGCCTACGACGACCACGAGGCGATCGAACTCGAGCTCAACTTCCGCTCGAGACAGGAGATCCTGGACCTGACCAACGGCTGTGACTACGGCCCGCAGTCCTCGAAGACGCTGCGGGAGGACGGCCGAACGCGCGGGAGCTACGACGAGGCGGAGCCGCCGGACCGGGTCGTCAAGGTCGAGAGCGACGCGGTGCCCCAGTCGACGCCCGAACAGGTCGCGACGACGGTCTCGCGGCTGCTCAACGGCGAGGCCGCGAACGTCCCCCAGCGCTCGCTGGGCGATCTCGCGGTTATCGTCCGGACGAACCACCACGCACAGGCCGTCGCGGACGCACTGCGGGACCTGCAGATCCCCTACGAGATCTCCGGCTCGCCCCGCGGGGAGATCTCGCCCGGGATCCGGACGGTGCTCTCGTACCTGCGCGTCCTCGTCGAACCGGACGCGGACGCCCACCTCCGGCGCGTGCTGCTCTACCGGTACCGGCTCCCCGAGGGGGATCTCGCGGCGTTGCAACGGCAGGACGGCTCGCTGTATGACGCGGTGACGGCGGCCGATCCGGGGGCGCTCGACCTCGAGCACCCCGACGGACTCGCGACGGCGCGGGACCACCTCGCGGAACTCGAGCGGGTCCGGGACGTCTACCCCCTCTCGGGATTCGTCCGCCGGTTCCGGGAACTGACGCGGATCGAGTGGTTCTGTACGAGCGAGGAGCGGGCCCAGTTCGACCGCCTCGAGCGGTTCGTCGAGGCCTACGACGCCGACGGCGTCGTCCAGTCGCTCTCGACCGAGTTCGTGGACGCGCTCGCCCAGACCCTGCGAAGCGGCGGGAGCGACCGGACCCGCGGGACCCGATCCGACGACTGCGTCGACGTGATGACGGTCCATCAGGCGAAGGGCCTTGAGTTCGATACCGTCCTCGTGCCCTACCTCTCGGACGAGGAGTGGTGCGTCGACGGGGATTACGTCGAGCGAGCGCGATACCGGCTGCTGGCCGCGACGCTCGACGACGACGTCGACTCCCCGCTGCACGCCGATCTCGCCGCGGAGCGGGTCGGCGAGGAGTGGCGGGTGCTCCACGTCGCGCTCACGCGGGCCGAGAACCACCTGTTCGTGTTCGGCTCCGACTACGAGTACGACGGCGACGAGGACGAACTCGCCGCGTCGACGGCCGACGCCTGCCTCGCGACCGACATCGAGTGGTCCGTGACCGGCCAGCGAATGGATCTCTGGTCGTCGCTGACCGAGAGCTTCGAGCGGGTGCGCGAGGTCTACCCCGAAACGGTCGTCGACCGCACCGACGAAATCGCCGCCTCGGCCGGCGAGAGCCCGGGAACGATCACCTACTACGCCGACTACGGGGACCGCCCCGTCGAGCCCCTCGAGACCCGCGAGGCGGTCGAGACCGTCCACCGGTTGGGCCGGCAGCTTCGCGACGGGACCCTGCTGTCGGCCGCCGACGCCGCGGGTTACGGTCCGCTCGAGGCGGCGTCGGCCGACGCCACGGAGCCGACTGCTCGCGTTCCCAGCGGCCGCCGGCTCTCCGCGCTGACGACCGACACCGTCCGCTTCCCGGTCGAGACGCTGGCGACGGCGACCGACCTCCCGGTCGCGATGCGGCACAGCTACTCCGCGATGGACACCCACGAGACCTGTGCGCGGAAACACTACCTCGATCATGTCGTCCGAGCGATCGACGACCCCGATCCGCTCGAGGGGGCGGAACGGGCCGGAACCGGGACCGCGGCGGCCGCCGACCCGTCGGCGCGGATCGTCGGCACCGTCTTCCACGATGTCGCGGAGGAGGCCTTCCACCGCGAGTACCACAGCCCCGAGGCCTGGCGCGAGGCCGCCGTGAGACAGCTCACCGCGCGCGACCTGCTCGCACACCGCGAGGGCGTCCTCGCTTGTGTCGATCGCTACTTCGAGGCGACCGCGCCCGCGTACGACCAACCGGTCGCCGACTGGGAGCCGCTGGCCGCGGAGCTCCCCTTCTCGCTCGAGGACATCGACGGCGTGACCGGCGACGTAGTCGGCTACGTGGACTCGGTTCGGCGGCTGCCCGACGGCGGGCTCGCCATCCTCGACTACAAGGCCACCGCCGAGCGGCTCTCCCCTGACGAGGCCGTCCAGTTAGCGCTCTACCTGCGGGCCTGCGAGGAACGGTTCGACGAGCCGATTTCGGCCGTCGGCTACGTCTACGTCGGCGACGTCGACGGCCCCCGCGTCGACTGCTTCGAACCCGACGCACTGCCGGCATGGGACTCCGTCCTCGAGACGCTCGAGGCGGTCGATGAGCCCTCGTTCCGGGAGACGACGCCGGGCGAGCACTGCCGGCACTGTCCGCACCGGTCGCTGGGCTGCGGGCCCGACGAGTATTCGCCCGAAACCGACACGGTGGACGGCGACTGACGGTGCTCGCGGCGTTCGACGGACGCGATCGGTGCTCGAGGCGGCCGATTACGCCTCGTCCCCGCTCGCGGCGGGGAGCGTAAACGAGAACGTCGTCCCCTCGCCGGGCGTCGAGTCGACCCGGATCTCGCCGCCGTGGCGCTCGACGATGCGCTCGCACAGCGCGAGGCCGATCCCCGTGCCGTCGTGTTCCTCGCGGGTGTGAAGCCGCTGGAACACCTCGAAGATGCGCTCTCGGTCGTCGGGATCGATCCCGATCCCCTCGTCGCTGACCGAGATCTCCCAGTTCTCGCCGTCGCGCTCGGCACTGATCTGTACTCGGGGCCGCTCGCCGCCGCTGTACTCGATCCCGTTCGACAGCAGGTTCTGGAACACTTGCCGCAGCTGGTTCGCGTCGCCCTCGACGACGGGTAACGGCTCGGTCGTGATCTCGGCGTCGGTCTCGTCGATCCGGAGCTGGAGGTCGGTGCGCACGTCGGCGACCACCGTGTCCAGATCGACCGGTTCCAGCGGATCGCCCCGCGTCTCGATTCGCGAGTACTCGAGCAGCGCGTCGATCATCTCGCGCATGCGCTCGGCCCCGTCGACGGCGAACTCGAGGAACTCCTCGCTGTCCTCGTCGAAGGCGTCGCCGTACCGGTCCGCGAGGAGGTGGAGATAGCTCGTGACCATCCGCAGGGGCTCTTTGAGGTCGTGGGAGACAGCGTAGGCGAACTGCTCTAAGCGCTCGTTGGACTCCTCGAGCTTTCGCTGGTACTCCCGGCGTTCCGTGATGTCCTGAACCATGACCATGCCGGCGAACGCGTCGCCGCCGTCGTCCGTGACCGGCAGCGTGTACGCGATCCAGTGGCGGCCGTGGAAGTCGATCTCGAAGGCGTTGGTGTCGCCGTCGAGCGCGGCTCGAAAGTTCGGCTCGAGTTGCGCGGCCAGCGCGTCCGGGTACCGCTCCCAGAGGGTCTTCCCGACGATCTCGTCCTCCGAGGTGCCGACCGCCGCCAGAATCGCCCCGCCGGCGGCCGTATACCGAAGGTCCTCGTCGAACAACCCGACCGCACCGTTGGGGAAGTTCTCTACGATCGTCCGATAGCGCTGTTCTGACTCGGCGAGCTGTCGCTGGGCGTCTCTGCGCTCGGTGACGTCGCTCAGCGTGATCACCCCGCGGCTCAC
The DNA here is from genome assembly GCF_000337195.1 of Natrinema versiforme JCM 10478. Classification (GTDB taxonomy): domain Archaea; phylum Halobacteriota; class Halobacteria; order Halobacteriales; family Natrialbaceae; genus Natrinema; species Natrinema versiforme. The sequence continues at coordinate 65,408 of NZ_AOID01000026.1, read as the reverse complement.
CTCGCCGGCCTCGTCGCGGATCGGCATGCCCGCCGCCTCGATGGTCCGGCGCTCGCCGTCGGCGGCGTCGATCTCGAAGACGTCCGGGTCCCGCACCTCCTCGCCGCGGAGCACCCGGGCCAGCGTCATCTCCTCGGGGTCGGCCCGCTCGCCCGAGTCGGCCCACCGCAGCGAATACCGCTCGTACTCGTCGACGGACTCGACGTCGAACACGTCCCCGCCCCAGATCTCGTGTGCGATGTCGTTGGCCGCGACGATCGCCCCGTCGGCCTCCGCGACGATGACTCCGACCGGCAGCACCTCGAACAGGGTCTCGAGTTGCTCCTTGTTCCGCTCGAGCCGGTGCTCGCGTTCGACGCGGTCCGTAACGTCGCGGACGACGCCGACGCGACCGACCTCGTCGTCCGTCTCGAAGGGGGTAAACCGAGTCACGACCGGGATCTCGCCGTCGGCAGTGGTGACGTGCTCGTCCAGTTCCGCGATGTCGGTCTCGCCCGCGATCATCTCCCGCTGGAGCCGCTCGGCTCGGTCGACCTTCGATTCCGGAAAGACCATCGACGCGTGCTCCCCGACCAGCGACGCGCGGTCGCGGCCCAGCATATCGGCGAAGGCCTCGTTCACCGTGAGGAACCGGCCGTCGCCGTCGAGCACGTAGACGCCGTCGTCGATCGTCTCAATGATCCGTTCGTACCGCCGTAGCTCCCGCTCGCGCTCCCTGCGATCGGTGACGTCGCGGTCCGAGACAATGATCGAGACCACCTCGCCGTCGTCGTTCGTCACCGGCCGGAAGTACCCGCTGATGGAGTACTGCTGGCCGTCCGGACCGACGAGGTCCGTCTCGAAGTCTACGTACTCGCCCCGCGCCGCCCGCTCGATCCACTCCCTGACGTCGTCCCGGACGCCGCCGCTCTCGCCCCACCACGGGGTCTCCCAGAACGGCTCACCGGTCACGTCCGCGAGGTCGGCGTCGACGTACTCCATCGCCGTCCGGTTGATGTCGATGACCGTCCCGTCAGGCTCGAGCAGGCCGACGAGGATGTTCGGGTCCTCGAAGACGGCCTCGTATCGCCGCTCCTTGCGCTCGAGTTCGCGCTCTCGCTCCCGGCGCTCGGTGACGTCCCGCGAGACCGCGAGGACGTACTCCCGGTCGAGTTCGACGGCGGCGGCGTTGACCTCCACGGGATAGGTCGTGCCGTCCTTCCGTCGGTGACGGCCCTCGAACGTGAGCGACCCCTCGGTCCGCAGATCGGCGACGAAGGAGTCCCACGCGTCTCGGTCCGAGAGTCCGGTCTCGACGTCGGGAACCGTCAGCGACAGCAGTTCCTCGCGAGTGTATCCGCGGCGTCGACAGGCGGTTTCGTTGACGTCCAGATACCGTCCCGTCTCCGGATCGATGACGAGCACGCTGTCGGTAGAGTGATCGAGGAGGGTTCGGAACAGTTGGAGTTCCTCCTCGAGTTCTCGGCGTTCGATGATGGCCTCGGCGCGTTTTCGCTCGGTGATGTCGCGAACGATACCGACGGTGCCCCGGAACTCGCCGTCGTCGGTCAGGAGACTCAACCGGAGTTCACAGGGAACCGTCTCTCCGTCGGCGGTCTGGGCCGCCAGTTCGAACGTTTGTCGCCGCCGGTCGCCCGTCGAGAGTCGCGTCGAAATCCCCCGTTCGATTCGGCGGTGATCGTCCTCGCCGAGGACGAGCGAGATGTGCTCGCCGAGGAGGTCGTCGCGTGCGTAGCCCGTCAGCTCGACGATGCGATCGTTGACCGCGACGAACCGTCCGTCGGGATCGAGCTGGTAGATGCCGTCGTCGACGATGTCGACGAGCGTTCGATATCGCTGGAGCGCCTCGGATTCGTCCGCGTCCGCCCAGAAGTCCCGCTCCGAGGCCGCCGCCCGTTCGCACATACCTGCGCACGTGGTCTTCGAGCGGGATAAGTCCAGTCCCGGACGGCTCGCGCCGCTCATCAGTGCGGGTACGCCTCGAGCGACGTCTCGCGTCGATCGTCGAACGGCTGCTGGCTAGCGGCTGTCGGGGACGGATGGAACCGGACCGCGGGAGCGGCGACTACGGCTCCCAGTCGAACTGCGCCGGATCGCGCGCGGCGAGCGCCGTGCGGACCGCGGCGACGTTCTCGGGAACGTCGTGGACGCGGATCAGGTCGGCCCCGCGGTCGGCCGCCAGCGCGCTCGCCGCGACGGTCGCCTCGAGTCGCTCGCCGGACTCGCGGCCGACCTGTGCGAACATGGATTTGTGGGAGTGGCCGAACAGCACCGGGCAGCCGAGCGCGTGGAACTCGTCGATCCGATCGAGGAGTTCGAAGTTCTCGGCGGCGGACTTGCCGAAGCCGATGCCGGGATCGACGATGATCTGACTGCGATCGAGTCCGGCCTTCTCGGCCAGCAGGATGCGTTCGGAGAGCTGGTCGATCACGTCCGCGACGACGTCGTCGTACTCGATGTCGCGGTCCGGCACGACCGGTGCGTCGATGCTGTGCATGACGACAAGTCCCGCGTCGTGATCTGCCGCCACGAAGCGCATCTCGGGGTCCTCGAGCCCCGAAACGTCGTTGATGATGTCCGCGCCGGCCTCGAGCGCGGCGTCGGCGACGGCGGCCCGGCGCGTGTCGACCGAGATCAGGGCGTCGAGGTCTGCGATCCGTTCGATCACGGGGACGACCCGCTCGAGTTCCTCCGCGACCGAGACGGGGGCCGCACCCGGCCGGGTGGATTCCCCGCCGATATCGATCACGTCGACATCGGCCTCGATCATCGCCTCGGCGCGAGCCACGGCGTCCTCGAGCGCGTCGTACTCGCCGCCGTCGTGGAAGCTGTCGGGCGTGACGTTCAGGATCCCCATCACGGCGGTTCGGTCCGCCCACGGGTAGTCCGGGCCGCTCGAGCCGTCGGTCGCCCAGCCGGGAGCGCGGACTCGACCCGTCCGGCGATCCGCCTCCGACGCGTCGGTCTCGACGGCTGTGGCGTCGCGTCCTTCGTCACCGACACCCGCACCCGTTTCGCCTTCGGCCCCGACGCCAGCACCGGTATCGGCGTCGATCTCGAGGGTCGCCCGCAACTCGCGGGCGACGTCGGCCAACCCGTGGGGGCGGGATCGGGTCTCGAGCGCCTCGACGAGCGCCTCGAACTGGGCGAGCGTGCCCATCAGCACGGCGTCGACGACCTCGTCGTCGCGCTCGAGGCCGGAGAGGGCGCACTCGCCCCCGACCCGGAGCAGTTCCTCCTTGAGGACGGTCGCCTGCCGGTCCCGCAGCGCCGTCCTGACGACCCGGTGGACGGCGTCGCCGTCCAGCCGTTCCACGTCGCCCCCGGCGACGTTCGCGGCTTCGAGCGCGTCGCGGGCGTCCGAGCGGTCGCGGACCCGCTTCGAAACGTCGGTTCGGGTCCACCGCGAGCGGGCCTCGGCGACCGCGAACAGCGAGCCGGTGACGAGCACGCAGTCGCCGCGCTCGGCGTCGGCGAGGGCGCTTGCGAGCGCGTCCGGCACCGCCGTCTCGGTGCGGACGGTGCCGGCACCGGCGTCCGCGAAGACGTCCGCGAGGACGGCCGAGTCCTCGGCGCGGTCGAGTGAGGGTTCGGCCACGGTGACGGTATCCGGCGTCGGCAGGAGGGCGGCCATCTCGCGGTGGTCTTTGTCGTGCATCGCGCCGAAGACGAGGTGGAGGTCGTCGTAGTCGTAGGTCCCGAGCGTCTCGGCGAGCCCCTCGCAGGCACCCGGATTGTGCGCGCCGTCGAGGACGACCAGCGGCTCGGTGTCGAGCACCTCGAACCGGCCCGGCCAGTGGGCGCTCCGCAGGCCGCGTGCGAGGTCCGTCGCCGAAACGTCGCCGACCTGCCGGGCGAGGGTCACGGCGATACCCGCGTTCTCGGCCTGATGTGCGCCCAGCAGCGGAATCCGCGTCTCGAGGTCCCAGTCGTCGGCGTCGATCGAGACGGCGGCTTCGGTGTGGTTGGTCCGCCCGCCGTAGGCGACGCGGACGGCCGGTCGCGAGCCCTCGTCGTCGCCATCGGTCTCGTCGGGTTCCGATCCGACAGTCACTACGTCGCCGGCGACCTCGCGGATCGCCTCGAGCGGGCTCCCGGTGACGCCCGTCACGAGCGGCGTGTTTGCCGGCGCGACGTGGGCCTTGTCGCGGGCGATCTCCTCGACAGTGTCGCCGAGGATGCCCGTGTGCTCCAAGGTCACGCTCGTCACCGCGCTCGCGACCGGGTTGACGACGCTCGTGGCGTCGTACTTGCCGCCGATACCGACCTCGAGGACGGCGATGTCGACATCCTCGCGGCCGAACTGCCACAGCGCCATCGCGGTCATCGTCTCGAAAAAGGTCGGCGAATCGCCGTCGGCACCGCGTGCCGTGATGTAGTCGTGGATGGTGTCGACGTACTCACAGACCGCGGCGCGGGGGATCTTCCGGCCGTCGATGCGGACGCGCTCGCGGAGGTCTTCGAGGTGGGGTGAGGTGTAGAGACCGACGGAATAGCCGGCCTCCCGCAGGGTCCGCTCGAGCATTCGGGCCGTGCTCCCCTTCCCGTTGGAGCCGGCGATCTGGACGAAGTCGACGTCGTCGTGTGGGTCCTCGAGGTGGGACAGCAGCCGGGCCGTCGACTCCGTGCCCGGCTTCGGGCGGAACCGCCGCAGATCGAAGAGGAAGTCCGCCGCCTCGTGATACTCCATGTGGATACCAGAGAGCCCGATCGTTTTAGAACATTCCGTTCGGGAACCGTCTGCCGTCCGCCGACCACTGACTCGGCGGCGGTCTCGAGCGACGGCGGTCCCCGAGATGTTCGGGAGAAAACCGACCCGGGTCGGGTGCGTCGACTCGAACGACGAGACAGGCGGGTCCCGATCGCCCGTCGGACACTCAGCTATGCCAGCGACAGATTTCGACACCGAACGAACGTACGACGAGCACCGATTCAGCACCCGCCCGGTCTTTCGGAGCGACCGGATGAAAACCGTCCTCGGCTACTTCGAGCCGGGACAGTTCATCCCGGTCCACGCGCCCGGCAGCGACGTGACGATCTGTGTCCGGTCGGGTACCGGCGTCGTCCGCGAGGGGGAGACCGAACACGTCGTCGGTCCCGGCGACGTGGTCGCCGTCGGAGCCGACGTCGATCGCGGCGTTCGAGCCGACGAGGACGGCCGACTCGAGGCCCTGCTCGTGACGAGTCCGCCGCCGACGGACGCCGAGCACGAGCCCGTCCGTGAGGGCCTCGAGCGCGGGGTCTTCAATCCCTAATCCGAGCGGCCGAATGGCCGCTCGTCGCTCGTCGCCGAATCGGCCCACAGCGCTGCTGAGGCGACCGACGTATCGACTCGAGAAACGACTTCGATGCTCGTATTCGTACTCGTGAGACTGCGACGCTACCGGCGAGCGAGAGTCACACGTCTCGTGGCCGCGACGGCGGCCGGACGAACAACCCGTCGACCAGCGCGATGGCGGCGACGGCGACGCCCCAGAGAAGGGTCGTTTCGACGGGGAGATCGAGGAGGCGACCGGCGAGGACAGCAGTCACGAAGCCCGTCGGAATCAGGCCGAGCAGGAGATCGTATCGGTCGATCGTCGCGACGTAGTCGGCGAGTCGGGACTCGAGATCGATGCCGGTGATATCTCTCTGCACCATGCCTTCTCACCACCGGGCGGTAGTACGGGAGCCGAATACTAAAATCATATGAGAATCTAACGTCACAGCAGACAGCTACGACCCGATTCGGGGTTCTCTGTCCGTCTCGTGAGTGGCTATCCGCCGACCGAACCCGACTCGAGGCGTCATCGCTCGAATTGGGCTCGTCTCACTCGAACGACGGCTCTGCCGCCATACCCTCCTGTCCGTGCTCGCGGGTGATCTCGAGGAAGGCGTCCTCCAAGCTGCGGGCATCGCCGGTCTCGGCACGGGACTTGAGCGTCTCGGGGTCGCCCTCCGCGACGAGTTCGCCATCGTGGAGCACGCCGATCTCGTCGGCCAGTTCGTCGACGACGGGGAGGATGTGCGTCGAGAGGAAGATCGTCATCTCCCGATCGGCCAGGTCGGCGATGGTATCCCGCATCGTCCGCGCGGCGCGGGGATCGAGCCCGCTCGTCGGCTCGTCGAGGAAGGCCACGTCCGGTTCGTGGAGGACCGCCTGAATGACGCCGACCTTCTGGCGCATCCCCTTCGAGTAGTCCTCGATGCGTTTGTTCGCGTCTTCGAGCAGGTCAAAGCGCTCGAGTAGCGACTCGATGCGCTCTGCGGCGTCGGCCTCGGGGATGTCCCGCAGTCCGGCAGCGTACTCGAGTTGCTCGCGGCCGGAGAGTTCGTCGTAGACCGGCGGCTCCTCGGGGAGGTACCCGATGTGTGGCGTGACTGACTCCCGATCCGCGATCGAGTGGCCGGCGACGCGGGCGGTCCCGTCGGTCGGCTTCGTCAGCGTCGTCAGCATCCGCATCGTGGTCGTCTTCCCCGCACCGTTGGGGCCGAGAAAGCCGTAGACGGTCCCGCGATCGACGTCCATCGTCAGCTCCGAGACGGCGGTCGTCTCGCCGTAGCGCTTGGTCAGTCCGTCGGTTTCGATAGCGAGGGCGTCGACAGGGCTCATAGGATTCCTTTCACCGCGGTATAATTAAATGTGTGTCATAGCTTGCAGCGATGCGAGCGCCGCCAGGTCGATCGGCACTCGAGAACGGGATCGGAACAAGCGGAATGACAAACATCCAAACAGTTTACTAAGCGCGCAACGGAGCATCGGTTGTGATTCACGCACGCCCGTACCCCGTCCACTCGAGCCGAGGTGGGAGCTGATGGGACGCGCCCCGATTTCGATGACCGTCGCCGAAACGGAAGTGCGGCGCACCGTGCGAGCGATGGTCGGTAATCGAACGAAACTGCTCATGATGGCGGCAGTCGCGCTGTTCGTCCTCGGGCCGGTTACGGCCCTTGGCTTGTTATTCCTCCCGGAACTCGGGGAACAGGCCGCCGCCGGAACGGTGTCGACGGAGGTCGCGACGACGGTCACAGAGATCGTGACCGGCGGTGTTGCAGTCCTGTGGGTGTCTCTGGTAGTGATGTCAATCCTACGTACCGTGACGACAGTTGCTAACGTCGACGAACCGGCTTTTCTCCTGTTGTCAACGACGGTCCGGAACATCATCATCGGTATCGTTGCCGCCGAAACTGCACTCTATGCGAGCGTTCTGATACCCCTCGCTGTGCTTTTCGCCGCCGCGTTCGCATACGGAACGGGGACGGTACTTCCAGTACTCGTCGCACCGTTGCTGGTCGCCCTTCTCCTGCTCACCGCCATCCCCGTCGGATTCGTCATCGGCGTCTGGGTTCGGCACCTGATCACCGTCTACGAGCCGGTCGCTCGGTATCGAACACTGCTGTTCGCCGCGTTCTGGCTCGTCTACTTCAGCGCGATTGCGACCGGCGGACTAAACGTAGTCATGTGGTCACTGTTCACGACGTTACAGACCAGCCCGCTCGGATGGCCCGGCCACCTGCTGCTGGTCGGAGTCCCCGGTATCGACCCGTCGATGGTCGGCATCGCCGGTGCGGTCGCCGGATCCTCTCTCCTCGTCGGGGTCGCCTTCATCGCCGGTATCCCCTCTGCACAGCGCCACTGGTTCGCTGATTCGGCCCGAACTGACGACGAGGAGATCGACGAAAAGACATCATCCGACCAACTCTCCGGCCTCCTCCCGGGAAGCGTCTCGCGACCGGTCCGGACGGTGGCGGTGACAGCGGTCCGTCGGACGAAGCGAGCGCCGATCCGCTTGGCGTACGCCGGCTATCCGCTGCTCGGCGTGCTCGGTTTCATCCAGCAGATTATTGAGACCGGCACAGTGCCGTCGTTCATGGCTGTCGTGTTCTGTCTGTACGTGGTCTGGACGACCGGGGTCCTGTTTACGCTCAACCCGCTCGGCGACCTCGGCCCGGCGCTGCCCGCCGTCGTCACGTCGACGCTCACCGGCCGGCAGGCGATCCGCGGCCGCATGCTCGCCGGTGCGCTCGTTGCCGTTCCGCTTGCCCTCCTCGTGTCGCTCGCATTCGGAATCGTCAGCCCGCTCTCGCTCAAGCAGGCCACTGCCCTAGCTGCCGGCACCGTCGTTGGAGCGGTCGTCACGCCGGCACTGGCATCGGGAATCGGGTCGGCATTTCCTCGCTTCGGCAGCGTCAATGTGACGAACAACCGCGAGGCCGTAATGCCGAGCAAGACGGCCTTCGTCGTCTACACGCTCGCGATCGTCCTCCCCACAATCGCCGCGCTCGTGATCTATCTTGAGGCTCCCGAGACGATCGCCGGGCTGATCGCGTCGGTCGCCGCATGGACGCCGGTTCCCGATATCTCAATCTCCGCACGCGCCATCACCGTCGGGGCGTGGATCGTGCTGATCGGCGGCCTGATCGCACCGGTCGTCTCCTACCGGTACGCGATCGAGCGCTTCGACTGGTACGCACTCGAATGAATCGATATTGAAAGACTGGACTCGAGTTCAGATTGGTGACCAAAGTCGATACCACGGGTCCCGATCTTATCATTCAATCGATCTCGGCGATCCAATACCTATCTAGAAGCTGAGAAGCTGTCGTCCACAGAGATCGACGAAAAACAAGTGATCCTTGTCTCAGAAAATGTCGTCCAGACCAGACCCAATAACTTTATTACCACAAAATAGCTACACTATTTGGTTGATATTCTCAACCAATCCCAGCAATTTAATCAGAGTAGAGAATAATAATGGCAGTCGTTACGGATCGTTAGCAGTATCCTAAATCATCACAGGCTTCCTCTGCTCCTAAATCACATGCATCTGAGTCATCTCCAATAAAATCACACATATCTTTTGTTATCTCCTTGCATGCACGCCGGGCAATTAAGCTTCCGGTGCATAGTACTCCGAAATAGACATCACAGCCTTTGTTACAGGCTAGATTAAATACTGATTTACATGTACTGCACTCAGCATCAGGTAACCAATCTTGTGCTGTAGCCCTTTGTTCACGTGTCGAAGGACTTCTTTCGTGTGACGACACTACATCTGTCTTAATTCGCCCGTTATTGACTGTAGCAGTGACAATAGTATCAGAACCACTTTTTGGTTCAACCACCCACGTTCCTTCAAGGAAGGTCTCGGCGTCCTCCCTAAATGTGGCGACGATTGTGGCTTTTTCAATTGGTTCATCGTCTATTTCAGCAGGGATCCCAAGAACACGACGATCCTTCTGGTTTGGCCCGGATATTTCCCATCCTCTGATGTCGTCAGAGTTAATGCGGAACCCTTCTTCGTTCATGTATCCAGCTAGAGTGTCAAATCCCGTTAATTCTTGAGCTTTTTCACGAATTTGGTTCACTTGTTTACTCTGTAATTCCCTAATAGCCGCGTTACTGCCATCATCTGAGCCACCCTCTGCCGCAGCAACCGAGCCAGTCGCCCCAATCATACCTACGGCACTAGTTTTTCCAACCGACTTTAATACAGATCTCCTATTAATTGATTCATTATCCCTATCATTATTATCGTCTGTGGTATCAACCATTATTCCAATAATGTTATTTATATTCCAATTATTTATATCTATCCCGGTTTATCTCGTATTGAAGTCAAATATAGTGGGCTGGTTATCTAATTATTAGGTAGATCGATCACCGAGAGCTGTAATCTACTCCTATATCTTAGAGAATCATACCTTCAAGATTTGAGTGCGCCAACTATGGCTGGTCGGGTTGTAGGGTATTATGACTATCAAAAGCATCTATCGGCGATTAGCGCGGCGCAGTGGCCTCGTGCCGACGAGACTGCGCGCTATCCCCTCTTCAATTCAGATTACCGAAACCGAGACCGACGAAATAATGGTAAACATCCGATTCAGACACAAATTCTGGCACTGAACAAACATAGTAACGCCAGGATAGCGGTCAACTTATACTGTCGGGATCGTGTTCGGTCACCATTCGCACGACATTATCCGCGTACCGTTCCCGGACGCCTGTTTTGTCGACGATCTCAGGAACCCGGAGAGATTTCCGTGCCAGCAATCGTCGGCGTCTTGAGCGCCTTCAGAATTGCTGCCTCTCTCACTCGAGCGAACCGCGGCTCTGGTCGCCGGGACCGCCGTCGGCGCGGTCGTCACGCCGGCGCTGGCGTCGGGAATCGGGTCGGCGTTCCCCCGCTTTGGCAGCGTCAACGTGACAAACAACCGTGAGGCCGTGATGCCGAGCAAGACCGCCTTCGTCGTCTACACCCTCGCGATCATCCTCCCAACGGTCGCTGCGCTCGTGCTCTATCTCGAGGCCCCCGAGACGATTGCCGGGCTGATCACGTCGGTCGCCGCGTGGACGCCGGCTCCGGACCTCTCGATCTCCGCACACGGCATCACCGTCGGGGCGTGGATCGTGCTGATCGGCGGCCTGCTCGCGCCGGTCGTCTCCTACCGGTACGCGGTCGAGCGCTTCGACTGGTACGCACTCGAGTAGGTGCCGTGGCGTTCTCTGAGAACCGCCATCGTGCGCTCGAACGCGGGGAAAGAGCGGGCGTCGACCCACTGCGTTTGCCCACGATCTGAGACTGCTCCCATCGTTTTTGCCAGGGGCCGGCCACAGTGGTGGGTATGGAAACCGACGAGCAGACGGCGGTCATCACGGGCGGCGGATCGGGGATCGGACGGGCGACCGCACTCGAGTTCGCGGACAGAGGGGCGAACGTCGTCGTCGCCGATCTCGACGTCGATGGCGGCGAGGCGACCGTCGACGAGATCGAAGACGCCGGCGGCGACGCGCTGTTCGTCGAGACGGACGTGTCCGATCCGGACGCCGCAGGTGCGATGATCGATACCGCGGTCGAGGAATACGGACGCCTCGACTGTGCGTTCAACAACGCCGGAATCGGCGGCGAACAGGCACCCATCGACGAGTACCCTGCCGAGAGCTGGCAGGGAGTCATCGACGTGAACCTGGTCGGCGTCTTCAACTCCATGAAAGCAGAACTCGAGTGCATGCAAGAACAGGAGTCGGGCGGCGTCATCGTGAACAACGCCTCGGTACTCGGTAAAGTCGGCTTCGCGACCTCGTCGGCGTACTCCGCGGCCAAGCACGGGGTCCTCGGGCTCACGAAAAGCGCCGCCCTCGAGAACGGTGAAACGGGCGTCCGCATCAACAGCGTCTGTCCCGGCTTCATCGAAACGCCGCTTCTCGAGGGTTCGATGGACGACGAGACGCGCACGCAGATCGAGAGCATGCACGCGATGAACCGCCTCGGAACGCCCGATGAGGTCGCCGGTGCGGTCGTCTGGCTCTGCAGCGACGAGGCGTCGTTCGTCACTGGGGAAGCGCTCGGCGTCGACGGCGGCTATCTCAGCCAGTAGCTGGCCGTCGACGCGGTCGCTTCGCTCGAATCGGTCTCCGTTTCGATCCGGAGCCGCGGGCCTGCCGTGTAGCGACCCCGAAACTTATTCGAGCGGCGACGAAATCACCCGCTCGATGCCACAGCTCTGGCGGCTGACCCGCAATCGGTACGGCCGAGCGGTCTACGATGCGCTCGCCCGAATCGGCGTCACGGCGACGGTGATGTACGAGTACGTCGCGACGCTCGAGGACGCCGCCGTCGAGGCGACCGATGGGTCGTACGAGGTCGCCGTCTGCGACCCGGAGCGGGTGACAGGGCTCGACGCCCCGGTGGGAGAGCTTCAGTCCGACGAAATGGTCGTCGCGGCCCTCGAGGACGGGACGCCGCGGGGCTACCTCTTTTGCTCCGTCGACGCGACCCACGAGATCCATCCCTTAGAGCAAACGCTCGCGTTCGAGGGAGCCTATCTCAGACGCGTCTTCGTCGATCCGGATCACCGAAACCGCGGCATCGCGACCGCGATGCTCGCCGAGGCGTGCCGGCAGGCCCGCGAGCGGGGTGCCCGACGGGCCACCGCGCTCGTCGCCCTCGATAACGCGCCCTCGCGTGCCCTGTTCGAGCGCCACGGCTTCGTCCCCCGCCGGACCCGACGCTACGTTCGAATCGGCCCGTTCACCCACCGGACGACGCGAGCTGCGTGACCTCCCTACCGGTCTCGAGCGGAACGTAGGCCTACAAACCTATATAGAATTCTCGTAAGTAAATAGTTCCCAGAGCAGATTTATACCGATTGCGGTGGACTCTCCACTCGAGTGGATGCCCAACGAACTGCGCGAGGCGATACGAGGGGTCTGGAACCGGTTCGATCTCGCCGATCGACGGGTCGGAAACGCGGCGGACAGAACGAACGTCCTCGAGCGACTCACGGGTGCCGACTACATCAGCCTCGGTGCGCTCTTCGTCGGATGGGCCAGCGCGCTCCTGTTCGCACGCGGGGAGCCGAACTGGGCGCTGCTGGCCATGTTTGGGGCCTTCCTGCTTGACAAAGCTGACGGGTGGTACGCCCGCCGAACGGGGACCTCGTCGCCCTTCGGTCGGCAGGTGGATTCGTTCATCGATATCTTCGCGTATCTGGTCCCGTCGGTGCTCCTGTATCACTTCGTCCTCGCGCCGAACGTATACGCGAGCCTCGTCGTGGGCTTTCTCGTCCTCGCGTTCGGCGGTCTGCGGTTGGTTCGGCACAACAGCGAGGGGTTCGGGTCCGACGGCGCTGCGAGCTTCTACCACGGGACGACCGTCGTCCACACGAACCTCGTCGTCGTCGCGAACTACTTCCTCGCCGTGCTCGTCGGGAGTTGGAACGGCTGGCTCGCGGGACTCACCATCGGCGTCGTCTGCCCACTGATGGTCTCGGATTACAAGGCCTACAAGACCGACACGACCCACGTACTGGCCGGGATCGCCGCGGTGGCCGCGATCGGACTGGCGATCGGCCTCGAGTTCGGCTACCTATGACCGGGCGCGCGGTGAGCGGGGACGAGCGGCGGCCGCGGACGGTGCGCATCGATCCCCACGTCCACACCGACGCCTCCTACGACGGTCGGACGACGCCGGCGGAACTGGTCCGAACGGCGCGGACCGTCGGCCTCGACGGGGTCGTCGTCACCGACCACGACACGATCGAGGGTGCGACGCGGGCCGCGGCGTTGGCACCGGACAATCTCGCCGTCATCGTCGGTTGTGAAGTCTCGACCGCCGACGGCCACCTGCTCGCGATCGGCATCGACGCCGCGCCGGCCCCCGATCGGCCCCTCGTCGAGACGGCGCGGTCGATCCGCGACGCGGGCGGTATCGCGGTCGTCCCCCACCCCTTCCAGCGATCCCGACACGGGGCCCGCGAGGCGGCGATCGACGGCGTCGACGGCATCGAAGTCTACAACGCCCACGCGGTCACGAACGTCCGCAACCGTCAGTCCGAACGCTTCGCGAGGCGCAACGACTATCCGCAGTTCGGCGGGAGCGACGCCCACCGGGCCGACCGCGTCGGCCGCGCCGTTACCGAGGTCCGACTGCCCGCAGCGACATCGCCAACCCCGGCGACGATCCTCGAGTCGATGCGAGCCGGGCGGACCGCCGCGGTCGGCGAGCGAACGACGGCGTGGCAGTACCTGACTAAGGAACTCCGGAACGCTAGACGAAAGACGCCGTCGCTGCGCTGAGGGAGCCGTATTCTCGAGCGGTGGCGTTCGAAACCGAGTGGCGACGCTGGTATCGACTCGAGCAGTGGTCGGTCTGTGATGCTCGAGCGCGGCGACACCTGTGGTCGAAGCCTCGTTGTTTATCGGCAGTGAGCACTATGTAGCGAACAGTATCGCTATGATGGCGCTCACACACGGATTTATGGCCCTCGCCGCCGCCGTCGTCGTCCTGCCGGTTCTGGGCGACCACGTCGGGGTGGCCCTCCTGCTCGCGGCCGCGTTCGTCGGCGGACTCGCGCCCGACGCCGACCTGCTCGCGAGCCACCGGAAGACGCTGCACTATCCGGTCGGCTATTCGGTCCTCGCCGCCGTTTTGCTCGGCGCGTTTCTCCTGACATCGTCGCCCGGAGTGTTGGTCCTGACAGTCGCAGTCGGTGCCGCCGCCCTGCACTCCGTCTCCGACGTGCTCGGCGGCAGCGCGGAGCGGGAACCGTGGAACCCGGTGACCGAGAACGGCGTCTACAACCACGCACTCGGACGGTGGCACCGCCCGCGCCGGTACGTCCGGTACTCGGGCGCACCGGAGGACTTCCTCGTCTGCGTCGCGTTCGCGGCCGTGGCGATACCGGCGGGAGCCACGTCGGCAACGGTCGACGCGGCGCTTCTCGGACTCGTCGCGTTCGCGGGCCTCTACTCGCTGTGTCGGAAGCGACTCGCAGGGATCGCGGCGACGCTCGGCCGCCTCGTCCCGAGGCGACTCCGCGCGGTCGTCCCCACAGTGCGAGTCACGGAGACCGAAACCGACGGCACGACGATCGATATCCGCTTCGGGCGCTAATCGGCCGTGGTCTCGAGTTCGAAGATCAGACACGGATGAGGACCACGTTTTCGACGCTCGACTCTCGACGGAGTTAGCACCGGTAGCCGACGCTTATCCACGAATAAAGAACGGAAACCGCGGGTAGAATTCACTCGAGCGAGCAGTCGCCGATACCGTTACTCCGACTTGCCCCAGCCGGACACCTGCTTCGGGCGGCTGGAGACCGACGAGACGTCCAATTCGCCGTCGAAGCCGTCGAGGGCTTCGACGTAGGCCTCGGCGCTGGCGACCGTCGAGAGGTACGGAATCTCTTCTTCGACGGCCATCTCCAGCGAGTCGCGGTCGCGGCTGACGACGAAGTCGACCTTGCCCTCACGGATGGCTTGGGGCACGTCGTCGAACTCCGCGAGATCGAAGTGGTTCTCGAAGCCGTCGACGTCGAGGTCGACGACGGCGGTCCCCTCGCTGACGGCGTTGTCGGCGGCCTGCTGGGCCTTCCAGTAGGCAGTGCCGAAGTCGCTTGCCGTCCCCATGACCTCGCCGGTGGACTTCATCTCCGGGCCGAGACGCGGGTCCGACCCCGGCAGGCGGTCGAACGGCAGGACGACCTCCTTGATCGAGGTCTGGTCGGGGATCTGCTCGTCGGCATCGAGGCTCTCGAGGGTCTCGCCGGCCATGACCTGCGCGGCGAGTTTGGCGATCGGGACGCCGGTCGCCTTCGAGACGAAGGGGACGGTACGCGAGGAACGCGGATTCGCCTCGAGCACGTAGACTTCGCCGTCGCGGACGGCCAGCTGGACGTTCAGCAGCCCCTTCGTCTTCAGGGCTGCGGCGATGTCCTCGGTGACCTCGCGGACGCGCTCGAGGGTGTCTTCCTCGAGCGAGCGGGGTGGGATCATACACGCGGAGTCGCCGGAGTGGACGCCGGCGCTCTCGACGTGTTCCATGATGCCGCCGATGAGCACGTTGCGGCCGTCCGAAACCGCGTCCACGTCGAGTTCGACCGCGTCCTCGAGGAAGTCGTCCACGAGGATCGGCTTATCGGGCGCGACGCGGACCGCTTCCTCGATGTAGGTCTGGAGTTCCTCGTCGGTGTAGACGACATCCATCGCGCGGCCGCCGAGCACGTAGGAGGGACGCACGAGGACGGGGTAGCCGATGTCGTGGGCCAGCTCCAGTGCCTCCTCCTCGGAGAAGGCGGTGCCGCCCTCGGGCTGGGCGATGCCCAGTTCGTCCATCAGGGCGTTGAAGCGGTCGCGGTCCTCGGCGAGGTCCATCGCCTCGACGGAGGTACCCATGACCTCGCAGTCGAGGTCGCGGCGCTGCAGTTCGTCCTCGAGGGGCTCGCCGATGTTGACGGAGGTCTGGCCGCCGAACTGGACCATCACGCCGTCGGCACCGGTCGCCTCGGCGACGTCGGCGACCTCCTCGGCCGTGATCGGCTCGAAGAAGAGGCCGTCGGAGGTGTCGTAGTCCGTCGAGACCGTCTCGGGGTTGTTGTTCACGACGTAGGCGTCGATGCCGAGTTCGCGCAGCGCGCGAACCGCGTGGACCGAACAGTAGTCGAACTCGACGCCCTGGCCGATGCGGATCGGGCCGCCGCCGACGACGATCACGCTCTCGATATCGCGGTCGACCTCGAGTTCGCCCGCGGCGGCGTTGCCCTTCAGCGGCCCGGTCTCGAACTCGTTCTTGCGCGCGGAGTAGTAGTACGGCGTCTCGGCTTCGAACTCGCCCGCACAGGTGTCGACCTGTTTGTAGGTGCGGCCGGGGACGTCCGTCTCGACAGTGTCGACGTCCGCGCCCGCGGTCGCTGCGATGCTGGCGTTGGTGTGGCCGGCGATCGCGGCCTCGGTAAAGTCGCCCGCTTGGGCGGCGAGCGTCGAGTCTGCGATGCGCTTGAAGCGCTCGGTGTACCACTCGAAGATGCCGGTGAGTTCCTGGACCTCGTCGACGGTGTACCCGCGTTCGAACGCCTCGAACATCGCGTAGGGACGGTCCGGCGATGGGCGCTCTAAGTACTGCTCCTCGAGTTCCGCGTCCGAGAGGTCGTCCCAGTCGACGTCGGGTTCGTATTCGCTCGAGCGAAGCGCCTTGAGCAGGGACTCCTCGAAGGAGCGGCCGATGGCCATCGCCTCGCCGGTCGACTTCATGGCCGTGGTCAGTTCGAAGTCGACATCGTCGAACTTGTCTTTGGGCCAGCGCGGGACCTTCGTGACCACGTAGTCGATCGCGGGCTCGAAGGCGGCCGTGGTTTCGCCCGTGATCTCGTTGGTGATCTCGTGGAGGCGCTTGCCGAGCGCGACCTTCGCGGTTACGCGGGCGATCGGGTAGCCGGTCGCCTTGGAGGCCAGCGCGGAAGAGCGGGAGACGCGGGGGTTGACCTCGACGACGCGGTACTCGCCGCCGGGGGTGCCGTCGTCGCGCCACGCGAACTGGATGTTACAGCCGCCCTGAATGCCGAGTTCGCGGATGACGTCGAGCGCGGCGGTGCGCATCTCCTGGTGGCCCTCGTCGGGGACGATCTGGGAGGGCGTGACGACCGTCGACTCGCCCGTGTGGATGCCCATCGGGTCGATGTTCTCCATGTTGCAGATGATGATGCACGAGTCGTCGGCGTCGCGCATCACTTCGTACTCGTACTCGACCCAGCCGGCGATGGACTCGGTGATGAGGACCTCGCTGTTTCGGGAGAGGCGCAGCCCCTTGCGGACGCGGCGCAGCAGTTCGTCCATCTCGTGGACGACGCCCGACCCCGAGCCGCCAAGCGTGTAGGTCGTGCGGGCGATGACCGGCAGCCCGCCGACCTCGTCGACGGCGGCCTGCACACGCTCTCTCAAGCTCTCCTCGGTCATCTCCGAAACCTCCTCGCCCTCGTCGAGCGAGATGGTCGTCGAGGCGGGAACCGGCTGGCCGATCTTCTCCATGCGCTGGCGGAACAGGTCGCGGTCTTCCGTCGCGTAGATCGTGTCCAGGGGCGTCCCCATGATCTCGACGTCGTACTCCTCGAGAACGCCTTCCTCGGCCAGTTCGGCCGTGACGTTCAGTCCGGTCTGGCCGCCCAGTCCGGCGATGACGCCGTCGGGTCGCTCCTTGCGGATGATCTCGGCGATGGCGTCGGTCGTGATCGGCTCGATGTAGACCTCGTCGGCCATCTCCGGGTCCGTCATGATCGTCGCCGGGTTCGAGTTCACGAGGACGACGCGAGCCCCCTCCTCCTGCAGCGCTCGGCAGGCCTGTGCGCCCGAATAGTCGAATTCGGCGGCCTGTCCGATCTGGATCGGGCCGCTGCCGATCAGTAAGATCGTGCGACCGTCACCCGTCTCGGCGTCCGTGGCGGTGTCCGTACTCATTTGTCTTGTCGAATTGGAGTTCGCACATCGTAATAAGCCCCACGATACAATACGATTCTCGAAACGCTTTTTCGAATTTCGAACTCGGGCCGGGAGCGGTGGGCCGAATCGGCCCGGTTACCACGATAGCACCCACTCTTTACCGGGTGGGTGGGAAGCCCACGCACGATCCCACACGAACGCGCTCGAACTCGAGCGATCGGTTATCACCGGATTCGGGCCGTACACCTTATCACGGCTCGTTCCGTCCGTCTGGACGAACTAGATGGCCACGTTCGGTCCCACCCGGTTCGAGCGACCCACCACCGTCGTCTACGCCGATCCGGCTCCCGACGATCGTCGTCGGGTCGCCGACGGACTCGAGTCGATCGCCGACGGGCTCACAGTGGTGCCAGTTGCCACGCTGGCCGAACTCCGCGACGCGGTTGCGGACGCGAGCGGGCGTACGTGTGTCGTGACCGAATATCAGTTCGCAGAGACCGACGCGCTGTCGCTGTACGACCGCATCCGAGCCGATGGCATCGGCGACGTGCCGATCGTCCTCTACACGGCAGACGGCGACGAACGGCTCGCCAGCGACGCCGTGACGGCCGGGTTTTCGGGGTACGTCCCGAAGGGGCTCGAAGACTCGCTCGAGCGGCTGGTCGCACAGCTTCGGGCGATCGTCAACCAGCCGGTGGCACCCAACGGCGGGCAAACGGCGGGGAGCCGGCTCCGACCGGATACGGAGCGAGGGTCGCTCCGGGCCGAGCGCGATCAGTTCGCCGCGCTGTTCGAGCACAGTCCGGACGCGGTCATCGTGACCCGCCGGGACGACCCGAATCGAATCATCGATGTCAACCCCGCCTTCGAGGCCATCTTCGGCCACGACCGCGGGGACATCGCCGGCGGCGCACTCGACGATATCCTCGTCCCGAACGACGCCGAACCGGTATCCATGGCTGATACGGTCGGACTCGGAACGATAGTCACGGAACCCGTCGAGCGGCTCACCGTCGACGGCCGCAGGGACTTCTTCCTGCGCGGGTTCGCGGCCGAAGTCGCCGGCGAGGTCTACGAGTACGCGATCTACACCGACATCTCCGACCAGAAACGCCGGGAACGCGAACTAGAGCGGTACCGCACGCTCGTCGATGCGGTCGGCGATTCGATGTACGTCCTCGACGAGACGGGACGAATCGAGATGGTCAACGACGCGATGGCAGACGCTCTCGGGACGACGCGTGCCGACCTCGTCGGACAGCCCCCCTCGCGGTACATGCCGGCCGAAGACGTCGAACGGGCCACGGAGTTGCTGCTCGACATCCTCGCGGACGACGACCGAACGTGGGGCACCTTCGAGATGGAGTTCCAGCCCGTCGACGGCGAGCCGTTCGTGGTCGAGAACAACGTCGCTCCGATAGTCGCCGAAGACGGCTCGCTCGCCGGCAGCGTCGGCGCGATCCGGGACATCAGCGATCGAATCGAACGCGAGCGCCAGATCCGCAAACTCCACGAGGGAACCCGCCGGCTGATGGCCGCAGAACGCACCGCGGAGGTCGCCCGCGTCGCGAGCGAGATCGCCCGCGACGCGCTGTCCCTCGAGATCAACTCGGTTCACCTGTACGAGGAACGAACGGCGTCTCGAACCGTGAGCGCCGACGGGCCGCCCGTCGCGGCCGACCCGAGTCTCGAGTCGCGCCGGGAGCGAGGCATCCTCGTCCCCGCCGCGGCGACCGATCGCACCGAAGCGCTGTTCGGCTCCGTGCCCGCTATCGGCCCGGGCGACGGGATCTCGTGGGACGCGTTCGAGGCCGGCGAGACCATCGTTCACGGCGACGTTCGCCGGGCCGAGAACGTGCGCAACCCCGAGACGGCGATCCGTAGCGAGGCCCACATTCCGCTCGGAACGATGGGGATTTTCATCGTCAGTTCGACGACGCCGAACGACTTCGATCCCGAGACGATCACGCTCGCACGCATCCTCGCGGCCAACGTCGAGGCCGCCCTCGAGCAGGCCCGCCGCGAGGCCGAACTCGCCGAACGCACGGCCGAGCTCGAGCGACAGAACGACCGACTGGAGGCCTTCGCCAGCACCGTCTCCCACGATCTGCGGAACCCGCTGACCCTCGCTGCGGGCCATCTCGAGAACCTCGAGGCCCACGTCGACGAGGAGGGCGAGCGCTACCGCAAGGAGATCGACTGGGCACTCGAACGGATGGACGACCTCATCGAGAACGTCCTCACGCTCGCCCGGAGCGGCCAGCGGCTGACGGCGACGGAGCCGGTCGCCCTCGACGAGGTCGTCGATCAGGCACGCAGAACCGTCGATCCGGACCTCGATCTCGTTCGGGAGGAGCCGCTACCGACGGTCGAAGCCGACGCGGACCGCCTGCTGGTCTGCTTCGAGAACGTGTTCCGCAACGCCCGAGACCACGTCGGCGATGACGTGACGATCACGATCGAGACCACCGACGACGGGTTCGCCATCGCCGACGACGGCCCCGGCGTTCCGCCCGGCGAGCGCGGCGACATCCTCGAGTCGGGGTACAGCACGTCCCCCGACGGCACCGGCTTCGGGCTGGCCATCGTCTCCGAAGTCGTCGAGGCCCACGGCTGGTCGGTCACCGTCGGCGAGAGCGACGCCGGCGGGCTTCGGCTGGCGGTCTCGCTCGAGGAGTAGGATCGTAGAACCGATTATTGCGCACTGGTTCTGAAAACAGCGGGCGACTCGTCGACGCTGAAAGTTGAGCTACAGCGGCTGGTCGTGTTCGGTCTCGAACTCGCGCTGTCGGCGGTACTGCTCGACGAACTCCGCGACATCGAACTCGAGCATCTGGGACTCGAACTCGCTGACGGCGGTGTCGTTCTCGGCGTGGCTGATCGCGTGTTCCATGAGTTCGACGACGAGTTCGACGACGACCTCGTGGAGCCGTCGGGCGTCGAAATCGGTCATCCACAGCATCGTGTAGCCGACCGCGCCGTCGTCGCTCGCGTCGTGGATGGCGACCGCCTCGGGGAACTCCTCCAAGACGACGCCCATCAGGTGGGGCGTGCCGAACTCCTCGAACTCGTCGTCGGTGTCGATCGTCTCCTGTAGTACAGCCACGAGCGATTCCGGGAAGAAACGCGACGGCGGGTGCACGTCGGTCACGACCGCGTGGGTCTCGCCGCAGGGACAGTTGTACTCGCGCATCCCCAGATCGATCTCGTGGGGATCGACGGACTCCCCGCAGGGAAGCTCGAGGTGATCGCCGTCGTCGGAACCCGGAACGCTGGGTCCTGGCATTGCCAGCGCTACGGCTGGGCCGGGCATAAGGGCGACGACTCGGGGTGATCGACGACGGCAGCGGTCGCCAACGGAGACGCGCGGACGACTGCGGTCATCGAGAGCCGCCGATGGCTTACTCCGGCCGGCGAAACGCGATGCTGTACATCTCGCCGGCCGACTCCGAGCCGATCGCGGCGACGAGGGCCTCGGCCCGCTCGAGCAACGCACCACCCAGTTCCGAGTCCGCGGGGAGTGCATCGATTTTCGAGCGGACCACATCGGCGTGGGCCTCGAGGTGGCTCTCGGTCCACGGGACCGGGTCCAACAGCGTTCGAGATCTATCGACCGTCCACCCGTGGCCGGCGAACAGCCAGGCGAGGGTCGCCGACGGGTAAAACGTCAACATCGGCTTTGCGTCGACTAACTGTGCGGCCGCGTTCTCGAGGGCGAAGAGGTCGCGAACAGCGGCGGTCTCGGGCAGCGGCTCGTAGTCGTCGACAACGAGGTGACAGCCCGACGCGGCGACGCGGGTCAGTTCGCCGATGATCGCGTCGAGATCGGCGGGCGGCACCACGTTGAACAGCCCGTGTGCGGTGATGACTTCGACGGTATCGTTGGGCAGCGGGACCCGGCGCAGGTCTGCCTCGAGGACGGCGAGATGCCGTTCGATCTGCTCTCCATCTCGGTTTCGATCGGCGAGGTTGTGGTTCGCCAGAACGCGCTCGAGCGTGGTCTCCGCGTGGGTCCGGTCGTCGGTTACGGCGTAGACGCATGCCGCGCCGTTCGCGAGCAGGCCAGCCGTCGTATTGCCGACGCCAGCCCCGGCTTCGAGACAGATCGCACCGTCGACGGGGCGGTCCTCGAGGGCGGTCGTGACGGTGCGTGGAACGTCCATGTAGTCTCGCGGGTTGGTGCTCGCTGTCGCAGGTCTTCAGTGGTGGAGCTGTTCGGGGACCGGACTGTCGTCGTGGCGCGCTTCCTCGATGAGCGAGCGCTGTTCGTGCTCGCTCATCCCGTCGTACCGGGTGGCCGCGTCGAGGACCATCGCGACGAGTTTCGGATCGCCGGGCGAGACGACTGTCGAGAGCCCCTGCGACGCGGCGAAGTCGAACCGCTCGCGGATCGCCTCGGGCGTCTCCACCGGCTCGTACCAGTTGGCGTACGGCCGGTCGGCTTCCGGCAACTCCTCGGTCGGGGGCCACGATCCCTTCGCGAAGGCCTTGATCCCGAGCGTGCCGATTCCAGCCTCTTCGGCGCGCTCGAGGACCGCCTCGTAATCGTGGCCGTCGTCACCCTTCGCGGCGACGACCGGATTCAGGGGAAACATCAGCGTCGCGAGGTCGTCGATCCGATCCATCGCGTCGAGGATGAGCTGCGGGTTGCCGTGGCTCGTCAGCCCGATGTCGCCGATCAGCCCCTCCGCCTTGGCGTCGCGAAACGCCGCGAGCGCGCCGTCCTCGCCCGTGATCGCTTCGAGTTCGTCCTCGTACTCGAGGCCGTGGACCTGATAGAGGTCGATGTGATCGACGCCGAGCCGATCGAGCGACCGCTCGAGTTTCCGGCGCGCGCCGTCGTAGTCCCGTTCCTGGGTCTTGCAGCCGAGGTAGATCTCCTCGCGGTGCTGGCGAAGTTTGGGCCCGAGTTTGAGTTCGGCGTCGCCGTAGGTCGGCGCGACATCGAAGTGGTTGACCCCGCGATCGAGGACGAGTTCGACCAGTTGATTCGCACCCTCCTGCTCGAGCCAGTTGAGCGCGATCGCACCGAAGGTCACGACAGTGCTTTCGTGGCCGGTCGAGCCCAAGTCACGCGTTTCCATACCGGCCCATCGGCGAGACCCTACATAAGTCACGGGCCACCGGCAGCCCGAGCGGTCGATCGGGTCCGAGGTGTCTGACTGACCGGGCGGAGCGGGCTGGCGTACAGCAGTCAGCACAATTGCGACTACGCATCTCGAGACGAGAGACAAAACGACCGTCGCTAACAGGTGTGGAGACGGTCAGCTCAGGGCCAGTCGTCGCGGACCTGCTCCGCGTCGTCATCCTCGTCATCGACCGAGGTCGCCAGAACCCAGTCGGCCGCCTCGGCGGCGTCCTCGACGGCGAGGTACTCCCAGCCGACCTCGTCGGCCAATTGCTCGTCTTCCTCGCTGGCACCGATGTAGACGTAGCGTTCGGTCTCGAACTGGTCTTTGACGCCCTCGAGGCTCTCGGCTTTCCCGCGGGGACCGGAGAAGAAGTCCTGTCGAATGCGGTTTTTCCGCGTGAAGTTGGTCACGACGTAGGTCGGTTTCTCGGAGACAACGCCGATGTACTCGGTCCAGCCTCTGGCGTCTTCGAACACGCGCTCGGGCGAGGCTACCTCTTTGAGCGCCTCGAGTTCGAACGCCAGGGTCATGTCGCTTTCGCCGTTCATGGGTCATCGAAGGCGCGCACGCGGGAAAACGACTTCGATACCACACACTCACGGCGGGTATCGACAGGCCGGACCGGCGGACCGACTCAGACGCGTTCGACGCGGTAGTAGTCCGTGAAGACGATCACCTCGCCCGGCTCGAGGTCGGTCTCGGCGGTCGTGACGGGTCGGCCGCCCGAAACGGCGCGATAAACGGCCCCCAGTGTCTCCGAATCGAGCTGATCGATGTGGCGAACGGTCGCGTCCGTCGCGACCGAGTCGACGCGCTCGAGGCGTAGCGACCGACGGCGGAGTGTACTGGCAGCCATGGTCATTGATACCAAATGACGTGGTATAACTTAACACTTATGCCGGGTGACCGACCGGTTGGTCCGGCACAGGTGGCCCTCGAAATCGGATCCGACGCTACGGGACAGAACGAAGGTCGAGTACCGGAAAAACAGCGTGAGCGACTACAAACGACTGCGACTACTGCTCTTGTGGCGGTGCGAGTTCGTCCAGATCGACGGACTGCTCGAGCAACACGTCGGCCTGATCGGCGACGACGCGCTGTTCGCGCATCAGCTGTTTGAACTTGCTCTGGGGCGAGAGGTCGCCGATGAGGACGCCGCCGACGATCTTGCCGTCCTTGAAGGCGATGCGTCGCCACTCGGTGTCGCTGTACTTTCGCTCGGCGTGTTCGTCGCCCAGTGTCGGGTGACCGAACGAGAGGAACGGGAAGTCGAAGTGGGTGATGGAGTACGAGGAGACCCACTGGAACCCTTCGGCTTCCTCGTCGGCGGCCATGTTGACTGCGGCGACGCGGCCCTGTTCCTTGGCCGAGCCCCACGAGCCGTTCTGGCCCCGCTCGCCGAGCAGGACGTCGTAGAACTGGGTGAGGTCGCCCGCGGCGTAGACGTCGTCGACGTTCGTCCGCATGTACTCGTCGACGACGATGCCGTTGTCCTGTTCGATGCCGGCACCGCGGAGGAACTCGGTGTTGAAGGTGAGTCCGATGGCGGCTCCGACGAAGTCACACTCGTAGCGGTCGCCGTTGGGGTCGACCGCGGCGGTGACGTGCCCGTCGTCGTCGGTCTCGAAGTGATCGACGCCGCTGTCGAAGACCGGTTCGACGCCGACCTCGCGCATGCCTTCGTGCATGATCTCCGCGCCGTCAGCCGAGAGGGCGTAGCGCCACCAGCGGTCGCCGCGCATCAGGTAGTCGGCTTCGATGCCCTGTGCGCCACAGACGGCCGCGAAGTCGATGCCGAGCAGGCCGGCACCGACGATGACGCCCTTATCGGCGTTTTCGGCGTGCTCGCGGATGCCACGGGCATCTTCGAACGTCCAGAAGTGGTGGACGCCGTCCGCGTCGCTGTTCTCGACGGGCAGCTGTGTCGGTGTGCCGCCGGTGGCAACGAGCAGTTTGTCGTACGGAATTTCGCCGCTCTCGTGGGTGTTGACCACCTTCGCGTCGGTGTCGACGCTCGTCACGTAGGTGTTCAACGAGAGCTCGATATCTCGTTCCGCGTACCAGTCCTCGTCGTGGATCGAAATGGGGGCTTCGGGGAGCTTTCCCTTCGCGTGTTCCTTGATGAGAATCCGGTTATACAGTGGCTCCCCCTCATCGGTGATGACGGTAATCTTCGCGTCCGGGTCTTCCTCCCGGAGGGTCTCGGCGGCCGAACTACCCGAGATCCCGTCACCGATGATGACGTACTGAGTCATATCCGGAACGTTCGTAATGAGGGTTAAAGTGGGTTGCTATCTCGTCTATTTTACCGGACCGGCCCGGCTGACACAACGATCGTAAACTGAACGCCGAATATGTTCACCCGAGTGGTATCGGGTCCGCCGGTTCGAGCCGCCCCTCGAGTGAGCAAGGCTTGCTGCCATCTCTGACAAGCGGCCCTGAACCGGCGACTGCCGGCCCGCGAGCACAGACCGGCGGCTGGGCCACCCGATCCGTCGGAAGCTAACATTGTTGTCCGAACCGTTCTTGAGGGCGTGCACCCAAAGCAGGACCATGAAACTCCGACAGAACGCGAAACACTTCGCCTATCGAAAGGCCCTCGAGACCCCCGGCGTCCGGTCGGTCGCCAACTCGGGACTGGTCCGTCTCCACACGAAGATCTTCACCGGGAAGGCCGATCCCGCCCACGCCGAGGAACGGAAGGACCACCTCGACGGCCTCTTCGACGCGACGATGGACGCCTACCTGCGGGCGCTCCAAGAGGGCTATTCCGAGGCCGAGGCCCGCGAAATCACCCACATCCAGTCCAACTTCGACTTCTACAACCACGGCTGGACCGAGATGATGGAGTTCCCCGCCGACGAACTCGAGGCCCACTACGATCGCTACCGGGAGTTCTTCGAGCGCTGGGACGTGACGATCGACGAGCCACTCGGCCAGTTCGCGCCGCCGGAGGGGATCCCCGAGGCCCCGTCGACGCCCGAGCGACTCGAGGACCCCGAACACCCCCACGCCGAGGGCGGCTTCGCCGACGACGTGTACATCGAAACGGACGACGGCGAACTCGTGATCGGCGGACAGGAGGAACCCGACGACGACGATATCTCGGAGGCAGTCAGCGTCGAGGACGGCGACGACTGAGTCACGCACGGGACGAATAACCGGTCCTCCAGTTCGGTATAGGACCCAATTACGTCCGAATAAGTGACGGTAACGAGATCGTAACAATAGCCGCGAGTGACGTGTCCGTCGGTAAATGCAACGGCGGCACTACCTCGCGCTGACATCGTCGCTCTGTCTGGCCGGCTGCCTCGCCGCGAGAGACGACTCGACGCCGGCGGAACCGGATTCGAACACGACCGCGGATCCCGGGCCGTCACCGAAGCCCGAATCCGACGACCGACCGCCGAACGGCCACCCGATGGCCGGCACGATCGACGATTTCGAAACCCTCGATTCGTGGGAGACCTTCGGCGGCACGCTGTCGCCCGACTCGAGCCGATCGGTCGTCGGCACGCAGAGCGCCCGCTTCGAGATACCGGCGAGCGAACGGACCGGCGGAATCGCGACCGCGTTCGCGGAGCCGCGGGATCTCACCGACGTCGTGCCCGGCCTCGCCGTCGCGTCGGACGGCCTCGTCGTCCCGTGGCTCCGGCTGGTCGACGACGCCGGCAACGAGATCGATTACCGCCGCGGGATCAAGGCCGACCTTCCCCTCGTGCGGTACAACTTCGGCGTCGAGGAGATCGCGGACGGCTTCGACCCCACCGCCGTTCGGGAGGTGTACGTCCTCGTCAGAACGGACGACGGCGAGTCACGAACGGTCTGGGTCGACGACCTCCACCTCGTCCCGCGGCCCGAGACCGGGGCGGTGATGATCCAGTTCGACGACGCCCACGTCACCGACTACACGCGCGCGCTGCCGATCCTCGAGGAGTACGGCTATCCCGCGATCGCCTTCGTCAACCCCGGCCGGATCGAAGCCGAGACCCGCGGTGCCGACGACCCTGGCGGCTTCCCCAGACTCACCGTCGATCAGGTCCACGAACTCGACGAGGCCGGCTGGGTCATCGCCAATCACTGCTACTCCCACCCGCACCTGTCGGAACTCGAGCGCGAGGCCCAACGAACCGAAATCGAACGGGGGAAGGCCTGGCTCGAGAAGGAAGGGTTCGAGGACGGAGCGCAGTACTTCGCCTATCCCCACGGGGATTACGACGAGCGGACGCTCAACCTCGTCGAACAGTGCCACGATATCGGCTTCGCTGGCGGCCGCCCCGTCCAAGGCTACGCCGTGAACCCGCGACAGACCTCCCGGATCGGCGAGCCCAGTGCCGAGAAAGCCCGTACCGCCATCGAGCGCACGGCGTCGATGCGGGGCATCACCTCGCTGTTCTTCCACCGGCTCGAGGGCGACCTGCTCGCCGACTTCGAGGCGACGATAGAAGCGATTCACGAGTACGAATCGGCCGGCGAACTCGAGGTGATCCTCCCGGCGGATCTCGAGCGCGAGTACTGGTACGACGTCTAGCGTTCGCGGACAGGCGACGCCGGTTTCCAAGCCGCTAAGTGGACGGGGCGTGCCGATTGAGACACTGACCCCCACATGGCCCTGAACGCGAACGATCGGTCGATCGCGGGTTTTACGATGGCCGGGCACGCTCTCGTTCACTGGTTCGAGACCTCGATTCCGATCTTTCTGGTCGTCTGGTTGGCCGAGTTCGACGTGGGCACGACGCTGTTGGGCCTCATCGTCGCGCTCGGCTACGCCCCGTTCGGGCTGGGTGCGCTCCCCGGCGGAATCCTCGCGGACCGGTACGGCACCAAGCGGCTCATCCTGTGTTGTCTCACCGGGATGAGCCTCTCCTTTCTCGTCCTCTCGCTTGCGACCTCGATCTACGCCATCGCCGTCGGATTGATCCTGTGGGGGATCGCCGCCAGCGTCTACCATCCCGCCGGACTCGCGCTCATCAGCACCGGCGTTGAGGATCGCGGCACGGTCTTTGCCTGGCACGGGATCGCCGGCAACGCCGGCATCGCGCTAGGGCCGTTCGTCGCCGCGACCCTCCTGATCTCCCTCGACTGGTCGCTGGTCGCCGCGTTGCTCGCCGTTCCCGGCGTCCTCGCCGTCATCTACGGGCTCAGCGTCGGGTTCGAACCGACCGCAGCTGTCGCGGACGAGGCCGACGCCGGCCCCGACGAGGCGCTGTCGGCGTCGGAACTCCTCGGGAACACGCGGACCCTGTTCGCGAGCGCCTTCGCCGTCGTCTTCGTCCTCGTCACGTTCGAGGGACTCTACTACCGGGGCACCCTGACCTACCTCCCCGAGATCCTCCACGGGCTCCCGGCGATGAACGGCCTCCCGTTGCCGGCCGGCCTCGAGGGGATCGAGCCCGCCGACTACATCTACGTCGGCCTGCTGGTCGTCGGGATCGGCGGCCAGTACGCCGGGGGGAAACTGACGGATCGCGTGACGCCGGCCCGCGGCCTGACGGGCATCTTCGCCGTCCTCGCGGTCCTCGCGCTCCTGTTTATCCCGGCGACAGCGGCGGGCATCGGGCTCGTCCCGGTCATCGTCCTCTGTGGCGTTCTCGGGTTCTTCCTCTTTGCCATCCAGCCGTTCTACCAGAACGCCGTCGCGATCTACACGCCCCCGGACGCCCGCGGGCTCTCCTACGGCTTTACCTACCTCGCGGAGTTCGGCTTCGGAGCGGCGAGCATCGCGCTCGGCGGCTTCGTGCTCGACGCGTTCTCCCGGACGGCGTTTTTCGCGCTGATCGCCGGATTCGCGGCCGTCGGCGGGCTCGTCGCGGGCGTGCTGCTGCTCGGCAGCGGTCGATTCACGGAGACACAGTCCGTCGCGGAGACGAACGCTGACGATTGATCTAAGTGGACTGTGAACGCGACACTGCAACGAATACCATCGCAAGAACAGATCCCGAACGCGGTCGCGGTCCGCTTGAGCGGCCTACAGCCAGTCGGGGGTCTCGTATTCGGCACCGTCGGCCGCGTGTTGGTCCGGCCAGATGACGGTCTGCTCGCCCTCGCCGGCGTCGTTTTCCTGCCACTGGAAGTAGACCGGATGGACCTTGTCCTCGCCGTAGATGACGTCGTGGGGGTGGTCGTCGTTCTGCCCGTGGAACTCGATGTTCCCGGTCGTCCCTTCGAAGGAGGTCTCCTCGAGGGGGGTGACTAACTGCTCGGACTCGAGGGTCTCGCCGCGCTCGGCCGCATCGGCGAATACATTGACCGCGTCGAAGGCGATATAGCCGGTATAAACCGGGCTGGTCCCATCGTATTCGTTCCGGTAGTCGGTGACGAATCCCGGTGTCTCGGTCGTGATTTCGGCGGTCGCCGTCGCGCTGGCGTAGCCGGCGGCGTACTCGCAGGCCCCGTCAGTCGCCTCGTAGTACCCCGGGTCCTGCATCGGGACGTGAATGCCGCCGAACTCGAACTCCCGCTCTTCCGGCCGCCAGTCCTGCAGCGCGGCGGTGCCGGTGTGGGCCGTCGAAATGAACGCCGCGTCCGCACCCGACTGCTCGATCTCGGTGTAGATATCGGAGAAGTCGTCGGTCGCCGGTGGATACCGCTCCCACATCTCGACATCGATGTCGGTTTCGGGGAACTGACTCTGGTAGAACGACCACAACCCGTCGGTCCACGCGTAGTCCTCGGCGAGGACGGCGATTGAATCCCACCCCATGTCCTCGCTCTTGTCGGTGAGAAAGTCGATTTGGGCCTGCGCGAGATTGGTTCCGTTGACCGGGCCGACGCGGAAGTGATACTTGTACTTCTCGTAGTCGTCGGCGACCCGCTGGCTCGCCGTCGTCGTCGCAGAGCCGGCCGTGAGATGGATCGTCTCCTGTTCGGCGATGTCGTCCATCAATGGAACGAGCGCCTCGGTCGTGGAGATGCCGACGGTGACGTCGGCACCCTCCTCGAGGACGAGTCGCTGGTACTGGCGGCGGGCCTCGAGCGGACTCGCGTTCGTGTCGCCCACGACCATCTCGACGTCGCGGCCGAGGATGCCGTCGTTCTCGTTGAGTTGGTTGACGGCGAGCCGTGCGCCCCGCACGATCGAGCGGCCGGTCGAATCGCTCCCCGGATCGGGCGCGAGCACGCCGATTGTGACCGGTTCGACCTCGTCGCTGCTGACCATCGAGCCGGCGGTTTCGAGACAGCCCGCTACCGAGAGTCCGGCCGCGCTCCCCGCCGTCGTTTTGAGTAGCTGACGGCGATCGAAACCGCGCTGCTGGTCGTCACTGGCGGGAGAGCCCACGTTCCCGCGTCCGTGATCATCATCCATATTGGACAGTCGTTTCGACCTATGTTTCTTAACGTTTGCGAATAATATCAGCTATAGGTCATGATACGATGACGAGCGGATTCGTGCTCGGTAATCCCACATATTTATCTAAAAATGCGTGAGAAGTTTTGTTTTTACAATATATTTCTATATAGTTTGTCTGTGCGAGGGAAATTCCATCCCGAGGACGACAGACGGGACCACGATCCAATTATCACCTCCGATAACCGTGGCTGACAATTTATGTAGTGACGAAATCACGCGTTCTCTATCCATGGATTTCGCTCGACGGTTGGTGCCGAAAGCTATCCGACGCAGGTACGCGGTCAAGTTCGGGATCGCGCTGCTCATACTCGGGCTGTCGGTCGGCCTGATCGGATACGGCGCAACGGGAGCAATCACGACGCAGATGGAGGATCGGGTTCAGGACGATCACGCATCCGCGGCCGGGCAAGAAGCCCAGAGCCTGCAGATGTGGAACGAACAGAACGAACATACGGTCGGGACGATCGCCCGGTCGGACGTCGTCGCCAGCGACGATCCGGCGGCGATCCAACATCGATTCCTCGACTGGGAGGAACACTTAGACGCTGATACGTTCGATATTACCTACGTCGATCTCAGCAATGAAACGGTGACCGCGAGTACCAACGAGGACGTTCGCGGCGCGTCGATCGACGACATCAGTAACGTCCCTCGAAGCGCGTACGACGACGCATCCGAGACCGTTCCGTGGGTCTCCGACGCCTATCTCGCCGACGGCGAGTTCGGACAGAACACGACCGTGATCACGTACGTCCAGCTCTCGCCCGAAAACAACGATCGAGCGGTCGTCTACACCGCCGATCTCGAGGCGTACGCGAATCAGCTACAGGACGAGGAGGGTGTCACGACGGTGGTCCTCAACGGCGAGAACAGGATCATGCTCGACAACGCCGGCTACGGCGAGAACCACGAGACGCTCGGCTACACCTACAGCGACGAGTCCGGCCTCGCCCAATCCGCGCGAACCGAGGGCGCGACCACCCGACAGCTCGCCGGTTCGGACCTCTCGTTCGATAACTACGCCTACGGCCTCGGTGAGGACAACGAAAACGACTACGTCGCCAGTTCCGCCCGCGTGTTCGGGACCGACTGGGTCGTCCTGACCGTCGAACCCGCCGATCAGGCGCTCGGGTTCGTCACCACGATCAACGAGTGGGGTATCTACGCGACGCTGCTCGGCGTGCTCATGATCGGCGTCGTCGGGGCCGTCCTCGGCCGGAACACGGCGGTCTCGATCGACCGGCTCACCGATAAGGCAAACCAGATGGAGGAAGGCAACCTCGATGTCGACCTCGAGACCCGGCGGATCGACAACATCGGCCGGCTCTACGACGGGTTCGACTCGATGCGGGTCGCCCTGCGCGAGCAGATCAAGCAGGCGGAAGCCGCCCGCGAGGACGCCGAGCGCGAACGCAAGCGCGTCCAGGAGATCAACGACGAACTCGAAAAGACGGCCGCCGATTACAGCGACGTGATGGAAGCGGCCGCCGATGGCAATCTGACGGCCCGGATGGAGGCCGACGGCGACAACGAGGCAATGGCCGAGATCGCCGAGGACTTCAACGAGATGCTCGACGAGATCGAGCAGACTATCGCGGAACTCAACCGGTTCGCGACTGATGTCGCGACCGCCTCCGAGCAGGTGACGGCCTCGAGCGAGGAGGTTCGCTCGGCCTCCCAGCAGGTCACCGAGTCGATTCAGGAGATTTCCGACGGCGCGGACCGACAGAACGAGTCGCTGCAGTCGGTCAACCAAGAGATGAGCGGCCTCTCGACGACGACCGAGGAGATCGCCGCCTCCTCGAACGAGGTGGCCGATATCGCCGAACGAACCGTCGACACCGGGAAGGAAGGGCAGGAAGCCGCCCAAGCGGCGATCACTGCCATGGACGAAATCGAGGACGAGGCCGGCAGCGCCGTCAGCGAGATCCGCCGGCTCGAGGAAGAGGTCCAACAGATCGACGAACTGATCAACACGATTTCCGAGATCGCCCGCCAGACCAACATGCTGGCGCTGAACGCCAACATCGAGGCCTCCCGCTCCGCGGGTGGCAGCAGCGACGACGAAGGGTTCTCCGTCGTCGCAAAGGAGGTCAAGGCCCTCTCCGAGGACGTCGCCGAGGCGGCCGACGAGGCCGAAGACCGGCTCGAGGCGATCCGCGAGCGAACCGAGGAGTCCGCCGTCGAGGTCGAGGGGACGAGCGCCGACATCGAAGACGCCAGCGAACAGGTTGAGGAAGCGGCCAACGCACTCGAGGAGATTGCCACCCTCGCACAGGAGACGAACGTGGGCGTCCAGGAGATTTCCGCGGCGACCGAAGAGCAAGCGGCCTCCACGCAGGAGGTCGTCGCGATGGTCGACGACGCGGCGACGATTTCCGACGAGACGACGGCCGAAGCCGAGAACGTCGCCGCCGCGGCCGAAGAGCAGACCACCGCACTGACCGAGGTTACGAAGTCCGCCTCGAGCCTCTCCGAACAGGCCTCGCAGCTCTCGGAGGCGCTCGACCGGTTCGACACCGATATCGACCGCGCCGAGGTCGACCTCGAGTCGACGTTCGACGTCGACGCGGACCTCGACGCAGCCGAGCAGAACTTCGACGTTGACGATGCCGGCGAGACGGACGACACGGAGCAGGGAATCACGTTCGATGCGGATGCCGATAGCGAGCAGACCGAGCCGGACGATACCCTCACGTTCGACGAGGGCGCGGACGACGACGCGATCGAGTTCGAAGCTGGGGACGACACGGACGCCGCCGACCAGTCCGAAACCGACGTCGAACTCGAGGGCGAACCGGCCGCCGAAGCGTTCGACGCCGACCAGTCGACCGAACCCAAGATCGACCTCGACGACGAATCAGCCGCCGAACTGTTCGACACCGACCAGTCGGCCGACGGCGATGCGGTTCCCGACGCCGGCAACACGTCGGCGACCGAGGAGCCCGCTGAGACGACCGAGATGGGTGCAGAGGAGATCCTTGGAATCGAGGAGAGCGACGGCGACGGGTTCGACCCGGCGACCACAGCGGAGTCGACCGATCCGCTCGCGGACCCTGATCTCGAGACGGCAACCGACGCCGAGGACGCCGACATCGACGCGGCCGAGGACGCGGCACACGCGGTTGAACCGGTGACCGAGTCCGACAACGAAACCGATGCGACGGCCGGCCAGCCGCTCGAGCCGGTCGACGACGGACTCGGCGATGCGGCTGGCGACGCCGAGTCGAACGCGGTGGACGACGACAGCGTTGACAGTGACGACTCGACGGCCGGAGACACCCTCGCGAGCGATGAGGAAAGCGAGGACAACGACACCGAAGCCGATGACGACGACAGCGAGGCCGAAAGCGACGACGTGTTCACCTTCGGCACCGCAGACGACGACGAGTAACGCCGCGACCGGTCTCGCGTAGACCGGCCGCTGCGGCGTCGATCCGATTCGGGTCGCCACCGCTCGTTTTTGCGCTATTGTCGGCGTCGTTCGCTACCTTTTTGACTGCCGTCTCGGAAGGAATCGGCATGCTCACCGTGCGGGCACCCGCGACGAGTGCGAACCTCGGGAGTGGCTTCGAT
Organism: Natrinema versiforme JCM 10478; assembly: GCF_000337195.1. Taxonomy (GTDB): domain Archaea; phylum Halobacteriota; class Halobacteria; order Halobacteriales; family Natrialbaceae; genus Natrinema; species Natrinema versiforme. Next base: position 31,657 of record NZ_AOID01000026.1, on the reverse strand, counting down.
GTCTTCGGTGTCGCTCTCGGAACGCCCGCCGACGTGATCCGGGTCGAACGCGCCCCAGAGACGACGATTTCGATCACCGGTGCCGGCAGCGAGTACATCCCGGAAGACCCCGCCAAGAACACCGTCGGCGCGGTCGCCGACGCGCTCGACGCGCCGGCCCGCATCCGGATCGACAAGGGCGTCAGACCGTCCTCGGGACTGGGGTCGTCGGCCGCAAGCGCGGCCGCCGCCGCTGTCGCGTTGAACGCGCTTTACGACCGCGGCCGGTCCCGGGAAGAACTCGTTCCCGTCGCGGCCGAGGGCGAGGCGCTCGTCTCCGGCGAGGCCCACGCGGACAACGTCGCACCCGCCCTACTCGGCGGCTTTACCGTCGTCACCGAGGACGGCGTCACACAGGTCGACGCGTCGGTCCCCGTCGTCGCCTGCCTGCCCGACATCTCCGTATCGACCCGCGACGCGCGCGGCGTCGTCCCCGACTCGGCCCTGATGGACGACGTCGTCACCACCGTCGGCAACGCCGCCACGCTGACCGTCGGCATGACGCGAGACGATCCGGACCTCGTCGGCAGCGGCATGAACGACGATATCGTCACGCCCGAACGCACCAAACTGATTACCGGTTACGACCAGGTCCGTGAGGCCGCCCTCGAGGCGGGAGCGACCGGCGTCACGGTCAGCGGGGCCGGGCCGGGGATCCTCGCGGTCTGTCGCCGGCGGGATCGGCGGGCCATCGCGTCGGCGATGGTCGACGCCTTCGACGCGGTCGGCGTCGAGAGCCGGGCCTACCAGACCGCGATCGGGCAGGGCGCGACGCTGTACCCGGACGACTCGTAGCTCGGCGATGGGAACGCGAACCGACGGCGTCCTCGCACTGATCGCGCTCGCCGCGTTCCTCGGCCTCGTTTTTCTCATCGATGCATCGCTCTCGATTTACTTCCTGCTCGTCGGCGGAGTGGCGACGATTACGTTCGAACTGCTCGCCGCTCGAGACCCGGCGCTCGTTCGGGACTACTGGGAACGGCGGCCGGTCCAGATTGCGTCGCTCGCGGTGGCGATCGGCGGAGCCGCCGTCGGCGCTCGAGTCGTGCCGGTGCCGATACTGTCACTGTGCTGTGGTGCGACGCTAACCTATCTGGTCTTTCTCGCGCTCCTCCGAACGGGCGTCATTCCGCCGCTCGAGACGTGGTGGGAGTCGGACGCGTAACGGTCGGATTCACACACTACGGACGGGAGAGCCACAAAACGAGCGTGCGTGCCGATCGATCGGCGGTTCGGAGTCAGCGAACGGGTCGGCATTCGGTCGGTCGCCGATCAGACGCCCCGACCCTGCAGCTTCTCCTCTTCGGGGAGGTCGACGTTCGCGTCACCTTTCATGCTCTTGCCGAGGTTCTTCGAGATCTCGGCGAGGGTTTCGGATTCGTCCCAGTTGTTGGTCGCCTCGACGATCGCTTCGGCCATCTCCGGCGGGTTCTCCGCACCGAAGATGCCGCTGCCGACGAAGATACCGTCGCACTCGTGGTGCATCATGAGCGCGGCGTCGGCGGGCGTCGCGATCCCGCCGGCGGCGAAGTTGACGACCGGGAGCCGGCCCATCTCGGCGGTCTCGTGGACCAGTTCCGCGGGCGCTTCGATCTCTCGAGCGTAGGCATCTCGCTCCTCGTGTTTCATGCCCTCGAGTTCGCGGATCGCGCCCTTGATCGTCCGCTGGTGGTGGACCGCCTGGTTCACGTCGCCGGTGCCGGCCTCGCCCTTGGTACGGATCATCGCCGCACCCTCGTCGATCCGGCGCAGCGCCTCGCCGAGGTTGCGCGCGCCGCAGACGAACGGGGCGGTGAAGTCGCGCTTGTCGATGTGGTATGCGTCGTCCGCCGGGGTGAGGACCTCGGACTCGTCGATCATGTCGACGCCGACGGCCTCGAGGATCTGGGCTTCCTTCGTGTGACCGATTCGGGATTTGCCCATGACGGGGATCGAGACCGACTCGACGATTTCCTCGACGTCGGCGGGGTCGGCCATCCGAGCGACGCCGCCGCGTTTGCGAATGTCGGCGGGGACGGCTTCCAGCGCCATCACGGCAACCGCGCCGGCTTCTTCGGCGATGCGGGCCTGCTCGGGGTCGACGACATCCATGATGACGCCGCCTTTCTGCATCCGTGCGAAGCCGCGCTTGACGAGATCGGTCCCGCGTCTGAGTTCCTCGAGATCGGTATTCTCGGCCATACGCCGCGGTTAGGAGCCCCGGCACTTACGCGTGTTCTTTGGGGATGATTCGGCCGCAGGAACCGAAATCGTCGGTAGCCGCTCGGTCTCGAATCGCGCTCAACCGGACAATCGCCGGTTAGCCTTCCACCCGTTCACCCTCGGACAGCCGCGCTCGCACCGTCGAGCCGTACAGTCGGGTAAGCGGCCGTTGCCACAGTCCGAGTTCCGCAGCCAGTTCCGGCGCGACCTCGAGTCGCGTGCCGACCGACGGGCCGGGAGCGATCGCGACCTCGCCCCGAATCTGGGCCGCCGTCCGCAAGAGCGCGCCGTCGTTCCGCGTGTAGCTGGCCATGGACCAGTCCCGCGCCCGAGCACCGGTCCGGGGGTGAGCAACCTCGAGTCGGACGGTCTCGCCGCCGCCGTAGCGGTCCCCGTCAGCATCGACGACGGTTCGAATAGCGTTCGGCCCGTCGCTCACCGTGATAGCGGCCCGCTCCTTGGGGAAACCCCAGAGTTCACGGCCGAGCGCGATCGACGGGTCGGTCGTCACCGGCAGCCAGTGGACGTAGCCGCCGATCTCGCTGTCGACGAGCTGTGCGCCGGGGAGGCTCGTCCGGCTCCCGCGGACCGCCGGGACGATGACGGCGAACTCGTCGTAGGGCTCGAGTCCGGTCCCGCCCCGATCGCCGCCGCCGACGCGATGGTACCGGATCCCGACGAGCGCGACGCAGCCGATACCGGGCGCGATCGCGAGCGACGAGAGTCCCTCGGGCAGGACCGCCTCGAGCCGGCTGCGTCGAGCGGGAACGGTAACGCCGCCCATCGCGAACGAGAGTTCGAGCGGGAGCGCGACCTCGTGGCCGGTCGAGAGTCGTTTTCGCGTTCGTTCGTCGACCGTGGTCATGGGCGAGGCTACGGCGGGGCCGGTCGTAGTAGTACGGGACCGTGCGCAGCGATAACCGCTACTGTTTTGCGGGTTCCGTCCGTCGCGCCGGACAATGACCGCGTCGACGCTGACGGCGGACCGCGAGCGGCCCGACGACGAGTCGCTGCCAGCGTATCTCGCGCCGGTCCCGACGACGCTCGAGGACCTGGGCCTGCGCTTTGCGTGGCTCGTGGTCGCGATCAACCTCGCGGGGACGGCCTTCGGCTTCTGGTACTACTCGGGGCAGTTCACCCAAACCGCGACCGCGCTGTGGCCGTGGGTGCCCGACAGCCCGCTCGCGACGCTGTTCGTCGCGCTGGCGATCGCCGCGTGGAAACTGGGCCGCGAGCAGCCGTGGCTCACCGCGCTGGCGTTTTTCGGTAACCTCGTACTCGGGCTGTGGACGCCGATGACGTTGCTCGCCTTCGCCGACTCCTACGCGTATCTCTCGCCGGTGATGTTTCACTTCCTCTTCTGGAGCCACCTCGCGATGGTCGTCCAGGCGCTTGTCCTTCACCGGATCTCCGACTTTCCGGTGTGGGCCGTCGGCGTCGCCGCCGTCTGGTACTGGAGTAATCTCATCGTCGACTACTTCGTTCCGATCGTGGGCGAGCCACACCACACGATCATCCCCGTGGCCCGGGACACCGCCATGTTCCTCGAGGCCGACGCGCTCGGCGTGATCGCTGCGGGCGAAGTCTCTTTCGTACTCCTCGCACTCTTTCTCGCGCTCGCGATCCGAGTCAAAAAGTGCGAAGCCGTCAGCCGTCGGGCGTAACCGACGGCGAACGGGGCCGGTGTCTACAGGTCATTGACGAACGCGAGTTCGAGGTACGGGTCGAGCGCGCTGGCGGCGGCCCGGCGCTCGACCGTGCCGGCGTCCGCGTCGTACCGCAGGACGTCCGCGTCGATCAGCTTCTGCAAGTGGTTGTGGTGGAACTCGGCGGTGATCCGCTCGATCCGCTCCCGGGTCGACCGTCCCTCCCGGTCGGCGATCCGCTCGACGAGATCCGCGAGGCTGACTGCCCCCAGGTTCCCGGAGAGGTAGTACAGCGCGTACCGGCGCTGCTCCTCGAGCAAGAGCTCGAAGATCGTATCCGAGGTGATCGAGGAGTCGGTTTCGGCGGTGGTGGCGTCTGAGATGTCTGTCTTCATGCGGTGCTCTGTACTCGGCTTACGCGACGGCCAGCGACGTATCGGCTCTTTCCAACGTCAGCAGAGCACGGGTACTGATTGAGCGAACCCGTCATAGCCTTTCTGCTACCGTACGTTATTCTGAACAATGCGGTGTCTTCTCCCGCGATCGTCCAAAGGAACGGGTTACACGAGGCCGAACCGATTGCGGGCGGATGAGGCCGGTTCTACTCGAGGATGACGACCGCCGACTCGGTCTCGACCATCTCGCCGTCGCCCGAGTAGGTCCGCTCGAGTTCGACCTCGAACAGTTCGTCCTCGAGTTCCTCGCCGGCGACTCGCAGCACGCCGGCGTCGTCGTCGATTTCGTACTCGCCGCTCTCGATGCCGGCGTCGATGTCGCCGACCTTCGAGCCGAACTTCGGCCCGAGCGTGGAGTAGTCGAGGTCGATCTCGGCGACCTCGGTCGTGATCTCCGGGGGCTCCGCGAGCACGTCGAGTTCCTGCACGTGCATCACGTGCTGGATCGCGTCTTCGAAGCCCTCGATGGGGCCGTAGACGGCGACCGACTCGAGGTCGGCGTTCAACGGGAGCTGGTGCTCGCTCTTGTAGCGACGCAGCGCCGAGATGACCTCCATGGCGGTCTCACCGGCCTCGAGGTCCGCGTCGTAACCCTGTGGGCTGGGCCAGTCGCGGGTGTGGATGCTCTCGAGGTCGCCGTCAGCGTCTGCATAGACGGCCTGCCAAATCTCCTCGGTCGCATGGGGCAGGAACGGGGCCCACAGCTCGAGAAAGGTCCGGTGAGCGGTCCGCAGCGCGTACTGCGTCGAGGGGTTGTCCTCGCGGGTCTTGGCAATCTCGAGGTAGTCGTCACAGAACGTGTTCCAGAAGAAGGTCCGCAGGCGGTCGCGGGCCTTCGCGAACTCGTAGTCCTCGAGGTGGGCGGTGAGATCCGCGACGGCGTCGTCTAGCTCGGCGAGGAGCCAGCGGTCGATCGCCTCGAGGTCGGCGGGCTCGTCGGGATGGGCGGGCGCGAGCGTGTCGGTGAGCTTCGAGGCGTTCCAGAGCTTGCGCAGGAGTTTCTCGCCGGCGCGGAGGTCTTTCTCCTGGTAGGGGAAGTCGTCGCCGACCGCGGCGCTTGCGGCCCAGAACCGGACGGCGTCCACGGGGTAGTCGGCGAGCACCTCATCGGGTTCGACCACGTTGCCCCGCGATTTGGACATCTTCTCGCGGTTCTCGTCTAACACGTGGCCGTTGATCATCGTCGCGTCGAAGGGCACCTCGCCGGTGTGCTCGTAGCACTTGACGATGGTGTGGAACAGCCAAAAGGAGATGATGTCGTGGCCCTGCGGGCGGAGATCGAACGGGTAGAGTTCGGGATTGTCCATCGTGAACGCCTCGCTCTCGGCGTCCCAGTCCCAGCCGGCGTTGATCAGCGGCGTCAGCGAGGAGGTCGCCCACGTGTCGAAGACGTCCTCTTCGGCCTCGAACTCGTCGTGGCCACACTCCGGACAGGCCGAGACGGGGGGCTCGTCCGAGAGCGGATCGACCGGCAGGTCCTCCCGGTCGGCCATGATCGGGTGATCGCAGTCCGCGCAGTACCAGACCGGGAACGGAATCCCCGAGTCGCGCTGGCGGGAAATGAGCCAGTCCCACTCGAGGCCCTCGATCCAGTGCTCGTAGCGGGCGAACATCTTCTCGGGGTACCAGTCCATCTCCCGGCCGGCCTCGAGGTACTCTTCCTTGTGATCGAGGATTTCGACGTACCACTGCTTGGAGACGCGGTACTCGACGGCGGTGTCACAGCGTTCGTGGACCTGCACGGCGTGGGTGATCTCCCACCGATCGCGCAGGGAGCCCTCCTCCTCTAAGTCCTCGACGATAGCCTCACGGGCTTCCTCGGTGGACATCCCCTCGTAGTCGCCGGCGAGGTCGGTCATCGTCGCGGACTCGTCGATGGCGACCCGCAGCGGGAGGTCGTGGGCCTGGTACCACTCGATGTCGTTCTGGTCGCCGAAGGTACAGCACATCACGACGCCGCTGCCTTTCTCCATGTCGACGCGCTCGTCTTCGATGATCGGCACCTCGTGGCCGAAGATCGGGATGCGAGCGGTCTCGCCGACGAGGTCCTGATTCTCCTCGTCGTCCGGGTGGACGAAGACGGAGACACAGGCCGGGATGAGTTCCGGTCGCGTCGTCGAGATGACGAACTCGTCCCGAGGGGCGTCCTCGCCGACGAGGTCGAACGCGATGTCGTTGAAGTGCGAGCCGCGCTCGTCGTCTTCCATCTCGACCTGCGAGATGGCCGTCTCGCAGTCGGGACACCAGATCGCGGGTGCCTTCTTCCGATATTCGCGTCCCTTCTCGTGGAGGTCGAGGAAGGAGAGCTGGGAGATCCGCTGGACGCGGGGTTCGATCGTCTTGTACGTGTTATTCCAGTCGATCGAGGTCCCGAGGTTCTGCATCTTCTCCGTGAACTCGGCCTCGTACTCCGTACAGACTTCGCGGCAGAGTTCCTGGAATTCCCGGCGCTCGTAGTCCTGATGGCGGATGTCCAGTTCCGACTCGGTCAGGCGCTCGCTGGCGATCCCGTTGTCGTCGTAGCCGAAGGGAAAGAGCACGTCGCCGTCGTGCATCCGCTGGAATCGCGCGGCGAAGTCCTGCAGGGTCGAGCCGTAGAGGTGGCCCATGTGCAGGCTGCCCGAGACCGTCGGCGGCGGCGTGTCGATCGAGTAGACGGTGTTCGGGTCCTCCTTTTCGTCGCCCTCGTAGGCGTAGACGTCCTCGTCGATCCAGCGCTGTTGCCAGCGGGATTCGACGGCGTCGGGGTCGTAGCCGCCCTCGAGGCTGGGCTCGTCGTCGGCGTGTTCTGGCGTGTCCGTGCTCATGTTCTCACTGCCCGTCGCGGGCGTCGTCGGTACGTCGATCGCCGAAAGTGCGGTTGACTGTCGTCCATAGAGCGGTCGTTGCTCGGTAAATACCGGTCGCCGACAATACATCCGTCGAAACGGGGTGGGGAATGCGGGGCTATCGGGCCCCTACGAAAACGCCATCGCGTGGGCCGTGGGCCGAATCGAAGGTGGCCGTGCCGGGCGTGGCCATATATCCGGTATTGGGTACCGACGTGTTAGGTATTTCGCGTCGCAGAACCCACAGCAGGCGGGCCGACGACTCGAGGGCAGTCACTCGTCGGTATCGTCGTCGGAGTGGGCTCGCACCCACAACTCGCCGATCCGGGAGAGCCGCGTTCGATAGGACTTGCCGTGTTCCTCGCGCTCGATGTAGCCCTTGCCGCCCGGGCCCAGCCGATCGACGTTGTAGATGACCTTCGACCGGAAGCTGTCGGTGTACTCCTCGTTCAACTCGCGGGCCAGCGATTCGGCGAGTTCGGAAACGGAGTCGAACTCGCCGTCCTCGCCGAGTTTGTACAGAATGAGTTCCTCGAACGGTTTGACGTTCGAGAATGAGGCGACGGGCAACTCGACGATGTGCTTGCCGTCGATTTCTTTCGCGCCGATCGTCGTCCCGCGCTCGTCGAACTCGGCTAAGAGGTCGCGGGCGCTCTCGAGTCGGGTCCCGACCCGGTCGTTCTCGATCCCCTCCTCCGTTGCCCGGAGATCCTCGAGCAGTGCGATTTGCTCTCTGAGTTCCTCGGCGAGTTCGGTCTCGAGGTACTTCTCGGGGGCGGTGTAGTAAGTGTGGATCCCCTCGCGGTCCTCCTGGCGTTCGACCATCAGGGAGTGGGCGGCGTTGGCGAAGGCGAAGCTCACGGTTCGGGGCATCGCGGCGACGTTGACCCAGACCTCGTTGCCCGAGTCGAGTTCCGCGGTGATGAGTTCGTAGGCCTGCTCGAAGGCGTCGTCGTAGTCGTAGACGTCCTCGAGGACAAACCGCTCGGTCTCGGCCCCCAGCAGGTTCTCGAAGTCCGTCTCGAGTTTCTTCGAGAGATGGCGAGAGTACTCGACGTTTGCCTCGCTGCCGACCGCCCCCTCGAGCAAGATGACGCTGTCGACGTCGATCTGATCGCGCACGAGCGGCGCGATCAGCCGGTCGTAGTCGAAGCCGACCGGAACGATGTGAGTTTGCATATGGAATGCGTGGGGTCGGTGTTTATAAAAAACACCAGTTCTTGTACCGTTCAATCAACAATCAACACTACGACATGTGATGGTAATTCGCAAAAATAATGGGAGAGCACTTCGGCTGTCATACATGGTGAATATTGATAAGTCAGATACAGTTAGAAAAGCAGATAATTTTCTCAATAGTGTCATTTCTGGTGTAGTGGGTGGAAGCATAGTAGCAGTTTATTCAGAGAACGGGATAAGGTCCTTTGCCGTCAATCATCCTATCGCAATTACAATATTTCTTATCATGTTAGGTTCTTCAGGCATATTTGCAATTAAAATGATAACAAAAGCGTCCCTAAGCGACGGAAGAGTTGAGGATACCAATAGCCGCCGTGGTGGTATTAATTCTGCAAATATAACTTGGCACGCTACTTCGAGTGATAATTCTAATTTGAAAGTACTATCCAACGATAGTGAGGAAGAAGTCAGCGTATATATAGAGATGAATGAATAGGAGGTGCTTTAGCCGTGTGAAGGATGCCAGAAAACCTCCGAGTCGTCGACCGGCTACTCCGTCAGCGGCATGATGATGCCGAAGACGAACGGCGAGGCGAAGCCGATGGCGAACCCGATCATCGTCATCGCGTAAAACAGCGTGTTCTCCCACTGGGGGAGCGATCCGAAGACGGCGTGTCCGACTAACTCGCTGCCCGCACCGATGACGAAGAGAGCGAGTCCGAGGAAGAACCCCCGCTTTGCGAGCCGCGAGTAATCTGGGCCACTGTAGTATCCCATACGTGGTGGTACACGGCCGTTCCATTAATTATTTCGACATTCCGACGCCGGTTGAAAGTCGAGCCCGTTACTCCTCGGTCGCACCGTCGTCCGCAGCCTCGAGGTCGAGCCCTCGGAACAGGTCGACGATCGCCTCTCGGTCGCGGGCCGGATCGACGTCGAGGGCGGCCCCGAGCAGGTCCGCGCCGTCGGGTGCCTCGATCGGGAGCACCCCGCCGGCCATCACGTACACGTCGGCGGCGGGCCAGACGGCGATGTGCGCTTCGGCATCGATCGTCGCGCTCCCGTCGCCGCCGTCGCCGTCGGCCGTGTTCTCGGCGTCGATCGGATACGCAGCTTCGAGCACGGTGAGGTGCCCGACAGCCCCGTCCGGCCGATCGATGTACTCGCTTGCGCGTTCCCCGGCGACGGCGATGGCGTCGTCCTCGAGGGTCTCGACGAACTGGTCGCGGACCGTCGGCGCGGCCGTCTCGAGCGCGTCGGCGGCGTCGAGGCCGATAGTAGACAGCGACGGTGACACGCTGAGATCGACGGTAAACAGCGACCGAGCCGGGATGTTGCCGCCGCTCCGGAGCGACTCGAGCGCGTCGGCGGTCGAGCGATGTTCGAAGATCGTCGTCTCGGCGGTCACCGTCGCGAGCGAGATGCTGGTCTGATCGGTTCGGGCTCCGAGACGGTCCCACGCGTCGGCGACCGCGGGCGGCAGATCGATGGCCATCGTCGGTGCGTACGCGGCCGGGGCCTTTCGGCGTGGCGGTTGCGACAGTGGCATACGGTTGCTGTGAGTCATTGCCAGCGCGCCCCCAACGGTCGAGGTTGCGCCGAGAAATCGTCACAGTAACCGTCTCAGTCCGCGCCCAGCCGATCGAAGTAGATCGCCCGCCGTTCGGCGGCCGCCGGCGAGGTCAGCAGCGAAACGACGACGGTGACGACGAGGCCGAGCCCCATCCCGACGAGGCCGGCCGACCAGCCGGCGTAGGAGCCGGGAACGACGGCGAAGAAGAGACTCGAGACGTAGAAACACTGGCTGGCCACGACGCCGGCGGTGATGCCGGCCCGCGTGATGCGTCGCCAGTAGAGCGCGAGCAGAATCGGCAACGCGAGCTGGGCGAAACCGCTGAAGGCCGCGTTGCCGATTTCGAACAGCGTCGCGGGCTGGAACAGGCTGACGACGAACGCAGCGGTGGCGAAGATCACGACGCCGGTGCGCGCGATCAAATCCTCGCCTCGCTCGGAGAGCGTCCAGCCGAGGAACGCGGCGATCGGCCGGAAGAGGTCCCGCGTGAAGTACGACGAGCCCGAGAGCAACATCGAGTCCGAGGAGGACATCATCGCGGCCATCGCGCCGGCGATGACGAGCGCGGCGAACCACGTCGGCGTGTACTCCGCGAGGACCAGCGGCAGGACGTTCGCGCCCTCGGGAACCGCAACCTCGAGCCCGGCGGCCCACGCGCCGAGCATGAACGAGGGAACAAAGAGGAGGACACACAGGATCGGCCAGAGGGCGAACGAGCGCTTGAGCACGGTTTCCGACCCGGCGGCGAAGAACCGCTGGTTGACCTGCGGGAACATCGCGACGCCGAAGCCGATCGTGATCGCCGTCGAGAGCATCCACGGGACCGTGTAGTAGTCGCCGCCGAGGGAGAGAAAGTCGGACGTGTCGGGGTTCGACGCGAGCGCGTCAGTCGCAGCCCCGGGACCGCCGACGGCCGCGAGCACCCACAGCACGGCGACCCACGTCATGACGAGCATGAACGCCCCCTGTAGCGTGTCGGTCCAGGCGATCCCGCGCATCCCCGCGATGACGACGTAGAGGATCATGAACGCGGTGATCAGTCCCGCACCGGCGGCGTAGGGGACCGCGCCCTCGGTAAGGGCCTCGAGTGCGGTGCCGGCCCCGACCTGCTGGAGCATGACGTAGGGGAAGAGCCACAGCAGGCTGACGCCGGCGACGAGACCGCGGAGCCACGGCGAGCCGAAGCGGTCGCCCAGCATCTCGCCGAGCGTGACGTAGCCGAACTGTCGGCCGAGCAGCCACTGCTTGTAGCCGACGACGTACCAGAGGATCGCGAAGATAATGCCGTCCATCAGGCCCATGACGAGCACCCATTCGGGACCCTGCGCGTAGGCGATGTTCGGCCCGGCGAAGAAGGTAAACGCCGATAACAGCGTCGCGAAGGTGGTAAACAGCAGGACGACCGTGCCGAGCGTTCGACTCGCGAGGTAGAAGTCCTCGGCGGTGCGGTCGGTCAGCCGGTAGGCGACCAGCCCGACAGCGAGGGCGATCAGCAGGTAGCCCACGATGATCGAGAGCTGGAGCGTAACCGCGTTCACGGCGAATCACCGCCGGGTCGGCCGTCTCGAGCGCGCTCTGTTCGGGTCCCGTTCCCGCCGATCGAGTCGTCACCGCGTCTACCGGTTTCGATGCCGATCCCCCACGCGCGCTGGGTGAATAGCCAGAAGACGAGCGATGCGAGCCCCATCCAGCCGACGTGCCACCAGAGCCAGATCGGGAGCCCGGCGACGATAGTCGCCGACCCCCAGAGGAACCACGGAATCGCGAGCGCGGCGAGGGCGATTCCGACGGCGATCCAGCCTCCCAGTTCGGTCCGACGCATGTGCGATGGTACGTCCCGACGTGGGTAATTCTTACTATTCGAACGGCGCTATCGAAGAGATATATTCATCGAATCGCCATCCCGGCTTCGTCGCGCGGTTTCCGGTAGCTGAAATCGCTCTTTCACCGAGGAAAAAGAGTATATGTGTTTGTCATCGAATAGGAATCGAACCTCGTATGGCCCGTCTCTTCCCCTTTCGCTCCGATACGGCCGCCGAAGAGGGCCAACCGCGCGTCGTCGACCTCGAGGGCGAGGACGGCGACGCGGTGTTCGGCGCGCTCTCCTCGACGACGGCCCGGCGGATCTACTCACAGCTCGACGACGAACCCGGCACCCCGAGCGACATCGCCGACGCGGTCGACTCCTCGATTCAGAACGTCCGCTACCACCTCGAGAACCTCGAGGACGCGGGGCTCGTCGAGGTCGTCGACACGTGGTACTCCTCCCGGGGCAACGAAATGAGCGTCTACGCGACGACCGACGGGCCGCTGATCGTGACCAGCGACGAGTCGCGAGCGTCGCAGCTAAAGGAGGCGCTGTCCCGGTTTATCGGCGGTGTCGGCGCGCTGGCGGGCGGTAGCCTGTTGGTCCAGTATGCGATGACCCAGTGGCTCGCCCCGTCCGGAACGAGGTCGACCGCGGACGGGGGGACACAGCCAGCCGGGACGACCGACGACTCGAGCGGTGAGAGGACGACCGACGAGACGGCGGGCGACGCTGGTACCGAGACGACGGATGGGGGCGATGCTGGTGCCGGAGCAGCGGACGAAGGCGACGGTCTCAGCGCCGCGGATGTCGGTACGTCCGATCAGAACGGGTCCGAAAGCGCCAGCAACGGCGACGCCGGGGGCGGGGGCGCAGATCCCGGCTTCGACGCCGACAACGAGACGCTCCAGAACGCGACCGACGGCGGCGCGGAGGCGATCGATACGGTATTCGGCTCCGTCCCGCCGGGGCTGCTCTTCTTCCTCGGCGGGTTAGTCGTTCTGCTCGCGATCACGGCGTACTGGTACTGGTACCGGCCGTCGTACTAACCTCGAGCGGCGGTTCGATTCAGGGTGGCCGAACGAAGCATCTGGGGATGTGCATGGCGCGTTTCTGTCGTCACGAGAGCGGGCCATTCGCTCGTCGCGGCACCCCGCCTCTCGAGGGTTGCCGGCAGCGGAACCACACTCGACAAACACCTGCGGAGGTCAACAGCTATTTGCACCCCACGGCCGAAATCGTATATAAATCGGTCTCTGTACGCTATCCGCGTCACCGCCCCTCCCGGGGACAGATCTCCAATGGAAGACACGTCGAAATACCTCATTCACGCCTCCGTCACGGCTGACGGGATCGTCGAGCGGAGCGATGTCGTCGGTGCGATCTTCGGTCAGACCGAAGGCCTGCTCGGCGACGACCTCGATCTCCGCGACCTCCGCCAGTCCGGTAAAGTCGGCCGCATAGACGTCGAAATCGCAAGCACCGGTGGCCAGTCCCACGGCCACGTCACGATCGCGACCAGCCTCGATAAAGTCGAAACGGCGACCCTCGCCGCCTCCCTCGAGACGATCACCCGGGTCGGTCCCTGCCGGGCCGACCTCGAGGTCGACGAGATCGAGGACGTCCGAGCGGCCAAACGCAAGGAAGTCGTCGACCGCGCGAAGGAACTCCTCCGGACGGGGTTCGACGACACGATCATGTCCTCGGACGAGATCCTCGCGGAGGTCCGCCAACAGGTCCGCGTCGAGGATATCACCGAATACGAAGGGCTGCCCGCAGGTCCCCGCGTCACCGACAGCGACGCCATCATCGTCGTCGAGGGGCGGTCCGACGTGCTCACGCTGCTGAAATACGGCATCAAAAACGCCATCGCCGTCGAGGGGACGAACGTCCCCGACGCGGTCGCCGAACTCACCCGCCACCGCACCGTCACGGCCTTCCTCGACGGCGATCGGGGCGGGGACCTGATTCTCGAGGAACTCGCCCAAGTCGGGGACATCGATTACGTCGCGTTCGCCCCCGCCGACAGCTCCGTCGAGGACTTAGACCACCACGAACTGTTCGCCGCGCTCCGGAACAAGGTCCCCTACGAGACCGTCTCGGAGCTGAACGAACCCCGGGAGGCCGTCGCCGCCACGGACGGCAGTACGACGCCGGCACCGCGGCCGTCGGAAGGCGAACCCGCCCCGCCGGCGATCGGCGACGAGGCGGACGGCGACCGCGACGACCGTTCGGCGTCCGCGGCCGCCTCGAGTGAAGCGAGTGACGCGGTGGCCGACTCGAGCGAGGCCGCGACGGGTCCCGATGCCGCCGACGGAACGCCGGCGAGAGCGAAGACCGAACGAACGGACGCGGAGCCGACGGGAACCTCGGCGCAGTCCACCGACGGGCGCGAAACGGGAGCCAGCGAGGCTGAGGATACCGGTGCAAGGGCTCAGGCCGAATCCGCATCCGTGGCCGACGAAGCGACCGAACCCGAAACCGTCTACGGCCACGCGACTGCGATCATCCGGTCGGAGACCGGCCGCGTTCGGTTCCTCGACGCCGACGGCGAGGCGATCGGTGAAGCCGACGCGGCCGATGTCTACGACGAGCTCGAGGGGCTCGAGGCGGTGCCGACGACGATCGTGCTCGATACGGTTCTCGACCAGCGGCTGCTGGATCTGGCCGCCGACCGCGGCGTCGAACGGATCGTCGCGCGCTCGCTCGGGCAGTTCACCAAGCGCCCGACCGGGGTTCAGATCCACGCGATCGACGACATCGCGAAACGGCCGCCGAACGGGCACTGATCGCGACATCCTCTCATACGGTCTACTGTACGTCATTGCCGATGGGACCGCGACTGCCCTGCGGCCCCACCGGTAAATCGGTACAGGAAACCGTCTCAGTCGCTGGGCCCGGTCCGAGGAGTTGATATACCGGCGGTCCCGAGCGACGCCACGATGACACCACCGCCGATGGCTGCGGTCGCGCTCCTCGGTGTCTGGGCGCTCATGACCCTTTGGGCGACCGGCACCGCCGCGGCCGGCCAGTCACGAATCGACGAGCAGTTCGGTCCGCCCGATCCCGACACGCGACGCGGGCGACCCGACGGAACACCGGATGACCGCTCCTCGGAGCCGTCGTTTTCCGCCGCCGACGACTGAGCCAGATTGCGGTCCCGAGTTCCCGGCACGACCGCTCGAGTTCGATTTTTGTGCCGTTCGCTCGTCGGGCCCTACTCAACCGAGCATCGCAAACGAGAGCACCAGCAGCGCACAGGCCAGCGCCCCGGACAGCGTCGCAAGGAAGTTCACGCTCTGGTTGCCGAGCAGTGACCCCTCGAGGGTCGCGCCGAGCAGGCTATCGACGGTCATGCCGACGATACCGGCGGCGACGATGACCACCGCGCCGAGCGGGCCGATCTCGGGGAAGAGCCCGTAGGTGATGCCGGCGACGACGCCCGCGCCGACGATACCGGCGAGTTCGCCCTGCCACGTGACGCCGCCGTCGGTGCCGGGGTCGACCGGCTCGAGGGTGGTGATCAGCCGCGGCGTCTCGAAGACGCTACCGATCTCGCTCGAGAGGGTGTCGCTCATCGCGGTCGCGATGGAGCCGGCAAAGGCGAAGAGGAACAGTTCGGGCTCGCGGGGCAGGAAGCCGGCGTCGCTGGCGGCGTAGCCGAGGACCGCCGCGAGCGCGACGGCGGCGTTGCCGAGGACGTTGCCGCTGCCCCGGGCCCCGTTGTTGTCCTCGGCGACGCCGAGGGCTTCCTTGCGGTCGTAGCGGAACTTCGTCGAGAGGCCGCCGATGGCGAAAAAGGAGATGAGGACGGCGAACCAGCCGTAGCCGCCGAGGACGACCGTCAGCAGCCCCAGCAACACGCCGGTGAGCATCCCCGCGATGGAGGCCGTCTCGAGGGCGTAGGAGGCGTAGCCGAACGCGACCGTGACCGCGAGCGCGACGGCGATTTCGCCGGTCCCGATCGCCGGCTCGAGTTCCGCGAGCAGCCAGAGCAGGAGGCCGACCGAGAGGACGACGATCGGATCGTCGGAGCGCAACAGGACGTCGCGCAGGAGGGCGGCGAGCAGAGCACCGCTGGCGGCCAGAAAGACGATCACCGGCAGCGCCGACGCGGCGGCGTTCGCGGTGACCGAGTGGGTGACGGTCTGGCCGACGACGGCGGCACCGGTCGCCGCGAGACAGAAGGTGGCGACGCGGGCGACCGCGTCGTCGGTCCGGAGGCGGACGAGTTGCTCGCCGAGGTTGCCGTAGCCGACGAGCAGGATCGTCCCGATGAAGACGGCGATCGGCATCGACGCTGCGGTCGCCATGAGGCCAAGCGCGACCCCCGCGAGGACGAACGTGATGAGGCCGTAGAGACGCGAATCATTGTAATCGCCCGGATACGCGAGGAGGTCGAACAGCGGTCCGTCGGTGATCACGTAGGCACCCAGCAAAACGACGCCGGCGACCGCGGCCCCGGGGCGAGGACCGAAGAGCGGAACGGCGAGCGAGAGCGTACAGAGGGCCGCGAACACGCCGGCTCGCCGAACGGGTGCTGTCACGATATCGGTCCCTTTCTGTGGCGTTCACTTGAAGCTTCGTGAACCCGGCTCGAGTCGGGTAGGACCCGCTCAGATGCGCGAAACGGGGAGAAGACTTCCCCGCCGGGATCGACGGCGACGACCCGTAACCCGTATGGCACCGGCCGGGAAAGTCACTGGCGTGGGACTGTACGAACGGTATCTGGCCCTTCGGATCCGCCGCCACGAGGCCGACCCGCCCGACCACGTCGCGCTCGTGATCACCGAACGCGACCTGTTAGAGCGGGGTGCCTACGAGACGCTCACCGACTTCTTCGAGTGGGCGATCGAGTACGCCTCGCAGATCACCGTCTACGTGAGCGTCCTCGACGCGGCGGCGGTGCCGGCCTTACAGCGCGAACTCGAGACGATCGACGCGCCGCGGCCGGTCGCCGTCCGCGGCCCGGAGGACAAAGCGCGAGCCGACGCGCCGATCCGGATCGGGATCGGGCTCGGCGGCAAACACGAGTTCACCAGCGCGGTCCGGACCCTCGCCGAGCGCGTCGACGCGGGCGACTTAGCGCCCGCCGAGATCGACGACGAGCGCGTCGAGGACCACCTCGTCTTTCCGTCGGAACCGGATCTGGTGATCAAGACCGGCGCGGAGCGACTCTCGGATTTCATGATCTGGCAGTCGGTCTACTCGGAGCTGTACTTCACGGACGTGAATTGGCGTGACTTCCGCAAGCGGGACTTTCTGCGGGCGGTCCGGGAGTACTGCAATCGGTCGCGGCGCTTCGGTCGCTAATCGGCCGAATCACGCGGCGGGTCGTTCGAACTCGAGTTGGGAACCCCAGCGAGCTCCGCGACCGGATCGGCGGCGGCGACGACCGGCTTGTCGAGTCGGACGGTATCTCCCTCACAGTCGTACTCGAGAACATCGTGAGACTCGAGTTTCGGGAGGACGACGTGGCTGAGCGAAACGCGAACGGCGTGTTCGTCGGCGTCGTCTCGACAGGCGACGGCGTTGGTGAGTCCGCCGAGCGAAAGCGGTGGTTCACACGCCGAGAGGACGTGGAGCGTGAGGCGGGTTCGGGGGTTCGCGAGAAGCGCGTACGCCTCGTCGAGCGGGACATCTGTGAACTGAACGAACCGCTCGACGTCGATGGCTGGGGCGCTGGTCGGTGCCGACATCGTACGTATCGTTGCTCGAATGACAGATAAAGCTCTTTGGGTGGGGTGGGAAAAAGTGATGGCGACGATAGCGGCGATGGTGCGGTCCGGTCAGTCCGCGATCCGACTGTTCGAGTCGTTGGCCTCGAGGTCCCCCGCGTCGGGTCGTTCCGAGGAGGGGAGCGAGTCGCGAAACCGGTCGACGACCGAGCGGGCCTCGGCGAGTTCGGGTTCGCTGACGGCCCCGAGCAGGGCTAGCGCGCGTCGAGCGCGGGTCCGTCGCCACGACTCCTGTCGGTGTTCGTAGGTCCGAATGCCCCGGAGGAAGTCGGCTTTCGAGAACTCCGGCCAGTAGGGCGTACAGAAGAAGACGGCGGCCTCGTTGCCGTTGGCGTGCCACGGCAGGAAATTCGAGGTCCGCTCTTCGCCGGCGGGCCGGATGATCAGGTCGACATCCCGGAGCGGCCGGTCGTACAGCCGGCGTTCGATGTCCTCGACGTCGATTTCGTCGGGCTCGAGGTCGCCGTTCTCGACGTCCGCAGCGACCCCGCGGGTGGCCTCGAGCAGTCGCGAGCGACCGCCGTAGGCGAGCGCGATGTTGAGGACGAACCGGTCGTAGTCCTGCGTGCGGCGTTCGGCGTAGTCGACGGCGTCTTGGACCCGATCGGGGAGCAGGTCCGTCTCGCCGATCGCGCGAATGCAGACCTCGTTGTCGTGGACGCGGTCGGCGTCCGCGAAGTCGTGGAGTTTCTCACAGAGCAGGTCGAACAGCGCCTCGTTTTGCTCGTCGGGGCGGTCGAAGTTCTCCGTCGAGAACGTATACAGCGTCAGTTCCTCGACGCCGATGTCCTGGCACCACTCGAGGACCCGTTCGGTCGTTTCGGCACCCGCACGGTGGCCCTCGTGGGCGTCGTCGCCCTGACTGCGGGCGTACCGTCGGTTCCCGTCCTGAATCACCGCGACATGGGTCGGCGCACCGGAGATTTCTCGAGAGAGCAGCCGCTCGTAGGCCGAGTCGACGCGCTGACGGAGCCACCGCTTCATTGCTCGTCAAAAGGTCATTGATCACTATGTGTCTTGCGTGTGACCCGTCCACAGTGAGAACCGATCCCGTCGTATGTCGGGACTGACGGACGGGGAATCGTGACGGCTATCCGTTCGGACTGCGAACGGCCGCCCAATGCCAGACGCGATCGACGACGACCTCTACCGGCGGACCAAGGCGCTGCTCGAGCCCGGGGACATCGCCCTCAACGGGGCGGTCGTCCGAACGGAGTACGACGGGCAGGAAGACGTCAAGATGATGCAGGCGACGATCGACGTCGGCGACATCATCGCCGAACACTCCGGGTACGATCCGAAAGACTGCTTCGTCCACTCGGGCAACGACGATCCCGACTTCTCCTCGAACCAGCATCAGGGACTGACCCTCGAGGACGAGGAGTTCGTCTGGGAGTGCCAGCAACTGCTGCGGGAGGGCAGTTTCGACATCGTCATCTACTACAAGGCAAGCGCCGACCACGAGGCGATCCTCGAGGACGTTCGCGAGCTGGGCTTCGACGTGATCGGCGTCGAAGGCGAGTGAACGCCCGTCGCTCTCGAAGCGATCGACACACCGATCGCAACGCTGTCCTGCGATCGGGTCTGCAGTGACGTTCAAGAGCGACGATAACGGGTCGAACGGGCGAGTGTTTTCTGGGGTGCGTGCGACTGGCGCGGACAGCACGGAGCCCCGGCGAGTACGGTTCCAATTCGCTTATACACCGTCAGTCCCGAGGATTTCGTATGAGTACGGACGTCGACCTCACCGAACGCGAACGGGCGGTCGTCAACGCCTTTCAGGGTGGATTCCCCGTCGTGGAACGGCCCTTCGAGGACGCCGCGGCGGCCATGCGTGACCACGGGGTCGACATCGATGCGACGGCACTGCTCGAGACGATTCGCGACCTTGACGAGCGCGGCGTGCTCTCGCGGTTCGGGGCCCTCGTCAACGCCCAGGAGATCGGCGGCGCGGCGACGCTGGTCGCCATGCACGCCCCCGAGGACCGGTTCGACGAGATCGTCGAGGCCGTCAACGACCGCCGCGAGGTGGCTCACAACTACGAGCGCGAGCACCCGCATCTGAACGTCTGGTTCGTCGTCTCGGTGGCCGAGGAAGACCGCGTCGCGGAGGTCCTGGCCGAGATCGAGGACGAAACTGGCCAAGAAACGTACAACCTACCGAAACGACGCGAGTTTCGCGTCGAAGCCAAGTTCTACGTCGACGGCCCGCTCGACGGCGGGGGCGATATCGAGGCCGCCGGTGTCGACTGTTCGGTGCTCGGTCCCGATGTCGAGCCGACCGACGCCACGACGCTGTCCCCGGCCGAGCGAGATCTCGTCCTCGAGATTCAGGACGGCTTTCCCCCGACCGAAACGCCGTATGCGGACATCGCAGACGCGATCGGACGGGAGGTCGAGTGGGTGCTCGAGACGGTCAAACGGTTCGAGCGCGAGGGGAAGATCCGCCGGATCGGCGTCGTGCCGAACCACTACGCGCTGGGGTATACGGAAAACGGGATGACGGTCTGGAACGTCCCGGACGAGGTCGTCCCCGAGGTGGGCCCCGAGATCGCCGCGTTGCCGTTCGTCACCCACTGTTACCAGCGGCCGCGCCACGAGGGGGTCTGGCCGTACAACTTCTTCGCGATGACCCACGGCCGCAGCGAGGAAGAGAGCCGCCAGCGGGTCGAACAAGTTCGGGAACGGATGGAGGAATACTGGAACGTAACTCCCGATGACTGGGACACCTTGCACTCGACGCAAATACTGAAGAAGACCGGCATCCGGATGGCAGCGCGAGCGGACGCGAACACCAGAGAGCAGTAGCGACGCCGTACGGACATACTATCTCCAATGATTCCACTTCTGCACGATTTCACGAACGAGACGGTGCTGATCTTCGGCGGCGGGCCCGTCGGGGCGCGGAAGGCCCGACGCTTCGCCCGCGAGGCGCGGGTGATCGTCGTCAGTCCGGCCTTCGCCGATCGGGGCTTCGGCGACGCCGACCTGATCCGAGCCGCGCCCGCCGCCGCCGACGTTCCGGCGTGGCTCGAGCGGACCGCGCCCGCCCTGGTCGTCGCCGCGACGGACGACGCGACAGTCAACGGGGCCGTCGCGGACGCGGCCCGTGATCGAGGGACGCTCGTCAACCGGGCGGACCGATCGGGAGACCGCGAGGTAGATAGCGTCGTCGTTCCCGCGACCGTACGCGAGGACCCCGTTACCGTCGCGGTCGCGACCGGCGGCACGGCACCCGCCCTAAGCAAGTATCTGCGACAGGAACTCGAGGAGACGGTCGACGGGGCCGGCGAGATGGCCCGCGCCTGCGCGGGACTGCGCGAGGAACTCAAATCGCGGGACGTGCCGGCCGCTCGACGACGAGAGATCGTTACAGATGTCGTCAATTCTCCGGATGTTTGGACAGCTTTACGTACGGGTGCTTCTAACTACCGTCAAGTGATCGAGGACGTGCTCGGCGAGGAACTATCGACTGGGGGTGATGGGGAGTGATGTCGACCGGAGTCGTCACTGCCGCGCGAGTGACCCACGAGAGCGGCAGCGTCGACCACCTGGCCGACGCCAGCCCGGAGAGTCAGGAAGCCGCCGTAGAGGAACTCCTGACCGTCCCCGCTATCGAGGAGGCGTACGTCCTCTCGACGTGTAACCGCGTCGAGGCGTACGTCGTCGCCGCCGACCACGCCGTCGGTCGGGCCGCCCTCGAGGAGTTTTTCGCCGGGATCGACGACGATGCCGTCGTCACGACAGACCACGACGCGAGCGTACAGCACCTGCTGCGGGTGGCCACCGGCCTCGAGTCGGTGATCCTCGGCGAGGACCAGGTCATCGGGCAGGTCCGAACCGCCTACGAGGACGCCCGCGACGCCGGCGGCATCGGCTCGATGCTCGAGGCCGCCGTCACGAAGGCGATCCACGTCGGCGAGCGCGCCCGCACCGAAACGGCGATCAACGAGGGCGTCGTCTCGCTGGGCTCGGCCGCGACGCGGCGGGCCGCCGCCGAAATCGGCCTCGAGGGGGCGACCGCGCTGGTCGTCGGTGCCGGCGAGATGGGACAGGTCGCCGCCCGCAGCCTCGCCTCGGCCGGCGTCGGCGAACTCGTCGTCGCCAACCGGACCGTCGCCCACGCCGAACATCTCGTCAGCGACATCGAAGACGAGACGGAGGAGACGGACGCGACGGCCACGCCGCTCGAGGCGCTCGATACCGTCGCGCCCCGTGCCGATGTCGTCGTCACGGCGACCGGCAGCGAGGAGCCGATCCTCGGCCCCCGGCAGCTCGAGGACGAAGCCGATGCGGCGACGCCCTCCGAGACCGAGCGGGTGGTCATCGACCTCGGCCAGCCGCGGGACGTCTCCCCGGCGGCCGACGCACTGCCGTCGGTTCGGGTCTTCGATCTGGACGACCTCGAGTCGATCACCGAGGAGACCCGCGAGCAGCGGGCTGACGCGGCCCGCGAGGTCGAGGCGATGATCGACGCGGAGTTCGACCTGTTGACCGAGCAGTACAAACGGGCCCGCGCCGACGAGGCGATCGCGGCGATGTACGAGTCCGCCGAGCGGATCAAGGAACGAGAGGTCGAGACCGCGCTCTCGAACCTCGGAGAGGACGTCTCCGACGAGCAACGTGAGGTCGTCGAAGCGATGGCCGACGCGCTGGTCAACCAGTTGCTCGCCCCGCCGACCAAGAGTCTGCGCGAGGCAGCGGCTGAGGACGACTGGAGCACCATCCACACTGCCCTCCAACTGTTCAATCCGGAGTTCGACGCCGACGACGGCCCGCTCGCGCCGCCGTCGGCCATCACCGCCAACGCTGACGCGGGGATCGGCGCGACCGACGACGACTGATCGGTCGGTGGGCGACCGCTCCGGCGAGCCGATTTTCGAATCGTCGTGACTCGAGCGCGCTACTCTCTACAGCGGTCGCACTGCTGGCGCTCTGGAGTGTGTAATCGAACTGTACGGAGCCGCAGAAACCCCTCCCCGGAGTCGACCGCTTCGAAGTTACCGATTCGGCGCGCCGTACTCGACGTGGACCGTCGGGACGCTCGCGGAGTCGGGCGCTTCGTTGCCGTTCCAGTCGACGAGTCGGACGTTCGCCATCTGGCCCGAAAAGCGGAAGCGCTGGACGCCGACGTCGATTGCACCCTCGGCGACGCTGCCAGCGATGACGGTGCCCTCGGCGATGGGATCGTCGGCGAGCATCTCGAGGTCGCCATCGACGGCGATCTCGTAGTTCGAAGGGACACCCCGTCCGACGATCGTCACGAGATTTGGAAGTGTACTGTCAGTTGCAGCCGCGGCGGTCCGGTTCTGTACCGGTTGATCGCGTGCCATGCTCCGATAACCCGAGTATCCCGGCATAAGCTTTCCTGTCGATAGAATGGTAAGAATGGGTGAATACCGCGAATCGGTTACCAATCGTGATCGCCGGACGGTGCGCGGCCAACGGTTATACGACCCGGCGTGGTCGGAAGCCCTGATGCTCGAACTCTATCAGGCCGAGGGCTGTCCACACAGCAGTACGGTCCGCGAGAAACTGACGGATCTCGGCGTCTCGTACGTGATTCACAACCCCCGGCGGCCCGGCCACGAGGGCGGCGACGTGCTCAACGAGTGGGCCCAGCGGGCGATGACGGACCTCGGCGGCGAGGACGCGATCCCGTTCCTCGTCGATACCGACCGCGGAGAACAACTCTACGAGAGCGAGGATATCGTCGACTACCTCGAGGAACACTACGAGTAGCGCGGCCGCGCGGGTCTGTTCTGGGACGATCGACCGCTCAGTCGCTCGAGGGGACCAGATCGCGAACGAGAACCGACCCGGGGACGTCGGGCGCGGTCGGGCGGACGATCGATTCGCTCGAGTCGATCGTGTGTCCCGTCTCGACGTGGTGATCGATGGCCGCCTGTGAGCGGTCGCGCTGGGACGGTTCGTCGGCCGCGTTCAGACTCCAGTCGCAGTCGAGGCAGTACTTCATCGTGACTCTGTCTCCGACCGAACTCCTGAATCCCTTTCGGTCTCGGAGTCGAACTCGATCCGGCCATCGCTCTCGACGCGAACGCCGTGTCCGCGATAGGTGAACGACACGGAGCCGGCGTCACGCGTCCCGGAGCGGGTCGGCGCGAAGAGATTATCGAGCGCGGTCGAATCGATCGCGTCGTGAAGCGGCGGCGAGACCTCGAGCGGGTCGATTCCGTCTCGTTTCGCGACCGCTTCGACGACGCGAATCGACACTGGCGTCTGTGCATCGTCGGCGACTCGATTGGAGTGCTGTGAATCCATTATCCGAGTAAAGCCGGTAATATGTATAAGTATAGTGGTATTTCTCATTGCAGTTGGCCAGCAGGAAAGATCGGTTCTGGTCGCAATCCACAAAAGGAACGATTGGTCCATTCCGAGCCATCTCCGCACGTATTAATTGGCCGTTCTCACTCCGAGTCCGGTTCGTCGACGAGTTCGTAGCCGAAGTGATCGGACGGGCGGCTGTACTCCCTTCTGAGGGTCGGGGAGTGTTCGCTCTCGAGGCCCAGAGCGTCCAATTCTTCGGCGGTCGTCTCGATGTCTCCGGCCTGCATACCGACGACTTCGACGTGTAGGTTCCGCGATCCGGTCAGCAGTTCGCGAACGTGGACGACGTTCGACAGGTCGATCGTCTGCTCACAGAGGGCCCTGCGGTCGGCGATCGGGGCCGTACAGACGAACAGAATGTGGTGGGGCGCACCCGCCTTCTCGTAGTCGATTACCGGATCGAACTCTCGAGGACCCCCTCGTCTTCCAGCCGTCGAATGCGATTACTGACGGTGCTCGAAGAAACGTCGACCCACTCGGCGATCTCGTCGTGGGTGAAATCCGCGCGACTCTCCGCCTGCAGGAGGTAGAGGATCGCATGGTCCGTGCCGTCGAGTTCCATACGGACGGTCCGCCATCGATCGAAAAGGGTACTGGCCTTGAAATATCGTCGGGGCGTCTTCGAGCGGGGTCCGATGCCGGTCCCGCTGCCGGCGCTCTCGAGTGTCGATCGCTCAGTACAGTTCCGCGAACGACTGGACACGGTAGTCGCCGAGGACGCACTGGCCCCGCCGCTCGTGGCCGACCCGTTCGACATGGATCGCGTCGAGGCCAGCGTTCCACGCCGCGCCGACGTCGCAGGCACCGTCGCCCGCGAGCACGCCCCGGTGGCCGTTGTGGCCGACGCCCAGGTCGGCCATGACCGACTGAACCGGCCCCGGATCGGGCTTCCAGCCCGTCTCCTCGGTACAGCACAGGCGCGCGTCGAACCAGTCGCCGATCCCGAGGTGGTCCAGGACGGGTTCGGCGAGGAACTCCTGACAGTGGGTAACCAGCCCGACCGGCACCTCGAGGTCGGCGACGAACGCCGCGTCCTCGTGGAGGTAGGTCTGTTCGGCTCGGACCATGGGGTCTTCCTCGTCGTGGAAGGCTTCCCAGAACTCGACGGGGTCGACACCCCACTCCTCGAGTTGGCGGTCGCGAGAGCCGGTCAGGCCGCTCCAGAGGATATCCGCCTCCCGGTCAGTGAACTCGCGGCCGACCCGGTCGCCGACCCGGTCGAACACGTCGCGAGTGTAGGACCACTCGACGTCGACGAGCGTGCCGTCGAGATCGAGCAGCCAGAAGTCGTAGTCGCGCTCGAGCACCATTCGGACGCAGGAATAGGGTGTTCTCGAGTAAATGGTTGTCGCCCGAACCGAGCCCGCGAAGCCGACCCGACCGACGAAACCGAGCCGCGACCGGCGGTCCGGTCAGTCCGCCGTCGGCCGAACGCGGTCGGCGTACTCCGCGACGAGCGGCTCGTCGGCGGGCCGGAACTCGTCGGTCCAGACCGCGTCCGGATCGATCTCGCCCTCGAGCAGCGCCGTTTCCGAGAGCGTCTCGCCCAACCGCCGCCAGCGCTCCCCGTCCTGTGCGCCCCAGCCGTGGGTCCCGACGTACGGCGTGAACTGGAGCTGGTGGGCAGCGGTCTCGAACTTCAGTCGTTCGATCTCCCGGTTGCGCTCGAGCGTAGCGTTGCGGTCGACCAGCACGTCGATCGCCCGCTCCGGATCGCGGGTCGCGGTGGCCCAGCCGCGGGCGGTCGCCCGGAGGAACGATCGGATCGTCTCGGGGCGCTCGGCGGCGAACTCGGGGCCGGTGACGAGGGTCATTCCGTAGATATCGAGGTGCTCGCCGATCGGGAGTTCGTCGGGCGTCCGGTCGTGCTCCCGCCCGATTTCGATCCCGTTGGTGACCACGCCGACCGCGGCGTCGACCGTCCCGTCGATCACCTTGTGCTGGACGCGGTGATGGGTGTGCGGATCGACCTCGAGGAGGTCGACCTCGTCGCGGATGCCCGCGTCCTCGAGCAACTGGGCGGTGAGAATCCGTGTCTTCGTCGCGGAGGGCGCGACGGTTCGGCCAGCGAGCTGTTCGGGGTCGGTAAGCGCCTCGCCGAAGACATCCCGCAGCGTGTAGACGGCCGCCGGCGTCTTCTGGGTCACCGCCGCGACCGCGAGCGGGTCGAACTCCTCGCTCTGTTTGGCCAAGACGGCGCTCGCGCCGGCGAGTGCGATATCCGCGTCGCCGCGAGCGGCGCGTTCGGCCGCGTACGGCGAGCCGTGGCCCTCGACGAACTCGATCTCGAGCCCTTCGTCCTCGTAGAACCCCGCCTCGCGGGCGAGGAAGTACGGCGACTGGAAGCCGTTCGGCTCCCAATTGAGCTGGAACGAGAGGGCCGCGTCGGTCATGCCTCCACCTCGAGTTCGGGGCGGAACAGCCCCTCGGGGAGTTCCGCGACGCCGAGTGCGTCCGCGCCGGCGACCGATTCGAGGTGATCGAACAGCCGTTCCATCCCCTCGACGGTGGACTCGTCCCAGTCGGCGACGACCATCTCGCGCCACCGATCGCGGACGGCCCGGACGACCGCGGGGTCGTCCTCGTACATGAGCCGCTCGCCGATCTCGTCCCAGAGGCCATCGTCGCGCTGTAATCGCTCGACGGCGTCCTGAAACGCGCCCGTGAACCCGCGCACTGCGTCGGGATGGGCGGCGAGGTAGTCCTCGCTCGTCAGGAACGTCGAAACGGGGATGGGACAATCGGCGTCGGATTCGGTGCCGGCGAGGCGATCGACCAGCGTCGACATTGGCAGCACCTCGCGGTACGGCCCGGTTTCGACGATTTCCGGAACGATCTGCCAGAACTGCAGGATGGCGTCGACCTCGCCGTCCTCGAGCAGCCGCGTGAGTTCGACCTTCGAGCCGGCCTCGACCGGCGTGGCCGTCTCGTCGGGATCGAAGCCGTGGGCCGCCCGGCAGGCCGCCCGGACGAGGATCCAGTTCTTGTCGAGGCGTCTGACGACGCCGATCCGGTGGCCGGTGAGGTCCGCGAGGCCCTCGATCTCGGAGTCGTCGGGGACGACGAGGCCGCCGACGGTCTGGCCGTAGGGGTGGAAGGCGACGATCGGCGCGCCGTCGGCGCGCTCGCGGGCCGTCGAGATGTAGTCGATGTCGATCAGGTCGGCGTCGCCCGCCTGCAGTTTCGCCTCGACGGTCTCCCGGCCCTCGTCTAACTCGTCGGAGACGAGTCGCAGGTCGAGATGGAAGCCGTGGTCGTGATCGTAGCCGAACCGCTTGATCGTATAGAGCATGTACCGCGGGCTGCCGTTGTGTTCGAATCGCGCCCGCAGGACGGGGCGGTCGCCGGAGTCGCCCTGATACTCGTCGATCGCGGCCTGTTGTGAACTGATGTCGATTTGGGTCATGAGTGGGAGTGGATCGGTCGGTGGGGGTGAAACGCCGGAACCGCTTACAACGGCGCGGCGATGTCGTCGATCGCCGCGTTCTCGTCGATCAGTCCGCGCTCGCGCATCCACTCGAGGTGATCGTCGAGTTCCTCGCGGTCGACGGGGTCGGGAACCTCGTACCGCGGGACGGTGATCTCCTCGCGGACGGCCGCGATGTCGACGTCCTCGAACAGGTCGGGCGCGACCGCGGCGTCGGCCTCGAGCATCTCGAGGTACGTCCCGCGGAAGGCGTCGGGGGTCGCGTTGATGTCTGCGACCGAGCGGCCGTAGGCGCGCAGGAACGCCTCGAGCAGGTCCCGGTCGATGTCCTCGCTCCCGACGATCCCCATGTGGTTGTCGTACTCGAGGAGTCGCCGAAATCCGAGGTGGTCCGCGAGGGTGCTGTGGGGGTCGATGAGCGTCACGGCGTCGACGCGGCCCTCGTAAAGCGCCCGCAGGCGGTCGGTCGGCATCCCGCAGCCGACGAGGGTGATCTCGTCGGGGGAAACGTGTTCCTCGAGCGCTTTGCGGGCGGTGTACTCCTGGCCGGTCCGCAGATTGACTCCGACCGGCACGTTCGCGAGGTCGGCCGGCGACTCGATTGCGGACTCGGGGCGAGTAAAGACCGTGTACGGGAGGTTCGCGAAGGTCCCGTTCGCGACGACCCGCCCGTCGTCCATGTCCCACGTCCGACGGATGCTCTCCCACTTGCAGATGGGGTAGAGATCCACGTCGTAGTCGCCCGTCAGCGTCTCCTCGGCGGGGATGTACTTGACCGAGACGTCGCGTCTCTCCCGCTCGACGAGCTCGACCGCGAGTCCCTCCTCGCGGTAGTAGCCCCGTTCGGCCGCCACCGTCTGTGGCAGCATAAACGAGAACGGCAGGTGGAACAGCCGGATCGATTGGTCTGCTAACATGGACCAATCCACACCGAAGAGCGGCTTAAAACGTTTTCATGGTACGTTTATGAGTGCAGGCGTGGTGAGTGAGCCCCGTTCCCATGAAACGGATATCGACGGGGCGCGCGGAGTTCGAGGCGGTCGCCGACGGGGTTGCCCTCGCGGACCTTCCCGCCGGGGAGCAAGCTGGCATGGTCTACTGGAAAATCGAGTCGGGGGCCACGCTGCCCGCTCACACGCACGCGAACGAACAGATCGGGTTCGTCCTCGAGGGGGAACTCACCGCGATCGTCGAGGGTGAGGAGTACCCGCTCACGGCCGGCGACGCGTACATGTTCTCGAGCAACGAGCGCCACGGGGCCGAAAATCGGACCGACGAGGACGCGGTCGGCATCGGCGTCCTCGCACCGCCGCGGGAGGAGCCCGACTGGCGGCGAACGCCGTCGGCGGTCGATCAGGACTGACGCAGCCGATACGCGTGTCGGCTGCGGAAGGCCAACTCGAGCGAGAGCGGTCGGTTCGCAGACTGACTCGGAGCGGCCGCCACGGATAGTATATTGGGGCCGCCCGTGGTGGATGTTCGCATGGACGCCGTCGATCACATCAACGTCGATGTCGACGCCCTCGAGCCCTGCTACGAGTTCTACCGCGACACCCTCGACCTCGAACTGGTCAGGCCGCCCGCGGACTTTCAAGGCGAACACGCGATGTTCCGGGCCGGCGAAACCGTCGTCACGCTCGCCGAAACCGGTCGCGCCGAGAACTGGGGGGAGCGCGGGCTCGAGCACCCGCTCGACAAGGCCCACCTCGCGTTCGAGACCGACCGCGGGACCTACGACTCGCTGGTGGCCGACCTCGACGGGCAGTTCCCGAAACAGGGGCCCTACGACTGGGCGGAGTTCGAGGGATTCTATTTCCTCGATCCGGACGGCAACCTCCTCGAGGTCGTCACGTACGAGGAGCCCAACAGTGAGCGAACGCGGCGGCTACTGACTCACGACGACATCGAGTGACGCGAGAACCCGGACTCGAGCCGAGTCTTGACACACTTACCAGTAGTTGGTAGCACGGTTTTCTTATTCGGAGTGGGACGTGAAAATCGCGTTCAGGATAGGCGGAGACGTTACCGCTAGCAGCCGCGAGCGAACGGCGTGAGCGAGCGGGCCAAGGAATCCTCGAAGCCGCGCCAGCGGCGCGGCTGAGGGGGTGACGCTGTGCTTTTCATCGAAGTTTTGCCGAGGGCGCGACTCCGTCGCGCCCGCAGCGCAAAAGTTCGGTTCGCACGTGTAGTGGCCGAACTGCGCCCGATTCAGTTCCGGAGTGGATTCCGAGTAACGAAATCGCGCTACGATCTACTGTTACGACGAATCGGTCACGCGGATGCTCGAGCCCAGATACTTCGAGAGCACCTCGGAGACGCTATCGGCCTTGAATAGCTCGAGATCCGCCGCGATTTCTGACTCGAGGGCCTCGAGATAGCCCTCGTCGGTCTGCAGTTCGCGGAAGTCGACGGCTTCGACGGTCCGCTCGGGGACGCCGAGCCACTCCGCGGCGAGTTGCCGGCCGTACTCCTCGTCGGACACCTCGCCGCGCCAGAGCGTGTTGCGGAAGAAGAGCCAGCCCTCGGTGCCCGGCTCCGGCGCGTCGCGAAAGAGCGTGACCGTCGTCTCGGCGCTGCCCGACTCGAGGGAGACGAACGGCACTGTGGGTTCGATGCGGAACCGAACGCGAAAGGTATAGTTTGCGTCCATCGTGGAGTCTACGCCCGTTGCAGATCGATTTCGGTGTTGTGTCTCTCGCGTCCGGATCAGGCGTCGTGCTCGGACTCGATCAGTTCCGCCATCTCGATGTCGTTTTCCGTGATCCCGCCCTCCTCGTGGGAGGTCAGCCGGATCTCGATACCGGCGTAGCGGATGATGATCTCGGGGTGGTGAAACTGCGCTTCGGCGATTTCGCCGACCATCTGGGCGAAGTTGACGCCGCGAAGGTAGTCGTCGAACTCGTAGACCCGGACGATCTCGTCGCCCTCGCGGTCCCAGTCGGCGGGGAGTTGCGCCTCGATCTCCTCGTCGGAAAGCAGGTCAGCCATGTGGGTCCGAACGCAAGCCACCCAAATAACGATTGGGTCGTCTTCCGTCTCCTCGCGGGCGATCGGCGGCCGAGCCGGCTGTCACTCGAACCGGGTACCCTCGCCCGCGGGTTGGAGTTCGGCGTCGACCAGCGTCTCGTAGGCCCGGCGGAACCGCTCGGAGAGCGCCTGATGGGAGATCCCCAGCTCTTCGGCCAGTTCCTCCATCGAGATACTCCGCGGGATCTCGAAGTACCCGTACTCGAGGGCCGCCTCGAGTGCTTCCTGCTGTTCCGGGGTGAGCCGCGTCTCGCGGTCGTCGGCGTCGGTCACGTCGGTCACCCGCCGGAGATCGGCGTTGACGCCGCGGTCGACCAGCCGATCGTAGGCGTCACAGAGCGTGTCGCGGTCGCGGTAGCGGACCGTCATCTGCCACCAGCCGTCGCTCGCTCGCGCCTCGAGCAGCGAGCCGCCGTCCGCGAGCAGGTCGTCCCAGAGCCGGTTCGTCCCCGCCCCCTCGGCGAAGGTCACGTCGTACAGCAGCCGCGATTCCGTTTCGACGAGGAGGTCGGCGGCCGCGACCGAGGGGTCGGCCGCGAAGGCGGCATCGGCTGTCTCGCGATCGACGCCGGACACCCACAGCGACGGGCGCGTCTTCGAAACCGACGACTCGAGTTCGAACGTGGCCGTCGACGCGCGCTCGAAGGTGGTCGCCAGCGCGCTTTCCGCCGCCGGAAGCCGGAGGTCGGCTATCGTCGACATCGGGCTTCGTACACCACCGGTGCGTAAAAACCGCTGTTGCGGTGGGAGTGACTGTCGGGTGCGGTGATACCGGAGACGGACCGCCGGAACTGGCCGGCCACACGCTAAAGCCCGGCGACCCCAGAGCACGACGCATGCCTCCGCGTCTCGACGCTGAAACCGACTTCGAGGAACTGACCGCCCGCATCCGCACGCAGTCACAGCAAGCGCCGGGGTCGGACACCGAACGGGTGACGATCCGCTCGTTCGAGGAAGTCTCTTCGGACACCCTCGAGAACTTGCTCGAGGCCGCCGAGAGCGAGCACCTCGAGCCGGGCGCACTCGTCTTCGTCCTCTCGCGGGCCAACGCCGAACTGCTCTGCGAGCGGGAGTTCGACATCGACGACATCGACGAACTCGAGACGGTACTCGACTGCCGCGTTCGCATCGAGGACGAGATGCCTGACGACACGATCCTCCTGTTGCACCCCGACGCGGTCGACGGCGAGGAACTCGTCGAGCCCGAGGCGATCGCCTGCGGAATCCTCGGGACCGACAACTGACGGGCACCCGTCCACTGCCGCCCGTGGGACTATCGGGCGGTCCCGTGTGACCCCAATATGCGGTATCTGGAAATTACGGTGCCGGCGGGAAAGCGCTCCACTGTTCTCGACCTGTCTCTTATCCACATCTCTGAGCGGGCTGGC
>NZ_AOID01000025.1 GCF_000337195.1 Natrinema versiforme JCM 10478 | reverse complement strand
GACAGGTGTTGCGCACGAAAGCCAGCGAACTCACGCCGCCGCTTTCCATCTACGCGGTGATGTTGCTCATCAGTGCCGTCGTCGCCACCGCCGGGCTGCTGGCCGATTCGCCTGCCGTCGTGATCGGCGCGATGGTCATTGCCCCGCTGCTCGGGCCCGCACTCGCCGCCAACGTCGGGATCGTCACCGGCGACGATCGGCTCAAACGGACCGGCTTCACCTACCAGGTCGTCGGCGTGACGACGGTCGTCGTCGCCTCGATCGGGTTGGCCACGCTCGCGCGACTGGCCGGCCTCGAGCCCGCGGGGGTCGACATCGTCGTCGCCACGGAACTCGAGGAGCGGGTCGCCCCTAACCTCTTTTCGCTGGCGGTCGCTCTCGGTGCGGGGATCGCCGGGATCCTGAGTCTCACGCGGGGGTTTTCCGAGGCTATCGTCGGCGTCATGATCGCCGCGGCGCTGATCCCGCCGTCGGCCGCGGTCGGGATCACGGTCGCGTGGGGGATGTCCGGCGCGGCGATCGGCGCGGCGGCCCTCGTCATCGTGAACCTCCTGTCTATCAACCTCGCCGCGCTGGCGACGCTGTGGATCGCCGGCTACCGTCCGCAGGGACTGTTCGAGGTGTCGCCGACCCGGACGCCGACCTACACCTACGCGGCGATCTTCGGCATCGGCCTGCTCGCCCTCGCCGCGCCGCTGGCCGGCGTCACGCTGCTCGACTTCCAGACGACCGAACTCGAGTCTTCGGCCGAGGACGAGGTCAACGCGGTGCTCGCGGAGCCCCAGTACGACGGCCTCGAGAGCGAGGAGGTCGCGGTCGAACTCGACGGGGACTATCCGATCCAGTCGGTCGAACGGGTCGTCGTCACCGTCGCCGGACGAGAGCCCGGTCCGGAGCCGGGGCTTGCAGACCGGCTCTACGAGGAGATCAGCGCCCACAGCGACGAGCCACTGATCGTGGCGGTCCAGTACGTCGTCGCCGAGGAGCGGGGGAGCAACGCCGACGCCGAGACTGCTGTCGAACGCGTCGCGCCCCAGTCCGATCGACCGGGCGACTCGAGCGGATAGCCGTCGATCGGCCGACGACGGATGCAGCGACGGCAGCGTGCTCGATCGGACGAACATCTAGTATCCTCTACTTATTTGTCCTCCTCGTGAGAGGATCGAAATATGTCCCTCCGAGCCCCGCGTCTCCGTTCTGCCGCCCTCACAGCGCTCCTGTTTCTCGCGGCCGGTCCGGCACCGGCGATCGCTCAGCGCGCCCCCGACGGCGTCAGGACCGGTGCCGAGACAGCGGCCCGGTATCCGTGGTACATCGATGCGATCGTCCCCGCCGCGGTCACGCTGGTCATCGGCGGGCTCCTGATCGTCGTCTCGCCGGCTGGAACCCGACGGCGAACCGACCGCGCGCTCGAGTCGCCCGGTGTGGCGTTCGTCTACGGACTGGTGAGCCTGATCGGCGTCATCGGTGCGTCGGTCCTGCTGTCGATCACGGTCATCGGGCTCGTCCTCGCGATTCCGTTGCTCCTCGGCTACGTCATCGTCCTGATCGTCGCCGGCGAACTCGGCTACCTCGCGGTCGGTCGGCTTGCGGCCGACGCGTGGCCGGCCGCCTTGGCCGTCGCGGTCGTCGTCGCCGCGCTGGTCGGACTCGTTCCCATTCTCGGCTCACTGGTCGGGTTCGTGATCGGAATGATCGGAATGGGGACGGTCGTGATCGAACTCGTGGACTGACACAGCTTACGGCCGCGAGAGCAGCGCCTTGAGGTGCTCGAGCGAGACCAGCGACGTCGGTCGGTCCATGTGAACGCCGATCTCGCCCGACAGCGCACCCAGTCCGATCCGCTGGACGGGTTCGGGCAGCGAGTAGGCCCGCCGGATCCAGCGGCCCAGTTCCTGTTCGCGCTCGAGATCGTCGCGCCACGCGCGCTCGTAGGCCGCGAGCGTGGTCGGCCGATCGGGGTCGATCTCGCGGGCGGCGTGGTCGGCGCTGGTCATGCCGTAGAGGATCCCCCCGCCGGTAAACGGCTTGGTCTGGGCGGCCGCGTCGCCGATGAGAAAGGCCCGGCGGGTCGTCACGCGGTCCGGCGGCCCGATCGGAATGACCCCGGAACAGCGGTGGGAAACGTCGATTTCGTAGCCATCGATCAGTTCCTCGAAGTGTTTGTTCACCTGTACGCCCGGCGGCGCTGCGAGGCCGTACTCGACGCCGGCCTCGCCGCGGGGGATGCGCCACGCGAAGAACGTCGGCGGCGTGAGGTGGACGTCGACGAAGTCCTCGTGGTCGTCCTCCTCGGAGAAGGCGAGCACCCCGTGGAGCAACTCCTCGGGCTGGGGAAGCTCGAGTTCGTCCCGAACCCGCGATCGCGGGCCGTCACAGCCGGCGAGCATCTTCGCCTCGAACTCGACGGTGCCGTCGGGGCCGCTGGCGACGACCGCGACGCGGTCCCGGCGTTCGGTGACCTCGGTGACGGTGTGTTCCTCGCGGACATCCGCACCCGCCTCGCGTGCGAGGTCGGCGAGATGGCGATCCAGACCCACGCGGTCGATGACGTTCGACGCGACCTCGCGCTTGTAGAAGGGATAGGCCTCGCTGTTTGGGCCACCCACGTGGAACCGCGCGCCGTAGACCTCGTTCTGGAACAGTTCCTTGCGAGCGCCCTCGCCCGTGAATTCCCAGATATCCGTACTCACGTGGCCCGAACAGGCGAGCGGCTCGCCGACCGTGCCCTTCTCGAGGGCGAGCACGTCGTAGCCTTCTTCGGCGGCACGGCGGGCAAAACGCGCACCCGGCGGTCCGACGCCGACGACGACGAAATCGTACATACCCGGCACGTTCACGCCGGACAGTAAATAGGTTCTCGAGACGGAGTGGGAGATGGCGGCGACCCATAGCGACGGGATCGGCACGCTCGCACACACCGTCGTCGAGTGAGCGGTCGCCAAGAGTGCCGAGTCGCTAGCTCCGAGGGGCCGCCTGCTCGAGCCTGTATGCAGCGCTCGCGGTGACGAGAAAGCCGATTGCACCGATATAGCCGACGAAGGCGACGACACTGAGGTCGTAGATGCCGACACCGAACACGCTCCCGCCGAAGAGACCGACCGCGTACCCGATCGAGTCCTCCGTGTCCTCGAACGAGAGTCCCTCGAGCGAGAGCAGGGCCGGATCCCGGGCGACGAAATACGACCAGCCGGTATACAGCGCGCTCACACTGATGACGACGACCCACGCTGATTGTCCCAGCGCCGCGACTGCTGTGCCGATACTCACGCCGACGGTGACCGCGATCGGGAGGGCACGGTTCATGACACTGTAACCGACAGAGAAAGTGATAAACTCCGTGACTCGATTCCGGTATCCGGGACTCGGATCCGCGTGAGACTCTCGAGGAACGATCTCGAAGTCCACCCGGAGACGAACAGAACGGCTTACTCCTCGTCGCTCGAGCCCTCGAGCAGTTCCCAGAACCGCTCGGTATCGCCCTCGAAGCGCTCGAGGAGCGCGCGCATCTCGGTCCGGTGGTCGTCGGCGACTTTCACGTGGACCATCCCCTCGTCGGGTTGGCCGTAGACCACGCTCGCGCCCTCGGGCGCGGCGACGATGGCCGGGAGCGCGACCAGGTCCTCCTCGCCGTCGACCAGAATCGTCGTGGGTTCGTCGGCCGCGAGGGCGCGTTGGAGCGCCCGAACGACCGGTGCCGAGAGCTCCGCGGGGGGATTTCGGACTTCGATGCTCGCACCCGACGTAACCACCTCGCGGATCTCCTCGTCGACCGCGCTGCGTTTCGTGCGGCCGTCGACCAGTGCGACGTCGGGTTGGTGGCCCGCCTCGAGCAGGTGGTAGGTGACGACGTCGCCGACGGCGATGAGAGGGCCGTCGACGGCCTCGAGAAGCCGCTCGGCATCGGTTTCGATGGGACCCATCGGCTCTTTGAGTTCGTGGCGGAGGTCGTCGGGTAAAACCAGTAGCTGCTCGTCGTCGGCGGACGCCGCGTCGCGGTCGTCGTCGCGGGTCACGCGTGTCAGCGGACCTTCAGGGCGTACGCGCCCGGTTCGGTGATCTGCATCTCCGTCGCGATCTGACTCTCTTCGGGGTGGGCGATGATGACGTAGCCCGCCCAGTCCTCGGTCAGCGACGAGGAGTTGCAGGCGTCACAGGTCTCGTTGTCGGGTTCGTTGACCCGGTGACACTCGCGACAGACGAGCCGATCCGATGCCATGGTTATTCACCTGCGGTCGCTTCGCGTTTCTCGCGCTCTTCCTCGAGCCAGCCGTGTTTGCCGAGGCCGGGCTGTTTCGCGGTGAGCCCGATCTTCGAGTCACGCGGGTTGCGTTCGTCGATGCTCTTGGTGACGATGCGAGTCCGGACGGCGTCGTCGACGCCGAGCGAGCGGGCGGACTCGTTCGAGGCGAGTCGCTGGTTCTCGCCGTCGAAGGCGAGGTACTCGTCGCTGATCTGGGAGACGTGGAGCAGACCGTCGACGGGACCGATGCCGACGAAGGCACCGAATTCGACGACTTCGACGACGGTGCCGTCGACGACTTCCTGCATCTCCGGATCGAACGTCACCGCGTCGAACTCGGCCTCGTAGTAGACCCCCGGCCGGTTCGGCAACACCGTCCCCTCGCCGATATCGTGGACGTCGGTGACGGAGACGACGCTGCCGACCTCCTCGTCCATCCGCCCCTCGAGTTTGTCCTGGAGCAGTCGTTTGACTCGATCCGGCGAGACATCGCCGAGCTCTTCCGGTGGCACTTCTACCGTATCCTTCAATCTGACCCGTTTGTACATCTATGGTTGAGTGATCGCTAACTTGTTTCTCCCGCGTAATGCAATTACCGGTCTGCTCGCTTCGAGCACCCGGTCGCCCAACGGACGGTCGTTGGTCACGACGTAGTCGACCGCGCCCTCGCGGGCGAGTTCGACCAATGCGTCGTCCGCGTACGATGCCTCCGTGTCGACGACGAGACAGCGTTCGGTCGCCAGATCGTGGCCGACGGTCGCGGCCGTCCCCTCCGTACCGCCTTTCTCCGATAACCGCCGGAGTTCCTCGAGGACGGCCTGTGGAATCGTCGGCTCGTACTCTGCAAGGAGCCGATCGAGTTCCTCGAACAGCCGCACGTCGAGTTCGACCGGCATCATGAGCGCGCTCGTATCGAGGGCGACCCGCGTCCGCGTGCTCATCGCCTCAGTCCGTAAGCGTTCCCAGGCCGATCAGCCGCCAGCGCGCGCCGATGCGGCGGTTGATCGCGATTTTCGTTCCCGGATCGGCGGCGACGGGTCGCTTGAGGCGGACCTCGCACTCGCCGCTTCGGGCGCTGGTGACCGAGCCGACGGTCGTCGCCGTGCCGACGGTCATCATCAGCGGTTCGCCCGTGCTGATCTCGTCGACCGTCTCGCCCTCTTCCGCGCCGACGACCCGCTCGAGCAGGTCGACGTCCATGGTGAACTCGTTCCACGTCGGCGGAAGTGTCCCCGGCGGGCCGGCCATTCGACCGGCCAGCGCGTCGCCCTTGGTGAGCGAGGGGTCGAGCCCGGTTCCGACGCCGAGCAGGCCGCCCGGCGTGACGGCGTCGACGGTCTCGCCGCCGGCCTGCAGCGAGCGGATGCTCGTCTGGATCGGGACGTACTCGGTCTTCCCGCCCTCCTCGACCTCGCGGCCGGGGCGGATCTCGATATCGTCGCCGACCTCGAGTTCGCCCTGGACGAGGCTGCCGCCGAGGACGCCGCCGGCGAGGTCCTTGGCGGTCGTCCCGGGCTTGTTGATGTCGAAACTGCGGGCGACGTGCATTCGGGGATCCGCGTCGGGATCTCGGTCCGGCGTCGGGATCTCTTCCTCGATGGCCTGAATCAGCAGGTCGAGGTTGACCTCCTGGCCCGCGGAGACGGGGACGATCGGGGCGTCTTCCGCGACCGTGCCGGAGACGAACTCCTTGATCTGCTCGTGGTTGTCCCGGGCGGTCTCGGGGTCGACGAGGTCGACCTTGTTCTGGGCGATGACGATGTTGTCGATGCCGATGATGTCGAGCGCCATCAGGTGCTCTTCGGTCTGGGGCTGTGGAACGGGTTCGTTGGCGCTGACCACCAACACGGCCCCGTCCATCAGCGACGCGCCCGAGAGCATCGTCGCCATCAGGGTCTCGTGACCCGGGGCGTCGACGAACGACACGGTCCGGAGCGGCTCGCTCGGCGAGCCGTCCGCACACTCCTCCTCGACGGTGTAACATTCGGGTTCGTCCAGTCCCTCGCAGTGGCGGAACGTCGCGTCCGCGTAGCCGAGTCTGATGGAGATCCCGCGTTTCATCTCCTCTGAGTGCTGGTCCGTCCACGAGCCGCTGAGGGCTTGCACCAGCGTCGTCTTGCCGTGGTCTACGTGACCGACGAGCCCGATGTTCACCTCCGGTTGTCGATTTCCTACCATAAGACGATGAGTAATCTTGGGTAGTGATTCCGCTGTGCGACTGATAAAGGTTGCGAGCTATCCCTTCGCCCGGCGACGAAGTGACAGAGAGGTTCCCACGCACAGTCGGTCGCGAGCCACCGAACCCGGCGACTTATCTCGAGTCCGCCCCTGACTGAACCCGTGTCGGAGTTCGCGTTCGAACTCGAGTTGTGCGCCCGCCTCGAGGAGCGCCGCGACGGGATCGTCGCCCGCCAACTCGGCGGCGGCGTCGCCGATCCCGGCGGGCGGATTCTCGACGCGGTCTGTATCGAGCCCGGTCCGGAATTCGACGACCGCGTCGCGATCACGAGCGAGACGATCCCCGACGCCGCGATCGAGTCGGCCGTCGGCACCGGACAGGCCCGCTACTGGAAGAACGCCTTCGACTGCCACCCCGAGCGCGCCCGCAGCGCCATGGAGCGAGCCCTCGAGATCGGGTTCTTCGAGCGCGACCACAGCGCCGACGCGACCGACAGCCGCGAGTACGTCCGGCAGGTCGCCCGCTACCCGGACTGGTAC
Organism: Natrinema versiforme JCM 10478; assembly: GCF_000337195.1. Classification (GTDB taxonomy): domain Archaea; phylum Halobacteriota; class Halobacteria; order Halobacteriales; family Natrialbaceae; genus Natrinema; species Natrinema versiforme. Next base: position 15,723 of record NZ_AOID01000025.1, on the reverse strand, counting down.
GACCGCATCGTCGGGATCGAGAACAAACCCGACCTCGGGCGGCCGGGCGACCTCGAGGCCCAGTTGCGAACCGACGCGAGCCTCGCGCTGGTCGACGAGGTCGTGCTCGCGACCGAGAGTTACGTCACGCGCGCACACCTGAATCGGATCCCCGAGGAAGTCGGCGTCTGGCGAGTGCACCGCGACGGCGACGGGTCGGCGGCCGACACGGGGCCGACCGGCGCGCTCGAGATTGAAGTGGTCCGGGAGCCGACGCTGCTGTCCGTCGACGAGCGCGGCATCGAACTCCTCGAGTCCCATCCCGGCCGCACTGAGATCGCCACCGTTGCCGCCGACGCGAAGGCGCGAGCGCGCCGACGGCTGGCCGAGCGGGCTTACGGCAAGGGCTGGCGAACGTACGCGTTTCCGGACTGTGGGGCCTGCCGCCCCGAGAATGCGAGCGGCGCGACGCTGCCCTACTGCGAGTGGAAGGGCCGGGTCGTCGACGCGGGCTCGGAGTGTGGCTCCTCGTGTCCGGGGTACGAGGCCGATTCGGAGGCCGAGCCCGCGGTCGATCTCGAGGCCGAACGCGATCGCCGGACCGCGTGGGAGGCCGATCCCGACGGCAAGCGGCGACGGCAGTCGGGACTCGATCGGTTCGGTTGATCGCGCTTCGGCCGCAACCGGTCGGGAGGCGGCCGCGATTCGGGTCCGGGCTACCCCCGTTCAGAGTTCGTAGACTTCGCCGTCGACCGCGAGCGGTTCCGCGAAGGCCTCCTCGACGGGGTAGAAGTGGGCGAGGTGGACCAGCCGTGTTCGATCGGCGTCTAGTTGCTCTGCCATCGCGAGGGCACCCTCTCGAGTCATGTGCTTCGTGCCGAACGTCCGCGGGGTGCCCTCGGCGTCCTCGTGGCGGCCGCCGATAGGGTGGTGTTCACAGAGGCTCGCGGGGACGATAGCATCGGCGAGCAGGAGGTCAGCGCCGGCGAGGACATCGCGGGACCCGGCGGGAACGTCGTAGCTCGTGTCACCGGTTATCGATAGCTTCGCACCCGTTACCGGGTCCTCGATGGCGAGGCCGTAACAGACCAGCGGCGGGTGATCGACCGGGACCAGCGTCACGTCGAGCCCGCAGATGCGGACCGTCTCGAGGGGTGTCGTCGGCACCACGGTCAGGGGCTCGAGGTAGTGGTAGTCGTCCCGGACCGTCTCGGCGACGCTCTTTCCGGTCTCGGGGTCGGTCTCGTCGGCCGCGTAGACCTCGAGGGAGTCGAGCACGCGGAAGACGTTGCCCAACCCATCGAGGTGATCGAAGTGGATGTGGCTGATGACGGCGGCGTCGGGCAGCGGCACCTCGTCGCGGAGGAACTGGTAGCGAAAGTCGGGGCTGAAATCGATCAGCAGCGACTCGTCGGTCCGCTCGTTTTCGACGTGGACCGAGAACCGCGTGCGCTCGACGTCGCGCTCGCGGGCGGCCTCGCAGGTGTCACAGTCACAGCCGACGGTCGGCGTCCCGGTCGTGTCGCCCGTTCCAAGCAGGGTTACCCGCATCGAGCGGTGACACCTCCAGTTTGTGCGCGCGATCGATCGGCCGTCGAGCCGGCGCGGTCGGCGCGGTCGCCCCAATCAGTGCGTTCGATCCGGCGTCGCCTACACATACGAGGTCCCTTCCTCGAGCGCCGTCCGGATGAACGGGTGGTCCGTCTGCGATTCGAACCGGTCGACCGGCAGGATATGAACCGAGAAGACGACGCCGTGCTCGAGCCCGACGGTCTCGCCGAGCGCCTCGAGTTCGCGTTCGATATCCTCGGTCGCGTCCTCGAGGACCAGCAGTACCTCCACCGACGTGTGGACGCCGCGGTCGTCGCCCCGGACGGCGTCCCCGAAGACGACGAGCCGGCGAATCGAGTCGCCGTGGGCCGCCTGCGCCCGGTCGGCGAACGCGTCCGCGGCGGACCCCTCTGGCGCGCTATCGCTCATAGCGAGTCGTTGGCAGCCGTCACATAAAGGGTATTCCCCGCGGGACGACCGGACCCCGCGCCGTCACGGGCCATTCCCCCGCTGTCGTGGTCGTGTTCGTAACGCAGGTTCCAGCCGTCGTCAGTCACCGGCCGCGGATCGCCCTGTACCCCAGGTACAGGGCAGTCGCCGCCAGGCCGGCGACGACCGCGGGCGAGACCCGGCGCTGGCGGAGCCGCGTGTAGAGACTCGACTCGGCGACGTGGCCCTCGTAGCCGCCGCGTTCCTCGAGGTCGCCGGTCGGGTCCTCGAGTCCGTCCGATTCCGTCGGCGGCTCCGCCTTCCGCTGTTGGTCGACGAACACCGTCTCCATGAGCGTGTCCATCGCGCTCGAGAGGGTCCGCCCCATCGCGACCATGTTCTTCCCGCCGCCGCCGACGGTCACCTCCCGCTGGGGGTCCTCGGTGGCGTCGAGGATCGTCCGCGCGACGGTCTCCGGCGCGTAGACGGGAGCCGGCAGCGAGGCTTCCGTCTCCATGTAGTTCTTCGCGTGCTCCGCGAACGGCGTATCGGTCGCGCTCGGTTTGACAAGCGTCACGGAGACGGGCGCATCGTCTCGCTCGAGTTCCATGCGCAACGAATCGGTAAAGCCCTTGACCGCCTGCTTGGACGCCGAGTAGCTGCCCTGCAGGATGATCGCGCGATCGGAGACGATGCTCCCGATATTGATGATCGCACCGCCGTCGTTCCCGTTCAGGTGCTCGGCGGCCTCGAGCGAGCCGTACACCACCCCCCAGACGTTGGTCTCGAACTGCTCGCGCATGTCCTCGACCGGAACCTCGGTCAGTTTGCCGTAGATGGAGACGCCCGCGCCGTTGACCCACGTATCGAAGCCGCCGTCGGTTTCCGTGGCCGTGTCGGCGATCTCGCGGACGTCGTCCCGATCGCTCACGTCGGCGACGACGTACTCGGCGTCGCCGCCGTCGGCGCGGATCTCCTCGACCGCCTCCCGCAACGCGTCCTCGCTGCGGGCCGCAAGAATTACTCGCGCCCCGCGGTCGGCGGCCAGCCGCGCCGTCGTCAGGCCGATCCCCGACGACGCGCCAGTGATCACGATCGTCTGCTCCTCGAGCGGGTTCAGCTCCGGATCGGGACTCATAGCGGTCGGGCTACCGCCTCGAGACGGTGCTACCTGCTGCCTGTATTGGCATGGCAACCGGCCGGTCGTCGGGTCGAGAGAGTCGATCGCTCGAGGCCGTGGTTCTAGTTGCGCAAAAAGACCGACAGAGCTGTCCTGACCCCCACTCCGACTCGGTCGTCAGTGATCGTGGTCGTGGTCGTGATCGTGCGAGTGGTCGCTCGGCTCGCCGCCGTCGCTGGCCGCGTCGCCGAGGTCGCCGCCCGCGACGAGCGCGTCGTGGTCGCCGCCCATCATGTCCATGTTCTTCAGCGTGTCCCGCTCCTCGAACTCCTCGACGGCGTTCATGAGGTCTTCCTGTGTCAGCGTCGTCCGGTCCTCGGTCAGCGCTTCGAGGACCGCTTCGCGGAGCACCATCCGGAGGTCGCTGCCGGTCAGGCCCTCGGTGACCTCGGCGATGAGTTGCGGATCGAACTCGTCGATGTCCATGGTGCGGGTGATGAGACCGAGGATGTCGGCCCGCATGCCGCGGTCAGGCTTGGGGAAGTTGATGATCTCGTCGAAGCGCCGCCACGCGGCGTCGTCGAGTTGATCGGGGTGGTTGGTCGCGCCGATGAGCAAGACGTCGTCCTCGATGAGCGAGATGTTGTCGATGCTCTTGAGGAGGGTGTTGACGGCGCGTTTGAGCGCGGCGTGTTCGTCGCTCCGCCGCGTCTTCGCGACGAAGTCGAACTCGTCGATAAAGAGGATACACGGCGAGAGCCGCTTTGCGACCTCGAAGGTCTTGTCGACGTTTTTGGCCGTCTCGCCGAGGTACTGGCTCGTAATCATCGAGAGTTTGACCTCGACGAAGGGCAGGTCCATGTCCTGGGCCAGCGCCTGTGCCGTAGAGGTCTTCCCGGTGCCCGGCGGCCCGACGAATAGCAGTTTCCCGATCTCGCGCAGACCGATGTTCGCGAGGTAATCCCGGTGTTCGATCGCCTTCGAGATCTTGTTGAGTTCGTTTTGCTGGTCCTCGGTGAGCACGAGATCGTCCAGCGACATGTCGACTTCTTCGGGTGCACGAACCTCGACGAGGTCGAGCATCTCCTCGTCGTCTTCCTCGTCGAAGTACTCGTTGAGGAGGCCGTCGATCCAGACGCGATCGGCCTGAATCGGCCGGTTTCGCTCGCGGGCTTCCTCGTGGGTGACTGCGAAGTCGTAGTCGTCGTGATTCTCGAAGTGTTTCGCGAGCGTCGGGTTCTCGAGCAGGCGGTCGTCGTCGACGCGCTCGGCGAACCACTCCTCGGCCATCCCCTGCTGGGCGAGGGTGATCGTGCCCGAGAACTCATCGCGTTCGGTGAACATGAGTTCGGAGACGGCCTCCCACGGGCGGTCGACGCCGGTCGCCTCGCGGGCGGTCGTCGTCGTCACCGACAGCGGGCGACTGATGCCAGCGGGTTTGCGACCGCTCCCGCCGCCGTCCCCGTCGCCGCTCCCGTCCTCGTCGTCGACGCCGCCGGTCCAGTAGACCCGGCGGAACGACGGCGGGAGATCGTTCTCGTCTAACGTCCGGTCGTCCGAATACACGCTCGTCGTGAGCAGAAATTCCACGACATCGAGCGCCGCGTCACTCATTCCGTGAACGTACTCGCTACACGTTCTTAACAGCGTCGTCCCGCGCAACGTATGTGACCGCGTTCCATCCCGAGCGGTCCCGCGGTGGCGGTTCAGCGACGGAAACCGGCACAACCGTTTTCGTGTATCGGCTCACAGTCACCAGTATGAACGTGTTGCTGGGTCTGGGCGGCAGCGACGAGTCGGTGAAGACGCTCCGACGGACCATCGATCGGACGCGCGAGGTCGGTGACGACCTGACGATCGCCGTCCTGGACAAGCCCGAGTCGAAACGCTCGCAAGACGAAATGTATCAGCAAGCCCTCGACGCCCTCGATGAGGGCGACATCACCGATGTAGCGGTCGAGAAACTCGAGGGGGACCCCGGAAGCGCGCTCGTCAATTATGCCGAGCAGGGCGAGTACGACCAGTTGGTCATCGGCGGCGGCACGCTGAGCCCGATGGGGAAGATTCAGCTCGGCCCGATCACCGAGTTCGTCCTGTTGAACGCGCCGACGACGGTCAAACTGGTGCGATAACGATGTCCGGATCGCGTCAGTATCCGGACGAGCCGTCCGGGCCGTTCCCCTCGCCGCCGACGACGGTCGAGGACCGAGAGGGGCGATCGATCGAGATTCGGGCACCCGAGGCGTTCGCCGACGAGGCGCTCGCGGACGTCGTCGAGATGTACACCGAGTTCGACCCGACCGATCGCGCACAGGGGATTCCCCCGACCGGCGAGGAGCGCATCCGCAACTGGCTCGAGACGATCGGTGAGGACAGCGTCAACGTCGTCGCCCGCCACGACGGCGACGCGATCGCCCACGCGATGCTCGTCCCCGATACCGACGATCCGTCGGCGATCGAGCACAGGAGAGACATCGAGTGGGAGCTGGCGATTTTCGTCCTGCAGGCCTACCAGCGGGCCGGCATCGGGACGACGCTGCTCAAGAACCTCCTCGGCCGCGCCAGCGATGTCGGCATCGAGCGCGTGTGGCTGACCGTCGAGCGCTGGAACAACCCGGCGATCGCGCTCTACGAACGGGTCGGGTTCGAATCGACCGGCACCGAGAGCTTCGAACAGGAGATGGCGATTTTGCTCGCGGGCGATGGCGGCGACGGGAACGGCGAGAGCGACCGCTGAAACCCGCCCGGTAGTTTCAGGCGATCAGACCGACAGCACCGGCTGGCTCGCATAGGAGAGGACGTACTCGGCGGCCTTCTCGAGGACCTCCGCCTCGGCTCGAGTCACGGGCTCCCGGGGGAGGACGATGAAGTCGGCGTCGATATCGTCGGCTGTGTCGAGGACGACGTTCCCGGGGTGGAGCGTCTTCCGCGTCTGCGAGAAGCCGTCGTCGACCGCGGTCGAGAGCGACACGCCGGCGTCGTCGGCGATGGTGCTGATGTCGTCGAAAAAGCCCTGCGTGTTCTCCGCGACGTCGGTCTCGTCGACCGTTCCGGCGTCTAATCCCCGGACGACGCCGCGACCGAGGACGAACAACGCGTGGACGGCGGCGTCGTAGCGGTCGGCGACGGCGACGGCGTACTCGACGGCGGTAGCGGACTCGTCGCTCCCGTCGACCGGTGCGAGAACTGTGTCGACGGTAAACGGCTCGCTGGCGTCCATACGCGGCAGTGGGTGGCCCGTCACAAAAAAGCCACCCCACGGCCCCCGCGCTCGGTCGTCGCCGGACCCCCACAGAACGGGGACGTTTAAGCGGGTCCGAGCGCAACTCCTACCCATGTTCGATACGGTCGTGGTCGCCACCGACGGGTCCGACAGCGTGAAACGGGCCGTCGACATCGCACTCGATCTCGCCGACCGATTCGACGCCGAGGTCCACGCGCTCTCGGTCGTCGACGCCAGCGAGGTCGACGCCTCGCCCGAGCAGCTTCGGGCGGAACTCCGCACCGCCCTCGAGACGACGGCCGACGCCGCACTCGCCACCGTCGAGGAGCGGGCAGAGCGAGACGTGACGACCGCCACCCGTGAGGGCCGGCCCGCCGTCGAAATCTGCGAGTACGCCCGCGAGATCGACGCCGACGTGATCGCGACGGGGACCCGCGGTCGCCACGGCGAGAACCGCCTGCTGCTGGGCAGCGTCGCCGAGCGGATCGTCCGCACCTCACCCGTGCCCGTCCTGACGGTCCGGCAACTCGAGCCGGCGGGCGACGGTGACGGCGAAGAAGGCGACGAGATCGCTTCGAACGCCTGACCGAGGACGTTCGGCCGCGTCGTCTCGCGATACCGGCGATTACTTCCCCGCGGGTCACCCAATACGTCCCATGTACGACGAACTTATCCAGAGCGGCGATCTGTCGCTCGCCCGGAAGTCGGTACTGCCGGGAACCGGATTCTTCCTGCCAGATGCGCTCGAGGACGATCTCGAAGACCAGCAGACCGAGGCCGCACTCGAGGGGGCCGAGGTCGCAGTCATCGCGGACCCGGACGCCGACGGCCTGGCTTGTGTGGCGTTACTGCGAGAGGCCTACGACGACGTGCAGAATATTCCGGAGCCCGATGCGGACGAGGATGGGAACGGAAACGATACGGACCAGCCGGAACCGGTCGCCGACGCGACCGATGACGCCGACGAGGAAAACGCCGTCGTCGCGGCCGGAGACACCGACGAGCCGCTCGAGGAGCCGGAGCCGACGCCCCACAACGTCGCGCTCGTTCCCGCGAGCCCCCACGACGTGGAAGACGCGCTGGCTCGCGTCGCCGAGTACGGCGACGAGGGGATCGACATCTTCGTCTGTGACCTCGCGCCGGACCGATACGAGTACGTCGAGGACGAACTCGCGGCCGCGCTCGAGACCGCGGACTCGATCGCGTGGTACGATCACCACCAGTGGGGCGACGACGTAGCGCAGGCGGTCCGCGAGACCGGCGTCGACCTCGTGATCGGCGACTCCGACGAGGAGTGTTCCGCCGACGTAGTTTATCGCTCGCTCGAGTACGAGTTCGATCCGATGTACGAGGAACTCGCGGCGGTCACGCGGGATCACGACCTCTGGCTGCGCGAGGACCCCCGCAGCGACGATCTAGCGGACTACGCTTACTGGACCGATCCCGCGGAGTACGTCGAGGTCGTCCGCGAGTACGGCGTCGACCTCCCCGAGTGGGTCACGGACTACATCGCCGAACGCCGCGTCGAGAAGGAGGCGCTCATCGAGCAGGCGGTCGGCCGGGCGGAACTCCGCGAGATCGGCGGCTACACGGTCGGGATCACCTACGGGCGCTGTTCGCAAAACGAGGTCGCGGAAGCCATGCGCGAGCAGGGCGCTGACGCCTCGGTGATCGTCAAGCCCGCCGGCTCGGCCTCCATCCGCGGCACCGACGAATTCGAGCTGTGCCACGAGGTCGCGGGGAAGGTAAACGGCGGCGGCCACCCCAAGGCCGCGGGCTGTAAACCCGACATCTACGACGACATGCTCGACTACGCCAACCACTGGACGACCCGCGGGGCCGTGACGAAACGGGTCATCCTCGACGCGTTCCGCGATGTCGTCGACGAGGCAGCCGAAGAAGGAGCGGCGCAAGCGGACGACGCGGACGCAAGCGACGACTGACCGCCTCGCTTTGTCATCGTTGTTAGACGATCGACGAGGAAGTGCTCTGTATCACTTCGGACTGGTCAACCGATGTGCGGTGGCGCGCGCTGGACCGCGGCGAACGACTGTGAGCCGCGGTCCGAAGCCGTGCGAGGTCGTCGCGAGTGGAACGAGCGACTGCATGGAAGACGCAGCGCGTCTTCCAGTGGACGAGCGTGGGAACGGAGTGACTGAGCGAGTCGGTTGGGGAGGGCGCGGCCATTCCCCGTTGCCACGATAGCAGCGCACGCATCCCATCAGATATCTCAGAATATAACCTCCTTCAGAAATCCACCGACAGTCAGTCGGCTGACGAATCACTGCCGAGACGCGAAGTACCGCATGACGAGCTGCAAGACGTGGACGAAGACGCCGGCGACGGCGATGTAGACGCCGATCGTCTGGAGCGCAACCGACTCGGTCCGCTGGTCGCGCACCTTCCAGATCTCCCAGCCCAGTCGGAGCAGAAAGCCGAGGAAGACGAGGACGAACCCGAGGAGCAACACCGGCGAGTAGAACGTTCCGACCGCGATGGCGACGAGACCGCCGATGAACGCGTAGTTGGCGTAAGACCCCCAGTGTTCGAACGTCGTCGACCGAGCGTAGACGTAGGCCGCGATGACGGCGGTCACCACGGCGACCACGACCGCGGTGACGGCGAGAATCGTCAACTGAGATTCGCGGGGCGCGAACCGGAGCACCCCGGCCCCGAAGATTCCGAAGGCCAACTGCAGGATCACCATCCCGACGAACGCGATGCCCGTATCGCCGCCCTCGATGCCCCGTTCGGCGACCAACTGACCTGCCATGATCGCCGCGCCGTAGGCGATCGCGCCGATGATCGGGAACTGAAACAGGTAGTCGTTGACGCTCGAGAGCGGCGTGCTCACGAGGCCGTACATCACCAGCACGTTGATCGCCATCAGGACGCTCGCACCGCCGATGACGCGCCCGTCGCGACTCGAGAGACCGACCCCGTGGCCGGTCTCGGTCGGGGTTTCGGTCGAACTCATTGGGCCACAGTAGACCGCTGAGCCGCAAAAGACTGCGGCTTACTCGGCCACGGTCCAGCGATCCGAGAACGCCGTGCCGCACGTACACTGGGCGTACGCGTGGATAACGTCTCCGTCGGCGTAGATGCCGCCGACCTCCTCGTTCTGTGCCTCGGCGAACGCGAAGACGAACTGGATGTCGTGGCTCTCGTCGTCGTCCGCCTCTGGACACTGGCCGCCCGTCAGATCGTCGTCGATCGCGCCCTCGTTGCTCATCGCGGACTTCGCGAACTCCATCGCGCCGGTGCCGGTCGCCGCCTGAAAGGCATTCCGTCCCCGCTCGCCGTCGACGACGATCAGCGTCCCGTCGTCGACCCGGTCGCCGAACTGCTCGAGTCGCTCGTCCGAGACGTAGGCATCGGCCAGAAACAGCGCGACGTCCTCGAGGCGGTCGCCCGCCAGAAACTCCGCACGTGGGTTGCTCATGACGGCGGATTCGCGCTCGAGGTGGAAAAAGGGAGTTATTCGAAGCTGCTCGCTCGAGCGCCGACCGAACGGCGTACACGCCGTGACTTCTCTGTCTTGTGCGCTCTCTGTCCGCGTAGGCGATCGACTCAGACCTCGAGATCGGACGCGGCCAGCATGACCTGCAGTGCCTCGCTGGGCGACATGTCGTCGTCGAGCTGGCCGGCGTACCACGTCAGGAGGTCGACGAACACCTCGCGGACATCGTGTGATGTCGCGCGGTGGTGTGCGACCGCCCCATCGGTCTTCAGCGTGATGTCGACCCCGTGTGGTTCGGCCGCGTCGGCGAGGGCCGTCTCCGGCGCCGTGTGTGCGTGTTCCGACTCGAGGTGCGTGGGACTCGAGTCGGGGTCAGTGATCGTCGTGGCGTCGGTGGACGGCTCCTTGTCGGCAGCGTCCGCCCGGACGAGATAGCGGTTCTCACTCAGTTTGGCGACGTTGTCGTCCTCTAACTGCAGTTCGTCGGGGGCGAGAACGCCGTCTTCCTGTGGTGAATCGGGGGACATGTCACGTGATCGTGTGCGAGTGGTGGTTAGACCTCGACAACGTCTTTATCACCGAAGGTCGACGGCACGCTGATACCGTAGGTGAACTGCGCACCAGACTGGTCGGTCAATGCCACTGTCGCACTGTCGCCACCCTCGAGACCTTCACCGGAAAGTGAAGTCGCGAGATCGCTGGCTGTTCCTGCTTCGTCGGACCCGGCTTCGATCGCACCAACGTAGAGCGTAATTGTGACACGATCTTCGGTGTTGATGAGCTCGTCGTCGGCGTTATCACCAGCGACAGCGTTCGTCGCAAACGATGTCGAGTTCGAATCGGCATCAACGAGAGCAGTATCATCTGTCCCATCATTGTCCGCGTCGTCAGCGATATATGCTATATTTGCATCACTTCCGCCATGAATCAGCGTTCGATCAGTATCATCACTTGTGTACTGGATTGTCATCGACGAGAGGTCGATCGACTCCGACCCTGCTGACTTCATTACCGTCAGGTTCACTACATCTACAATTTCAGCATCGCCGTGATCGATAGATGTATCAGATTCCGTATTGACACCGGGAACAGTGGTCCCTTGCGTCGCTCGGACCTCGCCGACCCCGTGGACGACCTCGATCTGGTTCGCCACAGCTTCCTGTGTTTCGGATCCCGTATCGGAGGCCTGTGTCTGGAGGACCCCCGCCGTATTGATTAGGACACCAGCGGCGATTGCTGCGACCAGAACCATCGCGATGAATACGATAAGCGTCCCGATCCCGACCTGCCCGCGGTCGTCGGTGTCGTATGCTGTTAGTGCTTCGAACATGAGTTAGACCTCCACGACGCTTTTGTCGCCGAAGGTCGACGGCACGCTGATCCCGTAGGTGAACTGNGTATGCTGTTAGTGCTTCGAACATGAGTTAGACCTCCACGACGCTTTTGTCGCCGAAGGTCGACGGCACGCTGATCCCGTAGGTGAACTGCGCACCCGACTGATCGGTCAGCGATACCGTCGCGCTGTCACCGCCCTTGAGACCCACGTTATCGTATTCGCCACCCCCGAATGTATCGGAGCCAGCTTCGATCGCACTGATATAGAGCGTAATCGTTACGCGGTCTTCGGTGCTGATGAGTTCATTATCATCGTTCTCGCCAGCGACGGCAGTTGTACCGAACGTGTCTGAGGTAGCGTCGCCGTCGAGTTCACCAGTGGTGCCGGTGTCGGCGATGAGTCCGTTTCCAGTAGCAGCATGGGTAAGTGTCCGGTCAGTACTATCGCTGGTATATTGAACCGTCATTGACGAAAGATCGATTGAGTCCGATCCCGCTGACTTCATGACGGTGAGATTGACGACATCAACGAGATCCTCGCTGTGTGTCGGGTTTGAACCGTCTAGATCTTCGACTGAGGAAATTTCACCAACTCCGTGAACGACTTCGATCTGGTTCGCCACGGCTTCCTGTGTTTCGGATCCTGTATCGGAGGCCTGTGTCTGGAGGACCCCCGCGGTATTGATCAGGACACCAGCGGCAATTGCTGCGACTAGAACCATCGCGATGAACACGATGAGCGTCCCGATCCCGACTTGCCCGCGGTCGTCAGTGTCGTATGCTGTTAGTGCTTCGAACATGAGTTAGACCTCCACGACGCTTTTGTCGCCGAAGGTCGACGGCACGCTGATCCCGTAGGTNGTATGCTGTTAGTGCTTCGAACATGAGTTAGACCTCCACGACGCTTTTGTCGCCGAAGGTCGACGGCACGCTGATCCCGTAGGTGAACTGCGCACCCGACTGGTCAGTTAGTGCGATCGTCGCACTGTCGCCACCTTCGAGACCCTGGTCAGAGAGGTCACTGTTCGTACCGCTTCCAGCAGTCGCCGTATCGTCGTCGGCAACGTCGGAGCCGGCTTCAAGCGCAGCTGTGTTAAGCGTGATTGTCACGCGATCTTCAGTGTCGATGAGCTCATCATCGGCGTTCTCGCCCGCAACAGCTGTCGTCACGAACGTTGTCGAATTCGATCCAGTTAACAACAGTTGGCCAGTGTCCTCCGTAGCGAATGGATCTGTCGCGCCGTTATGTGTGAGTGTCTGATCAGTGCTGTCACTGGTGTATTGGATAGTCATCGACGAGAGATCGATCGAGTTCGAACCTGCCGACTTCATCACCGTCAGGTTCACTACGTCGACGACTTCATCAGAGTGTACCGTCTCACCAACACCGTCCATAACATTGATTTCGCCAACGCCATGGACAACTTCGATCTGGTTTGCAACCGCCTCTTGGGTCTCGGAACCGGTGTCAGATGCTTGAGTTTGTAAGACGCCAGCAGTATTAATCAGTACGCCGGCTGCAATCGCTGCGACCAGGACCATCGCGATGAACACGATAAGCGTCCCGATCCCGACCTGCCCGCGGTCGTCATCGTTCGTTAGCGCTTCAAACATAGGTTAGACCTCCACGACGCTTTTGTCACCGAAGGTCGAGGGGACACTGATACCGTAAGTGAACTGTGCACCCGATTGATCAGTCAGTGATACCGTCGCGCTGTCGCCACCCTCAAGGCCCACGTTATCGTACTCACCACCGCCGAATGTATCGGATCCTGCTTCGATCGCACTGATATAGAGCGTGATCGTCACGCGGTCTTCAGTGCTGATGAGTTCGTCATCAGCGTTCTCACCAGCGACAGCGGTCGTACCGAACGTATCTGAGGTAGCGTCGCCGTCAAGTACACCAGTGCCACCGGTGTCGGCGATGAGGCCGTTTCCAGTAGCAGCGTGAGTGAGTGTCTTGTCAGTGCTGTCACTGGTATATTGAACTGTCATCGACGAAAGATCGATCGAGTCCGATCCTGCTGACTTCATGACGGTGAGATTGACGACGTCAACAATATCTTCGCTATGTGTCGGGTTTGTACCATCTAGGTCTTCGACAGAGGATATTTCGCCGACGCCGTGAACGACTTCGATCTGGTTCGCGACGGCTTCCTGTGTTTCGGATCCCGTATCGGAGGCCTGTGTTTGGAGGACCCCCGCGGTATTGATTAGGACACCAGCGGCAATTGCTGCGACTAGAACCATCGCAATGAATACGATGAGCGTCCCGATTCCGACCTGTCCACGATTGTCTCTATCTAATATTGTTTCGAACATAGGTTAGACCTCCACGACGCTTTTGTCACCGAAGGTCGAGGGGACGCTGATCCCATAGGTGAACTGTGCACCCGACTGGTCAGTCAATGCGACCGTCGCACTGTCTCCACCCTCAAGTCCTTCGTTAGAATAGGTCGTGTACTCATCGGTACCAGCCTCAATAGCTGTGACAAATAGCGTGATCGTTACACGGTCTTCAGTATCGATGAGTTCCGAATCACCGTTACTGCCTGCCACAGCGTTGGTCCCGAACGTCGCCGATGTCGCGTCGCCGTCGAGTTGGCCGTCTTCGGCGCTGTCGGCAAACAGACCGTTTCCAGAAGCACGATGGGTCAACGTCTTGTCAACGCTGTCACTCGTGTATTGAACCGTCATCGACGAGAGGTCAATCGACTCCGACCCGGCCGACTTCATGACCGTGAGGTTAACGACGTCAACGAACTCGGTTCCGTCGGCGTATTGGATCGATTGTGGGGTAGTGCTGTCGAGTTCCGTTTCATTGAGAGATTCGATCTCACCGACAGCGTGAATGACCTCGATCTGGTTCGCCACGGCCTCTTGCGTCTCAGATCCGGTATCGGATGCCTGCGTCTGCAACACTCCGGCAGTGTTGATCAGTACCCCTGCTGCGATCGCCGCGACCAGGACCATCGCGATAAACACGATGAGCGTCCCGATCCCGACCTGCCCGCGGTCGTCGGTGTCGTAGTCTGTTATTGCTTCGAACATAGTGTGTACACCCTGTATGCCGTCCTCGTCGCCGCCGCGTCGTCGCGACACGTGACGCCCGCACCCGGGCGAGCGTCGCCCGCCGGCTCGACGGGCCGAACCCGTCGCTCCCGCCGTGGGCGTGGCGACGGAACACGACCCGTGTCCCGTCGAAGACCGGCGCGTGACGAGGTCGTTGGCATTACAGATTCTGGGGATGTACCCCGACCGAGGCAAGGACTAGCCGGAGTATCAAGCTCAGTATCACTTCAGTCGGCGTATCGAAACTCGACTCACGACTCGAAACGCGGGGCGAACTCGAGCGGACATCTATACGAACACCGCATCTACGGGTGAATAGTATGACCGCATCGTCCGACGAGGATCGCCGCCGAGGGCGCTCGAGCGCGGCGAGCCGTCGAAGTACGCGCTCGCGAGGGGTGTAGATGGAGTTCGGACTCGATTCCATTCGGAACTTCATCGAAGACTTCCTCAGCGATAGCGGCGGCCGGCGCGGGCGCGAGCGCGAGCAACAGCGCCAGCAGGGAGACGATCCGTTCGATGAGACGGCGGCCGACGGACAGACCGGGTCGTCGACAGATGGCGCGGACGGTGACGAAGGCGTCGAGTCCGAGTCCAATTCGGGCGGCAGCGATGGCGGTGGCGGCGGTGGACTGTTCGGCCGCGGCTCCTCGTCGGCCGATGAAGAGGAACTCGACGACCTCTACTACCGGCTCGACGAGCTCGAGGAGCAACTCGAGGACAAGAGTTCGGAGCTGGGAACGGTCCAGGACTCCCAGCAGCAGGTCGCGGATCGCGTCGAGGAGATGAACGACACGGTCCGCCAGCTGCTCGGGGTTTACGACATGCTGACCGACGATGTGAACCCGTTTACGGGAGCCGGCGAGGAACGGAACGGGTTCGGCGTCTTCGGCGAAGACGAGTCGCCACCTGAGGAGCCGACGCGGAGCGGCGTCGGCGTCGCGGACGGCGGCACGCAGAGCGCGGACGAGACGGTGTCATTCGACGATCTCAAAGGCGTCATCGAGGACGCGGCACAGTCCGACCGCTCGGACGGTGACGGTAGTGGCGAAACGATCACGTTCGACGAGGGCGGCGACGGCGATGCGAACGCCGACGACACCACCGTCGAAGTACAGGCCACCGAGAGCGTCGACGGGCCGGACGACGACACAGATGCGGACGACGAGAACGCCGAAGACGGCTCCGACGTCACCCTCGAGACGCTCGCGGACACGTACGCGACGGACATTATCGTTCTCGAGTGGCTGACCGACCTGGTCCGGACGGCCGGGCCGGCCGCGACGCTGCGTGCGATTTCGTACTACAGCGAGATCGGCTGGATCGACGAGGAGGTCAGAGACCACCTCGAGGCGATGCTCAGCGGCCCGGATCTCGACATTCACGTCGATCCGGGGTCGACGCCGGAGGAACTGACCGCCGAGGATCACGCCGACAGCTACACGTACATCATGAAGCTCCAGGAGATCCACGAGACCAAACGGGAGATCGAACCGGACGCCGAGACGGGGACGTAGCCGTGACTCTGTCTCTTATACACATCTCTGAGCGGGC
>NZ_AOID01000024.1 GCF_000337195.1 Natrinema versiforme JCM 10478 | reverse complement strand
CCGGTCGACGGCGATCGACGACCGCGACGATCGACGCCTCGAGATGCGAAACACGGCGATCGAGATCGACTCACAGGGCTACCAGAGCGGAAACGAGGAGTTCATCATGCACGTGAATAACACCGGCTCGACGACGCTTTCGGTCGCCGAGACGGCTCTCTTGATCGACGGCGACTATCGAAACCTGAGTTCCGACCAGACGAGCGTCGACGGAGCCCCGGACCGCGAACTGTGGCAGCCCGGCGAGACGCTGACCGTCACGGTCTCGGTCTCGGCCGACCCGAGCAGGGCGAAGTTCGTGACCGAACACGGAATCGCCGAGACGGTGGTGCGGTAACCATGGCGGGCGACTCCGTCTCGACGCTGATCCTGTTCATCGCCGCGATGTTGGTCGCAGCCGGCGTCGCCGGGACGCTGGTGACTAACGTCAACGAACTCAGCAACGCGGTCGATACCCAGAGTGCCGACGTGACGGACAAGATCGATACCGACATCGAGATCATCAGCGATCCGGGGAGCGATGCGGTGTACGACGACACGTCAGGGACCGTCACGATCCTCGTGAAAAACACCGGCCAGAAGACCCTTGCCGACGACGGAACCGGTCTCGACGTGCTGGTCAACGGCTCGTACATCTCGGACGAGGCGATGACGGTCACGGTGCAAGACGACGGCGGGCCGTGGCGACGGGGCACGGTCGCCGAACTCGAGATTAACCAACCGCTCGCGACGACCACAGAACACCGAGTGCAGGTGACCGTCAACGGCGCGGAAGAGGTGTTCGAATTCTACGTCTCATGACAGAGTATCACTCCATCGGACTGACCGATCGCGACCGCGTGAACAACGCCATCGGCGGCGGGATCCCAGCGGGGAGTATCGTCCTCATCGAAGGCCAAGACGGCGCGGGCAAGAGCGCGCTCTCCCAGCGCTTTTCCTACGGGATGGCGACCGAGGACGCCTACGTCACGTACGTCTCGACGGAGCTGAAGTCGTGGGAGTTCGTCCAGCAGATGAACTCGTTATCCTACGACGTGGTCGACCTGCTGTTGGACGAGCAGTTGCTGTTCTTGCACGCGAACGTCGACACCCGCAACGAAGGGCAGGAACGGCAGCTGTTGGGTCGCCTCGCGAGCGCGGAGACGCTCTGGAAAGCGGACGTCGTCTTCGTGGACACGCTGTCGTCGCTCCTGCGGAACGATCCGAACTACGAGGCGGTCATCAACGAGGGCGACGAGGACCACGTCATCCAGCGGCTGGTCACGTTCCTGCGGCAGGTGACCATGCGGGACAAGTCCGTCGTGCTGACCGTTGACCCGACGAGCGTCCGCGACGACGCGTTGCGACCGCTGCGAAACGTCGCCGATATCTACCTCGAGATCGAGACGAACACGGTCGGCCAGGAGATCAGGCGGAAGATCCTGGTCCGGCGGTTCCAGAACATGAAGAACCCGGTCGACGACTCCATCGGCTTCAGCGTCCAGCAGGGCCGCGGGCTCTCGATCGTCAGCAGGACGGTGGCCTAAATGTCCGACTTCGGCACCGCTCGACTCGAGAGCCAACTCGATGCCCTGGCCGACGAATACCCGCACCTCCGGGAACACCTCGAGTGGTTCTACGAGGAGCACGGCGAGTACCCGAAGCTCATCGACGAGCCAAGCGGCGAGTGGGAGTCGGATCGGCCCAACGTCATCTACGAGGCCGAGGCACCGATCTTCTGTCACGTCCACGGCGATCTGGGGATCGACACCACCTACTACTGCGTCGAGCCGACCCTCGAGGACGAGGACAAGGCGCTATACAACCGCATCCGCCAGCGGATCCTCGACAAGAGCGTCACCCGGCCGGCACCGGGCAACGACGAGGAGTTCGAGGAGCATTTAGACGAACTCCTAGATGAGGTCGTCGAGGTCACCTCCGGGATCACCGGACAGTCGATCGGCCGACTCAAGTCGTTCGGGACGAGCAAAATCTCGCTCTCGAGCGACCAGTTCACCCGACTGCGATACCAGCTCCAGCGCGACATCGTCGGACTCGGCCCGCTGGAACCGGTGATGGTCGACACGGCCAACGAGGACATCCACGTGATCGGGCCCAAACAGTGTTACCTCGATCACGGCACCTACGGGATGATCTCGGCGACGGTCGACTTCGGGACCCCCGAGGAGTTCGAGCAGTGGCTGCGGAACATGGGCGAGCGGATGAACCACCCGGTCAGTGACTCCGATCCGGTCATCGACGCGACCCTGCCCGACGGCTCGCGTATCAACATCATCTACTCCGACGACGTCTCGGTGCAGGGCCCCTCGCTGACCATCCGACAGGGCGAGGAGATCCCGCTGTCGGTCTTCCAGATCACGAAGTGGGGGACTCTGAGCCCGGAACTCGCGGCCTACCTCTGGCTCTGCCTCGAGAACGAACAGACCGTCTTCGTCGTCGGCGAGACGGCCTCGGGGAAGACGACGACGCTGAACGCCGCGCTCTCGTTTATCCCACGAGACGCGAAGATCTACACGGCCGAAGACACCGCGGAGGTCATCCCGCCCCACAACACGTGGCAGCAACTGCTCACCCGCGAGGGGTCGGGCGACGAGTCGGCCGACGTGGACATGTTCGATCTGGTCGCGGCCGCGCTCCGTTCGCGGCCCGATTACATCGTCGTGGGTGAGGTCCGCGGAGCGGAGGGGCAGATGGCGTTTCAGGCGGCCCAGACCGGCCACCCCGTCATGCTGACCTTCCACGCCAGCGACATCGTCTCGATGATCCAGCGCTTTACCGGCGCGCCGATCAACGTCCCCGAGACGTTCATGGACAACTGCGACGTGGCGCTGTTCCAGAACCGGGTCAAACAGGGCGACGACGTCCTCCGGCGGGTGACCTCGGTCCAGGAGATCGAGGGCTACTCCGACTACGAGGGCGGCGTCGTCACCCGACAGGCGTTCAAATGGGACCCCCGCGACGACGAGGTCGCTTTCACCGGCCGCAACAACTCCTTCGTCCTCGAGGAACAGATCGCGACGCTGCTGGGCTACGAGGACACCCGGAAGATCTACGACGAACTCGATCGTCGAGCCGAGATCATCCGCCAACTCATCGACGCCGATATCTTGGGCTACCACGAGGTCAACAACGCGATCGCCGACTTCCAACGCGACGGCCTCGAGGGGCTGCCCATCCGGATCAGCGGCATTGATCAGTTCGCCTGAGTTCACCATGTCGACCGACACCCAGTCCGCGCCCGATATGAGCGCTCGATCGGCCCTCGAGTCGCTCAACATGGCGTACGCGAACATGGAGATGTCCGCCTCGCGGTATCTCCTGCTCATTATCGCGCCCGCGTTCGTGTTCTTCCTCGGCTCGGGAGTGGCGGTCCTCGCCCTCGGGCTCTCGCTGATGCTCGGGCTCCCGGTCGTCCTCTTGGGGCTGTTGGCGATGGTCGTCGCGATCATCTACCCCAAACTGGCCCAGGACCGCAAGCGCAAGCAGGTCCGCCAGCGCTTTCACCTCTTCCTGACCCACATCACGGTCCTCTCGATGACGAACATCAACCGCGTCGAGATCTTCCGGACGCTGGCGGAGGAAGACGAGTACGACGCCCTCGCCGAGGAGATGGGCCATCTCGTCGCGATGGTCGACACGTGGAATCAGAGCTTAGACGACGCCTGCCGGCTGCGCGCCAAACAGACCACGAGCCCGCTCCTGACGGACTTCCTGGAGCGGCTCGCCTACACGGTCGGCGGCGGTCAGCAGATCAGCGAGTTCCTGATGGACGAACAGGACACGATCATCCAGCAGTTCGTCACCCGCTACGAGGCCGACCTGGCGAAACTCGACGTGATGAAGGAGCTGTACATGTCGATGATGCTGTCGGTGGCCTTTATCCTCGTGTTCGCCATCGTCCTGCCGATCCTGATCGGGACCAATCCGACGGTGTTGATCGGCGGCACCATCGTCATGTTCTCGATCGTGCAGGTGGCCTTCGTCTACGCGATTCACGTCGTCTCGCCGTACGATCCCATCTGGTACATCGAGGAAACCGAGGGGACCGGCCCGCTTACCCGGATCCCGCGGGCGCTCGCGATCGGGATCGGGTGCAGCGTCGTCCTCGCGCTCGTCATGGTCCTCGCCGCGCTCGGGTTCGTTCCACCCATCGCAGACCGCGTCCCGCTGCCGATCATGGCCGCGATTCCCGTCACGCCGCTGTTGCTTCCCGGCTGGCGGATGCGCCAAGAGGAACAGAAGGTCAAGGTCCGCGACGGGGAGTTCCCCAGTTTCATCCGCGCGCTCGGGGCCGTCGAGAGCGTCAAACAGACCTCGACCGGCAGCGTCTTGGAGAGCCTGCGGCGCAAGGACTTCGGGGCCCTGACCGACAACGTCGATGCGCTCTACAAGCGTCTGAATATGCGTATCGACGATATCCGCTCGTGGCGGCTGTTCGCTGCTGAAACCGGCTCCTACCTCATCCAGAAGTTCGGCGACATGTACGTCATCGGTCGCCAGATGGGTGGCGACCCGCAGGTGCTCGGCCAAGTCATCAGCGAGAACCAGAACGAAGTGCTCAAAGTACGCGAGCAACGCCAGCAGGCGACGATGACGCTGATCGGCGTCCTCTACGGCATCACCGCCGCCGCCGTCTTCTCGTTTTTCGTCGGCCTCGAGGTCGTCGAGATCATGATGAACATCACGAACGAGATGAACTTACAGGAACAGAGTGACGTCGCCGGGAGCCTACTGAATACCGAGCAGTACAACATTCAGACCATCGAGTACCTGCTGATCCTGACGATCCTCATCAACGCCGCGCTCTCGGCGGTCATGATCCGCATCACCGACCGCGGCCACATGATCAGCGCCCTCGTCCACTTCGTCATCATGACGTGGCTCGGTGCCGTCATCGCCGTCATCACGCAGTACGTCGTCAACGTCGTCATCAGCGTTTGAGATCGGCGGCGCGAATTGGAATCGCTTCTTGGGTGGACTCAAAACACCGACTCGAGAGTTGCCGATCACCTGTTCACCGTCACAGCAGCCGTTTCCGTTGGTGACTCATCGCTCGTAATGACGCGAATCTTCTTGACCGTTCCGCGACTGGAACAGCAATAGACCGGCGACGCCGGCCACCCCATGTCACACTCACAGCCCTATCTCGAGACGCTCGAACGATCGGCCGGGCGAACCGACGCCACCATCCAGTGGGCGCGCTTTCTCGGCGAGACCTTCGGGACGACGGGCGCGCTGAACTGCCTGCGCTACTACGAGGACCTGGGCTGGATCAGCCCGCTCGTCCGCGAGCAGATGGTCTCCTACCTGCGCGGGCTCTCGCTCGGCGAGATTCACAACAAACGCTACGACGAACCGACGACACTGGAGTACCCCCTCGAGTCCCTGAGCGGGACCCTCTTTAGCGCACACGCACAGAGCCTCGAGTACATCTCGAAGATTCGAGGCGACGACCTCGAGGAACACGTGATGATTGCTCGGATGGCCGAACGGCGAGTCGAGCGGCGGATCGACGACGAGGACGACGGGGACGACGCGGACGCCGACGGACCGAACGAGATGGTCAGCATCATCCGCGATGGCCCGTCATCGCACTGACCGTTTATCCGGCAGCTAGCCACAACAGTTATCAAGGAGATTTTCTCGAACCAAGAAATGGAAATATCCAAAGAAAATTCCGCATATGACGCCATTTGTCTGCTTCTTCTCGACTCTCCCGGCGATCACGATACGAGTCGTCCACTAGTCAGTTATTATGTCATTCATGATGTTTTGATTTATAGGGAAAACGGATCGTCCGGCTCCCTGTCCCTTAATACCTCCCGGCGTCAGGGACTCAGTACTCGTGAACACGTCCCGTCTTCGACCGCTCGCCGGTTTGCGTGACCGGCGGCTCCGACCGGGACGCTCACGACACCCCCATCTGGTGATCGTCAATGCGTGAGGACACATCTGATACCGAATCCGTGCTCGACGAACTGTCGAGGGCGGCGACTGCGGACAACCAGTCGGAATCGTACGATATCTCCCTCGGATCGACCGACGACGGGACGAAAGACATCGAACGCGAACTCGACGAGCTGATGGAGCAAGTAAACAGCGCGCTCCCGACCGACGAGGTCCAGTTCGACGAGGCCATCATCAAGGAGAACTTAGACGAAATCCTCCTGATGCTCATCGCGCTCCACGAGGAGACCCACGGCAAGGAACTCCTCTCGGACCTGACCCACCTCTTCGGTGCACAGCTCAGTCCGGGGACCGTCTACCCGAGCCTGCACAACCTAGAGGAAGAGGACGTGCTCTCGATGCACGCCAAGGTGCGAACCAAGGAGTACTCCATCGACGACGAGGAGTACGTTCGCGCGACCGTCGAGCAAACGATGGTCCAGCATCTGGCCTTCGGACTCCTGCTGTACGCCTTCCTGCCCCGACTCTGAGCTAGCTGTATTTTCGTTTCGTCGACACCGCCTCGAGAGAGCGACCGCTGTCCGGATACCAGTGAGCGTCGTGAGAACCGCAATCGCAGCCGCTGCTCGGACGGCGAAACTCGAGGGAGGGACCTGCCGCCGATATCGGCAGCAGGTTCGTTAGGACTCCTCGAGATCCTTCGCAATATCGCTCAGGCTCTCACTTGGCGGTTCGCGGGCGTCGTAGTAGGCCGTCTCGCCGGGTGCGCGACAGCCGTAGAGGAATTCGGGTTCGACGACGTCGATCAGCACCGAGCCGCCCGCCGGCACGTCGTGGTCGTCGGTCCACTCGGTCAGCCGGTCGGTCGCACCGCTCGGGTTTCGAGCCAGATCCGGCGTGTCGTAAACCCCCGGAATCGACAGCTCGTCGCCCGTCAGCGCGCGTTCGACCCGTGCGAAGCGTTCCTCCCCGTCGAGTGCAATGCGGACGACCTCGTCGGTCGGGAACTGGTCGCGATCCTCGGCCGGCACCTCGAGTTTGACCCCCGTCGCCGTCTCCGTACACGTCGATCTAACCGTGTCTACGGCGGGGTGGTCGCTCGCAATTCTGTCTGACATTGAAAACGAATCGGACTGAAATCGGCGCTGCTTACTCGTCGTCGGCGTCGCCGAGTAGTTCGTCGATGTCGGTGCTGTCTCTTATACACATCTC
>NZ_AOID01000023.1 GCF_000337195.1 Natrinema versiforme JCM 10478 | reverse complement strand
CGGCCTCGTCGGAACCGCCGGTGATCTCGAGCGTGTAGCCGTCGAGACCGACCGATCCGCCGTCGACCTCGTCGCCGATCGACTTGCCGATGAATCGGTTCGCGTCCTGATCCTCCGCCTCGAGCTGGTGGGACGACCCGGACTCGGGGTCGCCGACAACGACAGTGAAACTTGCCATGCCCGACGGAAGACGGCCGTCGCTCAAAAGAACATCGATCCCGCCGAACTTTTGCTCTGCGTTCTGAGCGTGCCGGGAGCGCTAATAGCGCTCCCGGCCGCTCGTCACTCGGCAAAACTTCGATGAAAAGCACTCCTCCCTCCGTTTCGACCCCTTCGGGGTCTCCACATCGGTCGTCGGCCCGCTCGCTCACCCTTCGGGTTCGCTCACGGCGGATTTCGGTGAACTGCCTGCCCTTCCCCGGGTCGGACGGCTCTCGCGTTGCTCGAGCCGTCCTTCCGGCCACTGCACGTAAAATCGTCTAGTTCGGCGTCCGATTCGGTTGAACAGTCAAGTATATCGAACGCCTACGAGGAACCGTGTTCATCGATCCCGGGCGACTCGAGGTGCGCCTGCGCGAGGAGTTCGGCGGGACGAGCGGGCAGTCACGGGTGGTTGTTCGACAGGCGGTCGATCTCGCCGATTCCGGCCAGTACGAGGCCGATATGGGAGAGACCTTGACGAACGATCTCGTCCTCGAGGAGTTGGCGGATGCCCCCGAGGGGACCCCGCCGGAGCGGTGGAACTGGTGGATCGGGTCGCTCGAGATCGCATACGGCGGCTACGGCCGGTTCGGAATCCGCGCGTATCGGAAATAGCCGCCCGGGTCGGAGGGCAACACCGATTGTCCTCCGTGACGTACGGGGGCCTATGAGTGAACTGTCGCGACCGGTCTGGCCGGCGTATCCGCTGTCCGCGCTTGTTGCCGGCCTCGGCCACTGTTACCTCGGTCAGTGGAAACGCGGCGGGATCTGGTTCGTCTGCTACGGGCTCGCGCTCGCGTTCCTGAGCGCGCGGTCGCTATCGGGCGCGCTCGACCCGGGCGATCCGTTCGTCGTCACCGCCCTGCAGTTCGACGCGGTGAGCTACACCGACGTAGCCGTGCCGCTCACGATCCTCCTTATTTGTCTGCTCGATGTCTACCTCATCGGGCTGGCCGAACGGGCCGGCGTCCCGGCGGCCGGGGCGGAGGATCGACACTCGAACAGTTCGTGAACTACCCCACCCTACTCGCTCACCGCTAACGCGGTTCGCTCCTTGAGGGTAGGGCTTCCTGCTTCGATGACGCGCTTTGCAGGAACCGAATGGGTTCCCGTAGGGAGCGCAGTCTCCACAGGCGTTGATTCGGAGCATCCCGCTCCTACTTGCTTGATACCGCGAGAAAGAATGTTCCACGCTGCATTCCAATCCCTATCTGCTGTGAACCCACACGACGGACACGAGTGTTCACGTATCCACAGGGGTTTGTCGGTCGAGACACTACAAGCTGCACACTCTTTAGTCGTCCCTGATGGATCCACGACCACGAAGTACGTCCCCTCGCGTTCGCACTTGTATTCGAGCATCTGAAGGAACGTTCCCCACGCTGCACCTGCACGATTTCGAGAGTTGCCGTCGAGTTCAATCAATCCTTTCGCATCGAGATTTTCGACAGCGACGAGATCGTACTCTCGAGCATAATAGTTCGAGAGTTTGTGCAAGAAATCTCGGCGCTTTCGCTTAAGATCGGCGTGACACTCGGCCACGCGACGACGTTGCTTCTCGTAGTTGTTCGAGCCGTGTTCTTTACGTGAGAGTTTTCGTTGCTCTCGTTCCAGTCGGTCACGTTCGTCCGAAAGATCGACTGATTCGATTGCGTGACCGTCAGTATCGTGAGTGTACTTGAGAATTCCCACGTCGATCCCGACAGACTTCTTCGGGTTTTCGGGCTTCTCTGGTGGCTTTCGGTCCATTTCGACACCGAACGTGGCGAACCACTCGCCCGTCGGCTCTTTCTTGAGTGTGACCTGCTTTAGCTTTGCGTCATCGGAGATCTCTCGGTGGAGCTGGATTGGAATGTCCGTGAGTTTCGAGAGTGACAATACAGTCTGACCGCCCTTCTTGTCGAGCTTGAAGCCAGACTGGTTGTACGTGAAACTGCGGAACTCGCGTGGTGGCTTCCACTTGAGCATCCCGACGTCGTAGCCGTTCTCTTTGAGGGCAGAAAGGCTACTGAGGTTGTTAAACAACCGTTCTACAACGGTCTGGAGAACCTTCGAGTACACGTCATTTAGGTCATCCCACCACTTTTTGAGGTCGGGTAGTTCCGACCGAAGTGTGGTCATGGACGGTAGTTCCCTGTGGTTCTCTCGGTACTCGTTGAGACGGTATCGGGTATGATTATACAATTGCCTACAAATATCGCGGTAACGGTCCAACTCCTCGCGTTGGGTGTTGGACGGCTTGAGGCGATACTTGTAGGCGTAGTACATCAGTTCTCGCGTTCCTCAATGAGCTCGTCGAGTTTCTCTTGAACGAACGACGAGAGATTCAGGTGGTTATCCTGAATCCACTCTTCTTGATCGTCTCGGATCGAGATTGTTTTGCGCGTCGCCATATCATAACTTACGTAATTTGCATAAAAGCACTTCCGATTTCGTGGGCCCGTGAATCTGTCGTAGAACAGTATGAAAAAATGAACGACGCTGTATCCCCTCCCTGCTCGCACCTTCGGTGCTCGCTGAGGAAGGGGGCTTAGCGCCTCAATTCAGCTAACGGCGACTCGAGCCGTCGACGCGAGTCAAACGGTCGACAGTCCGACCGGTGTCGCCGCGTGGTTTTTGTGCGCGTCCGATGAACAGTGCGTATGGGACGACTCAGCTCCGTCCTGCTGAAAGGGGTCGGCGTGCTCGTGCTCGCGCTCATCGTACTGAGCGTCGTCGGAACGATCGTTGGGATCGCGCTCTCGGTCGTCGCGGCCGTCCTCTCGGTGATCGTATCGCTCGCGATTATGGGCCTGTTCGCGTTGGCAGTCGTCGGCCTGTTCTCGGTGCTCAGCGGTCGCTCGAGCCCCGCCGAGGAGACGGATTCGGAACGGCAGTCGACTGACCAACCCGATCCCGAGGAACGCCTCCGCTCCCGGTACGTCGCCGGCGAACTCGAGGACGAGGAGTTCGAATGGGAACTCGAGCGACTCCTCGCGGACGAGCAGAGGGGCCGAACCGGGAGCGGCCGGGCGAGCGGATACACCACTGGGAACGAGACGCGGCGACTCCGCGATCGGTAGGCCGTGCTGTCCGCAAGCCCCCGACACCCGTCGGCTGGAACCAACGGAGGCAAGCCGTGCGAGACCTGAGAGGTTCGTCATGGACGTTCAGTTGCTGGGCGGTGCCGGCGAGATCGGCCGGAGCGCGATCTACATCGACGAGACGCTCTTGCTCGATTTCGGGATGGACTCGGGGAACCCGCCGGCGTTCCCGATCGGTGACGTCGATCCCGAGGCCGTCGTCGTCAGTCACGGCCACCTCGATCACGTCGGCTCGATCCCGACGCTCCTCTCGGGTGACGCGCGGCCGTCGATCCACTGGACGCCGCCGACCTACGACCTCACCATGGTGCTCGCCCGCGACACGCTGAAACTCCACGGCGGCAGCTACGACTGCCCGTTCACCGAAGCGGAACTCTCCCGCGTCGCGCAGGTCTCCGAAACCCACGGCTACGAGGAGTCCTTCGAAGTCGCCGGCTACGAGATCACCTTCTTCGACGCCGGCCACGTTCCCGGCAGCGCCCACGTCCTCGTCAATGACGGCGAGACCCGACTGCTCTACACCGGCGACTTTCACATCGAGGGCCAGCGGCTGCTCGCCGGCACCACCGCGCGGCCCGACGCCGACGTCGTCCTCTGTGAGAGCACCTACTCCGACGTGACGCGGCCCCCGCGCGAAGAGATCGAACGCGAGTTCGCCGAGAGTCTGCGCACGACGATCTGGGAGGGCGGCACCGTCGTCGTCCCCGCGTTCGGCATCGGCCGCACCCAGGAGGTGCTCTGTCTCTGCGAGGAATACGACCTCGAGTGCTACGTCGACGGAATGGGGACGCATGTAACGGAACTCTTCTTGCGCGAGCGCAACCGCGAGTTCCTGCGCGATCCGGACCTGCTGCGCCGGGCGAAGGGCAACGCCCGGTTCGTCGACGGCCGCGACGGCCAGCGCGAGCGGATCGCGGAACAAAACACCGTCATCGTCACCACGAGCGGGATGCTCCACGGCGGTCCGGCCATGACCTACGTCCCCGCGATCCGCTCCCATCCGACGAACAAGATCGCCATGACGGGCTACCAGGTCGAGGGGACGCCCGGACGGGACTTGCTCGAGACCGGCAGCGCCGAAATCGACGGCCGGATGATGCCGGTCAGCGCGCAGGTCGAGCAGTACGACTTCTCCGCACACGCGGACCGCGAGGGACTGTATTCGTTCCTCGAGGCGTATGAAGACGAGCGAGTACTGATCAATCACGGCGACCGCTGTGAAGATTTCGCGGCGGAACTGCGGGCGGACGGCTACGACGCATCCGCGCCGGAACTGGGCGAGCGGATCGAGTGCTGATCGAGGGGCCGAGACGGGCGCGACGGCGACCCCGATCCGGCACGTTCAACGGGTACGGTTTTCCCGCAGGTCGTGGTTATCGCGTGCGTGACTGACTCTAATTCGAACGCCGGCCCTGAGCGGGAAACCGACCCATCGGCACTCGACCTGAGCGATGCCGAACAGGCGGCGCTCCATGAACTCCAGTTGGGAATCGAGCACGTCCATCGGGCCTACGGCACCCTCCTCGAGTTCCACCACGAACTGGGCCACGCGATGGACAGGATGGGCAACGCCGAAGACGAACTGCGCGAGGCCGGCCACGAGGCGTGGGCGAACGACCTCCGGGACGACCACCTCCCCGCGGGGGCGATCAGCGACCAGTGGACGTTCGAACTCGTCGAGGAGTTCTCCGAAGCGTTCCTCGAGGACGTCGACGCCTTCGAGACGCGTGTCCGGGACGAACTGGCCGACGGCGTCGATCACGTGACCGAACGCCAGCAGAAACAGCAGTTGCGCGACCGCGCTCGGAGCGAGGAGTAGGCGGCCGGCCGCGGGCCTCGACGACGGCCGACAGCGCGCTCACGAGAGGGGCCACTCCACCGACTCGTCACCGTCGTCCGGATCAGCTGTGGTCGTAGCCGCATCTGTGTCCTCCGGCTCCACCTCTCCGTCGTCCTCGGACGCGGCCACAGCGGCGGCCTCGGACACTGACTCCGCCGCCGGGTCGTCGATCGTCACTGCACCTGTCTCGGTCTCCGATGCCGATTCGGCTGTCTCGGAAGCGGAGTCCTGCTCGTCGCTCTCGTCGACTCCTGACGGCAGCGCCGGCGGCTCAAAGACGTACACGAGCCCGCCCTCGCGGACGACGTACAGTTCCCGTTCGGGATCGAAGACGATCGCGGCCCCGACATCGATTCCGAACTCGGCCAGCGCCGACAGCGATTCGAGGTCCGCTCGCGGCCCCTCGAGGGCCTCGTCGGGCAGCGGCGCGGTCGCGATGGCGTCACCGAACTGCTCGCGGTCGTCGCGGTACGCGAGCCACTCGCGCTCGGCCGCCGTCGGGTCCGGAACCCGGTGCGAGACGGCCGCGAGTCCAGCGAGGCCGCCGAGACCGACCACCGCGAGCAGCGGGCCGCCGACGCTCCGTCCCGGGCCGGCCGAGGCGGGGACCGTCTCGATCTCCGACTCCGTTTGCGTCTCCTCGTACGAGTTCCCGTCCTCGAGTCGGTAGGTGCCCGATTCGGCGACGATCGGCACGCGGTAGCTGTCCACGGCCGTCCGCCGTTCGCCGGCGATGGTGCCGTCGATCTCGCGCTCGAACTCGAGTGCGATCTCCGTCTCGCCCGGACTGGCCTCGAGTTCCCGCTCGATCTCGGCGATTTTCGACTCGATATCGGGGACGGTAAGCGAGAACTGCGCGGCGACCGTCTCGCTCGGCGCGACGTTCTCGGCGGTAGTCGCGGCGAGGCGCTCTCGCTCGCTCCAGTAGACGGTCCCGTCCTCGGGGTCGACGGACCGATAGACGACATCGACCCGTAGCCGAACCCGCACGTTCTCGGCAGCGCTGGCCTCGTAGCCGCCGACGAACTCGCCATCGAGGGTCGGCGTCACGGCCGTGTAGTACAGCGACTCGTTTTCGAGTTCGGTGCCGGCGTCGTGGACCGGCGACGGGTCAGCGACCGTCGCACCGTGCGAGAACCCGCCCGTTGCGGTCCACACGGGCTCGCGGTCCCGAATCGTCTCCTCGCCGGGGTTCGCGTAGGCACCGTAACTGACCCACCCGCCGAGCGCGAGCAGGACCACGAGGACGACCGCAGCCACGGTTCGATACTCCGCCAAGCGGGCACGGAGCCGCACGCGCCGCTCGGTGCTCGCTTCCGCACCGTCGGATTCAGTTGCTCGAGTCGACATGGCTCAGTATAACCTCCGGAGGATCGATCGGGTGGTCCGACAGCGGCGACGGATCGCTGCCCGCCTCGATCGGGGGTCGCCGGGCCCGGAGAGGAACCGGCCGAGGCCGTACGTCCCGGCACCGAGCACGGAGAGGATCGTCGCGAACGGCAGCCGCGGGTGAATCCCGTAGAGTGCGTCGATGACCGGGGCCGGGAGCACGTGCAGGTAGCGATACTCGGTGATATAGGTCGTATAGTGGCCGGTCTCGTCGGGTGCCGTAATCGAGACCGTGACCGAGGTTTCGTCCTGCGGGCCGACGGCCGCCCGACCGGGAGCGGTGGTCACGTCCGGACCGCCGGCCTCGACGTAGGAAATCGTCGGGACGAAGCCGCCGTTGGCGACCGGATACGGAACGTCCGCGGTCGTTCCCTGCTCGATCACCAGCGGGCGCTCCGACTCGAACTCCGCGCTGATGACGTCATAGGACTGCGTTCCGGCCGGGACAACCATCGCCGCTGCCGCCGCGGCGACGACCAACAGCGCGAACCCGGCCGAGAGCAAGCGGGGGTCGATCCACTCGCTCTCGTCGTCGGCCCCGCGCGACTCGAGTGAGGGCGACCGTCGTTCGCGAACCGTCTCGACGGCGTACAACGCGACCGAGACGCCGAGCAGGACCGTCGCCAGCCCCGACGAGCCGAGGACCGATCGCGTTCCCACCGCGGACGCCAGCCTCGTCTGGGCCCTCTCGAGCGCGTCGCCCGCGGTCATCACGGCCGTCCCGAACCGAGGGATCGTCACGACGTTGCCGTTGACCTGCCACGCGGTCGCGACGATCTGGGCGTCCCGAACGGGGGGCTCGTCGCCGTCCTGATCGGTAAACGGATTGGCGTCACCGCGTGTCACGTACCCCCGCGGCGTCTCCTCGACCACGCGGTGGGTCGTCAGCCCGCCGCCGTGGATCTCCTCGGCCTCGAACACGATGACATCGCCGGGCTCGGGATCGCCGGTCAGGTCGCTGGGGATCGCGACGAAGCCGTCGCCGGTGTCGATCGTCGGCTCCATGCTCCCCGTTTCCACGAATCCCAGCAGGATCGGCTGTCCGAGCACCTGTCCCGAAACGAGCCCGATGAGGGCGACGAGTGCCAGTCCCTGAATCCCCCATTTCACTCCCCGTCGAATCATTCGTCGCTGTCACCTCCCGTTCGATGTCGGTCCGTCAGCACGGCGGTCCCGCGACGGCGCGAACCGGACCCGCCGACTCGGACCGGAGCGATCACGGCGGTCACGGCGATCTGACGCCGGGTCCCATCCGTTTGCTGTCCGTCGCTTCCTCTCCTTCCGCCTCCCTCTCGAGGGCCGTCGTCACCCACACGCTCACTTCCGAAACGAGGGTTTGACTCTCCGCGGCCCCCTCGATATCGGCGTCGACGTGCAGGTAGGTCAGATTCCGCCGGACGACCAGATACGTCGCCGACGATGCCACCTCGCGATAGCTGGCGATCCGCTCCTCGAGATTCCCATCGGTACTCGCCGCAGTGAACGAGAGCCGATCGCCGACGGCCGGAATCGCGAGCGTCTCGGCGTCGTAGACCGCCTCGAGGAGGTCGTCCGAGCCGGCTTCGTAGACGTACAGCGAGAGCTGGTCGTATGCCGGTTCGATCTCGGGCTCGTGGTCGCGCTCGTGTGCGGATACCATGATCGACCTGCGTCTCGGTCTTCGTTATCGCGAACTCGTGGTGTCCGGGTCCCTCGATTCATCGCCTCGCGCCGTTCTACCCGAAAGGAAGCGGGACGGTCCCATTGTAATCCGGCCGTTGACCGTTCGCCGGAGCCGGTCAACGAGCGGTCTCGAACGCGACCGAGCGGTCTCCCTCTCGTTGACCGCTCGAGGCCGCCGGTAATCGTCGGATTTCGTCCCGTACTGATTCCCGTAACGCGACGGCCGCCGGACGGACTCGACCGTGCCGTTACAGACCCGTGAGGGCGGTTACCAGCAGATACGCGTTCCACGTCGCGGCGAGCAGCCACACGGTCGCGAGCGCGGTCGGCACGACGAGCGTCACGTAATCCGGCGCGATCCGATCCGGCGCTCGCACGACGGCCGCGGCGACCGACAGTCCGATCGCGACGGCTCCTGCTTTCAATCCGACCAACCCGAGAACGCCGACGGTCTCGAGGACGAGCGTCCCCACGGGATTCGACTCCGCGAACCCGACCTCGAGCCCGCCGACGGTCGTCGCCAGATCCGCCGCGATCGCGACCAGGACTGCGAGCCAGAGCCATCGGTCGAGCGGCGTCCGGCCAACGATACTCGAGAGCGGGCCGAGTGGTCGGTCGCCCGGTTCAGCTGTCAGCGACTGTAGGTAGCGTCGTAACGTCGGTCCGTTCATGGCTTCGAGTTGCTCCCTCGTCGCCGCCTCGCAACCCGATCGCTCGAGGCGACGGGTTCGACGCGCGAACAGCCGATCTCCGTCGGCGGTGTATCCACGGTGGGACGGGATCCGAGCACGGCGTTCGGGCGACGGGCGGCGGTCTGAGTACCCGAACGAACGATCTGTCGGGTGATTGTAATACGCTCGTTGAGCGGATCGATACGCGGTCGGCCGTGAGTCAACGGCTGACTGCCGGTCCGAAACCGGACAAATCCGCGTGAGGGGATATCGACCGTTCGAAGCTGCTACTCGAGGCGCGCTCTCGAGACTGAAATTCGCGATTTTCGATGGACTGAGCAATCGGACGCATAAAGAGAGATTCACCGGCGGAATTGGACCGCCGTGAACATCCGTACGTTGTCAGGGTGATCCGGGATCTATCGCGTTTCCGCTATCGACAGTGCTGTCCGCAGCGATGGTCGCTGTGTCAGAACCTTGATCAGAGTCGGTCGTCGAATCAATCGAGTAGTTCGACCCGTCAGCCGTCTCGATATAGACGCCGACACTACGAACTTTTCCGACTGGAACTGTTAGCTCGGCATTGCTACCGTCGATCGTCTCACGGGTATCGCCATCCCGAATGTAAAACTCGAGGTTGACATCCCCGCCATTAGTGAGCGAGAGATTAGAGATCGGCGTGATATCGACGTAGATATCCTGCGTCCCCTGATTCTGGACCCGGAACACGTCGTCGAACTCGTATCGTGAGTCCGGAGCGACACCGATACCACCCTCGGGATTAGTGGAATTCGGAATCTCGTCGTTGAAATCCAACTGAATCTTATTCCCGTCATTTTTCGATGTCGTATGGGCGAATGCTCCATTGGCGGTGTTAGGAGACGGGGTAATACTGAGGTACGCACTGTCCTCAGTGGCGACAGCAACACTCGCGTCTCGTTCAGCAGTGACGCTCGTGAATGCGCCGGTCCCGAGGAGAGTCCCGCCTCCTCCAAGACTCACACCGAGTGCGGCGATGAAGTGTCTACGATTCATGTGATGAATCCCTCACTTCACGCTCCGGGCGAGCCGCCCGCCTCCGCGACGAACGTGATTGTGTCACTAGTGCTCGCGATACCCTGGCCCGTCGTGTCAACTTTGAGATCGAGCGTAATGGAGTCGCCGGGAGACAACGTAACTTCGGTAACGCTGCCCGAGTTGGACCCATCGTAGGCTAGTTGACTGGATGAAATGTCTCCATCAGTGGAGAACGTCACGTCGGCACTACCCGTACTAAGACTGGAAATGTTGATCCAGAAATTGACATTTTGCGTTCCCTGATTAGATACGTTTAAGAGAGAATCAATCTGTGTGGTGGCGTCTGGGTTGAATCCAGTACCATCGACCGAACCATTCGAGTCGCTGAAGTTAAAACTTATTTCGCCATTGCTCTTCGAGACGTATTTTTGAGAATTTTTGCTCCCGGTAACCCGTGACAGTGCTAAGTATGAGCTACTGTCTCCGGCGACTTCCACGTCCACCGACCGGTCTGCTTCAACACTCGTGAACGCGCCCGAACCGACGGCCGCAGCTGCTCCCGATGCCAGTGCTCCCATTCCGATGACGAATTTGCGTCGTTGCATTGTTGGATTCTCCGTGTGTGGTGTGTCTCTCGCGGGCGACCGCACGTCCGCTCGCACGGCAACTCGTCGCTCGCCCTGATCCCCACCGCGGGGACCACGAATCATCGATGGATGGACTGGGGTATTGTAATACAGACGTGGAGGAGAGTCCGTGATGCGTTATAATTCGGTCAACTGACCGCGTACCAAAATCGGACGGCCGTATCGAATCGATTGCTCGCTCCCGAGGTCAGGTCAGTCGGTCGGCGACCGCAGTTCGGCGACCGTTGACTCGCGGTCAATCGACTCGAGACCGGAGTGGAAACGCGGTCCGAGATCCGTTGACCGGCGGTCAACAGTGTACTGAACGCCGCCGGTTCGAGTCGTCGGCCGATTGACTCGCGGCCGGATCGACCGCGACGAGGGAGCGACTCGAGAGGGCTATATAGGGCTACTAGTTAATTTTCCACTGATTCATGCAAGTATCCAATAGACTTATCTACGGAAGTGTTGACTCCGCAACCGAATGGGGGGTAGTCAAGCGAGCGCAGCCGGGGAAATCGACGTATCGCAGCCGAACCAGGAGACGTTGACCGAGGACGAACTCTTCGAACTGCTGGCGAATCAGCGGCGACGGCACATCCTGCACACGCTCATGCGGGAGGACGATCGTCTCGATATCGGAGACATCTCACAGGAGATCGCCGCCTGGGAGGACGACATGGCGTTCGAGGAGGTCTCGAGCACCGATCGCAAACGCGTCTACACGGCGCTCCAGCAGTCACACCTGCCGAAGATGGACCGGGCCGGCGTCGTCGAGTTCGATCGCGATCGGGGGACGATCGAACCGACGCCGGCGTTAGAAGACGTCGAGATCTATATGGACGTCGTCCGCGGGCGCGAGATTCCGTGGAGCGACTACTACCTCGGGCTGACGGCGCTCTCGGGTGTCCTGTTCGCCACGTCGGTACTCGGCGTGCTGCCGTTCGGCCCGCTCCCGTCGGCCGCGTGGAGCGTGTTCGTCATCGTCTCCTTTGCCGTCTCCGCGATCGCACACCGCTACTACGCGCGGCGGAGTCGGCTCGGGATTACGGACGAACCGCCGAGCGTGGAACTCGAGTACCGGGAGCCGTCGGCGAGCGACGACTGATGGACCGACGACCCGCGGCCGCGAGGGTTGCGTCGCAGTTACCGGAACCGAGGAGACACGCATGAAACGGACGAGACGCGCTGCACTAGCGATGATCGCGGGCTCGAGCAGCGTCCTCGCCGTCGAGACGATCGGCTTCTCGACGGCGGGCGTCGATCGAAACGTGCGTGTCGAGACCGTCGGCGATGCGGACGCTTACCTGGGGCTGACTGCGGAGGGCGTCGAGGACGGCGGCGTGCTGTTCGAGGGACCGACGCGTCGCCCGCCCGTCGCGTTCGATGTCGTCAATCAGTTGCCGGAACCGATCGCGGTCACGCTCACGGCCGACGGGTTGGCGTTCGTCTCGGCCGACGGCGAGCCCGTCGCCGACGATCGGTTCGTCCGGGGAGCGACCGACGGTGAGCGTCTCGACCCCGGCGAGCGAATCGAAGCCGTCACCGTCGGCCTGCCTCCGGGAGACGACGGAGCAGCCGGCGAGACGGTGACGGGATCGATCGGGATCGTCGCCGACGGCGAAGAGACTCGGATCGAGGCCGATCGCGACCTGAACCTCGAGCGACCGGCGATCACGGTCGGGGCGGCACGACTCGATGTCTCGCAGCCCGCTGGCGGCGGCTTCGACCACCGCTGGCACCTCAAGCACGTCGACACCGGTGGCGTCGCACTCGAGCGACTGTGTTTCGACTACAGCGCAATCGAATCCGACGGCGCGCTCGATTTCACCGACGCGGATGAGCCGTCGGCTTCGGTCACGGTCGACGGCGGGAATCGCGCGGCATCGATCGACGGGCGAACGGCCACGACGCTCGAGGTCGTCCTCGAGTCCCCGACCCCGATCGACGCGGACGCGGTGGAAATCGTCCTGACGAACGCTGGACCGCCGGGGAGCCTTGGCGGCGGCCGTGACTCGGCGAGCGGCGCGGTACTCGAACTCAGTAGTGGCACGGAGAGCACCTGCGTCGAAGGCGTCTGGCGTCGCTCCTGACGGGATAGGCTACAAGTGGTCGATGATCTCGTCGGCGAACGTCGACAGCGCCGCTTCTTTGTCGTCGTTTCGGATGCCGATGATCACGTGATCGAGCCCGTAGTCCGCGAGCCGAGCGAAGTAGTCCCGGAACCACTCGATGCCGGCGTTGAATCCGAGGTGGAGGGGTTCGGGGTCGGCCGTCGGATCGTCGGCCAGTTCGACCTGGACCGCGATGGCGAACGGTTTCTCGCCCGCGGTCTCGCGCCAGTCGGTCAGGTAGCTCTCGAGCGTGTTCTCGGGGAGGTGATAGAACAGCCAGCCATCGCCGTGCTCGGCGATCCACTCGCGGGACTGGCGGGCGTGGCCGGTGGGCAACAGCGGCAGCGTCTCGGTCGTGGGCTTCGGGACCACCTCGAGGTCGCCCTCGAGGCTGCCCCACTGACCCTCGAGTTCGGGGAACTCCTCGCGCCAAACCGTCCGGATGGCGTCGACGGACTCGCGGAACAGCCGGCCGCGCTCCTCGCGGTCGACGCCGAAGGCGGGGTACTCGGGGTCGCGGTCACCGGAGGCGACGCCGAGGACGAGCCGCCCGTCCGAGAGCTGATCGACCGTCGCCGCGGACTTCGCGACGTGGAGCGGGTGCCGAAGCGTGAGGACGACACTCGAGGTGCCGAGCGCGATGTCGTCGGTGTGGGCCGCGACGTGTGAGAGCCACGGCCACGTGTCGAAGGACTGGCCCGCGTCGCCGAACTTCGGCCAGTAGGTCGGG
Source organism: Natrinema versiforme JCM 10478 (assembly GCF_000337195.1). Classification (GTDB taxonomy): domain Archaea; phylum Halobacteriota; class Halobacteria; order Halobacteriales; family Natrialbaceae; genus Natrinema; species Natrinema versiforme. Next base: position 5,770 of record NZ_AOID01000023.1, on the reverse strand, counting down.
ACGTCTCTGGCCCAGAGGCCGTCGAACCCGACCGCCTCGGCGTGCGTTGCGAGCGCCAGTTCGTCCGCGACGGTCGGCGTCGAGCGGTTCGTCCCCGTAAGCGGAAAGCCGACGCCGAAGGTCAGCCCGTCGCTGTCGAACAGGCGTCGGTAGCCCGCGTTCTCGTGTCCACCGGAAGGCATTCGCTCGTGCTATCGGGCGAAGCGGTATGACGATGGCGCTGTCCGACCGGCGTTGCCGGTTTCGGTCGCGTCGCCCGCTGATTTCGGAAGTGTCGACGTACGGATGGATGGAAGGATGGGTCTCGAGAGAGGGAGAACGCGCCGCCACTCGCCGGCGGAACAAAAAGCGAAAACCGCAAACCGCGAGTGCAGCCGAGTCGTCGGATGCCGATCAGTCGTCAGCGGGCGTCGCGCCGCTGCCGCCTTCGGCCTGGTCTTTCGTCCAGGACAGCTTGCCGCCGGCTGCGAGGATTGCGCGCTCGCGCTCGGAGGCGTCGAGCGTCGCCGTGTACTCGTCGCCGTTGACGCGGACGGTGAACTCCTCCTGTCCGCTGGTGACGGCGTCGTAGACATCGTCGACGATCTCGATCTCGTCGCCCTGATCGATGTTCTCGTAGGTGTCCTCGTCGATCGTCAGCGGGACGATCCCGAAGTTAAAGAGGTTCGCACGGTGGATGCGTGCGAAGCTCTGTGCGAGGACGCCCTCGATACCGAGGTACATCGGACAGAGGGCGGCGTGCTCTCGCGAGGAGCCCTGCCCGTAGTTCTCGCCGGCGACGAGGAAGCCGCCGTCGGCCTCGAGCGCGCGGTCGGCGAAGGTGTCGTCGACGCGGCTCAGGGTGAACTCGCTGAGCTTGGGGACGTTCGACCGGTACATCAGGATGTCCTGCGTTGCAGGGATGATGTGGTCGGTCGTGATGTTGTCCTCCATCTTCAGGAGCGCCTCACCGGAGATGTCCGATCCGAGCTGGTCTTTCAGCGGGACGTCGCCGATGTTCGGACCTTTGATGAGCTCGTCGTCGACGGCCTCGTCGGGGCTGATGAGGTCCGTCTTGGAGCCGTCGTACTCGTCGGGGAGCTCGACGCCGGGGGCCTCGAGGTCGCCGAGTTCGTCGGCGAGGTTGCGCGGGTCGACGATTTCGCCTTTGAGCGACGCGGCGGCCGCGACCTCCGGCGAGCAGAGATAGACGTTGTCGTCTTCGATCCCCGAGCGACCCTCGAAGTTGCGGTTGAAGGTTCGCAGGGAGACCGAATCCGAGGAGGGGACGTGACCGATGCCGATACAGGCACCACACGTCGCCTCGGAGAAGTTGACGCCGGCGGCCATCATCTCAGCGACCCAGCCCTCGCGGGCGAGCATCTCGGAGGCCTGCTTGGAACCGGGTGCGACGATCGTGTCGGTTTCCATCGAGGTCTCGCGACCCTCGAGCATCTTGGCGACGGGGAGGATGTCCTCGTAGCCGCCGTTCGTACAGGAGCCGACGATGACCTGCTCGACGGACTCGCCTTCGACTTCGCTGACGGGAACGACCTTGTCCGGCATCGAGGGCTGTGCGATCAGCGGCTCGAGGTCGGAGAGGTCGACGACGATCTCGTCGTCGTAGTCGGCGTCGTCGTCGGGCTGGAGCTCGGTGTATTCCTCGCCGCGGCCGACGCGCTGGAGGTAGTCCTCGGTCTGATGGTCGGTCGGGAAGATCGAGGTGGTCGCACCGAGTTCGGTGCCCATGTTGGTGATGGTCATCCGCTCGGGTGCGGTCAGGGTTTCGACGCCCGGACCGGTGTACTCGAGGATCTTGCCGACGCCGCCCTTGACGCTCAGTCGGCGGAGCAGTTCCAAGATGACGTCTTTCGCCGTGGCCCACTCGGGGAGCTCGCCCTCGAGGCGGACGTTGACGACTTCGGGCATCTCGATGTAGTACGGTGCGCCGCCCATGGCGACGGTGACGTCGATCCCGCCGGCACCGATGGCGAGTTCGCCGAGGCCGCCGGGGGTCGGCGTGTGGCTGTCCGAACCCAGCAGGGTCTTGCCGGGGGCCGCGAAGTTCTCGCGGTGGACGTTGTGGCAGATACCGTTACCGGGTCGAGAGAAGTGAGCGCCGTATTTGCCGGCCGCAGAACGCAGGAAACGGTGGTCGTCAGTATTCTTAAAGTCGAACTGATATGTCTGGTGGTCGCAGTACTGCGCTGCGATCTCGGTCTGGACCTCGTCTAGCCCCATCGCTTCGAACTGGAGCCAAACCATGGTCCCGGTCGTGTCCTGAGTAAGCACCTGGTCGATCTCGATCCCGATCTCCTCGCCGGTCTCGAGTTCGCCCTCGACGAGGTGGTCGTCGAGAATCTTTTCGGTGAGAGTCTGTCCCATAGCATCCAGAACTCGGCTTTCCGTCCTGATAAATCCAGCGTGTTTCTGTCAGGGACGACCGCTACAATCTCCGCAAAACGGATCGGGTTCGAGTAAGTATTGCCGTGCAGGTGACCGTTCGTTCCGGCGGGGCAGTCCTCACTGCAACATGTTCGCAGAATCTAATATGGAGTGTCGTCCCGTGGCGTACGGGACGATACCATATCGACGGGCCGTCGCGAACGGATACGCTTTTCCCGTCGCCGCGGCGTTGGGTGGACAGAGACCGTCATGTTCCGATCCGGTGCCTTCGTTGCCGACCACGTCTCGCCGACGACCGATTCGCAGGTCCAGCCAAACGGGGTGGACCTCACCGCCGACGTCGTCTTCGAGCAACTGGAACCGGGCCGCATCGGCCGGGACGGGAAACAGATCGGCGACCGGGTCGCCCGCCCGCTCGAGGAACTCGAGCAGAAAGAGCCCGATACCTACTACCTGCCCGAGGGAGCCTACATCGTCCGCTACGGCGAGCGGATCGAAATTCCCGAGGACCACATCGGGTTCGTCTACCCCCGCTCGTCGCTCATGCGCAACTCCTGTATGCTCAACACCGCGGTCTGGGACGCGGGCTACGAGGGCCGCGGCGAGGGCCTGTTACAGGTCCACCACGACATCGAACTCGAGCGCGGGGCCCGAATCGCGCAGTTGGTGTTCGCCGAGGCGAACCACGAGGACTTCTACGACGGCAGCTATCAGGGCGAAAACGTCGAGTGAGCCCCTCGCGGGTCGCGTGAGACTGCCGTCTGCTCGGCGATACTCATTATAGCGTTCGCCGCGGCGACTGTGTCGGGTGCCGGTTCGCGTACCGTTTTGCCCTTGCCGCTCGTCCGTTCGGGCGAGAACCGATGATGGCGACCACCCACGTGTTTACCGGACTGGCGGTCGTCGCACCGGTGGCATACGTCGTTCCCGAGTTCGCGGGCGCGCTCGCGATCGGCGCGATCCTCGGCGGACTGGCCCCCGATTTCGATCTCGTGTTCACGCATCGGCGGACGCTGCACTTCCCGGTGGCCGGACTCGCGGTGGCTCTCCCCGCAGTCATCGCCGCCGCAGTCGCCCCCGCAGCGCTCACGGTCGGCGTCGCCGCGTTCGCCGTCACCGCATGGGTTCACGCCGCGAGCGACTCCCTCGGCGGCGGGCCGGAGATGGACCCGTGGAACGAGCGCACGGAGCGCGCGGTCTACGACCACGTCCGCCGGCGGTGGCTCCGCCCCCGCCGGTTGATCCGCTACGACGGCGCTCCCGAGGACGCCGTTCTCGGCATCGCGCTCGCGATCCCGGCGCTGCTCGTCTTCGACGGCTGGCTCACCGCCGCGATCGTAGGCGCGGCGGTCGTCTCGCTGGTCTACGCGCTCTGCCGCCGGCGACTGGTCGCGTGGACGCCCGACTGGCTCGAGTAACCGGCCGCGCTCGGACGTTCGTCTCGAGCGGACTATCAATCGCTCGGAAGTCGGAACTCTGATACGGCCGCTCTCCGAGCGACCCCGTATGATCGACGTGCTCGCCGCCAGAACAATCCATCTGGTCTTTGCCGCGCTTTGGGCCGGTAGCGTCTGTTTCGTCGCCGCCGTCGTCATCCCGCTCGCACGCGACGGCGCGTTCAATACGACCCGGCCGCTCGAGGTCGTCTCCGGAAAGCTCACGACGATTTCGCGGGTGAGTTCGCTCCTACTCTTTCTCACCGGCGGCCATCTGGCCGGCCGAACGTACACGGCCGAGGGGCTGTTCGGGACGACGAACGGCCGACTGGTGATCGCGATGGTCGCGCTCTGGCTGGTCCTGACCGCGCTCGTCGAAATCGGCACGAAACGCTTCGAAGCCGGACTCACCGGGAAGAAGATCCGCGAGCCCGCCCGCGAGGCGCTGCCGGTGTTCCGGGCGGCGGCCGTGGCCGCGCTCGGCTTGCTGATCGTCGCGGGCCTGCTCTCGGCTAACGTCGGTACCCTCTTCTAGCTGAAAGTGGTCGGTTTTTCGGCGACGAACCTCTTAGTAATGAACATTCTTGCGAAAGATACTTAGTCAGTTGCTGTAAGGTACTGGCTAATGATTAGGGGTAAAGACATGGCCCTGTCGCTTCTCGCGGTGGGAACGGCTGCCGTGGCCGGCTACGTCCTGCATACGGAGCAGTCAGCGGCCCACGCATCACGATCGAAAGCGAATCTCGGCGCGCGCGTCATCGACTCGGAGACCGTCCCGGACGACGCCGTCGTCGTCGACGCGTCCGCACAACGACTCGGCGACATTCCCGGCGCGCGCCGAGCGCTCGACCGAGCGATCCGCAACGGCGCACGCGAGGAATGGGAACATATCACGCTCGATCGCGACGGCGCGTGGTCGGTGGTCGACCGCATCCGCCAGACGCTGCCGTACTACGACGCCGACGGCGACGAGTACAACGGCGTCTACGTCCGGTACAACGACCGGATCGTCGTGCTCGATGCGATCGGCTGGGCCCACCTCGAGGAACCCCTCGCGTAGGAAACACACCGTTTTGCGACCCGAGAGGCCACTCCGTCTCGAGGCACCGCCACAACGGCGGCGAGCGAGGTCGCCCCGGAACCGCAACCACTACCATAGCGGCCGGCCGACGCCTACCCATGCAACTGGGCCTGATCGGACTCGGACGGATGGGACAGATCGTCGTCGACCGAACTCTCGCGGCGGGCCACGACGTGGTCGCTTTCGATCTCGACGAGGACGCCGTCGAGGGAGCCGCCGACGCGGGCGCGACCCCCGCCGACTCGATCGACGACCTCCTCGAGCGGCTGGGATCGGACAAGCGCATCTGGCTGATGGTCCCCGCCGGCGAGGCCGTCGACGTCACCCTCGAGGAACTCGCACCCCACCTCGACGGCGACGACGTCGTCGTCGACGGCGGTAACTCCTACTTCGAGGACTCGGTGCGCCGCGCGGAGTCCTGTCCCGCGGCCTATCTCGACTGCGGGACCTCCGGCGGCCCCGCCGGTGCCGAACTGGGCTTTTCCCTGATGGTCGGCGGTCCCCAGTGGGCCTACGACGAACTCGAGCCCGTCTTCGACGCCGTCGCGACCGGCCCCGACGGCCACGAGCGGATGGGGCCCGCCGGTTCGGGCCACTACGTCAAGATGATCCACAACGGCGTCGAGTACGCCCTGATGCAGACCTACGGCGAAGGCTTCGAACTGCTCCACGAGGGGCGGTACGACCTCGACCTCGAGAACGTGGCCTCGGTCTGGAACAACGGCGCGGTGATCCGCTCGTGGCTGCTCGAGCTCTGCGAGGAGGCCTTCCGCGAGGAGGGCAATGATCTGGGCACCGTCGCCGACCGCATCGAGGGCGGCTCGACGGGAACGTGGACCGTCCAAGAGGCCCTCGAACAGGAAGTGCC
>NZ_AOID01000022.1 GCF_000337195.1 Natrinema versiforme JCM 10478 | reverse complement strand
CCTTTCCAGCCCGCTCAGAGATGTGTATAAGAGACAGCACCGGAACTCGACCGCCTATTCGGGCGTGTCGGATCGTTCTTTTCTCCGTCCGAAGCGGATTGAAATATTGGGGCACATTCTTTACTCCCGCTCCCTCAGCAGGAGTTATGAATTCGCTCGAATCGTCCGTTTCCGTCACAGCAACCGATCAACTCAGCATGGCCGTTATCGATCTCGTCGCACAGGCCGAAAACGCCGACCCCGTCGAATTGGACCCGCTATACGATGCGATCGATCCCGACCTCCTCGATTCGCTTCCGGGCTCGGCCGGGTTTACCACGCTCGAGTTCTCCTATCAGGGCTATACTGTCGCCGTCACAGACACGGACGAGGGAGTCGACGTGAGCCTCGAGGGGGCGGAGATCACGGCCGACGGGTTGCAGAACGACCTCATCGATACCGAGTCGTCGACGTAAGGATTCGTAGTCGATTATCTTCTCCCGGAGACGTTGCGGCCGTTGCTCGGTTCGGATACGATCGGCCGACAACTCGGATCGCTATCGACAGACACACACCACCGCTGCAAGTGAAGCCGTGGAACGGGGGCTGGGGTAGCTGAGGTCGCCCACTACCCGAATCGGTCATAAGTGTCAGTCCGACAAATAGCGCCGAAAGCAGTCAATCAGTTGCCGCGTTTCGGCAAAGCCTGTCAGCGCTTTAGATGAAAGCGTGGACTGTTCTCTAGACGACTCGTACTAGACTAGTCTTCACGTGAAAGAGTGGTGTGTGTGAGTTCACTTGCATCAGATGAAAGAGTGGCTTTAAATAGCACATCTCTCTTGATACGGACATGCCTCGGTTCGAGCGGAAGCAGAACATCTTCCGGAACAAGGACGCACTGGGGGAGTCGTACCAGCCCGAACGGATCGAAGAGCGAGACGAAGAAATCGAGGCCTACATGGACGCGCTCCAGCCCATCATCGACGGCTGGGAGCCGAACAACGTTTTTCTCTACGGGAACACGGGCGTCGGCAAGACCGCCGTCACCGACTACCTCCTCGACGTGCTCCAGGAGGACGTCACCGAGTACGACGACGTCGATCTCTCGGTGCTCGGGGTCAACTGTAAGACGCTCAACTCGTCGTATCAGGTCGCCGTCGAACTGGTCAACACGCTCCGCCCCGCCGGCGCAGAGATTAGCACGACCGGCTACCCCCAACAGACCGTCTTCAAGAAGCTCTACAGCGAACTCGAGGCACTGGGCGGAACCGTCGTCATCGTCCTCGACGAAATCGATTCGATCGGCGACCGCGACGAGTTACTGTACGAACTCCCGCGGGCGCGCTCGAACGGCTACCTCGAGTCGACGAAAGTCGGCCTCATCGGCATCAGCAACGACTTCAAGTTCCGCGAACAGCTCGACCCCCGCGTCCAGGACACGCTTTGTGAGCGCGAACTGCAGTTTCCGCCCTACGAGGCCTCCGAACTGACCAACATCCTCGAGTCTCGAGCCGAGGTCGCGATCACCGAAAACGGCTGCGACGGCGGCGTTTTGAACCTCTGTGCGGCCCTCGCCGCTCGCGACAGCGGGAGCGCCCGACAGGCACTCGACTTGCTCCGGCTCGCGGGCGAAGTCGCGGAGAACAACGACGACGACGAAATTCAAGAACACCACGTCGAGCAAGCGCGCTCCAAACTCGAGCAAGAGCGGGTCGAAGAGGGGATGCGAGAGCTGACGACCCACGGACGACTCGCCCTGCTGGCAGTCGTCTCGAAGGCCGCCAAGGAGTCGACGCCCTGCCGGACCCGCGAACTCTATCAGGAGTACGAAGCGCTCTGTGAGTCCTCGGGAACCGATTCCCTCGCCCAGCGGTCGGTCCACAACCACCTCTCCGATCTCCGGATGCTCGGCATCCTCTCGGCGAAGGAAAACCGGAGCGGCTCTCGGGGCAACTACTACAGCTACGAACTCGACGTTCCCTTCTCGAGCGCCGTTGACGCGATGGCCGACGTGCTCTACCTCGACGAGGAAATCGAGACGATCCGGGAGATCGCACGGATGAACGGCGTCGTCTAAACCGATCCGCCGGACTCGGCGCGGCCCGAGACCGCCCCACACCACCGTTACAAGTGAACGTCTGATAACACGATCCCGGACCCGGTTACTCCGTCGCGACGCCGTCGCCGTTTCACTTGTATCGATGGGGTGAGTGGGTGGAGAATCTCCGCCGTACACCGCTACTCCGTCCGTTTCGTTCCGAGAGTTCCCGGTCGACCCACCGTCTGTGATCGGCCGTAGCGGCAGTGGTGAGTGTTCACATGAAAGAGTGGTGTCCGTGGTATCGACGCGAACCGGGACTCGAGGGCTGGTCCGCCTTCACGTGCAACCGTGGTGTGTCTCGGTCCGGTTCACTTGTAAGGCCGGTGTGTCCCCGGCGACGTGCTGATTTCCACAGGCTTCGACCCACGCCGCTCCCGCCGCCCGCTTTATACCCGTGTCCGTACAACGACAGCAGTATTGACTCTCACGATGGAAGGGGAGACACACACTATCGCGGTTCGGTTCTTCGGCGGCGCGGGGAACTACACGGCCGTCCTCGAGCGGCTCTGTAACTATATCGTCACCGAGAACCCGACCGAAGCGGCGGTCCTCGAGTGGATCCGATCGAACACGCGAGCGACGAGCGAGAACGGCATTCGGCGTCGACTGACCTTTCTCGAGGCGATCGGGCTGCTCGAACTGGACGGCGACGTTCGGCTCACCCAGCGCGGACTCGCGTGGCTCTCGGAGACGGACCCCAGCGTCCTCTACGAACTCCTCTCGGGCACCGTCCGCGGATTCGAGACGATGCTCGAGGCGCTGCTCGAGGGGCCGAAAACGGACGCCGAACTCGGCGCCGCGATCTCGTCCGCCCATCCGGAGGTCGGCTGGAACGACGCCTCCGGACCCGCCCAACACAGAGGTTGGCTACAGAGCCTCGGCTACGTCGAGCGCTCCGACGGCGTGAATTCGCTCACGGACAGCGGCCGAACACTGGCGAAGCGTCGCTCGTCCGAGTATCCCCACCTCGAGCGCGGCACGTTCTACGCACAGACCGACCTCGAGGACGCGTTCGACACGAGCTTCGGCTCGTACATCAAGGGGATCAGTCCGCGAACGGACGAGGAGGGGGAGCTGGCGTACATCATCGTGAAAGCCCGCGAAGACGGACCGTACGACGACGAGATCGACGGCGAGCGGTTCACCTACATCGGCGAGGGCGTCCCGGAGAAAGGCGACCAGCAACTGACCGGTGCCAACGGCGCGCTCCTCGAGCAGGCCGACCGGTCGACCGTCCCGGTGTACTTCTTCTACCAGCCGGCGGACAGCGACGACCTCCGATACGAGGGACTGGTCGACGTGACTGACGCGGAGTACGTCTCGCAGGACGGGCGCATGGTCTATCAGTTCACGATGGAGCGACTCGCGGTCGAGCCGGCGCGGTTCGAAGCGCTCGCGGAGTCAGTGTCCGACGGAGTCGAAGCCGACGATACCGAAGAGCCGCCCCTGACCGACGACGGAGACGAGTTCACCGAGGTCCAACGGCGAGTTCGCTCGAGCGCGTTCCCGAAGACGGTCAAATCCGCCTACGACTCGCGGTGTGCGATCTGCGGGAAATCGCGCGAGTCGCCGGACGGAACGGTCGACATCGAGGCGGCCCACATCTATCCGAAGCGGGAGAACGGCCGCGACGACGTTCGGAACGGCCTCGCGCTCTGTCGGCTCCACCACTGGGCGTTCGACGCCGGCTGGCTCGCGGTGTCCGACGACTACCGGATTCTGGTCGCCGACCGGCCCGACCTCGAGGGCTACGAGGAGTTCGCGGCGCTCGAGGGCGAACCGCTGACGCTCCCCGACGACGAGGACCGCCGCCCGCACGCGACGTTCCTCGCCGCGCATCGGGAACGGAACGGGTTCGAATCGGCGTAAGATCCGCTCCGATCCCCAGCAGGCAGTGGCTAGCTTCCACACGGTCTTTCTCGAGGCGGCCGAAGCCGACCCCTCAAACGGGTTCGCGAAGCGCCCAAACGTCTTCGAGGGGTTCGAGCCGACTTGGCTCCGCACCGCGCTCGGTAAGTATCCCGCTGTGGTACAGCATCGCCTTCAACTGGAACACGGTCGGCGAGTGGTAGACGGAGCCGTCCTCGAGCGCCGCGCGTCGAAGGTCACCGTCTTCGGTCAGGACGCGACTGCGGACGCCGTCGGTGCCGCGGACGAACAGTTCGACGGTAAAGGTCGGATGCAACTCGTGCAGGTACTCGACGAGGTCGACCAGCGACGGCTCCGCGATCCCGTCCTCGTGGATGCACTGGAGTTCCCGGACGAGCAACTCCGTCGCCCGGTAGTCGAAGACGACTCGACGAGCTAACTGCCCCCATGCCGGCGCGAGATCGACGAATCGCGTTCCCGACCGGTACCAGTTTTCGAACTCCTCGAGGGCCGCCTCGACGCTCCCGTAGCGTCCCGCTGCGAACCGGACGACCTCCTCGCCCAGCGAGGTCAGTTCGACGCCCTCGGTGCCGACGCCGTCCTCGATCAGCCCGAGGAACGCGGCCCCCTGTCGAGCGCTCTCGACGGCGCTGACGACCTTGTACTCCGACAGCAGCGTCTCGGTATCGCCGGCCGCGTGGTGGGCCAGCGGATAACCGAGGTAGTTCTTCGGGTGGTTCAGCCCGAAGGACTTGTCCGCGACGCCCTGTGCGCTGGCCTGAAACCGGATCGCCGTCGCCTCGGTCGTCGTCCGGTTGCCGACGACGCGGGGCACCTCGAGTGCGTCCACGGTCCCCGCGGCATCGACGCCGAGCACCCCGACGTTTAACTCCCGGGCGAGTGTGCGGTCGGTCTCGGCAATCGCCGCCGCCGGTGCGGCCAGATACGCCGCGTTCGCCTCGTGAAGCCGGTCGTAGGCTTGGACGATCCCGCGTTGGGTATCGACGCCGCCGCTCGTCTCGCCTTTCGCCTCGACGGCGATCAGCGGCGGGTCGTCCCCGAGTCGCTCGACGGCGAGGAGATCGGACTCGAGGGTGCGAACGCCGACGAGATCGGGGTAGCCGCCGCCGATTTGAACGTGGTTAAACGGGGCCAACCGGTCCCGCACGGCCGCGTCGACCGGCCGGCCGGGGAGCCACTCCGCCTGCGCGAACTGGGTGTCGGCCACCGCGTAGGCGGTCGGCTCGTCCTCGTCGGGAAAGAGCCGCCGCTTCGCGTGGGCCAGCACCCGCGGTTCCGAGAGCGGCCGGGCCGCGCTACTCATGGCTCAGCATTGGCCACCGGTCTCAATAATGTTCTGGCGACGGGCCGTCGAGCCGGCTCACTCCTCGCCGACGGCGAACGCTCCCGGCTCGAGTTCGGACAGAATGCCGGCGAGGACGGCTCCCGTCCCGAGCAGCGCGAGCGCGACGCCGACCAGCCACGGGGCTGAGCCGCCGTCGGCGAGCACTACGAGCCAGCACGCGCCGACGAGGACGACGCCGCCGGCGACGATCGACTGGACGAACCGCTCCATAGGCGTCCGTTTGCTAGCCGGAGCCAAGTATCCAAGCGCTCGAGTCACCCGTCGGTGCTCGCTCGCCATCTCCCAGCGTTCCGCGCGGCGTGCCACGGACCTCGAGCCGAGCCAAGCGTTTGTGTCTCGAGCCCCTTGATCCCGATATGACCGAGGCGACACTCGTCTACGACGACGACTGCGGCTTCTGTACGTGGTGGGCGGAGTACTTCGACGAGCGGACGGATCTCCGCATCGTCGGCTTCAGCGACCTCACCGACGACCTGCGCGATCGACTGCCCGAGGACTACGAGGACTGCTCGCATCTGGTCGCCGCCGATGGCGTCTACTCCTGTGGGGCCTCGATCGAGGAGGCGTTCGTCCGTACCGACGTCGCCGAGCCCGCGCAAGACGTAGTCGAGTTCCTCCGGCAGTTCGAGGACTACGAGCACTTCCGCGAGCGCTCCTACCGGTGGATCGCCGACAACCGCGACCGGTGGGGGACGTACCTCTCGAAGACGCCGCCGGCGCGCCGGGACTCCGACGGCGGCTGATCCGGGTGATCCGGCCCCGATCCGAGGCCGGACCATCACAGTCGCGGCTCGCGAACTCGCACCTCCTCGAGCGAGACCGGGCGGACGTACGTCCCGACGCGCTCGCGGGACCACCAGCGGCCGCTTTCGGCCCGCTCTTCCGGCGTCGTGTACCGATAGCGGTACCGCACCGCCCGGACGTACGTCGGCGGTTCCCCGTCGAAGGGGTCCTCGGCGAGTAAGGCGAGCGTGTCCGCGTCGGCCTCGAGCAGCTTCGCCAGAAACCGATGGAACCACGGATGCCGGCGCGGGCTCGGCGACATAGCTGCAAACCACAGCTGCCAGTCGAGCCGGAGGTGGTAGGGTGCGACCTGCGGCGGCCGGCGCTCGGGGTCGGTCGGCTTCCCTTTGAATCGATACGGTTGCCACTCCGTCGCCGCCGTGATCTCCTCGTCGGTGGTCCCCTCGACGACCACCTCGTACCGGTTCCGCGTTATCGAGCCGAACGCGCCGTAGGTGTTGACGAGGTTGAGCGGGTCGAACGAGGTGTTCATCAACTGGCGCTCGGAGAGGATGTTTTGCACAGGCCGGACGCTCAGGACGGCCACGACGGCGGCCAGGAGGATCGCGAGGGTCTCGAGATACAGCGGCGTCGGGGCGGTCGCCGGCGCGGAAATCGGGAGCACGGCTGCAAGCGTCCCGTCGCTGAACGTCGGAATCGCCAGCACGATCGTGAGCGCGTTCAGCCACGCGAAGTTCCCGGTGACCATGAGCCAGCCCTGAAAACCGATCGTGGCCGCGCCGGCCAGCGCCGACAGCGGCTGCGGGGCGAAGTACAGGAAGGGAACCAGCAACTCGAGGACGTGGTTCCCGACAGTCTCCACGCGGTGAAAGCGATCCGGCAGGTGATGAGCGAACCAGCTCACCGGATTCGGAATGGGCTGGGTCTCGTAGTGGTAATCCATGCAGGTCAGGTCCCGCCAGCAGTCGTCCCCGCGGAGCTTGATGAGCCCGGCTCCGAACATATTGCGAAAGAGCACCCACTGAACGAGCAGGATGACGACGAACGGCGGCGCGACCGATCCCGCGCCAAAGAAGATCGCGAGAAAGCCGGTCTCGCAGAGCATCGACTCCCAGCCGTAGCCGTAGAACGTCTGGCCCGCGTTCACGAAGGACAGATACAGCGCCCACAGCGCCGCCCAGAGGGCCATCGAGGCGGGCGTCGCGTACCCCGCCGGCAGCCAGTAGGGGACCCCCGCCAGCGCGAGCGCCGACAGTCCGACGCCGGTCCACGCCGCGATCCCGATCGAGCGATCGCTCGGGAGGAAATAGAAGAGGCTCGGCCGGTCGCGAACGGGGACGCCCTCGACGTACCGCTCGAGGGGCAACAGGCCGTCCTCGCCGGCGAGCGGCCGAAACTGCTTGGCCGCGACGAGGAAGGCGAGCAGGTACAACAGCGCGAGGCCCCGCTGGAAGCCGAACCGGACGAGCCAGTAGCCATCGCCCTGCCACATACCCGGCCGTAACTCCGCGGACGGGCAAAGGCGTGATGCGTGTGCGCTCGGTTGCCGCCTCAGGAATCACCGTACTGATACCGCAACACGCTGCCGGCGACCGCCACGACGAGTCCCCCCGAGGCCAGTAGCGCCAGTCCCGGCGTGTACGACCCGGTGAGGTCGTACAGCGTCCCGACCAACACCGGGCCGAGGAAGCCGCCGATCTCGCCGACGGCGAAGATGAAGCCGACCGCGGTGCCGGTCAGCCGCGCGCCGATCCCCTCGAGTTCCGGCGGGATCGCTCGGATTAACGGCGAAAGCCCGCCGAAGCCGAAGCCGGTGACGACGACGCTCCCGAGCAGGAGCAGGCCGAGTTCGCTCGCGATCACGCCCGAGATGCCGAGGCCGGCGATCAGCCCGCAGACCAGCAACGCGGTGCGGCGAGCACCGAACCGGTCGCCCACCGCGGGGACGGTCAGGACGCCGACGACGTTCGCGGCGACGAGCAGACTGGTCATCCGTCCCGCCCGATCCGGCGCGTAGCCTCGAGCCTCGAGCAGCGTCGGGAGCCACCCCTGCATCCCGTGGGCGATCATGAGGTACATGGTCCCGACGACGACGATAAGTTGCAGTTCGCGGTGGGTGAGGACAACTGTCAGGTCCCGGCGGATCGCCGCGAGCGTGAGCGAGGAGTCGGCCGCGTCGGCGTCGTTGGCCGCGCGGTTGCGGGCGTCGATCCCCAATCGGTGCGAGACGACGGCCCACAGCAGGCCGTAGCCGATCGCGACGACGCCGGTCCAGAAAAAGAGGCCGCGCCAGCCGCCAAGCAGCGGGCCCAGAATCGGTCGGCCGAGCGCGAATGCGCTCGCCGTTCCCGCCGCCGAGCCGACGAGGTAGATCGAGGACGGAAAGCCGGTTTCCGCGGGCGGAAACAGTACCGAGACGAGCTTCGGCAGGCCGAAGGTGATCGCTGTCGCGCCGACGCCGAGCAGCAGCGTCGTCGCGAGCAGGGAGGGAAATCCGGTCGCGAAACTTCGAACGAGCTGTGCGATGCCATAGATCAGGACGCCCGCCGCGAGACTCCGCCCCGGCCCAACGCGGTCGACGGCCACGCCGGTAAACAGCGCGATCGGGATGTAGGTCAGCGGAACCGCGCCCGCGACCACGCCGGCCTGCGTGCTCGAGAGGCCGAGTTCGTCGATGATCACCGGGAGATACGCCGGCAGCGAGAACCAACTGAACATCAGGAAGGTGTAGGTCAGCGTCCCGACGACGACGGCACCGTACGCGCGGCGGCGACCCATCCGTTCGGTCATCTGCCCGTGGATGGGTGACGCCGACCCGTGTAGTTTGGTGTAGCGGTACGACTCCCCGGAGTCAGCGGGGTTGCGAAGGAAAGCCTCGAGCGAACGGAGTCAGTCGCCAATGAGGGATCGTTCCGCGTTCCCGACGATGAGCAGGGTGCCGGCGACGACGGCGACGGTCGTGACGAGCGGGTTCACGACGCCGAGGACGGCGGCGGGAATCGCGATCGCGTTGTAGACGAAGGCGAGGCCGATGTTCTGTCTGAGACGGTCGCGTGCGGCCCTCGCCAGCGCGAACGCCTCCTCGACCGCGGCCAGATCGTCGTCGACGATCGCGACGTCGGCCGCGTCGGCGGCGAGCGCCGTGCCGCTGCCCAGCGAGATGCCCAGATCGGCCGCGGCGAGCGCGGGCGCGTCGTTCGTCCCGTCGCCGACCATCGCCACGCGGTCGTCGGCTCGCATCCGCTCGACCGCCGCCGTCTTGCCGTCGGGCGAGACGCCGGCGAAGACGTGATCGACGCCCGGGTGGCGATCGAAGACCTCGGCCGCCGTCCCGTCGTCACCGGTCAGGACCACGATGTCGACTCCGTCCTCGTCCAGCGCCGTAAGCGTCTCGTCCCACGCCTCGCGGGGTTCATCGCCGACGATCACGACGCCCTCGGCGGTCCCGTCCCGGCCGACGACGACTGGAAGGTGACCGGCTTCGCGCGCGCTGTCGACTCGCTCCGCGAGGTCGGGCTCGAGGTCCCACGCTCGCTCCCGGAAGAGGTCCGGATGGCCGACGAGCACGGAGCTGCCGTCGACGGTTCCCTCGACCCCGGTCGCGTGGGTTCGGAAGTCCTGGACCTCGAGCCCGCCGGCTGCGGTCGACCCGCCGTCGGCTCGAGTCGGCTCGCCACCGTGGTCGCCGTCCACCGACCCCCCGTCGCCGCCGAAGGCGTCCGCGATGGCCGCCGCGGCGGGGTGGGCCGCGCGGCGCTCGAGGGCGGCGGCAGCCGCGAGCAGGTCATCTGGCGCGTCGGCCTCGCGGACGGTCATCTCGCCGGTCGTGAGCGTGCCGGTCTTGTCGAAGACGACGGTGTCGACCGCTCGCAGCCGCTCGAAGACCGTCTCGTCGAAGACGACGATGCCGCGCTCGAGGGCTTCCTGTAGGCTCGCGGCGACGGAGTACGGCGTCGCAAAGCCGAGCGCCCACGGGCTCGCGACCATGAGCGTCATGCAGACGGCCAACGCGGCGGCTACCTCGCTCGCGCCGGTAAGCAGCGAGCCCGCGCCGACGACGACCGCGGCGGCGAGGACGACGGGCACGAGCACCGCGGCGAACTCGTCGGCCCGGCGGGTAACGCCGTGGTCCGCGCTCTGGACGTTCCAGACGACTCGGGTGAGCCGCTCGATGCTGCTGGTCGTCCGCTCGCCGACGTCGACCACCGCCGCGTCGGTCGTGACGACCGAGCCGCCGACCACGTCGTCCCCCGCGCGTTTCGTGACCGGGAGCGACTCCCCGGTCACGACGGCTTCGTCGACCGCACACTCGCCTTCCGCCAGCCGGCCGTCGACGGGGATGCGTTCGCCCTCGCGGACGAGCACGCGGTCGTCGGCCTCGAGGTCGGCAACGGGAATCTCCGTCGTCGAGCCGTCGTCGGCGTAGAGCCGGGCCGTGTCGACCTGCGAGACGGTGAGGTCGGTCAGCCGATCGGTCGCGCGGCGCTTGACCGTCGACTCGTAGTAGGTCGCACCCATCACGAGCGCGGCGACGACGATGGTCAGATCGAAGTAGACGTCCGTGCGGCCGAGAACGGCGGTGATCGAGGCGTACGCGTACGCGCCCAGTATCGTCATCGCCGCGAGCAGATCCGTCGTCGGTCGCCGGAGTTTCAGGCTGACGTATGCGCCCCGGAGGACGGGCCCGCCAGTCAGGTAGACGATCGCGCCGGTCAGGACGACGAACAGCGGGAGATAGAGGGAGCCGCCGAGGCCGGTGAACGAGCCCTCGAAGTGGGCGATCGCGCCCCAGTCGGTGAACGCGGTCAGGTACATCGGGTAGAAGACCGCCACGAACGGCAGCAAGAGGAAGGAACCGAAGACGACGCCCACCACGTACCGCATCTCGAGCATGTCGTCCGAGCGGCGCTTTCGCAGGCCGGACATCTCGCGCGAGCGCTGGGTCCCGCCCGTCTCCTCGTCGGCGGTCGCCTCGTCCCGCAGATACGCCGTGTAGCCGAGCGTGCTCAGCGCGTCCTCGAGCGCCTCCGTCGAGACGTCGTCCGGATCGTGATCGACGCGAACCGTCTCCGTGACGTAGCTCGCCTCGGCCTCGCGAACGCCGTCGCGGCCCTCGGCGACGGCCTCGAGGAACGCCTCGCAGGTCGCCGAGTGCATGCCGTCGACCCGGAAGAACGTGCGGACGGTCCCGTCTCCGTCGGGGGCGTCCGGCCGGTCGGTCGGATCGCTGTCGCTCTCGAGCTGCCGGTCACTATCACTGGCGCTGCGATCGCCGCTCCCGCCGCTCCGATCGTCGGCAGCGGCGTCGCTCGTCCCGAATTCGGCGGCGACGTCGCGGCAGCCGGGCGAACAGAACTCGTCCGCGCCGGACTCGCCGGCGGTCTCCGAGAGCGGCGTCCCGCACAGCCGGCAGCCGCCGCGTCGGTCGCTCGGGCGTCGATTACTCACGCGTGTGACTGCGTGTTCGACGGCAATAACAGTGGCCGAATCCGGCCGCCCCCTCGATCGCGGGGCACCCTCGAGTCGGCGGTTCCGTCCTCACGTCGTGTCGAGATCGAGCCGCGAGAACGTCCACGCCGCGGCCGAACTCGACTCGAGATCGAGCCCGCCCTCGAGGTCGCGTGCGAGCAGCGTGCGGGCGGTCGGCCGAATCAGCGCCGACAGGGGCAATCGCGTGTCCGGATAGAACCGGAAGCGCAGCGGGGCCGGCACCGTCTCGCCGAACGCCTCGACGTAGCTCCGATCCGCGTGCTGATCGAGCGCCGTCACGAGCAGGCGATTGAGGGCGTCCGATTCCGACTCGAGCGTCCGCGGGACCGTCTCGACGATCCGCGCGTGATCGGCCACGCTCGAGACGACGAGGGCGGCGACCGGTTCGCCGTCTCGTCGAGCGACGTAGGCCGTATACGAGTGCTCGGGGTTGGCGAACCGCCAGCGGTAGAACGCCGCGGATCGGTTCGCGTGGATCGCGTCGGGGATCGAGCGCCGGTAGATCGCCGCGAGGGTGTCGGTCGGCGGCGTCTCGTAGCGCTCGACGTCGAGATCGGTGCTGGAGTCGACGAGCAACTTGTCGCCGGCCCGGTGTGAGGTCGCGATCGCGTCCTCGAGCGTGTCCGCGACCGCGGTCGCGGCCCCCTCGTCGGCCGATTGGAGTTTAGTACTCCCGCCCCGCGGTTCGGCGTCACGGGTCTCACCGAGGGCGGAAAGGGGGTTCTGCGGCCGGTAGTAAGCCGGTACCGTCCCGATCTCTTTCCAGCCATGGGCGAGGTTGCCGGGCTTGGAGTTCTCGTTCGGGAAGTTGAAGAAGAACGACGGCCGGCCGTCGGCGTAGCGCTCGACGGCCCGTTCGTTCATGCGATCGAACAGCCCGCGCCCGCGGTGGTCCGCGTGGACCATCGTATCGCAGGGCTGGAACGCGGGTCTGACGGCGTCGCCGACGCGCATCTCCTGGGCGAAAAACGACCGGAAGCCGACGGGCTCGCCGTCGGCGCTCGCCACGAGGATCGGGACGTGATCGACGTACGGGTTCTCGCGGAACTTCCAGCGGAACCAGTCCGCGCCTCTGTCGTGCCCGAAGACCGTCTCGTACAGCGACAGGAACGCCTCTCGATCGTCGGGTTCGAACGTGCGGACGGTATATTGCGTCGCCGTTCGTGTTGGTATACTCATGATCGAGGTCGTTCACGCCCGTCTGCGGGGGCGTCGGAGACGCCCCGCTGTGCGGTCGTGATGAGTGGATATCCGCCCCGAAAGGGAAAGCCGATTGGCCTTGAATACGCCGATCCGACAGGTCCGCAAAGCAGTCACGAGAACCGACGGTTACCCGGCTCGTTCGGATCGAATATCCGCCGAGACCCGCGGCTCGAGCGCTCCGAAATACCGGTCAGTCGGAACTCGAGACGCGGAAATCGCTCTAGGCTGCCACAGGCGTCGATTCACTGCCGCCGCTGGTCGACTCGCCGCAACCGCAGCCGCCTCACCGCCGTTCGACGACGGTGCCGTCCTCGCCGACCGCGACCGCCCGGTCCCCGCCCGGCGAGACCGAGACGGCCATGAGCGGTTCCGGCGCGCTCGCGTCGACCTGTTCCCAGCCGGTTGCCGCTCGCTCGTAGATCACCCCGTCCGCGTCGCAGGCGATCGTCTCTGCCTCGTGGCGGGCGATGCCACAGACGGCCTCCTCGCCGACCCGCTCGGGCGTCCACGTCGACCCGCCGTAGCGGTGGACGATCCCGTCGTCCGCGCTCACCAGACAGTCGCCCCGGCCTAGCGTCGCGAGGTTCTCGAGCGTGCCGCTCGCGTCGCCGAGGCCGACCTGCTCGAAGGACTCCCCGCCGTCGGTCGTCTCGAAGACGCAATCGTTCGTATCGCAGCAGTAGCCGACCGACGCGTCGGCGAGGGCGATCCCGCTCAGACTCGAGCCGCTGCCCGGTGTGACCGGCTCGGCCCACGAGCAGTCGCCGTCGCGATAGCGCCCGCGGAGGACCGCCCCGGAGCCGTTGATCAGCAGGACCGTCTCGTCGCCGCTCGCGCCGGCGACCGCGACGCCGACCCAGTTGTCGGTAATGTCCGCGGGAGCCGTGTAATCCGTGTGGATCCCGGTTTCGGACTCGAGCCGACCTACCGAGCCGCTGTCGCCCGCGACCCAGACCGCCTCGCCCGCGGCGGTCGCGTCGACCCCTGCGAGGTCCTCGCCCGCGGCGGCCGGACCGTCCTCGAGGACGATCGACCAGTCGCCGTCGCTCCCGTCGCCAGCGGTGCCGTCGACGGGATCAGCGGCGAGAACCAGCCCACCGCCGCCCACCGCGTAGACCGCTCCCGTCTCGGTCACGCTGATGTCGCGGAGCGTCGTCTCGGTCGGCACGTCGACGAGCCGCCAGTCGCGGGACGGCGCGGGCTCGGTCGCTCGCTCGGCTGCAGTCCCGTCGGCTTTGGACGCGTCGGCGTCACCACCGCCGCTGTTCGCTGTAGTCGCGGCGCTATCGGGCGTCGCGGCGGTCGCTGTGCCGTCGGGGGTCTCGGCGCTGCCCTCGGTCGCCGTCCGATCGGCGATTTCGGTTTCGGTATCGGCCTCGAGGCCGACTCCGGTATCCGCTTGCTCGCGCGGTGCGGTCTCCGCGTCCGTTGCTCGAGTCTCGGTCGCCGCGGCGTCCGCTCTCTCGCTCGTCCCGTCGCTCCCGGTCTGTTCACCCGTTCTCTCGCCCCCGGTGCCGTCGCTCGACAGTTGCCACAGGTACAGCGCGATCGGCGGCACGACGTAGGACGCGAGCGCGAGCACCGCGAAGCCGCGGTGGACGATCGTCAGCGTCCCGAAGGCGGTCATGCCGGCCGCCGCGACCGCGTGGACCCACGACTTCGCGTAGCGGCGGAAGAAGGGAGCGAAGCCGTCGCCGGATCGCGAATCGTGGGTTGCCATTGGTCGAGCGCCGGAGCGTAGTCTCCCTATCCGACTGGCGAGCAAAAGCGTGCTGCAGGCACGGGGTCAGAACCCGTGGGGCTCGTCGATCAACACGAGTTGGGTCCGGTCGTCGACCTGCTCGTGCTCGAGGGAGACGAGTTTCCCGACGACGCTGCCCTGTCCGTAGACCTCCTGGGCGCGGGCGTCCTCGAGCGGGTAGGCGTACTCCCTCACCCGCTCGACGGCCGTCTCCCAGTCGTCGACGATCTTGTTGGTGCTGCCGACCAGAACGAGCGATTCGGCGGCGAAGGCCCACGCGCCGACGGCGTTGCCGAGCGCGTTGGCTCCGAGCAGTTCGCCGCTCTCGGCGATCGCGTTGACGCTGTCGACGAAAACGTCGGCGGTCGTCGCCTCACGGCGCGCCCGAGACCGCTCCTCCTCGTCGTCGATTTCCTGTATCCGGGCCCCGAGGTAGTCGAACCCGTCTTCGGCCTCGAGGTCGTCGGTGAAGCCGATCTCCTCGAGGGTCGTCGAGTGGCCGTCCATCACCTCGGCTCCGTCGGGGAGCTGGTCGCGGAGGTGCTCACGAGCGCTGTCGCCGTCGTCGAAGACATGGACCGCGACGTTTCGCTCCTCGACGTTCGAGACGACGCGCTCGATCGTCTCCTCGTCCGGGTCTCGATCGAAGCGGGACTCGTCGACCGCGAGGTCGTCCGCGAAGTCGTCTTTCGTGTAGTAGTCGTCGCTCATCGCGGTAGCCGTGGTTCGACGCCGCGACGGATCAACGTGGAGCAAGCGAATACCGGCGGTCCGCTCGAGGCGGTGACGGGAGCGCTGTCGTCCCAGGAGCTACGACTCCGTCTCGATCGAGACGGTGAGGACGCCGTTGTTGTACCTCGCCTGCCGGTCGTCGCCGAAGGCGAGCCCCGGCGGGAGCGGCGTGACGGTTCGCTCGGCCACGTCGCCGTCGCAGTCGACCGCGATCCGGACGCGACGCGAGCCGACTTCGACCGTCACGTCGTCGATCGCCGCGGGGGCGACGTCGACGGCGGCGCGAAGGCGGTCGGCCGGCCCCTCGTAGACGAACTGCATCGGATAGGGAAACGACGCCACTCGAGGCGCGGAGGGAGAGGACATGGTCGCAGTTCCGGCGACGGACGGAAACGTCCCGGCGTGTACAGTTGCGCGTTTGATACCGCATGTGCGCGACGGCCGTCGAACCGACGTGCGGTGGCGCGCGCTATCGGTCGTCCGAACGATAGTGAGGGCGGCCGATGACGCTGCGCGAGGGATGAGCGAAGGAACGAAGTGACTGAGCGAATCGGCTGGGGAGGACGTGGTACTCCCTCGCAGCCACGATAGCAGAACGCTCTTTTGCGCCGATTTTCTCAATAGATCGGTCAAGAGTAATACCACAACNGCCATCAGAGATGTGTATAAGAGACAGGTCAAGAGTAATACCACAACGCGCGTTCTGCTATCGTGGCAACACGGAGAGGCCTCACCCTCCCCAACCGATTCGCTCACTGCGTTCGCTCATCCCTCGCGCAGCGTTGTCGTCTCCCCTCACTAGCGTTCGGGGAGCCGCCAGCGCGCGCCACCCCACGAAGTGTGACGGATCGGGCACTATCCGAGCAGTCGTCGACCGGATTCCTCAGAGATAGCCCAGATCCGCTAACCGGTCTTTGGTCCCCTCGCGCATCTCGACTTCGCCCGACGCGCCGGCCTCCGCGAGCGGCTCGAACCGCTCCTCGAGTCGCCGTCGAAGCGCCCGCACCCGCTCGGGCTCGTCGTCGCTGATATCGGTGTGCTCGAGCGGATCGGTGTGGACGAGGTGGCAGCGCTCGAAGCCGTCATCGCCGCGGACGTACTTGTACTCGGCCGTGCGGACCGCCCGGAGTCGGCGGTCGAACTCCCGTACCCGGTCCGGAATCTCGCCGAAGCGGGCCTCGAGGCGATCGATCGAGGGCTGGGGCGCGACGTACTCGGCGAAGACGGCCTCGCGCGAGTCCGCGTTCGAGTCGGGGTGGAGCGAGCGGCTCGACCACTGGTCGCGCAGTTCGGGGTCGTCGATACCGGCCGTCTCGAGCAGTGTGGCGGGGAGATCGAGCAACTGGACGAGGTCGTGGCGTCGCCCGCCGTCGGTAAAGGGGCCGCCGTGACAGACCAGCGGGACGTTGAGCAGCGTGTCATAGAGGTTGTACTGGTGGCCGAAGAAGCCGTGTTCGCCGATGTGCTCGCCGTGGTCGCCACAGACCACGAATAAGGTATCCTCCCACTCGCCCGCGTCCTCGAGTGCCTCTCTGAGCCGGCCGACCTGGTGGTCGACGTAAGCGAGTTCTGCCCGGTAGAGCCCGCGGAGCAGGGAGAACTCGCGGTCGGTGAGCTCGTAGTCGCCGCAGTCGTAGGCGCGGGGGTCCTGCCTGATCGCGGTCGCTTCCTCGTAGCTGGCACCGTCGGGGAGGAACCGTTCGGCGTACTCCTTCGGCGGGTCGTACTGGACGTGGGGCTCGATGAAGTTACAGAACAGGAAGAAGGGGCGGTCGTCGCTCCGGCCCTCGAGCCAGTCGCCGATCCAGTCGGTCGCTCGCGCGGAGCCGTCGTCGCCCTCGGGTTGGAGGAGTTCGCTGTAGACGATGTTAGCGGCGTTGACCAGCGGGTTGCCGTCGAAGAGCCGGTTTCGGGTCGCATCGAGTTTCTCCCGGATGTCCTCGCCGCGGACGACCGCGCCCATGTCGGCATCGGACTGGATGTACTGCCAGCCCTTGCGGAGTTCGTCGAACCCGCGGTCGAAGCCGAACTCCTCGGTGATCCACGTGTTGTTCGAGACGCCGATCGTCTCGTATCCCGCGTCGTCGAACGCCTCGGGGAGGGTTCGCAGGTCGTCGTCGAGGTAGGTGTGGCCCCCGTGCGTGCCGTGTTCGGAGGGATAGATGCCAGTGAAAAACGAGGCGTGAGAGGGAAGCGTCCACGGGGCGGTCGCAAAGGCGTTCTCGAAGGCGGTCCCCGCCTCGGCGAGGCGGGTCAGCGTCGGCGTCGGATGCGCGCCGACGGAATCGTCGCCCGTGGTCGGTCGATCGCCCGGTGCGAGTCGGGTGCCGGCGCGGCCGGCCGGCGGCGCGTTTCGGTCCGCCGGAAACGGCTGCATCCCGACGCTCTTCGCCCGGGCCGTATCGAGAACCACGAGAACGACGTTCCGCACAGTACTATGTGATTCGTCGTCACGTCCGTTACAGTCCGACATGGATACCGTACCTCCACGGCAGACAGGGAAGGCCACCCGCCCGGAGTATGCAGGGCCGTAATCGGAGGTATCGTCCGATTTCCGGCCGAACACGCTCGAGTGCGCTACTATGTGATATCGGGCCAGGTCGCCGGCGGCCCGGCGTCGGCGCGGGCCGGGTAGTCATCTGCCGGTCGAATCTTCATCCGACCGGCCGGCGTACAACCCGTGAGCGGACCGGTGGCCCGACGGTCGCGAGCGCCGACGGACGACAACGACGCCGCTGCCGCCGGCCGGCCACTGGCACCGTCGCTCGGAGATTCAGATGACTGACCACCACGATCACGACACGACGACGGACGGTTCGATGGGTGCATTCGACGAGATCGACGACCTCGAGGCCCTCGATGAACTGGACGCCCCCGCCGAACGAGCCACCTCGGCGGCGTCCGACGCGGTCTCGAGCGGGACGCTCCCGATCCTCGGCGGCGGCCTCCTGCTGGTCGCCGCGATCCGCTCGATGGCTCGAAACCGGGCGCGGGCGATTCCGCTCGGTATCGCCGGCAGCGGGCTGGTCGGCTTCGGCCTTCAGCAACGCCGCTCGAGCGGAGAGGACTCGTCGGGGGTCCCGGACGTCGAGGGCGGAACCGAGGGGAAAGAGACCTCGGATCAGGCCAGCGCCGCCGCCGAGCGCGTCGATTCCGGCCGGGAATCCGAGATCCAGCCCGACGGCGAGATCTCGGACGAGCGAGGGATCGACGACACGGACGAGTCCGGCTCGCAGATCGAATTCACCGACGAGCCGGGCGGTGACGAAGATCGGTCCAGACCGGATCTCGGAGACGACGAAGCGGAACCCCGACGCGAGACCGACACCGACGACGTGGCGGTCGACGTCTCCAATTCGGCGATGGCCGACGAGACCAGCGAGGCGACGGGGCCGGACCCGACGCAGGCCCAGCCGACCCAGACCGCGGACACGGAACCGGAGGCGAGTCCCGCGGAGGACGCCTCCGACATGAAAGTCGAGCCGTCGGACGATGACGAGGACGACTCGGAGACGGAGGAAGCGGACAGCGCCGACGACGCCGATGATTCCGACGACGAAAGCGAGCAGTAGCTGCTCACTCTCGCTTGTCTGCGGTATTTGATTGACGGCAGAAACGTTCTACTCGAGCCGTCGACACGAAACGATCGACACGCAAGGGAACGAGCTACTGCGAACGGGAGGGCGAGCGGGTCCAGCGACCGATGCCGCGTTCGGAGCGATAGAGGACCGGCAGGAGTACCAACACCGCGACGGCCAGTCCAAGCGCGCCGCTGCCGGCGAACACCGCAACGGGCCAGTAGTAGCCCGTAGTGACGAGGAGGGCCGCGATCACGACCGCCGCGCCGACGGCTCTCGCGGCGAGTCGGGTACTCTCTCGAATCGGGCCGCGGCCCGAGTCCAGCGCTCGAGCGAGGACGGCGAGTTGCCAGCCGGCGAACGCGCCGAGGGACGCGCCGAGCAAGAGCACGGCGTCGGGGTCCGCGTCGCTCGCGACGGCGGCGAACGCGCCGAGGCCGACGGCGAGTCCGAATCCGAGTGTTCCCCGGTGGGTCGGATACCGGTTCAGCAGCCCCCACGCGAGGAGCAGGAAGACGAGGCCCACCGTGATGCCGGCGACGACGTCGACGAGGTAGTGGACGCCGAGACCGACCCGCGAGAAGCAGACGGCCGTCACGATCCCGGCGGCACCGAGGTATCGCCGCCGCCGCGTGCCGACGGACAGGTGTTCGGCCAGACTCAGGTAGACGATCGTCGTCAGCAGGGCATGACCGCTCGGAAAGCCGTAGCCGGTCGCGGTCGCGGTGGCTTCGTACAGCGGGTGGACCGTCTCCGGAAGCGCTCCGAGCTCGACGAGGACCCGCTCCGGTCGCGGCAGCGCGAAGACGTGTTTCAGGCCCGTAATGAGCGCGAGTCCCGCCAAGAGCAAGCCGGCGACGGCGGCGATCTCGTCCTGGTCCTCCGTCGCTCTCCAGTAGAGGGTGCCGACGAGCACGCCGAGAAACCACACGTCGCCGAGCTGGGTGACCAGCCCGAGCACCACGACCGCCCACTCCGGGGCGACCTCGCGAAACGAGTCGAACCAGCCGAGACCTCGGGACATACCTCACGTTACGACCGACGGCACATATAAGCCGTTCCGCTCGGCCGGACGGACGAGACGGTGACCGCGACTGCCGGGATGGTTTCAGGGTGGCAGAGAGTCACGCTCTCCCGGGAAAACCCTCATTTCCGTGTCACCTGTAGCCTCTCGAGACGCGCCACCGGTCGGCGTCTCGAGGGATGTGCAATGAGTGAGACATCGGACCCAGACCCCGAAGCCGAGCGCGAACGCATCGACCCGGAGTACGACCACCAGCGGGGAGACGGCGTCGACGAGGCCGCACTCGAGACCCTGCTCTCCGAGTACGCGATCGGCCGGGACGACCACGAGAACGCGCCGGCGTTCGTGATCCGCCCGGACGACGTACAGGCGGTGGTTCGCCTGCTGCGCGAGGAGGCAGGGTTCGATCACCTCTCCTGTCTCACGCCCCAGCAGTACGAGGACCGCTACGAGTCTATCATTCACCTGACGAAGTACGACCAGCGAACCCACGAGGTGACGCTGATCGTCCCGCTGCCGACGGGCGCGCCGGTCTGTGAGTCCGCCGCACCGGTCTTCCGAACCGCCGACTGGCACGAGCGCGAGGCCTTCGACCTCGTCGGGATCGAGTACGCGGGCCACCCGAATCTCACGCGAATTCTGCTGCCCGAGTCCTGGCAGGGTCACCCGCTCACACTCGAGTACGACCAGGACAAGCCGCAGGTCGTCAGCTACACTGAACACGCGAACCCGCTCGCGGAAGATCAGCGCGACGAGGAATCGGAGACGATGTTTCTCAACATCGGTCCCCACCATCCGGCCACTCACGGCGTACTCCACCTCGAGACGGTCCTCGACGGCGAGTCGGTCGCGGCAGTCGAACCCGACATCGGCTATCTGCACCGCTGCGAGGAACAGCTGTGCCAGCAGGGGACCTACCGCCATCAGATCATTCCCTACTCGAACCGGTGGGACTACACCGCGAACCTGCCCAACGAGTGGGCGGTCGCCCGCGCCATCGAGGACATCGCCGACATCGAGGTCCCCGCGTACGCGCAGGTCCTGCGGACGATGGCGACCGAGTTCGGGCGCATGCTCGGGCACTTCCTCGCGGTCTCGACGTTCGCGCTGGATGTCTACGGCGACTTCACCGCCATCTTCCAGTACGGCATGCGCGACCGCGAGGTCGTCCAGGACATCTTGGAGGATCTGACCGGCCAGCGGATGATGTTCTACTTCTTCCGGTTAGGCGGCGTCTGCTGGGATCTGCCCGAGCCCCGCGCGGCGTTCGTCGAGAAGTGCCGGGACTTCCTCGACGAACTCCCCGCGAAGGTCGACGAGTACCACAGCCTGCTGACCGGCAACGAAATCTTCCAGCGACGGACGATGGGAACGGGGGTGCTCGAGCCCGAAGTCGCCAAGGACTACGGCTGTACGGGTCCCGTCGCCCGCGCCTCAGGCATCGACTACGACCTCCGGCAAGACGACCCCTACGGCTACTACGACAACCTCGAGTGGAACGTGGTCACCGAGGACAGTTGTGACAACCACGCACGCGTGCTCGTCCGGCTTCGCGAAGTCGAGGAGTCCGCGAAGATCATCGCGCAGTGTCTCGACCTGCTCGAGGACTGGCCCGAGGACGAGCGCACGGTCCAGAGCAACGTCCCGCGGACGCTCAAACCGGACCCGGGGACCGAGACCTACCGCGCCGTCGAGAGCGCGAAGGGAGAACTCGGCGTCTACATCCGCGCGGACGGCTCGAACTCGCCGGCCCGGTTCAAGATCCGCAGCCCGTGTTTCCACAACCTCTCCGCGCTCCCCGAGATGGCCGAGGGCGAGTACGTCGCCGACCTGATCGCGACGCTGGGCAGTCTCGATATCGTGTTGGGGAGCGTCGACCGCTGAATCGACCGCGCTCGAGTCGGCGCTCTCACTCCGCGTCGGCACCGTTGGCACCCTCACTGCCATCGTCTTCGAGGAATTCCGAGACCACCGCGACCGCGAGCCGCCAGCAGGAATCTATTTCACCCTGAACGCGCAATCCACCGGCGTATGGAAAACGGAAAGTTCGAGGGATACGGCGGCCGACACGTCCCAGAGCCGCTCCGGGACCCGCTCGAGCAACTGGCAACGGCGTACGACGAGGTTGCCGATACCGAGCAGTTCCAATCGGAGCTGCGCGACCTGCTCGAGGAGTTCGCCGGCCGGCCGACCCCGCTGTACTACGCACGGAACCTGAGCGAGCGCTACGACGCGGACATTTACCTCAAGCGCGAGGATCTGCTCCACGGCGGCGCACATAAGATCAACAACTGTCTCTTATACACATCTCTGANGGATCTGCTCCACGGCGGCGCACATAAGATCAACAACGCGCTCGGCCAGGCCCTGCTGGCCAAGCGGGCCGGCCGCGACCGGCTGATCGCCGAGACCGGGGCCGGCCAGCACGGCACCGCGACCGCGATGGTCGGTGCCCTGCTCGGCCTCGAGACGGAGATCTACATGGGCCGGAAAGACGTCGAGCGCCAGGAGATGAACGTCTTCCGGATGCGACTGATGGGTGCCGAGGTCAACGAGGTCACGCGGGGGGACGAGGGGCTGGCCGATGCCGTCGATGCGGCGCTCGAGGACTTCGCCGAAAACGTCGAGCACACCCACTACCTCGTCGGCAGCGTCGTCGGCCCCGATCCGTTCCCGCGGATGGTCCGGGACTTCCAGAGCGTCATCGGTCGGGAGGCCCGCGAGCAGATCCAGGAGCGCACGGGCGACCTGCCCGACGCCGCGGTCGCCTGCGTCGGCGGCGGCTCCAACGCGATCGGCCTGTTCCACGCCTTCCGCGACGATGACGTCGACTTCTACGGCGCTGAAGGCGGCGGGAAAGGTTCGGACTCGAGCCGGCACGCCGCCCCGCTCGCACAGGGGAGAGACGACGTGATCCACGGGATGAAGACGCGGGTCCTCGACGAGGACGTCGACGTTCACTCCGTCTCGGCGGGGCTCGATTACCCCGGTGTCGGCCCCGAACACGCCATGTTCCGGGCCGTCGGCCGCTGTGAGTACACGGGCGTCACCGACGACGAAGCGCTCGCGGCCTTCCGCGAACTGAGCGAGACCGAGGGCATCATCCCGGCCCTCGAGTCCAGCCACGGGATCGCTCGCGCGATCGAACTCGCCGAGGCCGGCGAGCACGACACGATCCTCGTGAATCTCTCGGGTCGCGGCGACAAGGACATGGAGACGGCGGCCGCGAAGTTCGACCTCTGAGCGCCGACTCCGATCCCGTCGGCCGTCAATTCAGTGCTCGAGGTGTGCCTTCACGCGACCCATGAGGGCCGCGGCGGCGTCGTCTTCGAGCCGATCCCGCGACAGCGACAGCGCCACGTCGTCGTCCCCGAAGCGGGGGAGGAGGTGGACGTGTGCGTGATCGACGGCCCCAACTAACGGCCCGCTAGTGTGAAAGACGCTGAACCCTTCCGGCTCGAGTGCCGCCTCCAGCGCGTTCGAAACGGTCCGGACCGTTTCGAAGACGGCCGTCGAGACCGATTCGTCGATCGTCAGCACGTCTTCCTCGTGGCCGCGCGGAATAACGAGGCAGTGTCCGGTTACGGCCGGGTTCCGGTCGAGAAACGCAACCGTTTGCTCGTCTTCGTAGAAGACATGCGCTGATCGATCACCACTGAGAATCCGACAGAAGTCACAGTCGTCGTGCATGGCCGAATTCTCTTTCGAACCGACATATAGGTATCTCCATCCGACAGTTGCCCGTCAGCGGCCGGCGCTGGTGGATTGCTACAGGAGACCGCGTTCGTCCTGTAGCGTTCGGTACAGCTCGAGATACCGGTCGGCGACCGCCGAGCGATCGTAGTCGGTAAAGGCCTCGTCGTACTCGCGGTGCTCGAGATCCCCCGCCGCGACGATCGCCTCGGCTAACTCGTCCTCGCTGGTGGTCCGGAACCCGCGGTCCCAGCCCTCGACGAGTTCGTGGGCGCTCGAGTCCGCGTGGTACTCCACGATGCCGACGCAGCCGGCGGCGATCGCCCACAGCAGTTCCGTCGGGAAGACGCAGTGGTCGGCCGTCTGGGCAAAGACGTGGGCCCCGCGGTAGGCCGCGATCCGCTCCTCGAGTTCGAGGTCGCCGAGGAACGTCACCCGATCCTCGATCCGAAGCTCCCGCGCCAGTTGCTCGTAGGCGTCCCGTTCCGGTCCGTCGCCAACGATGTTCGCAGACCAGTCCCGGCCGCGGAGTTCGGCCAACCCTAATAGCAGGCTCTCGAGGTTTGCCCCCTCGTCGAGCCGGCGAGCGTAGATCACGTCGACTTCCGCGCCCGGTTCGACGGCCTGAATCAGTTCGCAGTCGATGGGGTTCGGCATCGTCTCGACGAGGTCGCCGTCGGCCCCGATCTCTCGGACCCACGTCCCGACGAGTTCCGAGGGCGTGACGATCCGGTCCGGGCGGCCCGTCGCGACCCGCGTCCAACGGGTGTCTGCGACGCCGCTGTCGCCGTACCACTCGAGGACGAGCGGGGCGCGTGCGAGCGTCGCCCCCCAGTTGGCTGCGACGACCTGGTTCGGCGGCTGTGCGCTGACGTGAACGATATCCGGACTCGCGGCCGCCAGAACGAACGGGAGTCGGAAGAGAAACGAACTCCGGGCTTCGAGGCCGCTCGAGACCCCGTGATAGGTGATTCCGTCCGCGTCGAACGTGGACTCCTCGCCGGCCCAGAACCCGGCACAGTACCAGTGGACGTCGTGGCCGTGCTCCGCGAGGAGTTCGCAGACGGTCCGCAGCCGCTGGTTCGTCTCGGTGTCGCGGTGGTGTGCCGTTTCGAACGAGACGAACGCGATTCGCATCTGCTCGCAGAATGCGAGCGAGAGGTTAAAAACTCCCTGTTTCGCTCAACTCGAGTGCCCTCGGTCGCCGATTCAGAGACCGTTCGGAGCTGAAACGAGCGGCCGACTCCGGTGGCTAGAAGAACCCGTCGTCAGTGTCGTCAGTGTCGTCGGTGTCGTCGGTATCGTCGTCTCCGTCCGCGCTCTCCCCGTCTGTGTCGCCATCCGTTTCGTTGTCGTCCCCACCGTCATCATCGCTCCCGCTCTCCGCATCGCTCTCGTCCGTATCGTCGCCATCGTCGTCGCCGCTCTCGCCGTCAGCTGTCCCCTCGTCGCTGTCGTCCTCACCGGTCCCGGATTCCGCATCGTCACCATCGGTTTCGTTGCCGCCGTCACTCCCGTTACCCCCCACACTCTCGTTGCCGCCGATACTCTCGTTGTCACTGCTTTCATTGCCACCAATACTCTCGTTGTCACTGCTTTCGTTGCCACCAATACTCTCGTTTCCACCGACACTCTCGTTGCCACTGCTTTCGTTACCGCCGATATCGATCGGATCGCCATCTGACTCGTTGTTCTCGCGGTCGCTTCCCCCACCCTCGTCGGAACTCTCGTTCCCGGAGCCGTCACCCGCCGTTTCGGCGTCGGCTCCCTGACTCCCGAGCGACTCGAGTTCGCCGTTGGACTCGGGCACCTCGGCCGACTCGGCCGTGAACAGTTCCGGCCCGACGGCCGCGATGGTCAGCCCGAACGCCGCGAGGATGAGCACGGTCGTTACGAGGACGGTCCCGACCGGCGACTCGTCGACTTCCTCTGCCATTGACTGGGTTCGGCACGCGATACGGCTTTGTTAAGCACAGCCATCCCCGACTCGAGCCTCGTTCTGTGCGGGTAGCGACCCAGCGTACATCACTGCCGGCTGCCCCGTCTGCACAGCGGATAACCGGTCCCTACGGACACGGCTCCGTTCGTGGACCGGCGGGACAAGCGGACCGTACACGGACAACACGTGTCCCGGTAGAGGTGATCGGACCCGTTTTGGAACCGCGTCTCCACCGCAGACCCAGGCCGGTCGTCGCCCGCGCGGCGGACTCGCCGGAGGCGAAACGGTTTACGCGTCGGACCGAGACTCGTGTGGCATGAGCGGCTACGACATCGAGCGTTATCTCAACGTTCGCAGCGCCTACGGCGCGTCCTTCGGCCCCGACGGTGAACGGCTGTCCTTCCTGATGAACACGACCGGCACCTCGCAGGTCTGGACCCTCGAGGAGCCCCGCGACTGGCCCGAGCAGCGGACGTTCTACGACGAGCGGGTGACCTTCGCCTCGTGGTCGCCCGAACGCCCGGAACTGATCTTCGGAATGGACGAGGGTGGCAACGAACGCGCGCAACTGTTCCGGTTGGACGCCGAAACGGGCGAGATCGAGAACGCCACCGCGATGCCGGAGGCCAAACACCGCTGGGGCGGCTGGAGCCACGACGGCGAACGGTTCGCCTTCACCTCGAACCGCCGCGACGAGTCGGTCTTCGACGTGTACGTACAGGGCCGCGACGAGCGTGGAGACGAGGCGCAGCTGGTGTACGAGGGCGACGGCTGGCTCTCGCTGTCCGGCTGGAGCCCGGACGACTCGCGGCTGCTCGTCTCGCAGGCCTACTCCAACTTCGATCAGGACCTGTACGTGCTCGACCTCGAGGCCGACGACCCGGACCTCGAGCACCTCACGCCCCACGAGGGCGACGTTCGCTATCAGAGCGCAAGTTGGGCCCCCGACGGCGAGGGCGTCTATCTGGTCACCGACGAGGGCGACACCGATACGCTGTATCTGGCCTATCTCGACCTCGAGGGCGGGGGCGGAGAGCGGGAACTGGAGACCGTCGCCGACGGCGACGGCTGGAACGTCGGTGGCATCGCGCTGGACGACGAGACGGGGCGGTTCGTCTACTCGCGGAACGTCGAGGGCTACACCGACCTCACCGTCGGCGAGCTCGACCCCGACGAGCCGACCGAGTTCGAGACCTTTTCGGAGCCCGATCTGCCGGGCGGGATCTCCGGCGGCGTGAGCTTCGACCCCGACGCCGAGCGCTTCGCGCTGTCGACAAGCGGCGACACGGTCAACACGAACGTCTTCGTGGTCGATGTCGAGACCGGCGACGCCGAGCAATGGACGAGCGCGCCGACCGCGGGTATCCCTCCAGAAACGTTTACCGACTCCGAACTCGTCAGCGTCGAGAGCTTCGACGGCCTCGAGGTACCCGGCTTCCTGAGCCTCCCCGACGACCGCGAGGCGGAGCAAACGCCGGTCATCGTCGACATCCACGGCGGCCCCGAGAGCCAGCGACGGCCCTCCTTCTCGAGTGTCAAACAGTACTTCCTCGACCGGGGCTACGCCTACTTCGAGCCGAACGTCCGCGGGTCGTCGGGGTACGGCTCCGACTACGCCAGCCTCGACGACGTCGAAAAGCGAATGGACTCGGTCGCCGACATCGAGGCCTGCGTCGAGTGGCTGCAGGATCATCCCGCGATCGATCCCGACCGAATCGCGGCGAAGGGGGGCTCCTACGGCGGCTTCATGGTCCTCGCCGCGCTGACCGAGTATCCCGACCTCTGGGCGGCCGGCGTCGACACCGTCGGCATCGCCAATTTCGTCACGTTTCTCGAAAATACGGGCGACTGGCGACGGGAACTCCGCGAAGCCGAGTACGGCTCGCTGGCCGAGGACCGAGAGTTCCTAGAGGAGATCTCGCCGATCAACAACGTCGAGAACATCGAGGCCCCGCTGTTCGTCCTCCACGGGGAAAACGACCCCCGCGTGCCCGTCGGCGAGGCCGAACAGATCGCCGAGAAGGCGGCCGAACAGGGCGTTCCCGTCCGGAAGCTGCTCTTCGAGGACGAGGGCCACGGCTTCTCGAAGCTCGAGAATCGCATCGAAGCCTACTCCGCGATCGCCGACTTCCTCGACGAGCACGTCTGAGCCGCACTGGACCGGTCGTTTCTCGGTGTTAGTTGCAAAAAATATACACCAATGGATAATGAGGCCCCGCATATGGCCGCCATCCAAACGACTGGTCTCACCAAGCGATACGGCGAGTCGGTCCTCGCCGTCGACGACCTCCACCTCACCGTCGAGGACGGCGAAGTGTTCGGCTTTCTGGGCCCGAACGGGGCCGGAAAGTCGACGACGATCAACATGCTCCTCGATTTCGTCCGCCCGAGCGACGGGCACGCGTCGGTCCTCGGCCTCGACGCCCAAGCCGATACCGACGAGATCCGCCGTCGCATCGGCGTCCTCCCCGAAGGGGCGAGCGTCTACGATCGACTCACCGCGCGCGAACACCTCCAGTGGGTCATCGACACGAAAGACGCCGCCGACGACCCCGACGCCCTCCTGGAGCAGGTCGGTCTCTCCGGCGAGGGCGACCGCCCCGCCGGCGACTACTCGAAGGGGATGGCCCAACGGCTGGGCTTCGGCATGGCGCTGGTCGGCGATCCCGACCTCCTGATCCTGGACGAACCCTCCTCCGGGCTGGATCCCGCGGGGATGCAGGAAATGCGGGAGATCATCGCCGAGGAAGCGGACCGCGGAACGTCCGTCTTCTTCTCGAGTCACATCCTCGGCGAGGTCGAGGCCGTCTGCGACCGCATCGGCATCATGAACGAGGGGCGGCTGGTCGCGACCGGCACGCTCGACGATCTCCAGGGCGAACTCGACCTCGGCGCGCCGATCACGCTCGAGGTTGCGACCGTCCCCGAGGGCCTCGATCTCGACCGTCTCACGGGCGTTCGCTCGGTGTCCGTCGAGGGTACGACGATCACGGCGACCTGCGCCGATCCCTCGGTCAAGGTCGACGTCGTCCGCCACGTCGCGTCGGCGACGACCGTCGAAGACATCGTCTCCGAAGACGTCTCGCTCGAGCAACTGTTCAACAGCTACACAAACGGCGAGCGAGCGGAGGGGGCGGCCGACACGGAGGTGTCGGCATGAGTACGCTCGATGTCGCGAAAAAGGACTTCCTCGATGTCCGCCGGGCGAAGATCGTCTGGTTCGTCGGCGCGCTCTACGTTCTGTTTATGCTGTTGCTGATCTACGCCGGCCAGACCGGCAGTCAGGACCCGAATATCCTGTACTCGCTCTGGAACTTGACAGCCGTCGGCGCGATGTTCATCCCGCTGATCGCGCTCGTCACGGCGTACCTCGCGATCGCCGGCGAACGCGAATCCGGCGGCATCAAGTATCTGCTCTCGATTCCGAACGCGCGCCGCGATGTCGTCCTCGGGAAGTTCATCACCCGAACGGGCGTCGTCAGCGCGTCGATCGTCGTCGCGTTTCTGGTGAGTGCGGTCCTGACACTGCTGTGGTATCCCGAGACACGGATCGACGTATTGGGCGGGATGATGGCGCTGACGGTCCTGTACGCGCTGACCTACGTCGCCGTCGCGATCGGCATCTCGGCCGCGACGGCCTCCCGGTCGCGCGCGATGGGGGGCTCGATCGCCTTCTTCTTCGTCACCAGCGTGTTGAACGTGTTGGGCCCGCTGCAACTCGTCATCGATTACGTGGCGAACGACCTCGCGGGACTCGAGATTTCGACGAACCAGATCGCGTTCGTCCAGTCGCTGGTCAGCCCGACGGCGGCGTACGTCAACTCTACCGGACTCGTGTTCCCCGACGGATTCAACACTATTCCCGAAGAGCTACCATGGTTCCTGCAGGGCGAGACGATGGTCGTCGTCATGCTCGGCTGGCTCGTCGTCCCGCTCGCGCTCGGCATCTGGCAGTTCGAGCGCGCCGATCTGGGTTGAGATCAACCGTCGCCCCCTCGATGGCTGCTCTCAGTCGATGACGCCCGTTTTCGTCGCCACGTCTCGAGCCGCCCGCTCGTTCATCCCGTTGCCGAGGATCGTGTAGCGGTCCCGGATCTCGTGGCAGGTCGTCAGCGACTCGATGATCGTCTCGTCGTCGATGCCGAGTTCGGCCGCCGTCGTCGGCGCGTCGATGCTCGAGAGCGCATCGCGGATGTCCCGCCAGATCCCGTTTTCGCCCTGATGGAGGTAGGCGGTCATGATCGAGCCGACGCCGACCTGATGGCCGTGCAGGGCCGCCTCGGGTGCCAGCCGATCGAGCTGGTGCGAGAAGAGGTGTTCGGCCCCGCTCGCCGGCCGCGAGGAGCCCGCGATGCTCATCGCGACGCCCGAGGACATCAGCGCCTTGGTGACGACCCATGCGGATTCCTCGAGACCCGGGCGGATCAGATCGGCGTTGTCCACGAGGATTTCGGCGGTCATCTCCGAGAGCGCGGCGGCGTACTCGGAGTACTCGACGTCTTGGAGCCGCTGGGCGAGCCGCCAGTCCATCACGGCGGTGTAGTTCGAAATGATGTCGGCACAGCCGGCCGTGGTCAGGTCCCACGGGGCCTCGGCGAGGATGCCGGTGTCGGCGACGACAGCAAGCGGCGGTTCCGCGGCGACGCTGTGCCGGGAGTCCCCGTCGGGAACCGAGCCCCGATTGCTGACGATCCCGTCGTGGCTGGCTGCCGTCGGCACCGAGAGAAAGCCCATATCGAGGTGGTGACTGGCCAGTTTCGCGATGTCGATGGCCTTCCCGCCGCCGATCCCGACGAGATAGGAGACCTCCTCGGCTTCGGCGGCCTCGATCACCCGCTCGACGGCGTCGAAGGTCGCTTTCTCGATCGTGACGATCGCGGGGTCGATCCCGGCGGCCTCGAAATCGGCCGCGATGGGGTCCGCAGCGACCTCTCGAGGCGTCGGACTCGTAATAAACAGCGGCCGCCCCTGCAGGTGGAGATCATCGACCACGTCGAGGACCTCGTCGCGAACGCCGTGACCGACGACGACGTTTCGCGGGAGGCGAATCCACGTCGACTTCTCGAACATAGTGGCCCTGACACACCCCCGGGACATGTGCTTTTCCTCGTCGGCGCGCCGGCTGGGAGGAAATCGCTGCGCCGGGTTCGTATCGATCGGCTCGA
Organism: Natrinema versiforme JCM 10478; assembly: GCF_000337195.1. Taxonomy (GTDB): domain Archaea; phylum Halobacteriota; class Halobacteria; order Halobacteriales; family Natrialbaceae; genus Natrinema; species Natrinema versiforme. The sequence goes on along the minus strand of NZ_AOID01000022.1, from coordinate 133,835 downwards.
GTCCCGCTGTATCGAAAACGGTGTTTTATATATTTACTAAGGAGAACTCAGGGATATGATCGGTATGCTCGCACGCTGGCTCGGGCTGCTCGTCGTGGGCTACATCACTGGTCGGCTGTACGGACTGTTCGCGATTCGACGCAGGGAGACCGACGATCCGGGATCGCGAGGGACGTATCGGTTTCTTACCGTCGTCGGCATCAGCGCCCTCCTCGTCCTCGTCTTTTCCGGCCTCATCGACGCGACTGAGACGAGCCTCTCGTCCGTCCATCCGATACTGAGCAGTGGTCTCGCAACGCCGCTCGCGTGGGCCCCGACGGCGGCCGGAACGATCGTCACAGTCCTCGTCGCGTACCTCGGCGTGTTTCCGTCCGCTCGAGAGCGCCGAGGGATCGAAATCAGCGCACCGACCGCAGTGGCCCGACTCGGCAAATATCTCGTGGCGATCGCGATATTCTGTTTGGGGATGCTCGCCCCCTTCACGGCACTTCTCGGTACGTCGGATCCGAGCCCGCTTCTCATTCCGGTCGTATTCGCCGTCCTCGTCATCGGCGTCTACGCCTGGCTACAGTACAGTATTCGACTCACGCAGGACATCTCCGACCCGACGGCCGAGCAGCGACGACGGCTCGAGGCCGCGGCCGACCGAGCCGAGCTGCCAGCGACGGTCGCCGGCGTGTTTTCCGGCCGTGAAACCGAAACGGCCGGACTCTACCTCGACGGCCCGTTCTGGAACCGGCAGCTATACGCGACCGATTACGCGTTCGACGTCCTCGACGACGAGGAACTGGCGGCGCTGTGTGCGCGCGAACGCGCCGCGGACGACCTCCGACTGCTCGAGCGCCGGGCGCTCGTCGTGGCGGCTCTGTTCGGGCTGTTTGTGACCCTGACTGTCTGGCTGTCGATACTCGTCGCGCTCGTCGGCCTCGCCGTTTCCTGGCCGCTCCTCGTCTGGCATCTCCAGCGCTGCGAGTTCGCCGCCGACCGCCGTGGGGCTCGCGAACTCGGGGCTAGACCCCTCGCGAGCGCCTACGAAGCACAGCCCGGCCTGACCGATAGTCGCAGTCGTCTCCACGAACGACTCGCCGCGACGCCGTCGACGGCGCGACGCCTCGAGCGCCTTCGGCAGTCCGATTAGAGCGTGTCCAGAATGCTCAATACGCGTTCCTCGGCCTCCCGGTCCGGCCCGTTGTCGTCCCCGTCACGGTCGCTCTCGAGGTGAGCCGCGACCGAGCGATCCATGGCCGCCTCGAGCGGCGTCGACTCCCAGCCGAGGGCCGCGAGTTTCGCCGTCGAGAGGACGTGCGGATAGGATCGGTAGAGCGGGTAGTCGTCGAGATCGATATCGCCGGCCGCGAGTTCGCGGGGGCCGGCGTGGACGAGATCGACCGACGTTTCAAGCGACTCGGCGATCAGATCGACCATTTCCTCGAGCGTGACGAGTCGCCGGTCGCCGACGTTGTAGGCCTCGCCCGCGTCGCCGCGTTCGGCGACGATCCGCAGGGCGCTGGCGACATCCTCGACGAAGACGCGGTGGCGGAGGTTCGTCCCGTCGCCGGGGACGACGACGCGATCGAATCGGTTCACGCGGTCGATCCACCAGTCCAGTCGCTCGGTGTGGTCGTGGGGGCCGTAGACGATCGGCGGTCTGACCGCCATGGCGCGGATACCGTTGTCCGCCGCCGCGAAGACGGCGCGGTCGCCCTCGGCCTTGCGATTGCCGTAGGTCTCGAAGGTATCGTCGGTCGCCTGCTCGGCCGAACAGGGCTCGAGGGTGGTCTCGTCCTCCCGCTTCGGGATCTCCTCGGCACCGTAGGCCGCGCCGCTCGAGACGTAGACGTAGGCCTCGCAGTCGTCGAATATCCGGGTCGCGGCGTGGACGTCCTTCGGGTGGTAGGCGACGCAGTCGAAGACGGCGTCGGGGTCGACGGTCATCGCGGCCGACTCGAGGGCGGTGTCGTTCGTGCGGTCGCCCTCGACGTGGGCGACCCGGTCGTCGTCTGCGAACGGGTTCTCGCTGTTCCCGCGATTGAAGATCGTCACGTCGTACTCGTGCTCGAGCAGGTCCTCCACGAGGTGGCGTCCGATAAAGCGAGTGCCGCCGATAACGAGTGCGCTGTCCATGTGTAGCCCCTCACGGCTGTGAGAGAAAACGGTGGCGGACGACGCTCGATCGTCTCGCGTCGTCGTCCGATCGGTGTCTCGATCCGACTGAGGCGGTCGGTGACGACCTCCAAGCCGTCACTCGCGACGGCTCGGACCGATAAGCGCGGTGACCCGCAGGGGAGGGTTCTATTGGTCCGTCCGTGGTAGGGCGGTTCGATATGTCTGACCAGCTCCGGACGGACCGCGCTCGGGCGTATCCGCTCGAGTGCGATCATTGTCACTATCCGATCCCGGACGACCCCGTCGAGAGCGACGACGGGCGATACTGTTCGACCGCGTGCCGCGACGCCGCCGCCGACGACTCGACGATGTCCGAGCCCGACGCCTACAAACGGGTCGCGACCGGCGTCGAGCCGCTCGACTCGCTCGTTCCGAACGGGATTCCCGCGGACTCGCTGCTACTGCTCTCCGGCGACGAGGGGACCCGCCGCGCCGAACTGGGGATCGAACTCGCGTGGCGCGCCCTCGAGCGCGGCGAGCCCGCCGTCGTCTGCTCGGTTGCCAACCCNNGAACGTGCTACCGGCGCTCGAAAACGACCGGCTGCGGATCATCGATTGTTTCACGTATCGGCTCGAGGATCGAGACGGTTTCCGCGACAACCGCAACGACTGGTCGACGTTCGTCGGCGAGGCCGCCGAGGACGCCATCGTGGACGTACGCGATCCGAGCGACCGCCGCGAAGTAGCAAACAGGCTTCACGGCGCGCTCGACGACCTCGAGATGACCGAGACCGGGCTGGTCACGATCGACTCGTTGGACGACCTCGGGTCGGTGCTCCACGAACAGTCGATTCGGGAGTTCGTCACGGAGGTTCGGGCGACCGTCTGCAAGGCGCGGTTCGTGCCGATCGTCGCCGCCGCGACGACGGCCGAACAGGGCGGCCCGCCAGTGGCGGAACACGTCTTCGACGGGATCGTCGATCTGCGGCTGACGGACCACCTCACGCCGGAGGCGCGGCTCAAACAGCTCGCCGTCCGCAAACTGACCGGGGCCCAGTTGCTGCCCCAGTGGGTGACCTACGAACACGAACCCGCACGTGGCCTGTTCGCGTTCGGGCCAAACACGGACGCGCGGCAGGTCTACGATTTCGGGAACGGGCCCGTCCGTCCCAACCGGCCCCGGTAGCCGTCCGGAGCGGACACGGACGGACCGAACAGGACGAGTGCCAACGGGGACGGTTTACCGGAGTATCGGCTCTCGTCTGGTCGCCATCATCACTCCGTCGCCTGACCGGTCAGTGCGTACAGCGTGATCGGCCCCTCATCCGAATGGTCGTTGCCGATGGCCCACAGTGTCTCGTCAGCGACGAACGGCGACGTGACTGTTCCGTGGGGCACGTCGTATCTCCATACCAGTTCACCGCTCGCTTTGTCGATCGCACGGATTCGTGCCTCGTCGCCGGGCCACGAGCCGGCGACGAGAAGGTTTTCGGTGACGACCGGGAGTGTGTCACTGCTCCCTGCCAGTCTGGGCCCGCCATCGGGTTGAAACGACCACGTCGGGGTCCCGTCCGTCGGCTCGAGCGCGTACAGTCGATTGTCGTCGACGACGTAGACGTGTTCGTCATCGACGGTCACGCCCGTTCGCGGTGCGTCCCGCTGTTCGAACCGCCACGCCACAGTTCCGTCAGCCCGTGATAGCGCCGTGATACTATCCGGGCCGTCCGCAGCCTTCACCGGGAGGTAGACGTGGTCGGTATCGACGACGGGAATGCCTTCGCCGATCGGGAGCGTCGCGTCCCAGCGTCGTTTACGTGACTCCAAATCGAACGCGACGACGTTCGCCATGTCGGCCGGTGCCTCGTCCGTCGTGAGGAACACGGTCCCGTCATCGATCGCCATGTCCTCGGGATACAGGTTCCCGGCCGCGAGCGACGCCTGCCACTCGACGCGTTGGTTCGCCACGTCGACCACGTACAGTTTCGAAACACCGTCATCGGTCCGCGTCGTCGTGCCGACGTACGCTCGATCACCGTCGACTTTGAACGCCGTTGCGTGTTCGTCATCGCTCTCGTCGAGGGGAAGCGGGATAGCCCACCGTTTCTGGCCCGTTTCGGGATCGATTCCGATCACTTCCGAGTCGCGCGTCCGCTTGTTCAACACGAGAGTGACGACGACGCCGTTAGTACGCGCTACCGAGGCGCGATGAGCGGTATACGGGTCCGCGGCCGTCTCGCTGAAGCGCCAGCGAACCGAGCCGTCGGTCCGCGAAATCGCCGCGAGAATGTCTCGATTGTTGCTGATGAAGAGCGAGTCTTCGGAGAGAAGCGGTCCGCGACCGATCCGGCTGTAGTAGTCGACATCGAGATCCCGTTTCCAGGCCAGAGACGGTTCGCTCGTCGTGACCGTCGCCCCCTGTTGGTACATACTGTTCCGACCGTCGACGAAAATCTGATCGACGGTATCGTCCCCGATCGTTCGGCGTTGCGGGTCGCCGTCCGTGGGCGAGGGATTCGTCGACTCCGGATCGGATTCCTCGAGACACCCGGCGACACCGACGGATGCGACAGATCCGATGACAGCGAGCACCGTTCGCCGTCGATAGAGAGAGCTGGGTAACTCCATTGTCTCGGTGGAGCAACTAGACTGTAATAACGATACTTGCCGTTCGGAGCAAATCACCGAACGGAGACGGTCTCGGTCCCTGACTGCGCTCGAGCGATCCGACTCGGGCTCGCCAATCCGGCTCCGTTCTGCATGCGAGCGCGCGCTCAGCGTTTATCCGCACGTTCGGTTTAGCAGCCATCGCAGTACTACGACCGCCAGCGACCAGCGCGTCGAACGGGGCGAGACAGCATCGACGATCGAACCCACAGCCGACGATCTACACAGCCACACCCATGAACGACCGATACGACAGCGACCGACGAGAGACCGAGGACCGAACCGAGCGCTTGAGCGACGCGGAGAACCGACGCGAGGGACAGGGCCACGAGACCGATCGGAGCCGGCAGGGCGGGGACCGTGGCTGGCTCCACGGCATGTTCAGTCGCGGCGACAGCGACGATGTCGGCGCGCAGGGTCCCGACCGGCGGGAGCGCGAGCGCCGGCAAACGGAGGGTCAGCAGGGGTCGTCCGGCGACAGCGGCCGGGGCCGCGGTTCCGGCACGACTGCCGATCGAGAGCAGCGCGGCGGGCAATCTGGCGGAGGCCAGGGCGACTACCCGCAGCGCGGCCGGTCCCAGCAGGAACGCGAACAGGGGACTCAGCGCGGCCAACGAGGCCGGCAACGCGGCGAACGCGGCCAACAGTTCGGCCAACAAGAGACACAGCAGCACGGGCAGCAGTCCGACCGCCGGCGCGGCCAGCAATCGGGCCGACAGCGAGGCCAATCCGGACGGCAGCAGGGCGGCCGCCAGCAGCGCAGCGGGTTCGAAACCGACGCGATAGACGAGGCAAACCTCGAGTACGGCGGCGAAGCCCGACACGAGCAGCGCCGCGGCGGACAACAGGGCGGCATGCAGGGACAGCGCGGACAACAGCGTAATACGCAGAATCAGCAGGAACAGTACGGACAACAGCACAATACGCAGCCCCAACAAGAGCAGTCCCAACAGCGCGGCACGCACGGCCGCCGTGAACAGCAGGGACAGCAGGATCGCACGCAGGGGAAACAGCGCGGCCAGTCCGGTCGGAGCCAGCAGGGTACGCATCGCGGCGAAAATCAACGAGGCGCACAACAGCGCTGGCACGGGAACCGGGACACCCAGTCCGGTTCGACGAGTCACACGCGGGGCCAACAGGACCAACACCACCACGGCCAGCAAAGCACCAGCCGCGGCGAGGATCAGCAAATCCGGTCCCGACGGGGCGGCGAGCAACACGGCAGCCAGTACCAGCAGGGACAACCCGAGTACGGTCGCCACCAGCGCAGCGAAGGCCACGAGTCGGGGATGCAGCGCGACCGCGGCGGCGACCAACGTAGCGGGCGATCACAGCGGGACTACGGTGACTCCCAGCAGTTCGACCGCGGCGACGAGTACGGCAGCGACGACCGCTCGAGCGGCCGCATGAACCGAGAGCAACAAACCGGCGGCGGCCTCGAGTACGAACAACAGGGACGGCGATCCGAGCAGGGCGACTGGACGGACTCCCGCGAGTCGGATCGCGGCTCGAGCGGCGACCGAACCCAGCGCTCGCAGGACGACGACATGAGCAACCGCCGCCACGTCCACGAGCGCGATCCGACTGCCGACGAGGATCGGGCCCGCGACGAGGACTGGTCGAGCTAACGCCGCGTGCGAGCCGAGTCGTCGCTGCGAGCCGAGAACACACTCGTTTTTGCGCCGCCGTTCGATCGGCCGGTATGAGCGGCACGTACGTCCTCGTCATCGACGTGACCCGATCGGCGACGATCGAAGTCGGCGCGCTGGGCGATCGCGAATTCCCCGCCGGCGCGTACGCCTACGTCGGCAGCGCGTTTGGCCCCGGGGGCTTCAGTCGCGTCGACCGCCACCGCGAACTCGCCGGCGGCGAGCGCGAGACGCGCCACTGGCACATCGATTACCTGCTCGGTCACCCGACCGCGAGCCTCGAGAACGCGATCACGTTTCCGAACGCTGACAGAGAGTGCGAATTGGCGGGGTCGCTGCCGGGCGATCCGGTTCCGGCGTTCGGTGCCTCGGACTGTGACTGCGAGGCACACCTCCTCACGGCTCCCGACGCGGCGGCGATTCGGGACGCGGCGGTCGATGCGGGCGGCGTTCTTGACGACTAACGCTCGGGTTCGCCGCCGCGTTATTACGACTGCTTGTGAAACGGTCACTATGGGCAATTCAGAATCCGAGCCACCGGCCGACCCCGATCCCGAACTCAGCGACGATGCGATGGGGCGATTCCCCGTGCCGGCGTTCGACGACCTACCCGATGACCTCCGGGACCGAATCGCCGAAGAGACGGCGCGCGCCGGCTTTACGCCCAACGTGTTCGCCGCGTTCGCGTACAAGCCGTCGCACTTCCGGGCCTTCTTCCAGTTCCACGACGCGCTCGTCGAGGACACCGCACTCGAGCGCGAGGAGATCGAACTGATCGTTGTCGCCGTCTCCGGCGTCAATCACTGTTACTACTGCAACGTCGCCCACGGCGCGCTCGTCCGGATCTACGCCGACGATCCGACGCTGGCCGACCAACTGGTCGCCAACTACCGGACCGCCGATATCAACGAGGCCCACCGGACGATGCTCGACGTCGCTGTGAAACTGACCGAGCGGCCGACCGAAGTCGAGCCCGCCGACCTCGAGGCGCTGCGCGAGGCCGGCTTCAGCGAGGAAGCCATCTGGGACATCGGGGCCGTCACGGCCTACTACAATATGAGCAACCGGCTAGCGATGTTCGCCGAGATGCGGCCGAACGACGAGTTCCACACGCTCGGCCGGGAGTGAGTAATCGCAGAAAAACGAGCGAACCGAAGCCGCCGTCAGTCGTCGCTCGCCGCGAAGTTGGCCGATTCGGCCTCGGCGGCCGCCTCGGGCGCGCCGGGCAGTTCGTTCCGGACGTCGTCGCTGCCCTGCTCGGTGATCGCCTCGTAGTAGGCCTCGGGCATGACCTTCACGAACGACTCGAGCGCGCGGTCCCAGTTCTCGAGCAGGCGTTCGCCCCGCTCGGAGCCGGTGTAAGCGACGTGGTTCTCGACGAGTCGACGGAGCATCCGTTCGTCTTTCTCCTCGAGTTCGTCGTGGAGCGAGACCATGCCTGTGTTGGCCTTGGCCTCGAACTCGTCGTCGGGGTCGTAGACGTAGGCGACGCCGCCGGACATGCCGGCCGCGAAGTTCGTCCCGGTCTCGCCGAGCACGGCGACGACGCCACCGGTCATGTACTCACAGCCGTGATCGCCGACGCCTTCGACGACGGCTTTGGCACCGGAGTTGCGCACCGCGAAGCGCTCGCCGGCGACGCCGTTGACGTACAGCTGGCCGTCGGTCGCGCCGTAGAGCGCGACGTTGCCGATCGAGACGTTCTCGGTCGGGTCGTAGGCCGCGGTTTCGGGCGTGCGGATCGTCAGTTTGCCGCCCGAGAGCCCCTTACCGACGTAGTCGTTGGCGCTGCCGTCTAAGTGCATCGAGACGCCGCTTGCGAGGAACGCGCCGAAGCTCTGGCCGGCGGTCCCGTCCACGTCGAGGGTGATCGTGTCCTCGGGCAGCCCGGGCTCGCCGTAGCGGCTGGTGATGCGGTTCGAGAGCATCGCGCCGACCGTGCGGTCGACGTTCGTGACCTCGGCTTCGATCGAGACCGGCTCTTGGTCCTCGATCGCGTCGGCCGCGGCCTCGATGAGGTCCCGGTCGAGTTGATCCTCGAGTTCGTGGTCCTGCTCGCGGATCTTCCGACGAACGTCGCTGCCGGGGTCCGCGAGGACTTCCGAGAGGTCGACGTTGCGAGCCTTCGGGTGATCGACGTCGTCGCGTTGCTCTAGGACATCGACTTGGCCGATCATCTCGTCGACGGTCTCGAAGCCGAGTTCGGCCATGATCTCACGCAGTTCCTGCGCGATGAAGGTCATGTAGTTGATGACGTGTTCGGGCTCGCCGGGGAAGCGCTTGCGCAGGTCCTCGCGCTGGGTGGCGACGCCGACCGGGCAGGTGTTCTTGTGACACTGCCGGGCCATGACACAGCCGCCGGTGACCAGCGAGGCGGTGCCGAAGATATACTCCTCGGCACCCAACAGGGCGGCGACGGCGACGTCGCGGCCGGTCTTCAGCCCGCCGTCGGTGGAGACGCGGATGCGGTCGCGGAGGCCGGTCGCACAGAGCATCTGGTTCGCCTCGGCAAGGCCGAGTTCCCACGGGAGGCCGGCGTTCTTGATCGAGGTGCGCGGCGAGGCACCCGTCCCGCCGGAGTGGCCCGAGATGTGGACCACGTCGGCGTTTGCCTTCGCGACGCCGGCGGCGACGGTGCCGATGCCGGCTTCGGAGACGAGTTTGACGTTGATGTCGGCCGTCTCGTTGGCGGCCTTGAGATCGAAGATCAGCTGTTTGAGGTCCTCGATCGAGTAGATGTCGTGCAGCGGCGGCGGCGAGATCAGCCCGACGCCGGGCGTGGACTTGCGCACGTGGGCGATCATCTCGTTGACCTTCGAACCGGGGAGATGGCCACCTTCGCCGGGCTTGGAGCCCTGTGCCATCTTGATCTGTAGCTCGTCGGCGTTCGAGAGGTACGTCGAGGTGACGCCGAAGCGGCCCGACGCCACCTGCTTGACGTTACACTCACGTTCAGTGTCGAACCGCTCGGGCGGTTCGCCGCCCTCTCCCGAATTGCTCTTGCCGCCGATCCGGTTCATCGCGATCGAGTTGTTCTCGTGGGCCTCCGGCGAGAGGCTCCCGAGGCTCATTGCGGCGGTCGAGAACCGCTGGACGATGTCCTTGATCGGCTCGACGTCTTCGACCGGGATCGAGTCGCGATCGGAGTCGAACTCGAGCAGCCCGCGCAGGGTCTGGAGGTTCTGCTGCTGGTCGTTGATCTGTTCGGCGAACTCCCCGTAGCGCTCGTAGTCGTTCGAGCGGACGGCCTGCTGGAGCGCGCCGACGGTATCCGGGTTCCACTGATGGTAGATCCCGTCGGAGCGGTGTTCGAACTCGCCGTGGCGGTCGAGGTCGGACTCCTCGCCCTCGGCGTGGTCGAAGGCGGCCGCGTGGCGCTCGCGGAGGTCTTCCTCGATCTCGGCGAGGCCGATCCCCTCGGTGCGGTTCTCGGTGCCCTCGAAGTACTCCGCGACGAGCCCGCTATCGAGCCCGACGGCCTCGAAGATCTGGGCACCCTGATAGCTCTCGACCGTCGAGATGCCCATCTTGGCCATGATCTTCAGCAGGCCGTCCTCGACCGCGCCGACGTAGGCGTCGATTGCGACCTCGGTGTCGGCACCGTCGGGGCCGGCAGTGATGTCCTCGATCGTCTGGTAGGCGAGGTAGGGGTTGACCGCGCCGGCACCGTAGCCGACCAGCGTCGCGAAGTGGTGGACGGTGCGCGGATCGGCCGACTCGACGACGAGTCCGACGTGGTTGCGCAGTCCGTTTCGCACCAGATGGTGGTGGACACCACCGGTCGCCAGCAGGCTCGGGATCGCGACCCGGTCCTCGTCGACCGCTCGGTCCGAGAGGATGAGCACGTCGGCCCCGTCCTCGATCGCCGCGACGGCGTCCTCTCGCACCCGCTCGAGGGCGGCCTCGAGGTCCGCACCGAGTTCGTCGCTCTCGGGCTCGTAGGTGATGTCGATCGTCGTGGCCGTGATACCGTTTGCCGAGCAGTCGCGGATCGAGCCGAGCTCGGCGTCGGTCAGGATCGGCGAGTCGAGCACGAGCTGGCGGGCGTGTTCCGGTGACTCGTCGAGCAGGTTGCGCTGGAAGCCCAGCCGCGACTCCATCGAGGTGACCAGTTCCTCGCGGATGTAGTCGAGCGGCGGGTTGGTGACCTGTGCGAACAGCTGCTTGAAGTAGGAAAACAGCGGCCGGTTGAACTCGGTGAGCACCGACAGCGGCGTGTCGTCGCCCATCGAGCCGACGGGGTCTTTCCCCTTCTGGGTCATCGGCTCGATCAGGTTCTCGAGTTCGTCGTGGGTGTAGCCGAACGAGGCCTGGTAGTCCCGGAGGCCGTCGACGGCCTGTTGGGGCGAGCGGTCGTCCGTCGTCCGGATGTCGTCGAGGTGGACCTGCTCCTGGGCGACCCACTCGCCGTAGCGGTCGTCGGTGAGGTCATCGAAGACCTCCTCGTCCGGAATGACGCGGCCTTCCTCGGGATCGGCGAGGAACAGCTGGCCGGGCTGGAGGCGGCCGCGCTCCTCGATGTTTTCGGGCTCGGTCTCGAGCGCGCCGGCCTCGCTGGCCATGATGAGTCGGTTGTCCGTCGTCACGTCGTACCGGCAGGGGCGAAGGCCGTTGCGGTCTAAGACCGCACCGATGCGTTCGCCGTCGGTCGCCGCGACGAGCGCGGGGCCGTCCCACGGTTCGACCAGCGAGGCGTGGAAGTCGTACCAATCTTTCCGATCGGGGTCCATCGCGTCGTCGCCGCGCCACGCTTCGGGGACGAGCATCCGCAGGGCGTGCTCTAAGTCCCGGCCGTCCTGCATCAGCAGTTCGAGCGCGTTGTCGACGCTTGCCGTGTCGGACTGCTCGGGGTCGTCGATAATCGGCTTGACCGCCTCGAGGTCGTCGAGTACGTCGCTCTCGATGTCGGTCTCGCGGGCCCGCATCCAGTTGATGTTGCCCTGAATGGTGTTGAACTCGCCGTTGTGGATGATGTTCCGGTAGGGATGGGCGAGGTGCCACGCGCCGAGCGTGTTCGTCGAGAACCGCTCGTGGACCATCACGAACGTCGACTCGAGTCGCTCGTCGGTGAGATCGGGGTAGTACGACGGAACCTGAACGCCCTTTAGCAGTCCCTTGTAGACGACGGTCTTCGAGTCCAGCGAGACGACGTAAAAGCGCTCTTTGTGCTCGATATCGGCGGCTTCGACCGCGTTCTCGAGGGCGCGTCGGGCGACGTAGAGGCGACGGTCGAAGTCGTCGCCGGAGATATCGTCCTCAGGCGTGACGACGACCTGCCAGACGTCGGGCTCGGAGTCGACGGCCGTCTGACCGAGATCGTCGTTGTCCGTCGGGACATCTCGCCACTCGAGGACGTCGAGGTCGTAGGTAGCGAACGTCTCCTCGGCAAGCGAGACGAGTTCCTCGCGGGCCGCGGTATCCTGCGGCAGAAAGAGCGAGCCGACGGCGTAGGTCTCGGGAAGAGAGGCGTCGAGAACGCTCTCGAAGAACGAATCGGACGTCTGAAGCATGATGCCGGCCCCGTCGCCGGTGTTTTTCTCCGCACCGGTCGTTCCGCGGTGCTCGAGATTGCGAAGGAGTTCGAGTCCGTCGGCGACAACGTCGTGGCCCCCATCCCCGTCGAGGTCCATGACGACGCCGACGCCGCAGTTCGACCGCGCGTCCGAGGGGTCGGCGAGCCCCCGTGAACGCTCGGTGGATGGCGCTATCTGTGGCTGTGTCATACACACCCTTAGCGGGAACAACTATAAGAGGCTAACCCATTATGGCTAAGTGTATTATTAACACATATAAATCGATATAAGGTATGGTGCAACCCTTAATCAGACACCGCGACACCATCGGCTATCGGTGGCGTGATATCGGTACCGCGGAGAACAACTGTCGATCGCACCCGCATCAAACCCCCGTCCGGGGATCGGCCGTCCCGGCAGCGGGGAATGTCAGAGGCACGTAGTGTTCACCCACCAGAGTGAACACCACATGCTTCTAGTCACTCTTCCCCCGTAAGCAAACTCGGGTTAAAGAATTAGGTACGCGTGAAACAGTCACCCACGGCCCTGCGGTCGGGAAGAACGGCTTCGTCTCCGTCGCCTCGCACCGAGTGACACTCGAGCCGAGCCGCAAACGGCAGCGAAGACACGCGGTTCGGCGACGGATCGGGGCGCTCAGTAGGACTTCGCGAAGTACGCGATCTCGTCGGCGGGATCGCCACAGACGCCGCACTCGTCGGCGTCGGGTTCGGGAACCTCACCGGCCGTCGAGCCGCCCTCGTCTTCGAGGGGCTGCATGACGATTTCGGCGGCGATTTTCTCCTTGATGGCCTCTTCGCAGGCCTCGTCGCCACACCACGGCGTCTTCACGTAGCCGCCGTGTTTGCCGATCGTTCCGAGGATGTCCTCCGGGCTATGGGCTTCCCGGACGTTCTCCTCGAGGGTCTCCTCGGCAGCCTCGTAGAGTTTGTCGTAGATGTCCTCGAGGTGCTCGTCGACCGCGTCGACGATTTCGTCGCGATCCTCGACTGCCTCGGCGTTGTCGGGCCGGTGGACCAGCGTGATCTCCTCGTCCTCGACCTCGTGGGGGCCGATTTCGAGTCGCAGCGGCACCCCGTTGAGTTCGTGTTCGTTGAACTTGAAGCCGGGATTGCGCTCGTCGCGGTCGTCAAGTTCGACGCGGAAGCCGGCCGTCTCGAGATCGTCGGCGATTTCCTCGGAGTACTCGAGGACGTCGTCTTTGGTGTCTTCCTGCCAGATCGGGACGATGACGACCTGCGTGGGCGCGACCGTCGGCGGGAGCACGAGCCCCTGATCGTCGGAGTGGGTCATGATGAGCGCGCCCAGCGCGCGCCACGAGAGGCCCCACGAGGTGGTGTAGGCCGTCTGTTCGTCCTCGTCCTCGTCGGCGAAGGTGATGTCGAAGGCCTCGGCGAAGCTCTGGCCGAGGTTGTGGCTGGTCGCGCCCTGGACGGACTTGCCGTCGGGCATCAGCGCCTCGACGGTCGTCGTCGTATCCGCGCCGGGGAACTTGTCGTGTTCGGGCTTTTTGCCCCGAAGCACGGGAATGGCGAGCACGTCCTCGTAGAGATCTTCGTACTGGCCGAGTCGGGTCCAGACCTCGTTCCACGCGCCCTCGTCGCTCGCGTGGGCGGTGTGGCCCTCCTGCCACATGAACTCCTTCGTCCGGAAGAACGGCTTCGTCTCCGTCGCCTCCCACCGAACGACCGAACACCACTGGTTGAGCCGCATCGGCAGGTCGCGGTGGCTGCGGGTCCAGTCGGCCATGAAGGGCGCGATGATCGACTCGCTGGTCGGGCGAACGGCCAGTCGCTCCTCGAGTTCCTCGTGGCCGCCCTGGGTGACCCACGCGACCTCGGGGTCGAACCCTTCGACGATGTCTTTCTCCCGCTCTAAGAAGCTCTCGGGGATGAACATCGGGAAGTAAACGTTGTCGACGCCGGTCTGCTTGAACCAGCCGTCCAGCGAGTCCTGAATGGCCTCCCAGAGGGCGTAGCCGCGGGGTTTGGTGACGATGAAGCCGCCCATCGGCGCGTAGTCAGCGATGTCGGCCTTCTGGACGACCTCGGCGTACCACTCGCCGGGCTTGTGCGATTTCGACTCGGTGATGCCGAGTTCTTGACTCTCGTCGCTCATTGTGTCGACATGCAGTCAGCGCGGGCTTAAACCATGCGAAGGCCGGACGCCGATCCGTGACCTACTAGGAACGGAAAGGCGGACCAGTCGGAACGCGCGGCGGTTAGCTTCCCTTTCGGTCGAGTCGCTCGTCGCGAGTGTATTTCCCGTGGAACGCGAGCATGTCGATTCCCATCGCCGCCAGCGAGAGCCCGCCGACGCCGGTCAAGAGGAGGAAAAAGGGGCCCCCAGTTCCAGCGATCCCGAGCGGGAGCGACAGCCCGAGCAGGACGTTTCCGGCACCGTTCCATCGGTACCACGCCCAGCGGTCGGTCAGTCCCGTGTCGGTCGCCGCCACGACATCGAACACGCCAGCCAGCCCGAGCAGCGTTAGCTGGGCGACAACCACGGGCGCGTCGAGAACGGCGGTACCGAGCAGCGCGACGCCGCCGCCGGTGATGAGGAGGAGGGACACGCCGACGACGGCACTCAGTCGGCGGTTGCGACGTTCGTTCATCCGATCTCCAGCGGTGAGTGAGAGAGTCGATTCCGTGTGAGCGGGACCATAACCGTTACTTCGCACTGTCAGTACTTAATCATTCGTCGGTCGTTCACGGCTTCTAGAAATTATAAACGAGATCTCTGTTTCCCCCGGTTCTCCCACCTTTATGCGAGTCACGCGAGTATAATTCCGCATGAAAGCGATCGAAGTCGACGCCTACGGCGACAGCGACGAACTCTCCGTGGTCGACGTACCGACCCCCGAGCCCGACGCGGGCGAGGTTCGAATCGACATCGAGTCCGCGGGAATCAACTTCGGGGACATCATGCAACGACGCGGCCATTATCCGGGCGGCCCCGACGCCCCCTACGTGCCCGGTATGGAAGCCGCGGGAACGGTCGACGCGGTCGGCGACGGCGTCGAGGATCTCTCGGAAGGCGACCGCGTCGTCGGCATGCTCGACACCGGCGGCTACGCCGAGTACGTCACCGCCGCTGCGGACCTACTCTTCCCGATCCCCGAGGCGATGAGTTTCGACGAGGCAGCCGGGTTCCCCGTCCAGTTCCTCACCGCCCACGCGTGTCTCTTCGAGTGGGGCGGCCTCGAGGAGGGCGAATCCGTCCTCGTCCAAGCAGCAGCCGGCGGGGTCGGCACCGCCGCCGTCCAGTTGGCGTCGAACGCCGGCGCTGAAGTCTTCGGCACCGCGAGCACGCAGGAGAAACTCGACCTCGCGGCCGAGTTGGGCTGTGATCACCCGATCAACTACACCGAGACGGACTTCCGTGAGGTCGTCGACAAGGAAACCGACGGCGAGGGCGTCGATCTCGTCCTCGAGAGCGTCGGCGACGACGTCTTCGAGCGCAGCCTCGACGCGATGGCCCACTTCGGTCGGATGGTTACCTACGGTGTGGCAAGCGGCGTTCCCGCAGAGGTCAGCAACCAGCGCCTGCTCTTCGAGAACAAGACCGTCAAGGGGTTCCACCTCGGGCAGGCCTCGATGCACGATCCGTCGCGAGTCATGCAGGCCGTTCCCGAATTGACGGAGGGTCTCGCGGGCGGCGATCTCGAGGTCATCCTGGGCGAGTCGTTCGCGCTCGAGGACGCGGCCGAGGCCCACCAGTACATCGAGGATCGGAAGAGTTCCGGGAAGGTCGTGCTGAAGCCGTAACTCGGTAATCGGATCGTAAATCGGGCGGGAGCGAGCGACCGGTCAGAACGAGACGTCCCACTCGAGGTCGTGATCGACGAACGCGGCCTCGTCGAGCGGTTCGCCGCCTTCGAACCGGAACTCACCAGCGACCGTCTTCCCCTCGAGCACGCCCGGCAGCCACAGGAGATCGTCGTCCCACATCCGGTCATAGGGCACGTCATCGACGGGGATCCACTCCGGATAGGCCTCCTCGGAGACGCTGGGTTCGCCGGCGAACGAGCGGGTGCGGTAGACGTGACAGAAGGTGTGAGCCTCGCCGTCGAGCAGGAATCGGAGTTCGCCCGCCTTCTCGAGGTCCGAGACCTCGAGACCGACCTCTTCCTCGGTTTCGCGGATCGCGCACTCGCGGGGCGTCTCGCCGGATTCGCACTTCCCGCCGGGGCCGTTGTACCAGCCTTCACCGAGGCCGCGGCGTTTCTCGATGAGCAGCACCTCGCGGTCGGCCGCAGCGTCACCGCCGTCTCGCAGCGGGAAACACAGCGTCGCCTCGATCATGGTTGGGGGTTCGCTCGGAGCGTGAAAAGGGTGTACGCTCGCCTCGACGGAACCTCGCGTCGGTGGTAAAAACGGAGCGTGCCGAACGGTCGTTCTGCTATCGTGCCAGCACGGAGATGCCTCGACCTCCCCAACCGATTCGTTCGGACTCACGTACTCACTCATCCCTCGCGTGCGTTCGAGCCGCGGTTCGCCGTCCGCTCACCGCGGCTCAGCACGCGCCACCGCAACGTACGGACGAGAAATGCCGATTACCCGTCAGCATTCGAGAAGACGAACTCCCGAACCAGCTTCGCGGCCAGTGCGGCCGTCTGGCCGTCGTCGCGGTCGTTGACCTCGACAACGTCGAACCCGGCGGCGTGGGGAGCCACTTCGCGCACCACGTCGCGGAGTTCGCGGGGCTCGAGGCCGAACGGTTCCATCGTCCCGGTTCCCGGCGCGTAGCCGGGGTCAGCGGCGTCGATGTCGACGCTCAGGTAGACCTCGCGGCCTGCGAGTCGATCATCGGGCGACCACTCGCCGACCGCCTCGGGCGGAACGACGGTCACGTCGTCTGCGGCAGCGCGTTCCCACTCGGTTTCGCTGCCGGTGCGAGCCCCAAGGAGAACGACCTCCTCGACACTGTCGACATCCTCGAGGATGCGCCGGGTGACAGCGGCGTGGGAGAGCGGGTTCCCGTCGTAGGCGTCGTACAGGTCGAGGTGGGCATCGAGACAGACGAACACCTCGGGTTCGACCGCGCGGACGCCCGCGAGGGAGACGGTGTGTTCGCCACCCAGCAGTAGCGGGACGGCGTCGTTCCAGACGGCTTCCCGCAGGGTGCTCGCGAGGTACTCGAGGTACTCCGGAACGTCGTTCCACGCACGAACGTCGCCGTGATCAGCGACGCCGAGGGTCGAAAACTGCTGGTCAGTCCGGCGGTCGTAATCGTCGAACGGCTCGGAGAGAGAACGGATCCGTCGGGGCCCGAAGCGGGTCCCCGGCTGAAAGGTCGTCGTTGCGTCCAGGGGCGCACCGACGACCACGAAGTTCGCGCCGTCACGGGTGGATCGATCCGCCGTGTCGGTCGCCTCGCTGTCGTCGGTCGCCCCGGGAAACATCAGACGATCTTTCGCTGGTCTTCCATCTCGAGGTACTCGATGTTCTCGTCGGGGGAGACGTCGATGTCGTCGGGGATGCGCATCGTGATCGTCTCGTAGGTCTCGAGGTCCATGACCTGCATGTCCGACCCGTCGACGGAGACGACCTGACCGTTTTTCCGCTCGATGATCGGGACCCAGATCTTCGCGTCGACAGGCTGGGAGAGCGAGCGCTTCTTGCCGTCGAAGACGCCTTCGGCCTCGACGCGAGCCTTGGCGCTGCCGTGTTTGCCCGGCTTCGCCGTCGAGTAGGCGTTGATCTTACACGGCGTGTCGTCGATCATGACGTAGCTTCCTTCCTGGAGTTCGCGAACTTCGGTCTGCTGTTTCGCCATGTCCCGGCGTAATCAATCGACGTGCATAAACCGTTTGGAATGGCCGCTGGCGTGCGTTCGATGTGCTAACAGGGCCGGTTCAGACGGGATCTGGCTCGGCTCTATGTGGCGGCGCATCGATTGACGAACCCCCATCCTTTTTCATCTGGAGGCTGCAACCGGACGAATGTCCGGGTAAAAAACTCACATCCAGGCTGGACCGCAGAACTCACATCCATCCAGTCCACCCCGGACTTCTTCGAAACAGCCCGAAACCTGAAAGTCTACTGGCCAATTGCGAAGAGATACTGTTCCAATGAGCTGTTACAAACTAGCTGCCGATAGCGTGCCGTCGCGACCGGTCTCAGCGGAAGCCGACGGAGTCAGTCGATAGTTCCAGCGGACTCCGCGGTAACCCGTCACCGATGTCGAGATCGTTGTACGCCCGCGGCGCGATGTCGTTCGGCCCGTCGGGGTAGCAAAGCGACGCCAACCGCTGGAGTTGGCCGCGACCGACGCCGAGTTCGAACTGCCCGCCGCCGTACAGTCGCACGTCTCGCTCGTCGCAGTAGGCGATCGTTTCGCACAGCGACTCGAGCGAGCCGAAGCGCGAGGGCTTGATATTCAGCCAGTCGGGGTCCCACGGCAGCGCCTCGATGTCCGCGATTCCGTGGATCGGGGCGTCCCACGAGACGCGAGATCGGACGGCGGGGTCCTCGAACAGCGGCCACGTCTCGTCGGTCAACGCCGGATCCTCGATGACGGCCTCGGGGAAGGCCTCGAGGACGCGTTCGTACAGCGCCGGATCAGCCGGCACGTCTACCTCGGTTCCCTCGTACTGGCCCTTCAGGTCGAGGATTTGGACTGCCTCGGTCCCGACGGCCTCGTCGATGGCTGCCACCAGCTCCGCGTCCCACGCCGGGATGGGATCGAGCTTGAACTCGAGGTCGGGCACCCGCTCGCGCAACGACTCGAGCCGGTCGGTCGTCGGCGGCTCGCCGAGGCGGGTGCTGGCGACGAACCGAACGGGCTCGGCCGTCCGGTCCAGTTCGCTCCCGAGATCGGTCTCGGCCTGCCGGAGCGCGAGGTCAAGCGCGGCGCTCTCTACGCCCCACCGCCGGTAGTTCCGAAAGACGTCGCGATCGGGCGCACCGCCCGGAAAGAGATCGAGATCGCCGAGCCGCGCGGAAAACGAGTCGATCGTCCACTCGCCGGTCAGGTCGGGCAGCCCCGTCTCCGCCAGCCGGTCGTGGTCTTCGGTCTCGTAGGTGACGTCCTCGCCGCGGCCGGTCGCCGTTTCGTCGCCGTTCTGTGCTGGTCCCGTCAACGAAACCACCGTCGTGACGCGGGTGAACTCGCTCGAGGTCTCGCGCTCGAGGCGCTCGGTCGACGCCTCCTCGATCGTCAGCGGCAGGTCGGCGATTGCCTCGTATTCCATACCGACCGTTCGGTCCCGGGGTGGAAAGAAGCTCGGGGCCACTGCAGTCGGTTCGAAACGGGTCGCTCGGCACGGTTCTCGAGGCGCACGCGCGGAGGCGACTCGTTCCGGCAGATCAGATCGTTTCTCCCGGAGCCCGCGATTCGCTCGCGGGAATCGATACGCTCCGTGTGTGAGAGACCGGCTCGAGGTCGTCCGCTCGGAGGACGCGGTCGCGCCAGACGGCGTAGCCGGCCAGATTCCACGCGAGGCCGGGGGAGTGGTCGACGATCGCACCCGAGATGTCCGGGGCGAACTCGGGGACCTCGTAGCGGTCGAAGACGGACGCGAGCGGGCCCGTCGAGAGGAACCGGTCGGCCGGGAAGTTGCCGTTGCCTTTCGGCTTGCTCCGGTCGTACTCGGGGTACCACTCGCCGAGCAGTCGCTTCGGCACGTGTTTTGGCTCACCGTTGCGGACGTACCGCTCGGGCGAGGAGAGGCCGAGCGCGAGTTCGGCGACCGCCTTGCCCGCAAATGGCGTATACATCTCACAGCCCCGCGCGAGGCCGGCCTGTCGCCAGACGGTGACGGCGTCCTCACAGAAGAAGTCGATCCACTGCCCGACGTGGACGTGCTGTGCGTAGCTGCCCCCGTCGGCGTCTGGGACGCGGTCCATCGCGTACTCGTAGCGCTCGCGCTGTCGTCGTTCGTACCGTCGGCGACCGATGGTCTCGACGACCGAGGGAACGTCCGTGTAGACCGCGAACTGGAGCCCCTGTCCGTCGGGATCGGACGGATGCCGCCGGAGCCGCTCGAGCACGTCCCGGTGTTGCTGCAGTTTCGCCACGACCGGCGGGACGTACCCGAGATGACGCGTCATCCAGACTTTGCGAGCGACCTCGAGCGAGCCGCCGAGGCCGAAGACGGCGTCGGCGACCTGCCCGCTGACGAGCGTGTCATTCCCGTCGAACTCGCGGTAGATCCCGTCGAACGTCGGCGTCTGGAGCTGGTGGGGTGGCATCCCCAGTGCGTCGACGGCCGCCTCGAGGCGCTCGAGGTACGACGATTCGCGCATGTCGACGACCTCGCGGTCGGTCTCGACGAGGTCGTTCGCGCGGTCGGCGTACTCCCGTTCGAACTCGAGTTCGGGCGTGTCGAAGGCACCGGTGACGCTCTCGGTGGGATTCGTCAGGTAGGGCTCGAGGACCGTCGAGTCGACCCCGCCGGAGAGCATGAGCGAGGCGTCGTCAGCGACCGGGGCACAGACCGCCGACAGCACCTCGTCGAGCCGGTCATGTGCGCTCGCGGGGGAGAGACCGGACTCGGGCTCGAGCGTCTCCGTCAGTTCGGTTCGGGGCGTGGTCTCCCCGGGCGTCCACGTGAGCGTCTCGCCGTGGCCGAGGCGGTGGATCCGCTCGACGTAGGAGTCGATCGGCGTCGTCCGATAGAGCAGGTGGTCGGCTTTCGCCCGGTCCGGTACCGTCCGATCGGCCGGCTCGAGCCGGGCGAGGGCGTTCCGGAACAGGTCGGTGAGGACCGGTTCGCCACTCGAGTCGAGGCAGTAGAACACTTCGTAGGCCGACGTGATGCCGCGATGGGCGCGTATCGTCGGCTCGTCCGCACGGGCCGAAAGAACGACGATCGTTCCCTCACCGGGCAGCGAGTCGTGGAGCGTTTTGATCGCCTCGAAATCCGCACCGCCCTCGATCTCCGCGCGAAGTTCGTGTGCGTGCGTTCCACAGAGGACCCACTGGCGCTCGTCCCGACTGACGACCTCGGCGTTGGGATTCGCAAGCAGTACTGTCGGCATTACTCGTCCGAACCAGTACATCGGACATTGTAATGGAATGAATACTCCGCTCGAGGCTATATTCAGTCGCCGATGAACAGTAGTGGTTACTCCTCGCCGCGGCGCTGGCGCAGGTTCTGTCGGGTGAACTGCGGTCGCGCCCCGATCGAGCTCGGCGAGCGGAACGAGCGGTAGAGTTGGATCGTCACGAGCACGGAGAAAACCGCCGCGACGACCGACCCTCTGGGGGCCTCGAGCGCGTAGAGGACCCCCATCGAGAACAGCGACATCGTGAGCAACATGCCGTAGACCAACCGTTTGGCGAGGTCTTCGAAGACGTCCTCCGTGTCCTCGACGCCGATCCTGACGTGGAGGTCGTCGCGGTCGAGCCGGTCGAGTGCCCGTTCGGCCTTCGGTGCGATCCGGGTCAGCGACTCGCCGGTCCGTCGGAGTTGTTGGCCCGTTTCGTCGAGATACTGCCGGATGGACTCCTCGCGATACCCCTCCTCAGTCAGGTAGTCGGTCGCGACCGAGATGAAGTCGAAGTCCTCGTCTAACGTGACACAGACGCCTTCGACGACGGTCGCGACCCGCAACACGAGCGCGAGGTTCTTCGGGAGCCGGAGCGGGAACTCGTAGATCGAGTCCTCGATCTGGCCGACGATCTGGTTGACCCGGTACTGCTCGACGTCCTCGCCACGGGCGTCCTGAATGGCGATCTCCATCACTTCAGCCATCACGCCGCGGTCGGCCTCCGGGGAGAGCGTCCCGATCTCGACCAGCGCGTCGAGAATGCCGTCGATGTCCTGATTAGCGACGGCGATATAGAAGTCGACGATCTTCTCCTGGACGAACGGATCGACCCGCCCGGACATCCCGAAGTCGTAGAAGACGATCCGCCCGTCGTCGGTCACCGCGAGGTTGCCCGGGTGCGGATCGGCGTGGAAGACCCCGTCGTCCATAATCATCTGCAGGTACGATCGCTCCAAGTTCTCCGCGATCTTCGTCCGGTCGATCCCCTTGCGCTCGAGTGCCTCGAGATCGTTGATCTTCGTCCCCTCGATGTACTCCATCGTGAGCACGCGCGGCCCGGAGTGGCTCTCGACCGCGTCGGGGATCAGGAACCGGTCGTCGTCCGCGAAGTTGCCCCTGATCTCGGCGAGCATCTCGGCCTCGCGCTCGTAGTCCATCTCCTCGCGGATGGTCTTCGAGAACTCCGTGGCAAGGTTCTCGAGCGAGAACGACCTGGCGTCGTCGACGAAGTACAGCAGGATCGGTAAGGACCACTTGATGACCCGCAGGTCCGCCCGGACGAGGGATTCGATTTCGGGCCGACGGACCTTCACCGCGACCTCGCGACCCCTCTCGCCGTCGGCGCGGGTCGCCGGCGTCTCACCGTCGCCGCGGTCCGTCCCGACCGCGTCTGGATCGAGACGGGCTCGATAGACCTGTCCCAGACTTGCGCCGCTGATCGGCTCGGTGTCGAACGCCGCAAAGCGCTCGTCGACGGGGCCGAGTTCGTCCTCGAGCACCCGTTTCGCGTCGGGCCACGGAGCCGGCGGCACGTCGTCTTGTAACGACGCGAGTACGTCGATGTACGCCGGCGGGAGCACGTCCGGCCGGGTCGACAGCAACTGCCCGAGTTTGATGAACGTCGGCCCCAGCGTCAGCAGCGACTCGAGTAACACGTCGGCTCGGTGGCGGTGGGTCTCGGGGTCGACCTGCCGGGGCCGACCGAACAGCAGGAAGCGCCGCCGGTCGCGGGCGTAGGCGAGCAACAGCGGCAGGAACTGCCACGCGACGACGACGAACCGCTTATAGGCGCGGAGGGAGGCCAGCCTCTGTCACCCCGTTTCGGCGTCCTCGTCGACGATATCGATGGTCGTCTCCTCGCCCGCGCCGCGTTTCGGGAGCGTCAACTCGAGGACGCCGCGGTTGACCGTCGCCTCGGCCCCGGCGTCGGAGGCGTCGTCGGGCAGCGGAAGGTCGGCCTCGAGAAAGAGCGAGCGGTTCTCCTCGAGGTAGCGGTAGTCGTCGGTGGGCTCTTTGTCGCGGTGGGCGTCGATGGAAATTACCCCGTCTTCGATCGCGAGGTCGAGCGACTCGGCGGAGACCCCGGGCACGTCGAGTACGAGCAGATAGGCGTCCTCGCTCTCGAGCAGATCGAAGAAGACGTCCTCGGAGAGGTCCCGCAACGCGTCGCGGAGCGCTGGCATAGCTACTGGTTCGAACGCCGATACGAAAAAGGCCGCGGTCGCGGCGAGGCGTCAGTCGCACGCACGAGTTCGTACTCGGATGCGGAACAGCAGCGTCCTGCTACCGTGGCAACACTGAGAGCCACACCCTCCCCAACCGATTCGTTCACTCCTTTCAGTCGCTCACTCATCCCTCGCACAGCATCGGTAGCCGCCCTCACTATCGTTCGGACGGCTACCAGCGCGCGCCACTGCAGACCGGCTGACGCACGGAGTGACACTCGAGGTTCCCCACTCGAGCCATCGTCCGGACGAGAGATCCACTCATTGGGACCGGAATCCACCCGCGAAGCGACCGCGTCGTAGACGGTTCCCCCACGCTTTTGGCCTCCGACGACCCGATTCAGAGTATGGAAGGTGCCGATCGCGAGCGGACGGAGGCCGGGTTCAAGGTTCGGACGCCGGTCGACGAGGCGCGCCGGATCCTGCGGGACGCAGTCGAGGGGAGCGGGGACACCGACGCGGACGTCCCGTGCAAAACCGGGACCGAGACCGTCGACGTCGACCGCGCGGACGGCCGCGTCCTCGCGGCCCCCGTCACGTCCGCTCGAGACGTGCCACACTACGAGCGGGCGGCGATGGACGGCTACGCCGTCCGGGCCGCGGACACGTTCGGGGCCAGCGACCGGTCGCCGGAAGTATTACGCATCTCCGAACCGGCCGAATCCGGCGGCGAGCACGCCACGGCCGACCGTATCGACCCCGGGGTGGCCGCGCGGGTCCACACCGGCAGCGCGCTCCCCGAGGGGGCCGACGGCGTCGTCATGATCGAGCGGGTTACCGAACGCGAGTCGGCGGGCGAACTCGAGGTCGCGGACGCGATTGCGGAGGGGGAAAACGTCGCCCCCGTGGGGGAGGACATCGAGGAGGGCCAGCACCTCTACAACGCGGGCCACCGGCTCCGGCCGTCGGATCTGGGGCTGCTGCGGTCGGCGGGCTACGGCCGCGTCGCGGTCGCCCAGCAGCCAACCGTGGGCGTGGTTCCGACGGGCGAGGAACTCGTCGCGGGCGATCCCGACCCCGGCGAGGTAGTCGAGACCAACGGACTCACCGTCTCGCGGCTGGCCCAGCGCTGGGGCGCAAAGGCGACCTACCGCGACGTCGTCACCGACGATCCCGAGTCGCTGCGCGTGGCGATCCAGCGGGACCTGACGAAGGACGTGGTCGTCACGACCGGCGGCTCGAGCGTCGGCGAGCGCGACCTGCTCCCGGAGGTAATCGACGATCTCGGGGAGGTGCTCGTCCACGGCGTCGGGCTCAAACCCGGCCACCCCGTCTGTCTCGGAATCGTCGAGGAGACGCCCGTGCTCGCGCTTCCCGGCTACCCCGTCGCCTGTATCGTCAACGCCGTCCAGTTCCTCCGGCCGGTGCTTCGCTGGCTCGAGGGAACGACCCCTGATCCCCACCCGACCACGCGGGCCCGCCTCGAGCGCAAGATCCCGAGCGAGCCCGGCACGCGGACGTTCGCGCGGGTGCAACTCGAGGAACGCGACGGCGACGAGGCGGAACAGGGCGGCGACGAACCGGCGTACGCGGCGATTCCGACGCGAGCGAGCGGGTCGGGCGTTCTCTCGAGCGTCGCGCTGGCCGACGGCTGGGTGGTCGTCGACGACGGCCGTGAGGGGATTCCGGCCGGCGAGACGGTCGCCGTCGAGGACTGGGAACCGAACGCCTGATACGGTTTCCTGTCCCGATTTACCGGCGCGACCGCAGGGCGGTCGCGGTCGCGCCGGCACTGACTGACAGCAGACCGTATCAGGTGACATCTCACCGTTTGGTCGGCATGCCCGATGGAAAGGGAGACGGCGTTCGAATCACCGGAGCGCCTGCCGAACCGCATCGGCCAGCGCGTTCACGCGAGCGACGTGTTCGTAGGACCCCTCCCGCACGCCGTTCGTCACGTAGGCAAACCCGATGTTCGCCTCGGGGTCGGCCCAGCCGACGCTGCTGCCCAGTCCCGCGTGGCCGAAGACGTGGTCGGGCGAGAGCGAGCCGTAGGGCGCGACCGTCGTCCCGCCCTTCCAGAAGCCGAGCGCGAACCGGGCTTCCCGGCCGATCGTGCCGTCGGCCTCGGTCTCCGCTTGGACCTGTGTCATCCGCTTTATCGTCTCGGACTCGAGAATCCGGGTGCCCTCGAGTTCGCCGCCGTTCGCGAGACAGGCGTAGAACCGAGCCATATCCCCCGCAGTGCCGATGCCGTTGGCGGCGGGGATCACGGCGCGGTGGATCTCCTCGGAGTTGAACGGCGCGGCGACCTCGGTGTTGTCCCCGAGGCCCTCACCGGGGTCCCGACAGCGGTCGAACGGCTCGAAGCCGACCAGCGTCGCGACATCGTCGTCTTCGTCGTCTCGCAGGCCGATCCCGGTGTCGTCCAATCCGAGCGGGTCGAAGACCCGCTCTCGAGCGGCCACCTCGATCGGCGTCCCCGACACCCGGCGGACGAGTTCGCCGACTAGCCAGCCGAAGGTGAGCGCGTGGTAGGCCGGCTGCTCGCCCGGCGGGAAGTTGGGTTCCATGTCCTCGAGTTTCTCGATGACGGCCTCCCAGTCGCCCCAGAGGTCGGGCCGGTCGTCGATCTCGCCGCGGTTGAGCCCCGCGGTGTGGCTGAGGACCTGCCGCACCGTGATCCCGGCCTTCTCGGTTCCCTCGTCGGCGAACTCGGGCCAGTGTTCGACTACCCGGTCGTCGTAGTCGATTTTCCCCTCCTCGACAAGCGAGTGCAGCGTGACCGCCGCATAGGGCTTCGTACTCGAAAAGAGGACGTGTCGCGTCTCGCGGGTCTCCACGGGGCCGTCGGGCGCTGCGACGCCGCCCGCGAGGTCGATCACGGACTCGCCGTCGACGTAAACGGCCAACTGTGCCCCGTGATGGAGGCCGGCCTCGAGGTGGCGATCGAAGAGGGCGGCGATGCGCTCGCAGTCGGGCTCGGACAGCCGTGACATGGCTCGCACCTCTTCGGGCGGACGCTTAATTATTGTTGTACGGGAACATGACACAGGGAAAACGGGGAGCGTGGATCGCGGCCACTGACGGCCCGATCGACCGACGTTTTTAGCCGCGGCGGCCGAAGGGCCGGTATGAACCGCAAGGAGTTCCGCGATCTCGCGACCCCCGACGAGGCCCGCGACGCGATCGACTCGCTGGCCCTCGAGGGCGGCATCGAGCGCGTCCCGCTCGAGGACGCGCGCGGCCGGGTGCTCGTAGCGCGACTCGACGCCGAACTCGACGTGCCCGGCTTCGACCGGGCGAGTCTGGACGGCTACGCGCTCCGGGCGCGGGACACGTTCGGCGCGGACGAGGCTGATCCCGCTCGGCTCGAGGTCGTCGGCGAGGTCCACGCCGGCGCGAAACCGGACGTGGAACTCGAGGAAGGCCAGGCCGCCGAAATCTCGACGGGCGCGGTGATGCCCGACGGCGCAGACGCGATGGTCCCGGTCGAGCGGACCGATACGGACGGGGACGGCAGCGAGGTCCTCGTCCGTACCTCGGTCGCGCCCGGTGACAACGTCATGTTCGCCGGCGCGGACGTGGCTGCGGGCGAGCGCGCGCTCGGACCCGGGACGACGATCACGCCCCGCGACATCGGGTTGCTGTCCGCGCTCGGGATCGACGAGGTGCCGGTCCGGGCGAAACCGCGTGTGGGGATCGTCTCGACGGGCGACGAGCTCGTGCGGCCGGGCGACGACCTCGAGAGCGAGCGCGGCGAGATCTACGACGTCAACAGCTACACCATCGCCGCGGGGGTCGAAGACGCGGGCGGAGAAGCCGTCCTCTACCCCCACGCCGGCGACGAGCAGGAGGAAATGGAGCGGATTCTCCGGACCGCGGCCGAGGAGTGCGACCTCGTGCTCTCCTCGGGGTCGACCAGCGCGAGCGCGGTCGACGTCATCTACCGCGTCATCGAGGAACAGGGCGAGTTGCTGCTCCACGGCGTGAGTGTCAAGCCCGGAAAGCCGATGCTGATCGGTCGGCTGGACGACTCCGCCTACGTCGGGCTACCGGGCTATCCCGTCTCCGCGATGATGGTCTTCCGAACGTTCGTCGCGCCGGCGATCCGCGAGGCCGCCGGCCGTCCCGAACCCGCGGCCGCCACCGTCTCCGGCCGGCTCGCCAGACAGGAACGATACGAGGAGGGTCGCCACCGGCTCATGCCCGTCGGGCTCGTTACGGACGGCGACGGCGAGACGCTCGTCTACCCGGTCGACAAGGGCAGCGGCGCGACGACCAGCCTCGCCGACGCCGACGGCGTCGTGGAGGTCGGCCCCGAGACCGACTACCTCGAGGAAGGCGAACCCCTCACGGTCACGCTGTTCTCGCCGGACGTCCGGCCGCCGACGCTGTTCGGCGTCGGCGAGGATGACCCGACGTTTTCGCGAGTGCTCGACGGCCTCGAGAACCCGCGCTATCTCTCGGTCGGCAGCCGACCCGGGCTGCGGCGGCTCCGCGACGACGTCCCCGACGTAGCCGTCGCCGCGGGCCCGCTCGAGCGGGAGGGGGCGGCGACAGCCGCCGAATCGGAGCGCGCCGAAGGGCGCGCGAACGACGCAACGGTACTCGGCCAGTGGACCCGCGAGTGGGGACTCGTCGTCCAGGCCGGCAACCCCAACGAGATCGAGGGCCTCGAGGATCTGGTCGACCGCGACCTGCGGTTCGTCAATCGGACGACCGATTCCGGCCTGCGCTCGAGTCTCGGCGCTGCCGTGGCCGACCTCGCCGAGACCCGCGGTGCGGATCGCCACGATATCGTCGACGCGATCGACGGCTTTGATCTCGGCCTGCGCGCCCACGAGAGTCCCGCTCGGAAGGTCATCGCCCGCGATGCCGACGCCGGCCTCGGGCTGCGCGAAACGGCCGAGCGGCTCGATCTCGGTTTCGTCTCGCTCGGCGAACAGCCGGTTCGCGTCCTCGCGAACCCCGATCGCACCGAAAAGGAGGGCGTTCGGGAACTCGAGAGAGCGCTGTCGGACGTCTCGACTGAGTAATATCGAGGCCGCCGTTTTTGGTCGCTCGCTCCCTACGAGTAGCCATGCGAATCGTCACGACGCTCCCCTCGGCCACCGAGACGGTCGCCGCGCTCGGTCTCGAGCCGGTCGGCGTCTCCCACGAGTGCGACTATCCGCCGAGTGCCGCGTCCGCACCCGCCGTCACCAGTTCACCGATCGATGCCGCTAGCTCGAGCGGCGAGATCGACCAGCAGGTGCTCGAGACGGCCGACACCGAGGGCGGCCTCTACGAGGTCGACGTCGAGATGCTCGAGGACCTCGAGCCGGACGTGATCGTCACGCAGGGGATGTGCGACGTCTGTGCGGTCGACGTGGCGGTAATCGAGGACGCCGTCGATCGGATCGAGGCCGATCCCGAAATCGTGCCGACGGACCCCCACAGCGTCGCGGATGTACTGGACGATCTCGAGCGAATCGGCCGCGCGGTCGGGTTCGAGGACCAGGCTCGAGAAGTGCGTACTGCTCTCGAGGCTCGAATCGAAACAGTCCGAGAGAAAACTGCCGACCCTGTCGGCAACCGTCCGCGCGTAGCCATCTTCGACTGGACCGATCCGGTGATGGTCGCGGGCCACTGGACCGCCGAACTGGTCGACTGGGCCGGCGGCGAGTACGGGCTGGCCGACATCGGCGAGGCCTCGAGTCCCCGCGAGTGGGACGACATCCGCGCGTACGATCCGGAGGTCGTGATCGCCGCACCCTGTGGCTTCGACCTCGAGCAGACCGCGGCGAACCGGACCGACCTGACCGACCGCGACGGCTGGGACGAACTGACGGCGGTCCGCGAGGGGCGCGTCTGGGCGATGGACGGCGACCACTACCTCAATCGGCCCGGCCCACGGCTGGTGGACACGCTCGAGGCGCTGGCACCGATCGTATCGCCTGACCGATTCGACGGCCCGGCTCCGGATATCGCGGTTCCGTTCGGCGAACTCGAGGCCCTTGAGACGCTCGAGACGGAGCGCGAACCCACTGATTCAGACGCTCGACCCGAGGTTGACTCGAGCCCGTGATCGCCCTCCCGACCGCGGTCCGCGAGACGGTCTGCGAGCGTGCTCGCGAGGGCCGACCCGAAGAAATCTGTGGCGTCCTCAGCGGCGAGTACGAGCCCGAAGGACGGAGTCGCGTGCGGTCGCAGTACCCGGCCGAAAACGTCGCCGAGACGCCGCGGACGCGGTACGAAATCGACCCCGAGGAGCAGTTGGCGATCTTCGACCGACTCGAGGACCGCGGTGAGGAGATCGTCGGCTTCTATCACTCCCATCCCCGCGGCCCGCCGCGACCGAGCGCGACCGACACGGCACAGGCGACGTGGCCCGATCGCTCGTATCTGATCGTCTCGCTCGAGCCGCTCGAGATCGGGTCGTGGCGCTGGCGGACCGGGAGCGAGGACGCCGCCGAAGCCGACGATCGGTTCGAGCGAGAGAAACTCGTCGTCGAGTAACGACGGCGATCAGTCGGCCGACTCGTCCTCGAGGTCGTCGGCTTGCTGCCGCGCCTCGTTTGCCTGCTCCCGGAACTCCTCGATCCGCTGACTCAGTTTCTTGCCGACGATGTAGGTGAAGTCGTCCGGCATCATGCCGTAGTCGATGTCGACCGTGACCATCGTGTCACAGCCCTCGACGATCTCCGGTGCCCAACTGCCCTGTGCCAACTTCGACTCGTCAGTGACGACCGCCTCGCCGTCCTCGACGTCGATGAACGCCGTGACGGTGTTCCAGATGTTCGGATTACTCGAGCTCGCCTCGTCGAACAGCCCCTCGAGTCGCGCGCCCTTGATCTCCTCCTCGCGCAGTTCCCCGAGGAGGTCCTCGAGCGCGTCGGCGATCTCGTCGGCTCTGTCTGCCTCCTCGCGGAGATCGGCGGGCGACTGGTCGTCGTCTCTCGTCATCGGTCCCCCTCCATCCTGTCGGTGGCGGCGATCATGGACGGACGTATCGGCTTCGACACCGTAAACGTACGCTTCCGTTCGCCACTCAGCGCGAAGCCATACGTTTCCGTCCAGTGACAACTGGCCATGACAATTAATGATCCCGTGCCGGAAACCCGTGTCATGAAGAACTACTATATCCTTATCTTCGCGCTCGAGGGCGTCGGAATCGGTGCTCTCCTCTACCTCGTCCTTCGATCGGCGGTCCGTCACTTCTTTGATGTTCATACACTGATACCTCAGTTTCCCCACGTCGGCATCGTCGCGAACGTCGTCGGGCTGGCGGTCGTCCTGCCGCTCGTCGTCCTCGTCACGATCGCGGGAGTCCGTTCACTCGGGCTGGACAAGGTATAGCGGCGACGGCCGTCATCTCCGATGTCCACCACCGGCTCCGTGACCGGGGTTAGGACCCGTCCTTGATCACGACCCGTTCTCGAGCACGTCAGTCACCCATACGCGGTTCGGATCCTCGGTCTCGTCCATCCAGTCGACCAGCCGGGTTCGCATGTCCCGTCGCACCTCCTCGTACTCGGGGTGATCGACGAGATTTTGCAGTTCGGCCGGGTCGGCCGTGAGGTCGTACAGTTCGTCGATATCGGGGCCGTTGTAGACGTATTTGTAGTCCGCTGTACGGACCATCCGCTGGCTGTAGAGGCCGAACTCGTCGCCGTGATACTGGGCGAACGTGGACGCCCGCCAGTCGAGGGCCGCGGGCGGCTCGCCGCCGTTCTCGAGCAACGGAACCAGACTCCGCGAGTCGAAGCTATCGGGGACCGGAACGTCGGCCAGCTCGAGGAAGGTCGCCGCCAGATCGTGCAGGTGGACCGGGGTCTCGCTGCGCGCACCGGCATCGGCCACGCCCGGCCAGCGCACCTGCAGGGGGATCCGGTAGGTGTCGTCGTACATCAGTGGCCCCTTGTTGAACTGGCGGTGACTCCCGGCGAAGTCGCCGTGATCGGACGCGTGGATCACGGCCGTCTCGTCGGCCAGCCCGTGCTCCGCGAGGGCGTCGAGGATCCGCTCGAGTTGGTGGTCGATCAGCGTGACGAACCCCCAGTACTTCGCGACCGCTTCGGCCCAGAGCTCCCAGTCAAAGTCGTCGACGCCGCGATAGGTGAGGTAGTTCTCGTGAACCCGGGGCTTCCCGTCGTAAGTCTCGGCGTAGCTCGCGGGCGGCTCGATTGCTTCGGGGTCGTACATCGAGGCGTACGGTTCCGGGACGACGTAGGGGTGGTGGGGGCCGTAGAAGTCCGCCCGGTGGAAAAAGGGGCCGTCTCCGTCGCCCTCGGCGTGGTCCTCGATCGCGTCGATCGTCCGCTCGGCGAGGAAGTAGGGCCGGGTTTCCTCGATGTCGACCGGCGTTTTCGCGGCGACGAAGGTTCCCTCGTCCCCGTCTCTCGGATCGTCGCCGGTGTAGATCTCCTCCGCGAGGTCGGCCTCGCCGACGGGTGTCCCTCGGTCCGCGCGGTACTCGCGAAACGCTGCGTCGATATCGTCGTGGTGTTCGTCGCTCCCGCCGAGATACGAGAAACCGAAATCGGCGGGCGTCTGATCGCGGCCGGCGTGCCACTTGCCCGTGTAGGTGAGGTCGTAGCCCGCGGCGACGAGTTCCTCCGAGAACGTCGGCATGTCGGCCGGGAGGTTCGCCCGGATCGCGTCCGGCTCGTGGCAGTTGTTCAGCATCCCGTGGCCGTGGGGAAACTGCCCGGTCAGCAACGACGCGCGGGCGCTCGAGCAGATGCTGATCGGGGTACACGCCTGCTCGAATCGAACGCCCTCGCTCGAGAGCCGATCGATCGCCGGTGTCTCGACCGGCGGTCCCTCGGGTGCGCTGCAGTCGTACCGCTCCTGATCGGTGAGTACGAGGAGGACGTTCGGTCGGGTGTCGGCGTCAGCGTCGGCCATCGGCCGTGGTACATCGCCGCCGAAGTTAAGGGTGGGACCTGCACGCGGACCCGACGGCCGGCGACGCTACATAAGTCACCGCGGTGTGAACCCCACCGTTCATTAGACCGCCGTTCGACGGTCCACGCGTGCCGAGCGCGTACTGTGGCGAGTGTGAGTGGCGGTACCGAGCCGACGGGGCCGACGCGAGCGAACTCAGCCGGGCGATGATCGACCACTTCGTCGAGACCGGTCACTCGCCGGTCGAGCGACGTGACGCGGACGACCGGTTTCCGGCCGACGAGCGGCCCGATTCCTCGAGCGATGTCGACGAACGGACCCGCGGGCCTGACGAACGCGTAGCCGAGCCTGACGAACGAACGAGCGATGCAACGAAACGGCGCGGCCCGTCGAAAAAGCGAGAGCGGTAACGGAGACTGCCCGCGATCAGCCGAGGAGGTATCGAAGCCGCGGCCGACGGCGGACGAACTCGGTCTCTTCGAGATAGGCGTCAACGCCGAGGATGCGGCCCGCGGCGAAGACGCCGATGAGCACGAACATGACGAATCCGAGCAGGTCGCCGTTGACGTAGCCGTTCGCCCAGTCGGCGTTGCCCAGATAGAACAGCACCATCAGGACGCCGCCGAAGAAGGCGGCCAGCCGGACGAGTGCGCCCAAGATGAGCCCTAATCCGATGAGGAATTCGCCGACGGGGATCATCACGTTCGTGACCTCGAGCAGCCACGGCGTCCCGGCGACGACCTCGAAGAGGCCGGCGATGGGCGACTGGGCGTTTTGCAGGTAGCCCGCCGCGTTAAACGGCTCTCCAGCGACGAACGCGAACTTCCCCCAGGCCGAGTGGAGGAACCAGTACCCGACGAGTAGCCGCACCGCCACCAGCGTGTAGCCGGCGACCGAATCGGCGTACTCGAACTCTTCCCGCCTGCCGAGCCATTGAACGGTGGCTTCGTTAGTAGACATTGGTCGTCACCTCTCGATTGAGGATTGTCGCTCTGGAATGTTAATACCGCCCTCAGTTCCCGTTTATCGGGAGCGGCGTCGAAACCACCACGCGATGGAGGGACTTTAAGAGGAAGAGAGGGGAGTCGCTCGCGCGGCGTCGCCGGTCGATCCGTCAGGCCAGATCCTCGAACGTCGGCCGCTCGCGGTCGCCCGGGAACTCGTCGACCGGCACCTGGGTCTGGTCGCCCGACTCCATGTCCTTGATCGTCACCTCGTCGTTCGCCAGATCCTGCTCGCCGACGATGACGACCGTCTCGGCGTTGATCGAGTCGGCGTAGTCAAGTTGCGCGCCGAACGAGCGGCCGGCGACGTCGGTCTCGACGACGTGACCCCGGTCGCGGAGCGCTCGAGAGATCCGCGCGGCCTCCGAGCGCGTCTCGCCGACCCGCAGGACGTAGTAGTCCGTCGTCACTTCCTCCTCGGGCCAGACGCCCGCCCGCTGTAACAGGAGCGGCAGTGTCGCGTGGCCCGGGGCGACGCCGACCGCGGGCGTCGGCTGTCCGCCGAAGCCTTCGATCAGGTCGTCGTAGCGACCGCCGCCGAAGATCGACCGCGAAACCTCACCGGCCGAGTCGAAGCACTCGAAGACGACGCCCGTGTAGTAGTCCAGTCCGCGGGCCGTCTCGAGCGAGATCGTACAGTACTCGCGGGCACCGAAGTCCTCTGCGGCGGCGAGCACGTTCTGGAGGTTTTCGACCGCCGCGGTCACGCGCTCGGTGTCGGCGAACGATTCGACCGCCTCGAGGTCGCCCTCGGCGATGAGGTCGTCGAACTCGGCGGCCTGCTCGGCGGTGAGTCCCGCGTCGATCAGCAGGTCGTGGTACTCGACCTGCGAGATCTTGTCGGACTTGTCGACCGCGCGGATCGCCGCCTCGGTGTCGACTTCGGTATCGTAGCTCTCGAGGACGCCGCCGAGGATATCGCGGTGAGAGATGCGGAACTCGAAGTGCTCGTCGGTGAGCCCGAGGCCGGTCAGGGCGTCGGCGGCCCACGCCAGGATCTCGGCGTCGGCCTCGGGTTCCGAGGAGCCGAAGATGTCGACGTTGGTCTGGTAGAACTCGCGGTAGCGGCCCTGCTGGACCTGTTCGTAGCGCCAGAACGGGCGCGTCGAGACCCACTTGATCGGCTTCGACAGCTCCTGCTGTTTCGCGACGACCATCCGGGCGACGGTCGGCGTCAGTTCGGGGGTCATCGTGACGTGGCGGCCGCTCTGATCCTCGAACGAGTAGAGTTCGTCGACGATATCGTCGCCGCTCTTGTCGGTCCACAGCTCCGCGCGCTCTAAGGCCGGCGTTCCGATCTCCCGGAAGCCGTACTCGCGGGCGGTCTCCTCTAAGACATCGATCGTTGCCCGCCGTGCGGACATCTCGCCGGGATAGAAGTCACGAAAGCCCTTGATCCGGTCGTACATGGGAACTCGTTCGGGGACGGCGAACTTCTATCCTTTCGTTCCGACACGGCCGCCGCGACCGCCGGTCGTCGGACGTTTGCTTCAGGCCGCGACCTCGTTAGTTCGAGACCCCCGGCCTTGAGACCGTCCCGTAACTTGATACCGACCTGCGCCAAGAGGCGACTGTGCAACGCGTGGCCGACGACGATTGGGTCGCCGAGATCGGCGAACAACTGCCGGTTTCGCCGCTCTCCGCGCTCGGCCTCTTCCTCGCGGCGATCATCGGCGCTCGCCTCGCCCTCGAGCACGTCTCGACTCGCGCCATCCTCGAGAGCGTCTTTCCGCTCGTGGCCGCCACGGCGGTCGTCTCCGCCGATCGCTGGCTGGTGTCCCGAGACGTGTCGACGCGGGACCGATTCACCGTCTTCGGCTACGGACTCGGCGGTTTCCTCGCCGCGGTGCTCGTGACCGCACTTCACCTCTACGTGCTGTATCTCGAGGGAACCGGTGCTAGAGCGCCGCTGTACCTGCTTCTGATGGGCGGGACGGTCGGAGTCGGCGCGGGGACCGTCGCCGGCGTCTACGAGATCCAACAGCGGGCCGCCGTCCGCGAGGCCGAACGCCAGAGCGCGCGCTTAGAGGAGTTTGCAAGCGTCGTCAGCCACGACCTGCGGAATCCGCTCAGCGTCGCGCAGGGGCGGCTCCGCGCGGCGTTTACGAGCGGCGATCCGGAGCACCTACAGGAGGTCGACGCGGCGCTGTCCCGGATGGACGAACTGATCGAGGAGACCCTTTCGGTCGCCCGGAGCGGAACCCAGGTCGAGGACCCCCACGAGGTCCCGCTGGTCGAACTCGCGAGCGACGCGTGGACGGTCGTCGAGACTGAGACGGCCACCTACGAAACGGTCGGCGATCGGACGCTACAGGTCGACCCGCTCCGGGCGAAACAGCTCTTCGAGAACCTCTATCGAAATGCCATCGAACACGGCCGCGAGGACGTCCACATCCGCGTCGGCCCCTGCGACGGCGGCTTCTTCGTCGCCGACGACGGGCCCGGCATCCCCGAAGACGAGCGCGACGAAGTCCTCGAGCAGGGGTACTCGACCGCCGAGGAGGGGTCGGGACTCGGCCTCGCGATCGTCCGCGCCATCGCGGACGCACACGGCTGGCAGGTCGCGATCACCGAAAGCGAGTCCGGCGGGGCCCGGTTCGAGTTCACCCGCGGCGGCTGAGAACGGGCATCGACCGGTCGATCGACCCGGCCGATCGGCGGCTGGCCAAGCGCCATCGCTGCGTTCGCGTCAGCGGACTTGTGTCACGTACGTCTGATCGTGATCGGGGAAGCACTCCCCGATCGCTCCGGGACCGTCTTCTTCGGCGAGCAGCGTCCGCAGTTCGGCCTCGTAATCGGCCCTGTCGATCTCCTCGCTCGGCCCGACGATCACGTCCAGTCGCGACTCGACGAGCCGGTCGACCGCCGACCGGCCAAAGCCCGACAGCGGCGCGATGTAGTCGACGCCGTGTCGGTCCTCGAGGCTCTGGGCCTGCGCTCGCGATACCGTCGGAACGCGGTCGTCGCGCCGCGTCCCGTCCGCGATGGCGTCGAACTCCCGGGCGGCGAGTCGCTCCAAGGCGTGCTGGTGGACCAGTTGAATGCCGTTTCGCGGGAAGCCGTCCTC
Organism: Natrinema versiforme JCM 10478; assembly: GCF_000337195.1. Lineage (GTDB taxonomy): Archaea > Halobacteriota > Halobacteria > Halobacteriales > Natrialbaceae > Natrinema > Natrinema versiforme. The sequence continues at coordinate 97,761 of NZ_AOID01000022.1, read as the reverse complement.
GCGGATCCGGTCGACGGCGTCCTCGGCGACCTTAGGGTCGCACTCGAGGCGTTCGAAGTCGAAGCCGGCGGCGTCGGCTGTCTCGCGGGCGTGTTTCCAGTCGTCGCTGATGCCGAAGTGAGCCGTCAGCAGCGTCACGTCGTAAAACTCCTCGAGCAAGAGCGCGGCGAGCGTCGAATCCTTGCCGCCGCTGTAGAGCAGTCCGAGCTCCATTACCGTCGCTGGATGTCGAAGCTCTGCGAGTCGGGTTTCAGCTCCTTGAGGAGCTGTTTCATCTTGTCGTCGTCGATTTTCCCCTGAACCCGGCCGCTGCGGGCGAGACTGACGACCTGTCGCTCGACCTGCTCGCCGAACTGGGGTTTGCTCATCTTGACGGTGTTGAGCCGCTTGCGGGCGTCGTCGGTCAGGTGCTGGCGCAACACGGCCTTCTTCTGGGCCTCGGCCTGTTGCTGTGCGGCCTCCTGTCCGCCCTCGCCCTGGGATTCGGCGCGGTCCTGTAGCTGCTCCATTTTCTTCTGTCGGAGCTCCTCGAGTTTCTCCTCGTCCGGTGAGCCACTCATGGGTGTTCCATACTTGTCCGGCGGGCGGGAAAATGATTACGGGAAGCCAAGGAGAAAGCCCCGCCTTTCAGGGCGGGGATGAATCCGACAATATCCTACACATACCACCGTTCGACGGCACGGTAGGATATTCCACGCCGCGTAATCCATACTTTCAAGTAGATTTATCAACATAGGTTACGTATGGCGAAACAGGTCGTCACCCGCACCTACACTGCTTTCATCAGGAACCAGTCCCGGGTGTCCGACGACCTCGATTCGCTTGGGTTCGCCGCGTCCAAACTCTGGAATGTCGGACGGTGGACAATCAGTCGCGTCTGGGATGAACTCGACTACATTCCAGAACACGACGAACTCACCGCGTACCTCAAGTCGCACGAACGCTATGATGACCTACATTCTCAGTCAAGTCAGCGCGTTCTTCAAGAACTCGCTGAGGCGTTCAACGGCTGGTACAGCAAACGACGCAACGGAGACACGAGAGCGAACCCGCCCGGATACCGCAAACACGGCGACGAACACCCACGAAGCACGGTCACATTCAAGAACAAAGGCTTCAAACTCGACACCCAGTACAACCGCGTCCGACTCAGCAAAGGCTCAAACCTCAAGGAATACTGGTCAGATTTCATCCTCTGCGAGTACCAGACCCGCCCCGATATTGACCTCTCCACGGTGGAGAGCGTTCAACAAGTCAGGGCCGTTTGGACAGGGGATGAATGGGAACTGCACTTCGTGTGCAAAGTCGAAGTTGAAGTGGCCGAGTCACCCGGTGAGAAGACCGTAGGGGTTGACCTCGGAATCAACAACTTCGCCGCACTAGCCTACGAGGACGGTCACAGCGAACTGTATCCGCTGAACTGTCTGAAGCAGGACAACTACTACTTCAGTAAGCGCATCGCTCGTTGTGACGACTCGAATTCCGAGCAGGCCACGCGGCTAAACCAGAAGAAGTCTCGGCGGCGCACCCACTACTTCCACGCCCTCTCGAAACACATCGTGCAGCGATGTGTTGAGGAGGGTGTTGGAACGATTGTGGTAGGCGACCTCTCTGGCATCCGCGAGGACGAAGAGAACGGCGAGTCGAAAAACTGGGGGAAACACGGCAACCTCGACTTGCACTCGTGGGCGTTCGACCGGTTTACCGACCTCCTCGAATACAAGGCCGAGATGGAAGGAATCTCAGTTGAGGATGTACCCGAGCGGGGTACGTCGAAGTCGTGCTCGTGCTGTAGTCGGGAACGCAAGGCTAACCGTGTTGAACGTGGGTTGTATGTGTGCGATGAGTGCGGTTTGGTGGCGAACGCTGATGTGAACGGTGCTGAGAACATTCGGCAGAAAGTATCTCCGAGTCCCGTCACGGATGGCGTTGACGAGACGCTTTGCGTCTCGTCCGCACATCAGAACGCGAAGCGTTCTGAGGACGGTGATAGGAGTAACGGCTGGTTGGCACAGCCATCGACGTTCCTGTTTGACAAGGAAACTGGTGCGTTCGCACCTCAAGAACGGGTCACGTCGTAGACCGTAATATTCCAACGTGGGAATCCTCGCCCTTCGGGCGGGGAGGATGTCAAGGACGACGGAAGCGTCGCTCTGGGCGGCGAAATCGATGCGAAAACAGTGCGACGTGAACGGCGTTACGCGTAGCGCTCGAGTTCCGGTCGGTCGAGGTCTTCGAGGACGCTGCCGGCGGTGTCGTCGAGCAGGCTGCGACCCTCGGGGGTGATTCGGCGACCCTGACCCTCTGCGGTCTCGACGAGGTCTTCCTCCTCGAGTTGCTGGAGGATCGTTCGGATCAGGTTCTTCGAGCCGTCGGCACGCTTGTCGGGGGCGACCTGATAGCGGTTGGAACCGCTCTTCGCGCCGCCGTATTCCGTCGAGAGTCGTTCGACGCCGACGGGGCCGCGGTCGGCGACCTTGCGCAGGAGACTCGCGGCGCGGGTGGCCCAGAAGTCGTCCTGTTCGGGCGGGAGCTCGTTTGCGACGCCGCTCTTGGCGAATTGGCCCCAGTCCGGTTCCTCGAGTCGATCCGCGAGATCGTCGGCGAGCGCCTCGATGAGGTCGTCCGCCGGAACGTCGTACATCGTAGCCATTGGCGTGTGATTTCCGTCCGCGGCATTTAAGACCATCGTATCGCGGCAGCCCCGCGCCGGCCCGGACCGTTTTTCGCCCTCGAGTCAAAACGGGAGGTATGGACGAACGCGCCGCCCTGGCGCTCCTGTCGGACGAACTCGCGGCGGCCGGCGACGATGCGGCGGTCGTCGACGGGCTGGTCGTGACGACGGATATGCTCCACGATCGAACCGATTTCCCAGCGGGGACGACCCGGTATACGGCCGGGTGGCGCGCCGTCGGCGCGTCCCTGTCGGACGTGGCGGCGATGGGCGCACCGGCCACGGCCGCGGTCGCCGCCTACGCCGCGCCGACGTTCGACCGCGACGAACTGCTCGCGTTCGTTCGCGGCGCGAGCGATGTCTGCGAGCGGGTCGACACCGAGTACGTCGGCGGCGACCTCGACGGGCACGACGAGTTCACCGTCTCGACGACCGCGATCGGCCGGACCGACGATCCCGTCCCGCGAAGCGGCGCTCGCCCCGGCGACGTCGTCTGTGTCACCGGCACCCTCGGCCGGAGCGCGGCCGCGCTTCGCCTGTTCGATCGCGGCCGCACGGATCGAGCGAACGACCTGTTTCGGTTCGAGCCCCGGATCGCCGCCGGGCAGGGACTCGCCCCGCACGCGACCGCGATGATGGACTCGAGCGACGGACTCGCCCGCTCGCTCCACCAGCTCGCCGAGGCCAGCGACTGCGGGTTCGCGATCGAGTCCGACCGCGTGCCGATCGACGACGCCGTCCGCGAGGTCGCCGACGACGGCGAGGCACTCGAGCTCGCGACGACCTTCGGCGAGGACTTCGAACTCGTCGCGACGCTCCCCGAGGAGGCACTGTCCGCGGTTCGAGACGCGACCGATGTCCCGTTGGCTGCGATCGGGTCCGTCCGCGAGGCCGGCGACGGCGTCACGATGGACGGCGAGGCGCTCGCAGATCGGGGCTATACGCACGGCTAAAGCAAGACCACTTTCTCAGCCCGACACTCGCTCGAACGGACCGGAAAAATAAACCAATCGCGCCCGTGCGTCGTTACTCGATGATCATGACCGGGATCGGCATGAAACAGAGTAGGCCGAGTCCGAAGGTCACGATTCCGAGGAGGACCCGACCCGAACCCAGCCGCTCGTCTCGCATCGGCGTCGCCGGGCCGATCGACGCAAACACCGTGGTCAACAGCCCCCAGAGAATCCAGACGAAAACCGTGTTCAGGGTGTGGTTTTGGACGTAATAGAGGTAACCGGCGAGGGCAAACAGCGCGCCCGGAACGATCGCCGCGATCGTCTCTTGGAACTCGCCGGCCATCGCTCGGAGGATGTGGCCGCCGTCGAGTTGCCCGACCGGGATCAAATTGAGGAACGTGACGAACATCCCGACCCACGCGCCGATGACGACCGGATTCACGCCCGTCGCCGGATCGTCTCTGTACAGCGGCTGGTCGAACCCGGCCGCGAGCAACTCGAGCAGCGGGGGATAGCCCAGTTCGATCCGAACCGCGTCGGGGTTCTGGAGTAGGGCCGGGTCGACGGTTACGGGCGGCAGGTGAAGCCCGATCACGGTCGCGACGACCGTCGCGACCAGTCCAGCGAGGGGGCCGGCGACGCCGATATCGAACAGCGCCTTACGGTCGGGCATTCGGCCCTTCATCCTGATGACCGCCCCCATCGTCCCGATGAGCGTCGGCACCGGGATGAAATAGGGAAGGGAGGCGTCGACCTGATGGTACCGGCTCATGACGTAGTGGCCCATCTCGTGGACGCCGAGCACGCCGAGGATCGCAAGCGAGAAGGGCCACGCGTGGACGATATCGATCGGACTCGCGAACGGGTCGAGCGAGGGGTACCACCACCACGCCCCGACGAACAGCGTCGACCCGATCGTCGCCAGCAGCAAGAAGACGTTCGTCCACGGAATCCCGTCGACCCCGACGCTGGTCGGTTCGGCAACGAGTACGTACTCGCCGTGGCGGGTTTCAAGGGTGGCGTCGTAGCCGCGCTCGCGGAACTCCGACCAGAGTTCGCTGATCACTCGCTCCGGCCGGGTCAACGGGTCGCCGTAATAGATCAGCCGGCCGTCCCGTCGCTGTACCTCATAGACCGCAAACACCGACTCGATGCGATCGATCGGCGGCCCGTCCTCGAGCGAGGGCCCGCCGCGCCCCGCCGTGCCGAATCCGGACCGATCGATGTCCTCCATCACCGGAGGTTCATCGTCACCGGGTATAAATCGACTGCCGTCGGCAGGGGCGGCCGTTTCCGAGACCGAGGTCGAGGAGCCGCGACTCGAGCGGCGGCAAAATCGACTGCAGGCGGCGGAAGCGACGGCGGGCGGCGCTGCTGGGAACACGTGATCTGCGGCGAAGAAAGCGACGACGGCGTCTCACCGGCGTCGGTAAGGGATGGTCGTGCCGGATGGCGTCGACGACGCACCGGCGTCGGTAAGGGATGGTCGTGCCGGATGGCGTCGACGACGCGCCGGCACGGACCGGGAGGAATGCGGGGATACTCGGTCGGTGCTTCGACTGCAGTCGCGACTGGTTCGAGATCAGGCGGGGGCGACGCGCCACGTAGTCGCGCTCGTGTACGACCACTTCTCGATCTCGAGGTCGGTGACCGATCCCGAGAGCTTCGCCATCAGTGCGCCGATTTCTTTGGGGGACATGTCGACATCGTCCGCGATGAACTTGCCTTTGAAGTACAGCTCCCCGTCTTCAGCTCGGTCGCGCAGGTAGCGTTTGAGGCGGTGTTCTTTGCTTTCCGTGGAGGGTTGGGCTGTCGTGCTCATCGACATCACCTCCTTGTGGGGGAGATCTGTTATAAAGGGTGGATCGTTAGTGGCATTTCGATTGTGTTCAACGATCTGGGGGGTAATAGACGTTTTATTCCGTATTAGAAGACTATTAACCGTTGCTCGATAGGGATCTAGACGTTTTAAAACCACTTCTAACTCATTATCGCGGATCCAACCACAACGAGCAATACACTATCGTCTTCTCCGACCGTTCCGCTATTTCAGCTGGCTCGGCGAACGAATGTAACGGTCAGGATTGTTCGTGGACCCAGAATTCGTCCTCGACTGTCACTTCCTTCTTGAACAGCGGCACCTCGTCTTTTAGCCGGTTGATGCCGTCTTCGACGGTCCGGAACGCCTGCTCGCGGTGGCCCGCGAGCACGACGACGAAAACGATGTCCTCGCCGTCCTCGACGATCCCCGTTCGATGATAGAGTTCGACGTCGAACACGTCGTCTCGGGCCTCGAGGTCGGCTTCGAGGGCCGCCATCCGCTCGTCGGCGACGCCCTCGTACTTCTCGAACTCGAGGTACTGCGTGCGCGCGTCGTCCGCGCTGTCTTTGGCTCGGACGCGGCCGGTAAACGTCGCGATCGCGCCCGCGCGGTCGGCCCGCGGCGAGCGCTTGAGACGGGCCACCAGTGACTCGAGGGTCTCGTGGGGTTCGGTCGACTCGAGGCTCGTCACGAGGGCGTCGAAATCAAGGTCGGCGGGGCCGCGAACGGTTGCGAGGACACTCTCGTTGGGTTCGTGCTCGTCGCTGGCCGACCCCACGACGATCGACGGATACCGGAGCGTCGGCGCGCCGCTGACGACGGCGTACTCGCAGTCGGTCGCCAGCCTGTCGAGCGCGTCGGCGACGGACAGCCCCGTCCCCGAGGCGGTCCAGTCGCCGTCGACGCCGAGGTCGTAAGTGACGTCGCCGCCGAGCGTGGTCGATTCGCGCGCGTGCGTTCCGTCCGCAATCGTCGCGTCGTATCTGATGACGCCGACGCGCCCCCGTTCGGCGAGCCGGTCGACGACCCGATCGACAACCGACTCGAGCGCGTCGCCGTCGGCCCCCTCCTCGCGAACACCGAGTACGTGCATAGTCGAGCTATGGGCAGGTCGGACTTTGTAGCTGTCGCCGAGAAAGCCCCGCGCTGGGCGGGCGCGAGACGCCCGCCCAGCGCGCCCCTTTCAGTCCCACCCAGCACCGCACGCCGCCACCGCCCAGCAACCGCACGTCTCCAGTCCCATCCGCCACTGTCCGCCTCCAGTCCCACATGGCACTGCGCGCCGCTTCCCGCAGTCGGCACCACGTACAGCCGTCCAGTCCCGCGGCTTCATCGGTGGTCGGCCATCGCTACCGGAGAACGGCCCGACGATCGTCTCCCGGAATTTTGCACATGCACCACGAACGCTCGCCTATGTCCCTCCGAATCGGCTTCACGGGCGACGTGATGTTCGGACGGCTGGTCGACGACCGCCAGCGCGGTCGGTCCGTCGATGCGGTGTGGGGAACGGTCCTCGAGCGACTGCACGAACTGGACGGGCTGGTGAGCAACCTCGAGTGCGTGCTCTCGACGCGCGGCCGAGAGTGGCAGCGCACCCGCCGCCCGTTTCACTTCCGGGCGGATCCCGACTGGGCGGTCCCCGCACTCGAGCGCGCGCGTCGACGTCTGTGCGCTGGCGAACAATCACGTGCTGGACTACGAGGAAGTCGCGCTGCGCGATACCCTCGAGGTGCTCGACGAGGCCGGGATCGGTCGTGCGGGTGCAGGAGAGACGATCGACGAGGCGCTCGAGCCGGCGGTGCGGACGATTGGCGGCTCCGAAGCGGACGCCGCTGGGTCGGAGACGGACAGCGACGATGGGCTCGACATGGCGGTCGTCTCGCTGACGGACAACACGCCCGAGTACGCCGCGGACGAGGAATCGCCGGGCACGGCTCGGATCGAAATCGACGAGTCGCGACGCGACTCGCGCAGTCGGACGCCCGACGACGATGTCGACGATCCGGAGACGAAACGGCTCGTTCGGGACGCTCTCGAGCGCGCACGCGAGACGAATCCTGATCTGGTGGTCGCCTCGCTGCACTGGGGGCCGAACATGGTGACGGAGCCGCCCGAATCGTTCCGCGAGTTCGGCCGCTGGCTGGTCGACGCGGGCGTCGACGTCGTCCACGGCCACAGCGCTCACGTCTTTCAGGGGATCGAGGTCCACGAGGGGAGCCCGATCATCTACGACGCGGGCGATTTCGTCGACGACTACCGGGTCGACGACGAGTTGCGAAACGACCGGAGTTTCCTGTTCGTCCTCGCGGTGACTCCCGACGGCCGGCCGACCGAACTCCGGCTGCATCCAACCGAAATCGAGGACTGTGCGGTCCGCGAGGCGAGCCCGCAGGCGGCCGCGTGGTCCCGCGAGCGGATGCGAACGCTATCGGCTCCGTTCGGGACCGAGTTCGACCGCGACGGTGACGCGCTGGTCCTGTCGCTCGAGGAGTGAGATCGAGACGCGATTTCGCGGCGACGAACGGCTCCTCGCCAGTCGCTCGAGGGATGTGTCACCACGCCATCCGGGCAGTTGACAACCCTTAAGATAGCAACTCCGCTACACCGGGGTAGTATGAAAGTGGTCGTCTCTATCGGCGGCAGCGTCCTCGTCCCCGAGCCCGGGGCGGACCGGGTGGCCGAGCACGCAGCCGTCATCGAAGACCTCATTTCGGAGGGGTGTCGGATCGGTGCCGTCGTCGGGGGCGGCGGCGTCGCTCGCGAGTACATCGGGGCCGCTCGAGACCTCGGGGCGAACGAAATCGAACTCGATCAGTTGGGGATCGACGTGACGCGACTCAACGCCCGGCTGCTGATCGCCGCGCTGAGCGAGGAGTCCGTGACCGCGCCCGCACTCGACTACGAGGAGGCCAGCGAGGCGCTCCGGCGGGACGACATCTGCATCATGGGCGGCGTCGCGCCGGCCCAGACCACCGACGCTGTCGGGGCCGCGCTGGCGGAGTACATCGACGCCGACCTGCTCGTCTACGCCACGAGCGTCCCCGGCGTCTACAGCGCCGATCCCAACGAGGACGACGACGCGACCAAGTACGACAGCCTCTCGGCCGCGGACCTGGTCGACGCCATCGCCGGGCTCGAGATGAACGCCGGCGCGTCCGCGCCCGTGGACCTGCTGGCGGCGAAGATCATCGAGCGCTCGGGGATGCGAACGATCGTCCTCGACGGCACGGACCCCGACCGGATCGCCCGCGCGGTTCGCCACGGCGACCACGAGGGCACTGATATCGTCCCCGAAGGCGCTGGCGCGGAACCGACCTACTGGGCGAGCGACGAACGATGAGCGCCGACGACGACGCGGATGGAGACGCGGCAGACACGCCGGAGTCGGACGCGATCAGTCCCTACACGCTCCAGAGCGAGGAAGCTAGCGAGACGCGCCACGCGTTCTGGGCGGATACGGTCGCGGACCGCATCGAGGACCGCAACCCCGAGGAGCCGATCGTCATCAAGGGCGGCATCTCGCCGTCGGGCGTTCCCCACCTGGGCAACGTCAACGAGATCATGCGCGGCTACTTCGTCGCCGAAGTGCTGCGCGACCGGGGTCACGAGGTCAGGCAGGTCTTCACCGCCGACGACCGCGACCCGCTCCGCGGACTGCCCCGCACGCTCTGTGACCTCGAGGGGAACCTCGTCGATCTCGGCGAGGTCGACGCCGGCGCGCTCGGCCGCAACCTCGGCGCACCCTACACGGACATTCCGGACCCCTTCGGCTGCTGTGACTCCTACGGCGACCACTTCGCGACCATCATTCAGGACAGCGCCGACGCCCTCGACGTGCCGATCGAACTGGTCTCGAACACCGACTGCTACGAGTCCGGCGAGTTCGAGGACGTGACTCGGTTCGTCCTCGAGCACCGGGATCGGGCGCGCGAGGTCCTCTCGAAGTATCAGGACAAGGTCGACGTAAACGGCGAGTACGTGCCGTTCAACCCGATCTGCGAGGAGTGTGGCAAGATCACGGAGACGGTGACGAGCGTCGATCTGGACGGGGACACGGCGACCGTCGACTACGAGTGTACCGACATGGACGCCGGCGACCAGACGATCGACGGCTGTGGCCACGAGGGTACCGCGACGCTACGGGAAGGCAAACTCCCGTGGCGCTTCGAGTGGCCCGCCCAGTGGCAGCTCCTCGGCGTCGACTTCGAGCCCTTCGGCAAGGACCACGCCGAGGGCTCCTGGCCCAGCGGCCAAGACGTCGCCCGCAACGTCCTCGAGATCGAACCCCCGGTACCGATGGTCTACGAGTGGTTCACCCTCGATGGCGAGCCCTTCTCCTCCTCCGCGGGCAACGTGATCCTGGTCTCGGATGTCCTCGAGTTGCTCGAGCCCGAGGTACTGCGCTATTTCTTTGCGAAGGATCCCGTGAAGGCCCGGGACTTCAGCATCGAACGCCTCGACCAACTGGTCGACGAGTTCGACCGGCTCGAGGCGACCTACTTCGGCGAGGTCGACGCGAGCGAGGACGAACAGGCCTTCGCCGAGCGGGTCTACCCGTTCGTCGTCGAGGAGCCGCGCGAAGAGCGGATTCGACTGCCCTACACCTTCGCCGCGGTGCTCGGGATGACCGACGACCCCGACCTGCGCGAGGAGATCGCCCGGCGGGAGGGCCACATTCCCGAAGACGCCCCGGAGTGGGCCGTCGAAGGGGCGCTCGAGCGCGTCGAGCAGGCGCGCAACTGGGCGCGACGAACCGGCAACGAGTTCGATTACGAACTCAAGCGCACCGAGATTCCGGCACACGACTTCGACGCGGACACCGAAGCCGCGCTGGCCGAACTCGCCGATTTCATCGATGCGGGCCACGATCCCGAGGATATTCAGGGCGAGATCTACGAGACGGCAAGACGCCACGACGTCGACGTCGGCGACTTCTTCGCGGCGGGCTACCGGCTGTTCTTCGACGAAGAGCAGGGGCCGAAGCTCGGGCCGTTCCTCGCGAAGGTCGATCGGGAGTTCGTCGTCGGGCGACTCCGGCGAGAACGCTGACGACGCCGACCAGTCCGATAGACAAAAGTCATTTGAGAACGCCGCCCGGAGAGGGTAACGATGGATCACGGTTCCTTCGCTGTCGTCTCGCCGCCCGCAATCTACGGCTCGGAACTCCTCACGTGGGTTCTGCTCGGGCTCCTCCTCTACTGGCTCGCGGTCGTCGGGCTCCGAAACGGCGGGTATCTCCCCGACTACATCGGAACGCAGGGGCCGATTCTCACGTTCCACACGAAACGCGGGCGGGCGCTGCTCGACCGGCTTGCACGGCCGAAACGGTTCTGGCGAGCGTGGTCGAACTTCGGCGTCGGCATCGCGCTCGTCGTGATGATCAGCATGTTCGCCGTGCTGATCCGCGTGGCGATGGTCGCGCTTACCTCACCGCAACCGGCGGGGTCCGCCGCCAGACAGCCTCACAACGTTCTCGTCATCCCCGGGGTCAACGACTTTCTGCCGCTGTCGGCCACGCCCGGCATCGTCTTCGGGTTACTCGTCGGCCTCGTCGTCCACGAGGGGGGCCACGGCCTGCTCTGTCGGGTGGAGGACATCGATATCGACTCGATGGGGGTCGCGATGCTCGCGATCCTCCCCGTCGGCGCGTTCGTCGAACCCGATCAAGAGAGTAGCAAATCGGCCTCCCGTGGCGGTCAGACGCGGATGTTTGCCGCCGGCGTCACGAACAACTTCGCGATCACGCTGCTTGCCTTCGCCCTGCTGTTCGGGCCGATCGTCGGCGCGATCGGCGTCGCACCCGGTGCCGCGGTCGGCGGCGTCGCGGAGGATTCCCCGGCCGCAGACGCGGGAATCGAGCCGAACGATCGCATCACGGCGATCAACGGCACCGCGGTCGAGGGCAACGACGATCTCGCGGATCGGCTCGAGGCGACCGGGGGCGAGCAGGTCTCCGTCGAACTCAACGGCGAGGAGACGATCCCTGTCGATCGGTCGCTGCTCGTGACCGCGGCGATGGAGAACGGACCGACTGAACTCGCTGCCGGCGACAAAATCCGCGCGGTCGACGGCCAGCAGGTTGCGACCGAACGCGGCTTCGAAGACGCCGTCGGTGACAGCGAGCGAGTCACGCTGACGATCGATCCCGCGAACGGCGACGAGCGGACCGAGCGCGAGGTGACGATCGGCGCGGCGGTTTCGGTCGCCGACGACGGCCCGCTCGAACGCGAGACCGGCCCGACCGACGAAACGTTCGTCATCACCCGGTTCGACGGCGAGCGAGTCCACGAGTACGACGACCTCGCGGCCATGCTCGAGGACAGCGAACCCGACCAGCAGGTCGAGGTAGCGGGCTACTTCGGCGACGAACGCGAGGCGTACACCGTCACGCTCGACGAGCATCCTCGAGCGGATACCGGGTTCCTCGGGATTCAAGGACAGCGAGGGATGTCGGGAATCGAGGTGAGTGATCTCGGCGTCCAACTCTATCCCGCAGACGAGTATCTGGGACTGCTGGGCGGTGACGGCGAGACCCGGTTCGGGCCGATCACCGACTCCTTCCTCGGCAAGATCGCGATCGCGCTCATGCTGCCGGTCATTGGCGTCAGCGGTGCGATGCCGTTCAATTTCGCCGGCTTCACGGGCGGGATTCAGAACTTCTACGAAGCGCAGGGGATGCTCGGCGCGTTCGGCGACGGGACCGTCTTCGTCCTCGCGAACCTGCTGTTCTGGACCGGCTGGATCAACGTCCAGCTCGGCTTCTTCAACTGCATTCCGGCGTTCCCGCTCGACGGCGGCCACATCCTCCGGACGAGCACCGAGGCGATCGTCTCCCGGTTACCGGTCGACGCGACCCGCGGAATGGTCCGGCTGGTGACGACCGCGATCGGCGTGACGATGCTCGTGAGCTTCCTGCTCTTGCTGTTCGGGCCGCAACTGCTCGGGAACTGATCGAGCCCGAACCGGAATCCGGCTCGAGGCCGGTGTTTTTGTGCCGTATCCGGTACGGTTGCTCGGTCCGAGCGCGGCAGAACTAGTCCGGTCGTCCGCACGCACCTGAGAGGGTCGGTCTATCGGGTCAGTCGTCCGTGTCGACGCCGTGGCGCTCGTAGAACTCCTCGGCCGTCTCGTCGATCCGGTCGAACTCGGTATCGAAGTAGTGTTCGTAGTGGCGGACGACCTGTTCGACGACCCAGCGGCTGAACTCTTCGTCGAAGTGCCACTCGCCGTCCAGCTCCGGGATCTCGAACCGGTCGTCCGTCGAGAACGCCGCGTAGACGTGGAAGAAACCCAGGATCACGTCGGCGAAGTCCCGAGCCTTCTCCGACCCGCTCTCGCGGCGCTCCTCGAGTTCGGCCTGCCCTTCGGCGGTGAGTTCGAAGTACTTCCGGTCCGGTTCGTCCGCACGCTCGATGCGTTCGGCCCACCCCTTCTCCTCGAACTTGTAGAGGATCGGGTAGACCGAGCCGTAGGAGGGTTCCCAGTGACCGCCGCTGATGTCCCGAATTTCCTTGAGAATCTCGTAGCCGTAGCGTGGCTTCTCCTCGAGAAGTTCGAGGACGAGATAGGCGATGAGTCCCTTCGGCGGCCCGCTTTTCCGCATATATCTCGAGAGTTAAACGGGTGGACGTAAAGCGTTTCGGTCGCGTCCGAAACCGTCGAACTGGTCGCCGAGAGCGGTGAATTCGGCGCGCTCTTGCTGGGGACCGACGCGGCGGAGCGAAGAGAACAGAGCGGAAACCCGGCCCTTCTTAGCGTCCCCGTCCCAACCCTCGTTTATGGAACGACGGCGACCGCCACAGACGGAGGAAGGCTGGTACGTTCTGCACGACTTCCGGTCGATCGACTGGGACGCCTGGCGAGGTGCTCCCGAGCGGCGACGCTCGCAGGCGATCGACGAGGGTATCGACTACCTCGCGTCCTGCGAGGCCGTCGACAACGCCGACGCGGGCGAGTCGGCCACGTTCTCGGTGCTCGGCCACAAGGCCGACCTGCTCGTGCTCCACCTGCGGCCGACGCTCGACGACATCGACACCCTCGAGCGGCGGTTCGAACACACCGCCCTCGCCGAGTTCACCGAACGGGCCGACTCCTATCTCTCGGTGACGGAGGTCTCGGGCTACATGTCCGAGGACTACTTCGACGAGGACGCGGAGGTCGAGGACACGGGCCTCGAGCGCTACATCGAATCGCGGCTCAAGCCGGAGATTCCCGACAGCGAGTTCCTCAGCTTCTACCCGATGAGCAAGCGCCGCGGTCCCGACCACAACTGGTACGAACTCCCCTTCGACGAGCGAGCCGACTACCTCGCGAACCACGGCGAGATCGGCAAGGACTACGCCGGCCGGGTCACTCAGATCATCTCCGGCAGCGTCGGCCTCGACGACTTCGAGTGGGGGATCACCCTGTTCGGCGACGATCCGACCGACGTGAAGGAACTGCTCTACGAGATGCGTTTCGATCCCTCGAGTTCCCGCTTCGCCGAGTTCGGTCGATTCCTCTCGGCCCGCCGGTTCCCGCCGGCAAACCTCGGGGCGTTCCTCGCGGGCGAATCGGTCCCGCAGGAAGGCGGCGCGGACCACGGACACGGCCACTCACACGGGGGCGGCGACTCCGAGGGCCACCACGGCGACTCCGGCGACCATCACCACGGCGGTGACGGCGAGTCGGACGGCCACGGCGACGACGAAGACGAGGACCTCCGCAGCGAACTCGAGGATATCGGCGTCTATGCCGGTCAACCCCACGGCGAGGACGTCCACGCAGTCGTCCTTTACTCCGCGGCCGACGCCGACGAGCTGTTCGAGGAGGTCGACGGATTGCGGGAGAACTTCGATCACTACGATACGCACGTGAAGACGGCCGTCTACGAGCCGCGAGCGGGCGGCGACGACGCCGAAGCCGCAGTCGTCAGTCTCTGGGACACCGAACGCGCCGCGAGCACGGCCGCCGGCTTCCTCGCCGACCTCCCCGATATCGTCCGGCAGGCGGGCGACGACGAGGGCGACTCCTGGGGGACGATGGGGATGTTCTACACCGTCGAACCCGAACACCGAACCGACTTCGTCGACACCTTCGGCGACGTCGCCGGCATCCTCGCCGACATGGACGGCCACCGGAAGACCGACCTCTTGGAAAACCTCGAGGACGAAAACGACATGTTCATCGCCAGCCGGTGGGACTCCCGCGAGGACGCCATGGCGTTCTTCCGCAGCGACGCGTTCTCCGAGACCGTCGAGTTCGGCCGCGACGTGCTGGCTGAGCGGCCCCGACACGTCTTCCTCGCGTAGAATAAAGCAGATTTTCGCTTCGGCTCGAGGCCTGACGACATCGGAATCGCCTCGACGCAGACGAGACCCGATTTTAGCGCCCGTCAGAATCGGTCGATTCGTCGTAGAAGAAGTAGGCCGCGATGCCGGCCAGTCCGAGCGCGAGCGTTACGAACGGCCACTTGCCGGCGTCGCGCTCGGTCATGAACGCGTGAGCAGTCACGAAGATCGCGAATCCGACGTGGGCGGCCAGCGTCGCGGCGAGAAACGCCTGTGTGTCCATCGGTCGAGAGATTCGACGCTGCGATAAAAGCCGTTTCGAAGCGGTTCGCAGTCCACAGCAGGCCGTGGCCGAGAAGCCGGCTCACCGCATCCGCGGTGAGTCGGCTGACCCGGGGAAGGGCAGGCCCTCCACCGAACCCGCCGTGAGCGAAGCGAGCGGGCCGACGACCGACCCGGAGAGCGCGGCGCTTCGCGCCGCGTCACAGCGAGCGGCCAAAGGCCGCGAGCCAGGGGAGGGAGGAGTGCTTTTGATCGAAACTGAGCGGGATCTTCGATCCCGCGAGGTCCAAAAGAGCGCTTCGCGCTCTTTTGAAGATTTTGCCGAGGGCGCGGCTCCGCCGCGCCCGCAGGGAAAAATTTCGTTAGTCGAAGTCGTGATCCGGATCGTCTTCGACCGTCCGCTTCATCGAGTCACGACGGGACTTGGCGTCGCGACCGGTCGCCTCGAGCAGGAAGTCGTTTTTCGCGTCGACGGCTTCGCCGGCGGCCTCGAGTTCGTCGGGGCCGAGTTCGGTGGGGTCGCGCTCGTAGAATTCGACGGCGAGTTTGTCCTTCTTGCCGGAGTACTCGACGGTCCCGACGACGACTTTCTCGAAGACGGGGTTGTCGGGCTCGCCGATGACGAAGAGGTCGCTGCCCTTGTACTCCTGCGTTTCGGAGATGGGGCCGAAGTAGTCCACGACGGTCGACTCCATATCGGGAATTCGCTCCTCGAGATATTCACCGCGACGCATCTTGTACTCCTTCATAGCTCGAAGAAACACGGCGGAGTGTTTACCTCTTTTCATACCCGACGTTTCGGGTGTCTGATTGGTCCTCGAGTGTGGAGACCGCGGCTATCGCGGGACGCCGATGGGTCGGATCGAGCGATCGGTCGCCGGCCGATCGCGCCTCGAGTGGCCAGGACTCGGGAGCGGCAAGCAGCGAGCAAACCAGGGGCGAGGACGGCCGCGTGGGTCGGCGTTAGCGCTGTCGCTCGCGCTCGCTGAGATAGCCTTTCCGGCAGTCGGGGCAGATGTCGCCGGTGCGAAGCGAGCCGCGGTCGCCGGCGGCGACGTAGTCACACCGCGGGCAGTAGAATTCGGTCGGAACGTCGCCGGCGGGCGCACCGCCGCTTTCGGCGGGCGTCGGCGCGGACGCGGCTCGCTCGATACCGGTCCCCGAATCCGCGTCGGGATCGGAATCGACGTCGGCGTCGACCTGATCGGCGGCCGGGGGTTCGGCCGTCACCGATCGGGCGTCGGTCGCGGCCGCGGCGGTGCCGTCGGTGGTATCGTCGCCGGCGGCTCCGACGGCGCTCGTCGGGCCGTCGTCATCGAGGAGAATAGCATCGTCGTCGACCTCGGCCGGGTTTGCGTCCGTGGCTTCGACGGCGGACTCGGCCTCGGAATCGGTCTCGACAGGGTCGTCCGGCCAGTCGGCGGGCGTCGATTCCGCGCCGACCGGCGGGCCGACGTCGCTCGAGTCGGGCCACTCGCCGTGGTCGCGGTCCCGGTCTCGGTCGGCCGACGGCTCGTCGTCCTCGAGGATTTCGCCGTCGTCGGTGACGGGTTCGCCGTTCTCGTCGGTCGGGAGGTCGATCTCGTCCGCGTCGGCGGTGGCATCGGCCGCCGCCACATCGGCGTCCGCTGCGGTCGGCTCCGGCTCGGCCGCGTTCGGGGACGGGTCCGGCTGCGGTGTCTCCGTCTCGTCGGCGTCCGAAGCGGTGTCGTCGGCGTCGATGAATTCGGCGTCGTCGCCGTCGGACAGCTCGATGCCGTCGTCTGCATCGGCGTCGGTGAAGCCGGCGTCCGCGTCGGGCTCGCCGGCGGCCGCATCGTCGGGGGCGTCGACTGGTGGTTCGGGCGGTTCGGTCTCGGGCTCGTCGGGCAACGAGTCGCGGGTGTCCGTCCCAGCGGTGAGGCTGGTCACTTCGGTGTTCTCGCTGATGACGGATCGCTCGCCACAGCGGACACACTCTTCGTACTCCTGGACGGTTACGACGACTTCACTGCCCCGTTCTTCGCGCTCGCGTTCGATTTCGGACTCGCCGAAATCGTGTCCGAGCAGCGAACATCGCAGGACCATTGTCCCACCGTACCGAGCCATCCCATAAAAAACGTGCTGCCTGTTCGTCACAGTTTTGTGACAGTCATGCGGTCGGAGGAGGGCGCGACTCGAGGCGACTTGGGACCGATTCCCAGCGAGAGCCGATCGGACTCGCGGGGACCCGCACGGCGTGGGTAGAACGGCAAACGTCAAATCCCGGGTTGTCGAATAGGAATACAGATGAGAGCAAAGCGGGAGTACCGGAACCGGGAGCGAACCGAGGTGGCGGTACTCGATGCGCTGGTCGACCGCGTCGACGACGGGATGACCGTCTTCGAACTCCGCGCGGCCGTCGAGGTCGATATCGACGAACTCGAGGAGGCTCTGTCGACGCTCAAGGAGGATAACCTGATCGTCGTCGACTCGGGCTCGGAGACGGTGATCAAGCCCGCCGAGCGGGTCGTTCCCGACGAGCCGGCGGACGAGGACGGGGAACAATCGATCGGGGAGTGGCTCCGCGAGCGGATCCCTTTTTGAATCGAAACGCCTGATACGCTCAGGCCCCAGGGAGTACGCATGAGTGTCATCGAGTCCATCCACGAAGACCACGGGGCCACGTTCGGCGAGCGCGCCGACCGGCGAGTCGTCGAACACTACGGCCGACCCGAGCGAACCCACCGGGCGGTCCGCAACGGCGTCGGGCTGCTCGAGTCGGCCTACGGCGTGCTCGTCGTGGAGGGCGACGACCGCGTCGAGTACGTCGATAACGTCGTCACGAATCGCGTCCCAGCCGAAGACGGACAGGGCTGTTACGCGCTCGTACTCGACCCCCAAGGCGGGATCGAGGTGGAACTGTACGTCTACAACGCGGGCGAGCGACTCCTGCTTTTCACCCAGCCCGAGACCGCCGAGCCGCTGGCCGAGGAGTGGTCCGAGAAGGTATTCATTCAGGACGTTGACATCCGCGTCGCGACCGACGACTACGCGGTCTTCGGCATTCACGGCCCGCAGGCCACCGAGAAGATCGCGAGCGTCCTCAACGGTGCCGGCTCGCCGGACACGCGCTACTCGTTCGTCCGCGGGACGATGGGCGACGAGGGCGTCTCGGTCATCCGCACCGACGCGCTCACCGGCGAGGAGAGTTACGAGGTGATCTGTGCTGCCGACGACGCCGCAGCCGTCCACGACACGCTACTCAATCAGGGGCTCAACGCCGCCCCCTTCGGCTATCAGGCGCTCGAGAGCCTCGCGCTCGAGGCCGGATCGCCGCTCTTTCACACCGAACTCGAGGGCGAGCTGCCGAACGTACTTGGCCTGCGGAACGCGCTCGACTTCGAGAAGGGCTGTTACGTCGGACAGGAGGTCGTCTCCCGGGTCGAGAACCGCGGCCAGCCGAGCCGGCGACTCGTCGGGCTCACCCTCGAGCGGGAGGGAGCAGATGGCGAAGACGACGAGGGCGATGATCGACCGGTCCCCGAGTCCGGCGCGGCCGTCTTCGACGGCGACGCGTCGGTCGGTGAGATAACCCGTGCGGGGGCAAGCCCGATGCTCGGCGAGGTCATTGCACTCGCGGTCGTCGACTACGACCTCGAGAGCGACGGACTGACGGTCCGGATCGGCGGCGAAGAAGTGGCCGCGACCCGCACCGAACTGCCGTTCGTCGCGGGGTCGGATCGATCCGACCGGCTGCCGGACTATCAATAGGCCCCATCAGTCCGTTCAGACCGGCTGTGTCTCTCCGCACCCGAGTCAGCTCCCGGGGTCCTCGATCTCGGGCAATCCCGCGGTCACCAACCGGCGAAGCAGGACGACGATCCCGTTCTCGAGGCCGCGGGCGAAGACCGCCTGCTCTTTTGCCGGTCCGTCGGCGGCATCCGGGTAGTACGAACCGATCAGGAGCGTCTCGCGATCGATCAGCAGGATGCGACTGATCGCGACCTCGTCGTTGATCTCGCGGCCGGTGAGCCAGTCGAGGCCGGTTTCGAACACGTGAGTGGTGGAGAGTTCCGTCCCGAGCGTCCCCGTGATCGCGTCCGTTTGCCCGCCGAGAACGATCGAGACTGCTCGATCGTTCGCCGCTCGCAAGCTGTCGAACAGCGCCTCGGAGAGGATGTCCTCGTCGACGACGAGCAGCGCGACTTCCGAGTCCGCCTCGTCGATGAGCTCGAGCGTTCGCGACTCGATCGCTTCGTGCCCGCTGAGCGACCAGACCTCCTGGACCTGCTCGTTCTCCTCAGTGTCCTGGATGTCCGTGTTCTTGAGATGCGTCTCGAGCGTTTCGATCCGATTGGTGTACTTCTGTTGGAGGGTCTGTGTCGCCTCTTCGATGTCGACGGCGCGATACACCTGCGGACTCGTGTGCTGGACCTCGACCAGCCCCTGTGATTCCAGCACCCGAATCGCATCGTACACCCTCGTCCGGGGCACCTCGGAGATCTCGTGAATCTCCTTCGCCGTTCCGCTGGGAAGTTTGTTCAACGCTATAAAACAGCGTGCTTCGTACTCCTGTAGCCCGAGGTCCTGCAACAGGCTAATCGCCTCTCTGGTAGTATCGTCTCCTGTCATGGCCCAACCACGAATTCGGATATCCGAACACACAGAGTAGAGCGCGGGGATGGAAAAGGATTCGTGTCGTAGTCCATTGCCACCAGTCGACACTGACGAGTCTCTCCCTGTGAGTCTCTCGTTCACTCAGATCATCACACAAGCTACTTGAGGATACGTTTGGTATGAGGGAGTGGCGAGTCCCGCTTGGCCCAACCACGATGGGGCTCGTCGTTTCAATTCCTCCAGCGGTAGCTGTACCGGGTTCGATACGGCCGATTACATGTGGGCCTGCTGATGAAACGGACCGGACAGCGACGAGAGAAGCGGACAGCGGTTACGACGATGTCGGCGGGAGTCGTGCGTGCTCGAACCGGAAGGCCTCGAATGCCTCGACAAGCCGAACGGATTCCTCGAGCGTCGTCGGCTTCGTCACGGAGGCGTTCGCGTGGGTTCGATACCAGATGGCGATATCCGCGCTCGTGTCGGGCCTCGTCAGGAAGATAACCGGAAGGCTCGGGAGCTGCGGCACGTCTCCGATCGCATCTAAGATTTCGCGTCCCCTTCCGCTGGAGAGGGTCAGATCCAGCGAGACGAGATCCGGTCAGGGCGACGACTCGCGGCGGCCCCGCTGTATCAGAATGGGGATAGCGGAACGGGGGCGACCGCAGGGCACGTGTCTCAGCTGCTATCGACGGGCAACGTCTCGCGGTTGTTCCGAAGCAGTTCCAAGGCCGGTCTGATCTCCTCGAATCTGACCCCCGCTTCCACGGTATTCGCCTCCGGATTCCAGTCGACGAAACCGAACTCGTCTAACTTCGGGAGATGAACGTGCTGTCGTTTGAGCACACTGTCGGCCCCGTCACCGGTCGAGTTCGGCGGGATATCGAGAGAGATCGGGTCGGCTTCCAACGACCGTCGGTCCATGAGATCGAATAAGATCCGTCGTCGTTGGTCGTTCGCTAATGCTTCAAATAAAATATCAACCACCTGTGTCATATGTATACAATAATTGTATAGTAACAGTATTGAAGCCCGACCATTTTCACGACGACTATGTGTTTTGATTAACTGAGTGAAGGCGTCCTAGGTGGGCGTGAGAAGCGGCTGTACTCGTCACACGGTATCAATTCTCACTTGAGAGCTACTGTTATGTATCACGACACCATCGATACGGCCGTGTCACGCGATACCCTCGAGCGCGATCTGTTCGATCGAGCGCCGGACGATCGAATCCGAGTGCTCGACGCCGACGGGACGGTCGTCGCCCCCGAGTTAGAGCCGGCTCTCGAGGCGGAGACCCTACGGTCGATGTACCGGGACATGCGATTCTCCCGGCGGTTCGACGAGCGGATGATCAGTCTGCAGCGGCAGGGCCGGCTGGGAACGTACTCCTCGCTGGCCGGCCAAGAGGGGTCCCAGATCGGCTCGACGTACGCGCTGGCCGACGACGACCTGCTCTCCTTTCAGTACCGAGAACACGGGACGCTGGCGGCGCGGGGACTCCCGTGGGAGTACCTGCTGTACTGGATGGGCCACGAGGACGGCAACGCCGCGCTGGCCGACATCGAGGTCTTCCCGCTGAATATCTCGATCGCCAGCCACCTGCCCCACGCGGTGGGTTGGTCGTGGGCGGCGAAACTGAACGGCGACGAGCGCGCGAGCGTCGTCCACTTCGGCGACGGCTCGACCTCCGAGGGGGATTTCCACGAGGCGCTGAACTTCGCCGGCGTGTTCGATACGCCGAACATTTTCTTCTGTAACAACAACCAGTGGGCCATCTCCGTGCCGCGGGAGCGCCAGACGGCAAGCGCCACGATCGCACAGAAAGCCCACGCCTACGGCTTCGAGGGGGTGCAGGTCGACGGCATGGACCCGCTCGCGACCTACGTCGTCACGGCGGCCGCACGGGAGAAAGCGGTCGCCGGCGATGACGACCGACCGCGGCCGACGCTGATCGAGGCGGTCCAGTATCGCTACGGCGCGCACACGACGGCCGACGATCCCAGCGTCTACCGCGACGACGAGGAGGTCGAGCAGTGGCGCGAGAAAGACCCCATCGATCGGTTCGAAGCCTACCTGCGAAACGAGGGGGTTCTCGAGGACGACCGAATCGAGACGATCGAGACCGAGATCGAGGAGACGCTCGCGACGCTGATCGAGCGCGCCGAGGGCGTCGAGGGAGACCCCAGCGAGCTGTTCGAGTACACCTACGCGGAACCGACCCCGCGACTCGAGGCCCAGCGCGAGTATCTCGCGGCCCTGCGGGAGACCCACGGCGACGAGGCGTTACTCGAAGACGAGTGAGTCTCGAGGCGAGCATATAATGGCAACAGTGGGACAGGCAAACGACTACGCGGGCCTCGCCGCGAGGTCCAGTCGATATGCAACTCGAGCAGTCGTCTCAGGCAACGGAGGCGACGTGGAGCGGGACGGTACCGAGTGCGGTCGACGGGCGCGTGCTCGGACTGGTCGCCGTGACGGCCGGCCTCGCGGCGTCGATAAACGTTCCCTACGGCGGGCTCCCGATGGCGGCCGCCGCGTTCGCGCTCCTGACCGGCTGCGGTGTCGCACTTCACCTGCTCGGCGAACGGAAACTCCGCCGGCTCACCGACGACCTCGTCGAGCGCTGGGACGCGGCCGGCGGGCAAATCGAGGACGTCACGCGGTCGTCGACCGGTATGCGGACCGAGTGGCGAGTCCACACCCCCGACGGCGAGATCGTCATCGGCGGCATCGCGCTGGTCCCGATCGCCCGGCTGTCAGTCGAGTGGCAGGGCATCGGCGATACGATCGACGCGAGCGAGGCCGAGGCGAACATCGACCGCCTCGCCGAGAGCCTCTACCGCGAAATCTTCGAGATCGGCTCGGCGACCCAGCAGGCGTAGTCGCGCCCGATCCGCCGTCTTCCGCGTTTCCGGGCCGGTACTCCACCGAGCCCACGACCTCACTCGAACAGTTCCCCGTGGCGCTGTGCCGGATCCACGTCCCCTCCGATATCTACCCCCTTCTGACACCATTCAGAACCATCTAATGGTGTGCAAGCTCGAGACTTATGCCCAGTCGAGTCGAACTCGCAGTTGAAATGAGTCAGTCAGAATCCCCAATCCGGACGATGTTCGACGTACAACGAACGGCGATCAAACAGAGCCAACAGCTATTCGAGCAGGGGCTGGCGGCCCAGCGCAACGTGGACGCGATGGCGCTGACCGGGCTCGAGGGCCAGGCGTCGCTCCAGCGCCAGCAACTCGAGTTCGCACAGGCGGCGAGTCACGGCTACGTCAGCGCGGCGGCGGCGCTGCTGCCGAGCGATGACACCGAAGCCCACCGCGCCATCGACGAGACGTTCGACCAGCTGAAAGCGACGCACGCGGAGTTCTACGACGCGCTCGAGCGCGACCTCGAGCGAGATCTCAACGCCGCGACCGGGCTCGCCGAGGACGTCGAGACGGCCCTCGACGAACAGACCGAGCAGTTCCTCGAACTCACAGCGTCGATCGAGGAGCAGACGGTCGAGAATGTCGACGAGTTCTCGAGTCGGCTCGATGAGCAACTCGAACGGACCCGCGAGCTACAGACGCGACTCGCGGACCAACTCGAGCGCCAGACCGACGACATCGAGGCGCTCCTCGAGCAGCAGGCCGACCAAATTGAGACGTTCCAGCAGCAACTCGCCGAACAGACCGAGACGGGGCTCCAGCAGATCCCGGTACAGGGACGGGACGAGCCACACACGAAGATCGAGACTGATCCGGAACACACGCTCGAGGCGATCGAGGGCATCGACGCGGACGTCCGCGAGGAGCTCGCGGACGCCGGTATCGCGACGATCGACGACCTCACGCGCGCCGGTGCCGACGCCGTCGCCGAAGCTACGGATATCTCGGAAGATCGGGCCACAGAGTGGATCGAGCAGGCCGAAGCCTAAGCCGCCCGCTCAGGATTTGATTTTCTCGACGATTTCGCGGGCCTGTTCTTTCGCTTTGTCCTCACCGACGTGTTTCTCGATCAGGACGCTGGTGACCTCCCAGTCGTCGTCTCCTTCGACCTTTCCGGTACGGACCTCGCTGCCCTCGGAGACGGACTCCGCCGGCTGCTCCGCCCAGTCGGGCGTTCGGATCTCGTCGTACCGATCCGGATCGCGGAACCGAACGTGGGTGTACTCGTCTTCCGTTTCGACCGCGTCGACGTCGGGTGTCTCGGCCATACGCGAGGCTCCGCCGGCGACAGTGCTAAATCACGTCCTTGAATGTGCGGAACCGTCGGCGTCCTGTCCGAACGGCGTCGTCCACCCCGGCCCAAACACGACGGGCCACAACAGTCGGCGCGGGAACTATCCGGACCGACGCCGTACCGATCGTATGCTCGTCCTCGGCGACGCCCACGCGTCGGACCCCGACCGGTGTGAGACCCTGCTCGAGTGCTACCGAACCCTCGAGCCCGATCGGGTACTCCAACTCGGCGACCTCGAGCGGTACGACTTGCCGGCCCCGACGTGGTTCATCGCGGGCAACAACGAGGACTTCGACGTGATCGAGGCGCTACGGGCGGGCGAGGACCCCGGGGAACCGACCACGGTCCACCTCCTCGCGAGCACGGCGGCGACGGTCGACGGCCTGCGCATCGCCGGTCTCTCGGGGAACTTCGCCCCGACGCGATACGACCTGTCCCGGGACGAACTCTCGGGCGAGCGCCGCCGTCACTTCACCCACGAGGACGTCGACCGGGCCGCCGCCCTCGAGGACATCGACGTCTTCCTCGCACACGAGGCCCCGACCGGGCTGCTTTCCTACGGTTACGATCCCGGCTGCGAGCACATCAACGATCTGCTCGGGGCGATGTCGCCCGAGCTCTGTCTGGTCGGCCATCACCATCGCCACCGCGAGGCCGAAATCGCGGGCACCCGCGTCGTCAGTCTCGCCCCCGCGTGGGAACGCTACTACACGCTCGATCCGGACACGCTGGCGCTTGAAAGTCACGAACACGACTTGTCGGGAGACAACTGAAAACGCGACTGCAACGAAAATACCGGAATCGACGCCGAAGACGGTCGCCGTCTCAGAACGTCTCGAGGTAGCGGTCGAGTTCCCAGTCGGAGACGCTGACGAGGTAGTCCTCGAACTCCTGTTCTTTGGCTTCGACGAACTTCGGCGCGACGTGGTCGCCGAGCGCGTCGTAGATGACCTCGTCCTCCTCTAAGGCCTCGACGGCCTCGCCGAGGTTCGACGGCAGCGTGTCGATGCCGTACTCGTCGCGTTTTGCCTCGTCGAACTCGTAGATGTTCTCCCGGACCGGGTCGGGACACTCGAGATCGTTCTCGATCCCGTCGAGACCCGCGTGGATCATGGCGGCGAGCGCGAGGTAGGCATTACAGGACGGGTCGGGCGAACGAAGCTCGATCCGCGAGGCCGCCGGCGTGCGTGCGGCCGGTTTGCGGATCAGCGCCGAGCGGTTGCGGTCGGACCACGCGACGTAGACGGGTGCCTCGTAGCCGGGCACCAGTCGCTTGTAGCTGTTGACCGTGGGGTTTGCGATCGCCGTAATCGCCGGCGCGTGCT
Organism: Natrinema versiforme JCM 10478; assembly: GCF_000337195.1. Taxonomy (GTDB): domain Archaea; phylum Halobacteriota; class Halobacteria; order Halobacteriales; family Natrialbaceae; genus Natrinema; species Natrinema versiforme. The sequence goes on along the minus strand of NZ_AOID01000022.1, from coordinate 72,628 downwards.
CGAGGATCCCGGCGGTGAAGGCGTGAGCCTCGTCGCTCAGGTTGAACTCGTCGTCCTCGTCGTGGAAGGCGTTCTCGCCGTCCTCGGTGAACAGCGACAGGTGCGTGTGCATCCCCGAGCCGTTGATGCGCGGGATCGGCTTGGGCATGAACGTCGCGTGCAGGTCGTGCTGGGCGGCGATCGCACGAACGACGGTGCGGAACGTACCGACGTTGTCGGCCGTCGCGAGCGCGTCGTCGTAGGTGAAGTTGATCTCGTGTTGGCCCTCGGCGACCTCGTGGTGGCTGGCCTCGACCTCGAAGCCCATCTCCTCGAGGCCGTAGATGATGTCGCGGCGAACGTCGCTCGCGAGGTCTTTCGGCGCGAGGTCGAAGTAGCCGCCGGCGTCGTTGGTCTTGGTCGTCGCGCGGCCGTCCTCGTCCTCCTCGAAGAGGAAGAACTCCGGCTCGGGCGCGGCGTTGACCGTATAGCCCATCTCGTCGGCGCGCTCGAGCGCGTTCTTGAGCACGCGGCGCGGGTCGCCCTCGAAGGGCTCGCCCGTGGACGTATCGTAAACGTCACAGATCATTCGGGCGGCGGCGCTCTCCTCTTTCTGACGCCACGGGAGCACTGCGAAGGTGTCAGGGTCGGGCTTGAGTCGCATGTCCGACTCCTGAATGCGAACGAAGCCTTCGATAGAGGAACCATCGAAGTAGATGCCTTCGGTAAACGCCTTCTCGGCCTGTCGGGCCGGTACGGAGACGTTCTTGACCGTTCCCAGAATGTCGGTAAACTGCAGTCGCAGGAAGTCGACGTCCTGTTCCTCGATCTCGTCCAATACCGCTTGTTCGGCGTCAGTGAGGTTTCCGCTTGTCATCTTTCTCGTCGTCGTATCCTCGTAACCCGTCTACTAAAACACTACTGTTCTAAGCAAACCTTCTCTCACCACCGGTAAACTGCATATTCGTAAAGTTCTAAAGGCCTCAGTGAGAGGATAGATGTGATGACGTACGAAAATCTCGATGCAAAACTAGTGAATGCACTTCTGGGCGACGGTCGAGCGAGCCTGCGCAGCCTCGCCGAAGACCTCGACGTGTCGGTCACGACGGTCTCGAATCACCTCTCCGACCTCGAGGACGACGGCGTGATCGAGGGCTACACACCGAAGGTCGATTACGACGCGGTCGGTTACGACGTCACCGCCGTCATCCAACTGCAGGTCGAAGGGAACGCGCTCCCCGACGTCACCGAGACGCTGAAAGAGCACCGCCAGATGACCAGCGTCTACGAGGTCACGGGCGACTACGACGTGATCGCCATCGGCAAGTTCGAAGACACCGACGGGATGAACGACCAGATCAAACAGCTGCTGACCGACCCCGACATCAAGGCCTCGAACACCAGCGTCGTTCTCAACGCTGTTTCCGAGAACGAGCAGTTCGAACTCGAAGTCAGAGAAGACTGATACGGATTGCTGTACCGATTTACCGGCGCAACCGCCGCCCGGGTCGCGGTTGCGCCGTAAATGACTTACAGTAAACCGTATGAGCCCCGACCCGTTCTGACGACCGTTTTCCGGTTCGCTACGCTACTCGGGAGACGACTGTCTATCGACCAGCGCGTCGGCCGCCGCCTCGCGATCGCCGGCTTGGGCCGTCCACAGCGTCGCGTACTCGCCGTCGGCCGCGAGTAATTCCTCGTGGGTGCCCCGCTCGACGATCTCGCCGTCCTCGAGGACGAGGATGGTGTCTGCCTCCCGGATCGTCGAGAGGCGGTGAGCGATGACGAGGGTGGTGCGATCCTCGGTGAGCCGGTCGATCGAGCGCTGGATCTGCAGTTCGGTCTTCGTGTCGACGGCGCTGGTCGCCTCGTCGAGGATCAACACCTCGGGGTCGGTGAGGACGGCGCGGGCGAGCGCGATCCGCTGGCGCTGGCCGCCCGAGAGCTTGACCCCCTCCTCGCCGACGCGGGTCTCGTAGCCCTCCGAGAGGTCGGTGATGAACTCGTGGGCTCGAGCGGCCTTCGCAGCCTCCCGAACGGCCTCGTCGGACGCGTCGAAGTGGCCGTAGCGGATATTGTCGGCGACGGTGCCGTCGAAGAGGAACGTGTCCTGGCTCACGTAGCCGACCGCCGAGCGGAGGTCGGCGAGGGCCACGTCCCGGATGTCGTGGCCGTCGAGTCGGATCGAGCCCGCCTGCACGTCGTACAGCCGGAGCAGGAGTTTGAGCAGCGTCGACTTCCCGGCCCCCGTCGGACCGACGAACGCGACCGTTTCGCCCGGTTCGGCCGCGAAGGAGACATCCTCGAGTACGGGCTCTTCGAAGGCCGTCGCGTCGTCGCTGTCGGCGCTCCGTGTGGCACTCGTCTCGTACCCGAAGGTGACGTTCTCGTACTCGACGCGGCCCTCGACGGGCTCGATGGCCGTCGAGTCGGCCGGATCCGCGACGTAGACGGGGATGTCCATCAGCCCGAAGACGCGCTCGCTCGAGGCCTTGGCGTTCTCGTACTGGTCGACGATGTTCGAGACCTCGGCCAGCGGGGCGACGATCCGCTGGGTCATGAACAGGAAGACGACGAAGTCCCCGACCGAGAGGGTGCCAGTGAGCGGGCCGGGTGCGGTCCCCGTCGTCAGCCAGAGGCCGCCGACGAGGAAGGTGCCGGCGAAGGCCAGTCCGGCGAGCAGTTCCATGCCCGGCCGGTAGAAGTACGAGAGTCGCAACACTGCCATCGTATCCTCGTAAAGCCGGCGCGAGGCCTGCCGAACGCGGTCGATCTCGTAGCCCTCGCTGTTGGTCGTCTTCGTCAGGCCGACGCCGGCGAGGCTGTTCTCGAGGCGGGTGTTGAGCCACCCGACCGCGGAGCGCTGGCGGGCGTACCGGGGCTCGACGGCGCGCATGAACCAGATCGTAAAGCCGACCATCGCCGGGATTGCGACGAGAGTGATGAGCGCCAACTGCCAGTTGAGATAGAAGAGGACGCCGGCGATCCCACCGACCATCACCAGCAGCCGCGCGGAGTTCATCAGGGCGTTGTCCAGAAACATCTCGAGGTTCTGGGTGTCGTTGTTCAGCACCGCCATGACCTCGCCGGTCTCCTTGTCGTCGAAGAAGGTCATGTCCAGCCGTTGCATTTTCTCGAAGGAGTCGACCCGGACCGCGTGCATCACGCCGTGGGCGAACAGGTTGGCGGTGACGCCGTAGATCCAGGTGAAGAGGGCGACGACGAGAAAGGAAACGGCGACGGTGGTGATCGTAAACCAGAACTGTGCTAGCTGGTCGGTCGGCAGCCACGCGTTCGGGACGATCGGCAGTTCGAACGCGCTCTCACCGACGAAGATCGCATCGATCGCGACGCCGAGCAACAGCGGCGGGACCAGACTCGCCATCCGCGCGACGAAGTTCGCGACCATCCCCGCCGAGAACCAGCCGAGTCGGCCGGGCGCGTACTCGCGAAACAATCTCGAGAGCGGCCGCTCAACGTCCTCCCGGTAGGCGTCGAACGGCGTTTCGTCCTCGTGAGAACTCACTGCCGAGCCGGTACCGGTTCGGCCCGTAAACCAAATACGATTTCGGGCGGTGAGAACAGTCGCTCGTGACGGAACCAGTCAGCACAAACGCACAACACCGTCGCGATCGGATCGGCTACTCGAATCCCCTTCTGACGGGCATCGGCGAGTGAGCGGTTCGAAGAACCCGAGCGACGCCGTTCACCGAACGCGGCGAAGCCGCGTTCGGGCCGACGAGCGACCGTCGGGAGCGAGGAGTGCTTTTATACTAAATTTTGCCGAGGGCGCGGCGAAGCCGCGCCTACAGAGCAAAATTTAGTTCTACATCATGCCGCCCATGCCACCGCCCATGCCGCCCATGCCGCCGGGCGCACCGCCGGGGCCGCCGGCCTCATCGTCGCCCTTGTCGGTCGACAGGTCGCCGGCGGAGATGATGTCGTCGATTTTGAGCACGAGGTTCGCGGCCTCAGCAGCGGAGGTGACGGCCTGTTCCTTGGCGTGGGCCGGTTCGACGACGCCGGCCTCGAAGGTGTCCTCGACATCGCCCGAGAAGACGTTCAGGCCGGCCGTAACGTCGCCGTCGTCGTGGGCCGCACGCAGGTCGACCAGCGTGTCGATCGAGTCGAGACCCGCGTTCCCGGCGAGCACGCGCGGGACGAGTTCGAGCGAGTCGGCGAAGGCTTCGACGGCCAGTTGCTCGCGGCCGGAGACGGAGTCGGCGAAGTCTCGCAGGCGCGAGGCGAGTTCGACTTCGATTGCGCCGCCGCCCGCGAGGACGCGGCCGTCGGAGACGGTCTGTGCGACGACATCGAGCGCGTCGTTGACGCCGCGCTCGAGTTCGTCGACGACGTGGTCGGTCGAGCCACGGAGCAGGAGGGTGACGCCGTGGGCGTCCTCGCCCTCGACGTAGAACAGCTCGTCTTCCTCGTCGCGGGTGACGTCGCCGAAGCCGAGGTCCGCTTCGGTCGCGGCCTCGAGGTCGGAGACGATCGACGCGCCGACGACTTCCGAGAGGAACTCGAGGTCGGACTTCTTGGCGCGGCGGACTGCGAGGATGCCTTCCTTGGCGAGGTAGTGCTGTGCGAGGTCGTCGATGCCCTTCTGGCAGAAGACGACGTCAGCGCCGAGGTCGGCGATCTTGTCGACCTTCTCGCGGAGCTGTTTCTCTTCGCGGTCGAGGAACTTCTGGAGCTGGTCGGGGTCGGTGACGGAGACTTCGGTGTCGACGTCGGTCTCCTCGACCTCGATGGCCTCGTTCAGGAGGAGGATGTCGGCGTCTTCAGCCGAGCGGGGCATGTTGTCGTGGACGGGGTCCTTGTCGACGATGCCGCCCTCGAGGAGGTCGGACTCGCCGGCGCTGCGGCCGGTCTGGGTCTCGATGTTGAGGAACTCGAGGTCGACGACGTTGTCGCCGTTCTCGTCCTCGACGGTGACCTGTCGGATGGCCTCGACGATCAGCTGGGCGAGGTGCTCCTTGTTGACCTCGGTGCCCTTGCCGGTCATCGAGGTTTCGGCTGTCTTCTTGAGGAGGTCCTCGTCGCTGGTGTCGATATCGGTCGCGATATCGTCGATCTCCTCGCGAGCCTGCTCGCTGGCGAGGTGGAAGCCCTTGATGATCGCCGTCGGGTGGATGTCCTGCTCGAGGAGGTCCTCGGCGTTCTTGAGGAGTTCACCGGCGATCGCGACGGCGGTCGTGGTGCCGTCGCCGGCCTCGTCTTCCTGCGTTTCGGCGACCTCGATGATCATCTCGGCCGTCGGGTTGTCGATGTCCATCTCCTTGAGGATGGTGACGCCGTCGTTGGTGATCGTCACCGATCCCATGGAGTCGACGAGCATCTTGTCCATGCCCTTCGGACCGAGCGTGGACTGGACGGCTTCAGCGACCGCACGGGCGGCGCTGATGTTGTAATCCTGCGCGTCCTTGTCCTTGACGCGCTGGGAGTCCTCGCTCATTACGATCATCGGCTGCCCCTGCTGCATTCGCTGACTCATAGTCGAGCGAACGATTGATTGTGATTCTACATAAAGCTTTCTGAATCGCTTTGCCCGCAGCGACGACCGGGAGACAGATTTGATGACTAAAACCGCCGTAGTGAGAGACGGTGGCGACGATTATCGCCGTCGGTGTTCGATCGTCACTCGTTCCCAATCGAACGTCCGGACGGTGCGTTTATATTGGATGCTACCGCGGTCGCCTCCGTCAGCGCGATCAGGAGTCTGTTCCGTCGCCGACTGGCGGAATCGTCGGCGAGATAACGAACGATTTGTGCGGCCGCAACGGTTCTCAGTCGGCGGTGATCCGCCGTCAAACCCTGACTCGGAGCCGAGTCAAGACAACAGAAGGGTTATGCCGGTAGTCTCGTATTACCACTCGAGCAATGGACGAGTCCCCGCCCTTTCCCGAATCGTTCGACGACCCGCGGATCACGCCCCAGTTCTGTCGCCGGCTCGCCGGCGACGCCGGCGACCTCGTTCTCCTCGGCGTCGTCCACGACCACCCTGCCAGCATCGCCCGCGTCGAGCGCGTCCTCGAGCGCGTCGACCCGGAGACGCTCGCCCTCGAACTGCCGCCCGTCGCGATGCCGCTGTATCGCGTCTACGCCCGCGATGGTGATACTGAGGACCTGACGCCGCCACGGTTCGGCGGCGAGATGAGCGCGGCGATCCGCGCCGCTCCCGACGCCGACCACGTCGGGATCGACGCACCGAACTGGTCGTTCCTCCGGCGGCTCGTGGCGCGGCTGGTCGCCGACCGCGTCTCGCCCGCGACGGCCCGGCGCGTCCTCTCGAGCGTCGGCGGCGCGACCCGCGAGGCCCTCGCCTGCCGGGTCGCCGCGACGCTCACCCACGCGACTTCGATGACCGTCGCTCCCGGAGAGCAGGTCGAGTACGACTGCGACCCCGAGGACGCACCGGCACAGCAAGCCAGCCACGAGCGCTCGCACGTCGCCGGCGTGCAGGCGCTGCTCGGCAGCGTCGAGACGGACGGGAGCGCGCTCACCTACCGGGACGACACGCGCGAACACTGCATGGTCGAGCGGCTCGAGGCGATCCGCTCGGAGCCGGGCGACGTAGTCGCCGTCGTCGGGGTCGATCACCTCAAGCGACTCGCAGCCGACCTCTCAGCATAGTTGCGATTTTCGCGGTGAGCAAACGACTCGCGTCAGAAGAAGACTCGGGGCGTCAGCGCCGCGCGGGCGGTTCGATCAGAATCTCGCCGTCCCCGTGGACGGTCACGTGGTGGTCCTCGACGACGAAGGTCAGTGTGCCGCCGGCCCGCGGCGAGCCGTCGTGGCGCGGCCGAAAGAGCGCGTCTAGGGCATCCGGATCGACGGTGTCGTACAGCGAGATGCGGCTGTCGGTTACGTCGACGCCCAGACAGTCGGCAAGCGCGTGAACGACGGTCGTGCTGAGCGTCGCCGGCCCGTTCGGGTCGTGGGAGGCGCGATACAGGGGTGGAGAGCGAGACTGCGAGGCGGGGGAAGCGTGTCCGTACATAGCGGTCGTCACCTCCCACTCTCTGTTTGGAGACCAAAAGCGTAATCGTTCATTACTGGTCGAACTCGTCAGATCGAACGCATATACCACTCAATTGGGATGTCTTTCTCTCCAAAGAGAACGAACTGTGTGATACAGATAGGAAAGCAGTGATGCGGAACGCTCGAGCCCCCGTCACTGCCGCAGTCCCGAGATGCAGTTCCAGCAGTACGTGAACGTCTGATCGGCCTTGTTTTGCGCGCCGCAGTGGGGACACCGGATCGTCTCCCCGTCGAGGTCGGGGTCGCGGTCCTCGTCTCCCCACTCGGTGTCGCTGATATCGTCGGGCGCGCGAGGATACCGGTCGGGACCGGGCGAGGACCGCACGCTCGCGCGGTCGGGGTCGGCAAAGGAGGGCGCGCGGTCGCTGTCCCCGTCGTCGCGCCGGACGTATAGGTAGTACAGTAACAGGTGCAAGAGGGCGAACAACGCGACGTAGCCGATGAGCCAGCCCCAGAGCTCCATCACCGTGTGGTACGTTCTCGAGCCACTTGGATATTCCCCGATTTCCGGAACACGGAGAGTCAGGACGGCGATACCTATCACCGCTGTCGAGAGTTCGGGGCGACAACATCACTGGACCGACCGCCTGTCGAGCTACTCGAGGTCGTAGAGGTCGGTCGAGAGGTAGCGTTCGCCGGTGTCCGGGAGGACGACGACGGTCAGTTCGTCCGGGTGCTCGGTCGCGTAGTCGGCGGCGGCGGCCAGCGCAGCGCCCGCGGAGATGCCGACCAACAGCCCGTCGTCGCGGCCCAGTTTTCGGGCCGCGGCTTTCGCGGCGGACGCCTCGACGGCGCGGGTCTCGTCGACGAGTTCGGTCCGGAGGATATCCGGTACGAATCCGGGACCGATCCCCTGGATGTCGTGGCCGTCCGAACTCAGTTCCGAGAGGGTTGGCGACTCGGCGGGTTCGACCGCGACCGACGTGAACCCGCTTTTCCCTCGCTCCTCCTTAATGTACTCCGAGATTCCAGTGATCGTCCCGCCGGTACCGACGCCGGCGACAATTGCGTCGACCTGGCCGTCGGTCGCATCCCAGATCTCCGGCCCCGTGGTCTCGCGGTGGGCCGCGGGGTTGGCCTCGTTCTCGAACTGCCGGGCGAGGACCGCGTCCTCGTGGTCGGCGACCAGTTCCGCGGCGCGCTCGTTCGCGCCGCCCATCCCGTCCTCGGCGGGCGTCAACTCGAGGTCGGCTCCCAACGCTCGCAGGAGTTGGCGGCGCTCCGTCGACATCGAGGACGGCATCGTCAGCACGCAGTCGTAGCCCCGGGCGGCCGACACGGCGGCCAGCCCGATCCCCGTGTTGCCGCTGGTCGATTCGACGACGGTGCCGCCGGACTCGAGCGCGCCGTCTTCCTCGGCGGCGTCGATGATCGCCCGCGCAATGCGGTCCTTGACCGAGTAGGGGTTGTGCGACTCGATCTTTCCGTAGCAGTTGTCGGCGAAGCCGTCCAGTCGAATCAGGGGCGTCTCGCCGATCAGTTCGTCGACGCTCTCGACGGCATCGATCTCGGCCGCGGCTTCGACGGTTCCGTCCATTATCGTCTTCGACTGCCGGAACCGCACTCCCAGTTTCCCCGAACGTCTTCGGCGGGGTTCCCGACAGCTCGGCCGTGCGAGAGTGAAAGACCCCTTTGAGCTTGGGGTGGGCTTTTTTCCGTTCCCGGCGATCGGTTAGCTATGGATCGACGACAATTCCTCGCGGCCTCGAGTATCGGCCTGACAGCGGCGGTTGCGGGCTGTGCGAGTAATCCCCTCAGTAGTACCGACTCCGCGGAGCCAGACTCGGACGCCGACACGACCGCGGCCGCCGGCGAGATCACGGTCAGCGCGAGCGGCGAGGTCGACGCCGACCCGGACCGGGCGATCGTCAGCGTCGGCGTGGAGGCCACCGGCGAGAGTGCCGACGCCGTGACCGACGAACTGGCCACGGGGGCCGAGCAGCTTCGCGGGACGTTCGACGAACTCGGCATCCCCGCAGAGAACATCGAGGAAGGCCGGTATCGGGTCCACCCGAGACACGGCCGAGACGCGGAAGGGTTCGAGGGCTCGCACTCCTTCGAAGTGACGCTCACCGATGTCGGCCGCGTGGGCGAGGTCATCGACGCGTCGGTCGAGGCCGGTGCCGACGACATCGGTCGGGTGAGTTTCACGCTCCAAGAGGAGACCCGCTCGGCGCTGCGGAAGGACGCGATCGACGCCGCGCTGGCAAATGCCGACGAGGAGGCCTCCCACATCGCCGACAACCGCGGGGTCTCACTCGAGGGGACGACAGCGGTGACCACCGGCGACGTGCAGATCCAGCCGGTACAGGAGGCCGTCGCCAGTGATGACGCGAGCAGCGGCGCGGCACCGCCCACGGAGATCGAGGCCGATCCGGTCAGCGTAAGCGCCAGTACGACCGTGACGTACGCGTTCGCCGAGTAACCGCGTCGATCGGCACTGGTTCACGAACACGCCACGAGACCCACGACAGGTGCGTCGGTTTTCGGGCGGCTCAATCGAACGGTTTTTAGATTATTAGGTTCACCTAAACCATATGGACGGATCAAAACGGTTCGATCGAACGCGGCGGGGATTCCTCGGAACGGGGGTCGCAGTCGGGAGTGCGGCCCTGGCCGGCTGTATCGACGGGAGCGGTGACGACTCGAGCGAAGGCGACTCATATACGGTGTCGATGGCACCCATGGGCGAGGTCGAGTTCGACGGCGTCCCGGAGAACGCCTTCGTCACGTTCACGCAGTACGCCGACATGGCGGTCGCGCTCGGCCACGGCGACGCGGTCCAGACGCTCTTCGCTCCGGAGATGTCCGGGACGACGATGAACAAGTTCTACGACCGGCTCGAGGGCGTCGATGCGTTCGAGTGGGAGGGTCTCGAGAACCCGCTCACCGGCGGCGTAACGAAGGAACAACTCTACAACGCGGAGAGCGACGTCCACTTCCTCGATCCCTCTTACGTTCTGACGACCCAGCCCGACTGGAGCGAGGAAGACATCGACGAGATCGCCGGGGCAGTCGGCCCGTGGATCGGCAGCTACCACAGCGGTGTGCAAAGCGAGCCGGCCGAGGCCTACGCCGACAGCTACGAGTACTACACGCTCTGGGAACTCTTCGAAACAGTCGCCGCCGTCTTTCAGGAAACGGACCGATACGAGGCGCTCAACGAGGTCTACGAGGAGACCCGATCGCACATCGAGTCAAACCTGCCCCCCGAGAGCGACCGGCCGACGGTCGCTCGAGTCACGTTCAACGCCACCGACGACATCTTCTACACCTACCACCTCAACACGCCCGGCTTCTGGCAGGCCGAAACGCGACCGCTCGGCGCACACGACGCGCTCGAGAGCGTCGAGTGGCCGGACGACGACTGGGGGAACATCGGCTACGAAACGATGCTCGAGGCGGATCCGGACGTCATCCTCCACGTCTGGGGGATCACGTCGCAGTACTCCATCGACGGCATTCGCGAGCAACTGGCGTCCGACCCCGCGGGCAGCGACCTGGCCGCGGTCGAGAACGACCGGGTCGTCGCCAGCGGCATGCGGTATCAGGGACCGATCATGAACCTGTTCCAGCTCGAGATGACGGCCAAGCAGCTCTACCCCAACCAGTTCGGCGAGTGGCCCGGCTACGAGGCCGGCGAGTCCTATCCCGAAATCCCCGAGGACGAACGACTGTTCGACCGCCAGCGCGTGGCCGAGATCGTCACCGACGGAGCGTAACTGACTGACGACGGTTCCGACGGCGGTAACACAGGGTTGGACGCCAATTGGTGCAACGACCGAGCAATCGATATTGTTTTTAGGCCAGCCTAAAAATCTGGGGGCGATGAGATCGAGCGAAACGACGCGGCGGCAATTCATCGGTTCGGGGGCCGTCACCGGCGGGATGCTCCTCGCGGGGTGTATCAGCGGCGGCGGTACGGACACCTCGAGCGGCGAGACGTACACGGTCTCGATCGCGCCGATGGGCGAGGTCGAATTCGACGGCCCGCCCGAGGAGTGGACCGCGTTGCTGCCGACGTACGCGGACATGGGGTTTGCACTCGGCGGCGGGCAGACACTCGGGATTCAGAACCACGCTCGGTTCGGGACCGACGCGTACGAGGAACTTCCCGGCATCGAGTTCGACGAGGACGATGTCGTGGAGCTGACCGAAGGCGGCGTCGACAGGGAACTGTTCTACGAAATGAACGCCGACGCCCATTTCATCGACCCACACATACTGACACACTGGTACGGCTGGGAGCAGTCCGACGTGGATAAAGTAAGGGACGAGCTTGGGCCCTTCTTTGGCAACTTCATTCGCCGCCACAGCGACGAGTGGCACGATTACCGCTACTACAGCCTCTACGAGGCCCTCGAGTTGATGGCCGAAGTCTTTCAGGCACGAGACCGCTACGAGGCGTACGTCGCCCTCCACGACGACATGCTCACGACGATCGACGAGCGACTGCCGCCGGCCGAGGAGCGACCGAACGCGATGCTCCTCTACCCGGCCAGCGGTTCGGGCCTCGAGTTCTTTCCCTTCCGATTCGACGACGGCGGGATCAGCACCAAACAGTGGCGGGATCTCGGACTGACGGATGCGCTCGCCGAGACCGACGTGGGTCACTACAGCTACACTGACAGAGGGACACTCGATCTGGAGACGCTCCTCGACATCGATCCCGAGGTGTTGCTGGTGCGCAACCACGGTGGAGAGTCCGACTCCGAGTTTCGGGAAGCGGTCCTCGAGCCACTACAGGACGACCCAGTCGCGAACGAGGTCCAAGCGGTCCAAGATGAGGCCGTCTACAATGCCGGCTACCTCGATCAGGGGCCGATCATCAACTACTACCATACCGAACGCGCCGCAAAGGACATCTACCCCGACGCGTTCGCGGATGCGACGCTGTTCGATCGCGAGCGCGTGGCCGAGATCGTCAGCGGCGAGTTCTGACCGTTACCGCGGATCAGTACCTCGTTTTCGAGACACAGACCGCAACTAGACCGTTCCGTAGCCCCCTCGTCGGTCGACCGGCGCGGGTCGCTCTCGAGCGACGCCCCGTAGTGGTTCACTGCGCGACGACCGTCGATTGGTCGACCCCGAATTTCCCGCGCAGCCAGTTGCCGATCCGCGCGCCGATCGCTCCCGTGACGGCTGCGATGAGAACGCCGATCATGCCGAACATGATCACGAAACCGAACTGTACGAGGCGAAATTCGTACGGCGAGCCGAGTTCAGCGAACAGGAACACGATCGTATCCGACAGCATCCACAGCAGCGCCGGCAGTGCACCGACGACTCCGGTTCGGGAGCCGACTCGGGAGACCGCTGCTGTTGGTCCGCGGAAAAAATAGCCGACGAGCAGTCCGGCGACGAATAGCGACTCGAACTCGAGGCCCGTCCCCGTCCGCTGGTACGAACGGGCCACGAACGGAACCGCCAGTAGTCCGCCCACGATCGCGTACCGCCAGCTATCGTCGGCCAGGAGGGACCGCCAGTAGCGGAGCCGAAACACGTTCGCCGATAGTGTTGTGTATCCTATAACTGTTTGGACAGCTGGGTTCATCGTGTTCAGATAAGCTGATTCCACGCAAAGGCGAACGATCTGAGCCACTCGTCAGCTGTTTCCGCGTACGCATTGCTGAAGGAGTTTGAAAACGAAGAGGNCATCGTGTTCAGATAAGCTGATTCCACGCAAAGGCGAACGATCTGAGCCACTCGTCAGCTGTTTCCGCGTACGCATTGCTGAAGGAGTTTGAAAACGAAGAGGTTCGTCGCTTTATCTCTCGAAAGACACGTTCAACGCTGTTCCGATTTCCGTGGCGTTCGTATCTGAAATCGAGATCATGTCGTTGGCAAGCGTAGTTCAGTGCTTTGTCGCCGTCGACGAGAAACACGGCGTCGTCGACGTTGTGTTTCTCGCGTAGTTCCGCAATGAATGAACTCGCTATCACTTTGGTTCTGGTCGGTTCGAGCTGTGTATGGAGTAATTCGTTCGATTCGGGATCAACCGCAGCATACAGCCAATACTGCTCATCGTTGAGTCGGATCACGGTCTCGTCAACCGCAACCTGATCCGGATTCCGACCAGAATTTGGCTGTAGATCAGCTTTGTGAACCCAGTTATGGACGGTGGATCGAGCTCGTTCAACACCGAATCTCTCGAGAATGCGAACAGTATTCGAAAGCGAGAGTCCAGCAAGATGAAGCTGAATACTGAGCTTCATCAACAGTCGCGGTGTTGCCTCTCGCTCCACAAAATCCAAGTCAATCTGGCCGATACTATGACTGAGGCGTGCGTTTTCGGGCATAGAACACTTTGAAAACGCCACGTCTCACTTCTTCAACCTTATCTGAACACCGCCNGGCCGATACTATGACTGAGGCGTGCGTTTTCGGGCATAGAACACTTTGAAAACGCCACGTCTCACTTCTTCAACCTTATCTGAACACCGCCGCTGGGTTATGCCTCGAGCACGGGCGTCAAACTGACGGTGCTATTCGTTCGAATCGAACTAACCGCAACGGTTGAAACGGTAGACACAGCAGAAGAGACGGTCAAACCAGCGGTATCCGTTACGAATCAGTCGTCGGCCGGAACCGCCTGCGTGTCCGCTCGCCCGGAAGCCATGGCGAGCACGTCGTCGAAGAAGTCGAGGGTATCGTGGGGGCCGGGGTTCGCTTCGGGATGGTACTGGCGGGTGATGACATCGTACTCGATGCCGTCGATCCCTTCCGGCGTGTCGTCGTTGACGTTGATCTGGGTGATCTCGAGGTGCTCACCCGGCTCGGCGACCGTGTAGCCGTGGTTCTGGGTGGTCATGACGACCTGCCCGGACTCGAGGTCGAGGACGGGCTGGTTGACGCCGCGGTGGCCGAAGGTCATCTTCTCGGTGGTGCCGCCCAGCGCCTCGGCGACGATCTGCTGGCCGAGACAGATGCCCGCGACGGGCGTGTCCTCGACGAACGCCTCGACGAGGCTGATCGCTTGGCCGAAGTTGACCGGGTCGCCGGGGCCGTTCGAGATGAACAGGAGATCGGGGTCGACGGCCTCGACATCCTCGACGGCCGCGTCGTAGGGGAACACGTGAACCGTCGCATCGCGCTCGAGCAGCGAGCTGATGATCGAGCCCTTCGCGCCGCAGTCGATCAGGGCGACGGTCTCGCCGTCGTTGTCCGCGCCGTGGACCTCGGGGTCGTCGACGCTGACCTGTGCGCCGATGTCCGTGTGGTCGCTCATGGCCTTGCACTGTTCGAGTTGCTCCAAAGCGTCCTCCTCGGTGACGTCCTCGCCGACGGCGATGCCACACTTCATCGCGCCGCCGTCGCGGATGTCCGTGACGACGTCGCGGGTGTCGAGGTGGTCGACCGCCGGGATTCCCTCGCGCTCGAACCAGTCGACGATGTCGTCGGTGAACTCCTTGGCGACCGCGGCGCGGGGGTGGATGCGGTCGTCCTCGAAGCGCTCCTCGCGGACGCCGTAGTTACCGATCAGCGGGTACGAGAAGGTCAGGATCTGCTCCTCGTAGGAGGGGTCCGTGAGACTCTCCTCGTAGCCGGTATACGCTGTTGTGAAAACGAGTTCACCGCGGGCCGTCCCTTCGGCACGGCCACGCCCCTCGAGTACGTGACCGCCTTCCAGTGCGACGTAGGCTTCCATCATTACGATCTACGTATCGGATGGACCATCATAAGTGTTGTCTTCGAAGCTCAGTTACGATTTTCGTAATCGGTAAGTGCGGGTCACCCGTAGGTACGCATCTCCATGGACGACCTGGACCGACAGATCCTCGATATCCTCCGGCGAGACTCCCGGACGCCGTACACCGAGATCGCCGACGAGGTGGGGACAAGCGAGGGGACCGTCCGCAACCGCGTCGAGCGCATGATGGACGACGACGTCATCGAACGCTTTACTATCTCGACCCGGACCGGAAACGTCCAAGCCATGCTCGAGATCAGCGTTGCGGTCGATGTCGACACGAAAGGGGTCTCCGAGCGGATGGCCGAGTGGGACGAGGTCGACTTCGTCTGGATGGTCTCGGGCGAGCAAGACGTGGTCCTCGTGGTCGACGCCGCCGACACGCGCGGGGTCAACGATCTCATTACGAAAGCCCGCGATCAGGAGGAGGTCGTGAGCACGAAGACGCGGCTGATTCTGGACGAAGAGCTCGGCTGACAGGGGTCGTCCGTCGCTACTTCCTTCTGTTACTATTCGACCGGTTTGTCGTCCTCGCCGGGCGGTTTGCCCACGCCCGGGGTCGGGCGGTCGATCGCGTCGATCACCCCTTTGCGGTCGTGGATCGCCCGATAGGCCCGCCGCAGCAGGCTATCGAATCCCGACCGGGAGACGGTCGCGCTCACCCGGCCGTCGCGGATCGCCGCCACGATCGACGCGGGCGTGAGCCGGTCGGCCTCGACGACCGTGTACGCTCGCCCCACCTCGAAGGGGTAGTGAGCGTCGCTGCCGCCGACCAGCGGGAGATCTCGTTCCTCGGCCAACTGCTCGACCAGCGGCCGCGACCGGGGGTGTTTACCATTGACTTCGATCGCGTCGAATGGCACGGCCTCGAGTTCGCGTACCGTACTGTTCCGGAACGGGTGGGCGACGATCGCGGCGCAGTCACGGTCGTGTGCCAGCGCGACCGCTTCCTCGGGGGAGAGTGCCCCGGGTTTCGTCGCCGCGGGCGGGTCCGGCCCCACGACGAGGACGTGACCCCGGTCGGTCGTGATCTCGATTCCCGGCAGCGTCTCGATGTCGGGAGACGGATCGAACGCCGTGTAATAGTCGTGGTTGGTCGTCGCGACGCCGTCGAGGCCGCGCCGGTCGGCCGCTTCGGCGAGCAGTCTGACACCGAGCGGGTCGAATCGGTCGCCGAGCGAGCGCCGGCCGTGGAAGAATCGCGTATGCGCGTGGAGGTCGACCGCGTACATACTGGGGCAAACGCCGGCCAGATCCTTTTGGATGCGGCCGGCATGGGCTGTAGTATGGCATCCCCCGAGGCGAGCGATCGCGTTCTCGTTCTCAACCCCGTCAGCGGCAGCGGGGATCACGTCGACGACGTCGCCGCACTCGCAGCCGACCACGGGTTCGAGGTTCGAACGACCGAGGAAAGCGGCGACGCGAAACGGCTCGCCCGCGAGGCTGCCCCCGACGCCGACCTCGTTGCCGCGGCCGGTGGCGACGGAACGCTCAACGGCGTCGTCAACGGCGTTGCCGCGGCGGACGCACTCGAGACGACCACCGTCGCGGTCGTTCCCGCGGGGACGGGCAACAACTTCGCGGCGAATATCGGGGTTCAGGGGATCGAACACACCTTTACCGTCATCGAAGACGGCCGGCGGCGGGAGCTCGATATCGGCGCGGCGAACGGTCGGGTGTTCGTCAACTCCTGTGTCGGCGGGGTCACCGCCGAAGCGAGCAGCGAGACGTCTTCGGAGAGCAAGGCGGAGTTGGGCGTGCTCGCGTACGTGAAGAACACGCTTGAGACGGTCGGCGAGTTCGACTCGCTCCCGCTCCGGGTGGAGACGGCCGCGGGGCCGGACGGCGAGACGGCGCGGGCGTGGGAGGGCGAGGCGCTGTTCGTCCTCATCGGCAACTGTCGGCGCTTTACCGGCGCGCGAACCGCACAGGCCCACGTCGAGGACGGCCTGCTCGAGGTCACGATCGTCGAGGACGCCGCGACTGCGAACCTGGTCAGCGGCGCGGCACTCGAGCGGCTGTTCGGTCAGGAGAGCACGCACATCGTCCGCCGGCGGACCCCGTCGCTCACGATCGACAGCCGCGAGGATTCGATCGAGTTCAGTCTCGACGGCGAGATGCTCGAAGCGGAGACGCTTCATCTCGAGACGACCCCGAACGCCCTCGAAATCCCGGTCGGCGAGGGGTATCAGCCGGATCCGGACGACGGGGAACTGTGGCCGCTCGAGGGGACGGGACCGTCGTAGTCATCGACGCTATCGATTCGAAACACCCGCGACGAGACGATACTGGTTTCAAGAGCCGTCGTAATTGTGAGGATATGAGCACGCCGGAGGAGGACCTGCAACACGAGAACGCGGGACAGGACGTAATCGCCGTCGACGCCGACGACACCGAACTCGAGTTAGTCAACCGACTCGACGCCCACACGGGCGATGGCATCCGCCACCGCGCCTTTACCTCGATCGTCTTCGACGGCGAGGGGAACGTCCTGCTCGCCCAGCGAGCGCCGGGCAAGCGCCTGTGGGGCACCCACTGGGACGGCACCGTCGCCTCCCACCCCGTCGAGGGCCAGAGCCAGGAGGAGGCGACTCGAGAGCGCCTCGAAGAGGAACTGGGGATCACGCCCGACCAGTACGACGATCTGGAAGTGACCGACCGCTTCGAGTACAAGCGCTACTTCGAGAACGCGGGCGTCGAGCACGAGGTCTGTGCCGTCCTGCAAGTGACCCTGACCGACCGCAGCCTCGATCCGAACGAGGAGGAGGTCGCCGGCCTGATGTGGGTCCCCTACGAGCGACTCCACTCGAACCCGGAGTGGTACCGACAGCTCCGCCTCTGCCCGTGGTTCGAGATCGCCATGCGCCGAGACGCGCGATAACGAGCGACCGAGCGACGCGAGGGTCAACCCGACCCCGAATTAGTTTCAGTATTGATACGAAACCGAACGACCCGCCGCGGAACGTTCGCTCACCGATTGTAATTGGTTCGGCCGAGACGCCCGCTCGAGCGCGTCTCGGGCGGTTTCGCGGCATGAGGCTGATACCGATCGCGACTACATCTCGGGATCGAACAGTATCAAGAAACAGTACACGAGCGGGAGGTTTATAGGGGAGTGCCCACACATAGAGGATAGACTGCGATGGTCACTGGTACGCTGAGACGGCTTCTCCCGGGGAGCGTGATTTCTTCGTCCGCGTCGGCGACGGGAACGACCGCCGCGGGACCGACGGAGTCGTCGTCGGTGCCGTCATCCGAGGCGGAGCGTCGTCCCGACGATCCGCTCGATATCTGTCTCCTGAGTTATCGCTCCAACCCGTATTCGGGTGGGCAAGGTGTCTACGTGAAATACCTGAGCCGAGCACTGACCGACCTCGGCCACTCCGTGGACGTGATTTCGGGGAAGCCCTACCCCGAACTCAACGACGACGTGGGGCTGGTGAAACTGCCCGGCGAGAACGTCGTCGACGAACTCGATCGGCTGGGGCAGTTCGAAGCATCCTATCTCCGCGACCCGCTCGCGCTATACGAATGGCTGAGCGCGCTCACCGGCGGCTTTCCGGACCCCTACGTCTTCGGGCGGCAGGTCGTCGACTACTTCGAGGAGTGTGAGCCCGAGTACGACGTGATCCACGACAACCAGTCGCTCTGTCACGGCCTCCACACGCTCCGCGAGCGGGGCCACCCCGTCGTGGCGACGGTCCACCACCCGATCACCGTCGACCGCGACGCCGACCTCGCCGCGGCCGACGACTGGGGCGAGCGGCTGTTGATCCGCCGGTGGTACCGGTTCCTCCGGATGCAACGCGAGGTGGTCCGAGAGCTACCCCACGTCCTGACCGTCTCCGAGTCGGCCAAACGCCGCACCGTCACCGATTTCGGTGCCGACCCCGACGCGATCCGCGTCGTCCACAACGGCATCGACACCGACCTGTTCGAGCCCGTCGATCGGAGCGCCGATCGCCCGCGCGTGATGACGACGGTCAGCGCCGACGTTCCCCTAAAGGGGACGCGGCACCTGCTCGAGGCGTTCGCGGCCGTTCGGGACTCGATCGACGCCGAACTGGTCGTTGTCGGCGAGTTCGACGAGGGCGGCGACTGCGACCAACTCGTCTCGGAACTGGGCATCGCGGACGCGATCGAGACCCACAGCGAGATCAGCTACGAGCGGATGGTCGAGCTCTACGGGACCGCCGACGTGGCCGTCGTCCCCTCGATCTACGAGGGCTTCGGCCTCCCCGCGGGCGAGGCGCTCGCCTGTGGCGTGCCGGTGGTGGCGACCACCGGCGGCGGCCTCCCGGAGGTGGTCGGCGACGCCGGCGTCCTCGTGGAACCGGGCGATTCCGACGCGCTGGCCGAGGCAATCGGCGACCTGCTCGCGGACGACGAGCGCCGCCGGCAACTCAGCGAGCGGGGTCGGGAGCGCATCGTCGAGGAGTTCGACTGGGAACAGGCCGCCCGGGAGACGGTTCGCACGTACCGCGACGCGATCGAAACGCAGGGGAGCGGGGCCTGAGATGGAGACGATCGATTTCGACCGGCTGACATTGACGCCGGGCATGCGCGTCCTCGACGTGGGCTGTGGCGAGGGCCGACACGTCCACGCCGCCGCCCTCGAGAACGTCGCGGAGGTCGTCGGCCTCGACCTCGGACGGAACAACCTGGAGGCGGCCCGGGAAGACTACGAGGAGTACATCGCCCCGGAGACGGACGTGCCGGTCACCTTTCTGTCCGGCGACGCGCTCCGGCTCCCCTTCGCGGACGGCGCGTTCGACGTCGTCTGCTGTACCGAGGTCTTGGAACATCTGCCCGACTACGAGTCCGCGATCGACGAACTGCGTCGAGTCTGTGCGCCGGGGGGAACGCTCGCGGTCAGCGTCCCGCGGGAGGGGCCCGAACGGGTTTGCTGGGCGCTCTCGGACGAGTACCACGCGGTCGAGGGCGGGCACGTCCGCATCTTTGACCGCGAGGAGTTGCGGGCCGCCGTCGAACGGCGCGGGTTTCGGCGAGTTGACAGTCACTTCGCCCACGCGCTGCACTCGCCGTACTGGTGGCTGAAGTGCCTCTGGTGGGACCGCGACGAGCGCGGCGAGCCGCCGCTGCCCCTGCGGGCCTACGACCGCTTCCTCGAGTGGGACGTGCTGGAATCGCCGCGGCCGGTGCGGCTGCTCGAGCGGGCGCTCGATCCCGCGCTGGGCAAGAGCGTCGTCTACTACTTCGAGTTGGAGGGGCAGGCGTGAGCGACGGCCCGTCGCGGGCGTCGCTTTCGGACTGGGGGCTCGAGCCCGCGGTCGACTACATCCAGCGGGTGCAGCGATCGGACGGGCTCATTTGCTGGTACCCCGACGGGCCGGCGGACCCGTGGGATCACGTCGAGAGCGCGATGGCGCTGTCGGTCGCCGGCCGCCGCGAGGCCGCCGAACGCGCCTACCGCTGGATCGCCGACGCCCAGCACGACGACGGCGCGCTGTGGGCGACCTACGGCGACGCCGACGGCGAGGAGGGTGCCCACGACGGCGACGAGCCGCGCAAGGAGACCCACCGGAGCGCCTACGTCGCCGTCGGCGCGTGGCACCACTACCTGTGTACCGGCGACCGGGACTTCCTCGAGTCGCTGTGGCCCACGGTTCGGGACGCCCTCGCGTTCGCGTGCCGCCAGCAGGCCCCGACCGGCGAAATCTACTGGACCGTCGGCGCGGACGGCGCGGTCTACGAGGACGCCCTGATCGCCGGCTGCGCCTCGCTGTACAAGAGCCTGGCCTGCGGGGCGGCCATCGCGGCCGAACTCGAGCACGCCGCCGCTCGAGACCGGTGGCTCGAGGCCCGCACCCGACTCGGGGCGGCGATCCGCGAGCGACCCGACCGGTTCGACCGCACGTGGGAGAGCAAGTCCCGCTACGCGATGGACTGGTTCTATCCGGTCCTCTGTGGCGTGGTGACCGGCGACCCGGCGCAAGAGCGGCTCGCAGACGGGATGGATCGCTTTCTCGAGGAGGGCTTGGGCTGTCGCTGCGTCGCGGACGAGCCGTGGGTGACCGTCGCCGAGTCCTGCGAACTCGTGGTTTCACTTGCCGCGGTGGGGCGGGTGGAGCGTGCGCGTGAGATCTACGAGTGGCTGTTCCAGTGGACCGACGACGAGGGGGTCTTCTGGACGGGCTACCAGTTCGAGGACGAGGCGTTCTGGCCCGGCGAGCGGCCGACGTGGACCGGCGGGGCTGCGGTGCTGGCTGCTGATGCGTTGTCGGGGATATCGGGGGCTGCGGATCTGTTTACTGATCCGGTCTCCGAATGAACTGATTTGGGCCGATACGGTCTGATGTGCTAGAACAATCAGAGGTCAAATTACAACACAGAATCAAGAGATGGGTCCCAATCGATTACCGGACTCGTGGCTGTGTCCCCAAGGCAGTGTCAAAAATCACAGTGTCCCACTCTACTTCCAAGCGAAGATCTCGAGATGATGCGCACAAAAGAGGTCCTCATGAGACAAAGCTACCCTCTGCTTTCATAGAAGTAGTTCTCTCCGCTGATCAGTTAACAGATATATTTAAACGATGGATGAAGTATGGAATGAACATAGGATTTAAAATAGATAGGGCTAAGCAAAGCATATGGGGATTAGTAGCAGAACAATCTCGCAAATTTTGCTGTTTGTTGTTATAGCTTCGATATCTGTATTTATCGTTGATCATGTTGTCCTTAGTGGTGAAATACTTTCAAATAATGAACTTGACTTCGCTGACAAGAATGATAGTGTGCTATCTGTTCTAATCTCGGGTTTCCTATTAATAGCATATCTCATGCAGTATCTAGTTCAAGATTCACAGCATGAATTAATGTCAAGACAGGAATCGATAATGAACGCAGGGTATACCCCGATACTTGGAGTGACATCGAGTGAATGGGGGAACGAGAGAAACGATAATATTGATCTCGAACCTCACGAGGCGAACAAGTATTATATGAACATCATGAATAGCGGTAATTCTACGGCTAGGGATTTGAGGCTTAAAACAGAAATAGGCTCCTGTGCAGAACCAGCTGACATCACCTTTTATTCACATTCTGTTCCTCTTCAGAGGACTTCTGAAGGAACTTGGTGGCCAACCGATGTTGGCGGGGCATTATCTGAATCACATAATGAACCCACTGAATTTTATGCGAGTCCAAAGGTTAGAAAAATAGAGAAGACAGGACTTCTTAAGCGGGATAAAGAGATTAGAGAAGTTCATATCCATACTGCCTTACAGGCAATTGAAAAGTCAGATAATAATTCCGCTACCGGAACAAATGAAGTGAAGATTACAATCTACGTTAAATATAAAACCGCAACAGGTTCTAAGCAGGAAATAAAAATTTGTGAGCTGAAAGAAATGGTGTCTAACCTAGGAGTGAATGATTATCACCTCTACAAATACCAGAGTAGCTGACGTTCGAATCAACTATAGCCCTCTCATTGGCAAGATTCACTTTGACCGTATAGCCAACCGATATATATACAGGACTCTAATATAAGGTACAAGACGACCAGGGATGGTGGCCCACATTGATGTTTAAAAATCGGAATTTAGAGGGTACGCCGACAGAGGAACTACTAGAGGAATTCGTAGAGTTTGTCACCAAAACCGACAAACAGATTGAAGAGGAGGGGAGAGAAAGCAAAAAAAAATCAACTGAATTGAAAATATACATTGCTGCTAATAACGGATTTGTCCCTGACGATCTCAGCAAATCGCTCCAAAACTTATTGGAGGAAGAGGATATAAACAAAAATCCACGGGAGTTCTTTGAAAACCACTCCTTCTCTGTCGAACCAGTTAACGAAGAGGCTTCGTTATTGGTGATATCGAATCCAAAATACAACACAGACGAAGAGTTCTTGTTAATCAATGACGGAGAATATCTCAAAGCACTAACTATAGTCAAAAAGAGCATTGCTGAGGATACCATTGAGAAACTAATCCGGTATTTGCCGCAACTTGACCGCATATTCCTTAGCTCAGAGAATCTCCGCGAAATAGTTGATGAGTATGAAAAAAGAGACTTGTCTGGATTTACTGCAAAATACGAACCCTTCTTTAAAGATGAGTATATAAGCGTACAGGTTCATGGTGGTTCAGAAGAACATTTAGATAAAGTTCAAGATAACTTCGATGCCAGAGCAAAGAGGGTTGTTTTCGGACAGCGAAATAGTCCCGCAGAGGCTGTGAAAGGAACTGTAAGTCAAGAAGGATATGCCTCAGTCCCAAGAGTGCGTTCTGGTTCCGATGATGTTGGGTTGGATGTGATTGAAGATCTAATTGAAACCTGTGAGACCAAAGATCAAGAAAATTTTGAGGTTGAACACCGTCCTGAACGATTGACTCCTGGTGATCATATCTTCTTATCTCAGCTCACGTTAGAGGATTCTGACGATAAGAGCGAAACAGATGGTGGGATATCTGAAAAACTACGCGATGCTGATCAGGGAAGCGTACTTGATGGTCTTACAATATGTATATTTGAAGAAGAGGTTGAGGATGATGCCTATCCTACAGATGCTTCAGTCGCTGAAAGTCTTAAAGAAGATATCTTAGACTATAAACAGAGGTACCGATATTCGTCTATTGGACAAAACCATTACTTAGTGTATGATTCTGAGAGAGGTCTATCTTTTGAGGTAGTTGTCTCTGACAAAGACTTGAAGGTATATTCTCGGTCAAATACGACTAAAGAGGGTTTAAGAGACTTCTATCAGATAATTGACGACGAGTTTAACTCCTCATATAAAATCAACAGAGTTTCTAAAAAGGTGAGAGCATAAATGGATAGGTGGAATACTCAAAAAGCACATATCACTACCCATAATCTCTTTAAGTCTGCTGTATTTGGGGAGAAAGATACTGGTCTCGTAGACCATGGCTTCAGAATGGTTGGTGATTTCATGTATGTTCCTGGGGAACGAACCAGTGTTGATGTAGAACCCCCTTACACACTGCTTGGCGAAAACTCTGCTATTTTCTTCGATTTTATTCGTCCCGGCAACATATCTGAGGAAGCTATTAAGAGATTATCCAAATACAATAAAATCAGCCTGAAAGCTGTTGAAAGTCACGTGAAAAGGTCACCCGTTTCTGAGGATTTCCTCGAGCCAGAGGATATTGATTGGTTTGATCACTGTACAATTCTCAGAGAAGAACAGTTCAGAAATCACCAATCTGGGTCAGCCAACCAGAGGGAGAAGTTGAAACGGCTTAAGCAAGAAAGCAGTATCGCGACCGTCTCACCTGGTTCATCACTCTCTTTGGAGTCTGGTAGTCTTCGGAATAGCACGGTTTTAGATCAACTTCAAAGAGGAATCAGCGTCCCAGAAAGTCCACCTAGCTTGGTGTACTTGACTAGGGATATTCATGATGAACCTCTTGCCCTAGGTATTTGTGAGGAGATAGTCTTAGGGTCAGATCTCTCTGACGGCGGAATAATAATAGACTTTGAAGACGTGAAGACCCATTTTGGAAGAAATATAAAATATAAACAGTTAGAAGATGTCTTTACCTATCTCCGTAAGATCGATATCTGCCGGAAACGGAGAGATGATGGAAGATTTTTGTTTACAAAATATAAAATAAATAACCTAATGTCACTGAGGGATAGGTTCGAAGATGAGACAATTAATGAATATCTATCTGATGAAGATGAAAGCAAAGATGATGACCTTTCTAGCTTGTCGGACTTTACTTAATGTTGTCTGAATCAGAGTAGATCTATCCATATCTAATTCATCTCATAAGATTTCATGTCGACAGATCCAAATTATTGTACATCGCACAAACCACGTTTTGTTGCGGGTATACCATGAGTGATCCATTGATAGAACCACTGCTCTTCTCGGAGTTATCAACATGGACACTAGTTGTAGTCGAAAATTGCCTATTTATCAAGTCGAAAAAATAGGATTTCGGAGGTCGTGTGTACGAGTTCGTTATGATGGTTCGAGGTCGTCCTTCTCTAATTCGCCCTCGAGATAGGCACGACCCTGATCCGTAATTTGGTAGTAACCCCGTTCCTCGTCTACTTGCTCCAATAGACCGTGATCCACCAAAACTGGAAGGCGTCTAGTGATCGTAGATTTTGAAACACCTTCCAAATTGAATTCTGCAACCGCTGGCGGGATAGCGATCCCTGCTTTCTCGAAGATTTCGAGAATTGCAGGATCAGACTTCGTCATCCACGAAACCAGCGGACGCATTCAGTTGGTGCTCACGCTTTCCAGTCATAACTTCAGGTGGCACGCAAAGGAATAGCAACATACACCTTCTTTTTGGCCTCATATAGCATCAAGTATAAGTCCCACAACACCATTGCTGAGAGCAACGGAAGCCAGACGGACCCACGACTGCCCGAGTTGGTCCTCGAGAGAGAATGCGGACCCGGTGTCACTACCACCGGCCCGCGTGGCTTCCGTATGCCACCGAAAGCCATGCACGACGACGATTCGCGGGACCTTGAACCTCCCGCTCGAGCAGACGCATCGCTCCCGGACGACCCGATAACCGACGGCCGGCGCGCGTGGGTCGACCTCACCGGGTTCCAACGCGACTGTCTCGAGGCGATCGCCCGCTGCAAGCGCGACGACCGCCCGCGGTCTCCCGCGGGGCTCATCGCGACGCTCGAGCGCCGGTATCCGACGGTCAGTCGCGCCCGGCTCGAGCCGAACCTCCGCGCGCTCGTCGCCCGCGGCCTCGTCGCGAGGCGCGAGGGACTGCCCGCGCGACTCCCTGCCTACCGGCTGACGGGTGCCGGGCACGCGCTGCTCATCCAGCGCGCCGAACGCCTCGCGACCCTCTGTGAACTACGACGCGGGGACATCGATACGGCGGACGAGGAGGCCGATCGAGGAGAGCGAGCGGACCGGACGGAGCGACGCGACGAACGGTAGGCTGCGTGGCCGCGAACGCGCGGGACTGTCACCCGCAACGGGTCTCTTCGCCGGTCCTCGAGCGGAGCCCCCGCCTCGCTATCGGATCGATCACTGGCCGGGAGGACTCGAGGCCGCGCTAGTCGCCGCGATCGGAGCGCTCGTCGCCGTGGGCTGGAACGTCGGATATCATCGAGGGGACCTGCGTGTCCGTGCTGGGGAGCGTGAAGTAGAAGGTCGCCCCCTCGCCGGGTGCCGAGTCGACCCAGATCTCGCCGCCGTGGCGTTCGACGATCCGCTGGCACAGCGCCAGCCCGATCCCCGACGCCGATCCCTCCGCGGCGGTGTGGGTGGTCTCGAAGACCTGAAAGACCCGCTCGTGCTGGTCGGGGTCGATCCCGATGCCCTGATCGGCGACCGCGAACCGCCACTCCTCGCCCTCGCGATCGGCACCAACGTGGATCTGCGGGGGCTCGTCGCCGCTGTACTTGATGGCGTTCGAGAGCAGATTCCGAAACACCTGCGCGAGCTGGTCCGCGTCCGCGATCACCGTCGGCAGGTCCTCGGCGGTGACCGTCGCGTCGCTCTCCTCGATACGGGGACGGAGATCCGTCAGCACGTCCTCGAGGACCGCGGCGGACTCCGTCGGCTCCAGGGGCTCGCCGCGGGTGGTGACCCGCGAGTAGTCGAGCAGGCTGTCGATCATCGCCCGCATGCGATCGGCCCCGTCGACCGCGAACTCGATGAACTCCCGGGCGTCCGTGTCGAGGTCGTCCCCGTAGCGGTTCTCGAGCAGTTCCAGATAGCTCGAGACCATCCGCAGCGGCTCCCGCAGGTCGTGGGAGATGGCGTACGCGAACTGCTCTAAGCGTTCGTTCGAGGCCTCGAGTTGCGCGACGCTGTCGGACAGCTCCCGCTGGGTGCGCCTGAGTTCCGTCACGTCGGTGTACAGCGCGAACGCGCGTTCGCCCTCCCCGTCTCCGGCCCCGTCCCCGTCGCCGACGTCGTACGGAACGACGCGGAGCTTGTAGTGACCGCGCCCGTCAGCCCGGTCGACGGTGACTTCGCCCTCGTAGATCTCGTTGTCCGCGACGTGGGCCGCGACGGTCGCCTCCGTTTCCGTCTCCCGGAGCGGCACGACCTCGAACAGGTTCTCGCCCTCGGCGTCCGCGCTCGTGTGCTCGAGGAGGGTCTCGAAGACGTCGTTCGCCCGTTCGACGGTCGGCTCGCCGTCCGCGTACCGCAGATCCGCGATCGCCGACGGCGCGTTCTGGAACAGCGACTCGAAGCGTCGCTTCTCGCTTCGGATGTCGGCCTGTATCGACTCGAGTCGCCGCGTCGTCGCCTCCAGGTCGCTGATCGACTGTTTGCGCCGCGCCGTCTCGAGGCCGACGACGGTCCCGGCAATGCCGCCGATGAGCGCCATGAACGTCGCCTGAAACAGAATTACGTCCAACTCGAGTGCGGCCTCCGGCGTCAGATGCTGGTGCAGGGAGTACCCCGCCGATGCCAGCCCCGCGAGCACGTATCCAGCCCCCGCGCGAAGACCAACGATCCTGCCGCCGTTTGCCGCGTCGACGGTCCGAAGCGCGTAGTAGCCGACGGCACCGAATACCAGCGAGAGCGCGACCAGCGACCACTGTCCGAACACCGTCGCCAGTAACTGCGCGTCGTGGGCCAGCATATGATACAGCGAAACGGTCAAAGAGAACCCGACGACGACCGCGACGGTCGCAATTCCGAGCCGGTCGAGTGAACGGCTGTTCATATCGGCTGTTCGAGTGTCAGTCAGTTATGCATTCGGACGAACAGGCTCGAAGTAACGTATACGCCGTCGACTATCGGGCACAGCCAGCTTCGAAAGCTCAGTCCGGATCGGCCGACAGACCCAGTGGGACACGAGCGATCCCCGTATCGCAGACCACACACGACTGGAGCCCGTTTGCGTCGGTGAACCGGTCGAACAGCCCCGAGAGCCGCACGTCGTGGCTCGCGAGCACCCCGCCGGGCTCGAGCCGCGGACGCGCCGTCTCGTACTCGAAGCGCATGTGTGGCAGCCGGTGGTCCGAGTCGTGCAAGAACAGATCCAGCGGCCCGACGCGCTCGAGCAGCTCCGGCAGCACCTCCCGCGCGTCCCCTCGATGCAGCCGCCAGCGGTCGCGACAGCGGTCCGGAATCAGGTGGCCGTACTCGAACGGCCCCGGCGGGCCGCCGGGAAGGTCCACCGCGTGCAGCGTCCCGCCGCCGTTTTCCGCCATCGCGGCCAGAACGTGCGCGTCGAACGAGCCGAACAGCACCCCGGTTTCGACCGCGGTCTCGACCTCGAGCGCGCGACAGACGACGTAGAGGGTCACGCCGTCGCGCCAGTGGGTCGTATCGGTGGCGACGCCGGCGTCGTGGATCTCCGCGACGCGGTCGGCGTAGCTGTCGTGAAACCACTCGAGGTCGTCGTACTCGCGCTCGTAGCCCCGCAGTTCGGCGACCGACGCCGGCAGCACCGCGGCCAGCCGCTCGGCTCGCTCGCGGGTCTCCGCGCCGTAATCGAGTCGGCGGCGCTCGAGGCCCAGCCGGGCCGTCCGAAGGGCGTAGATCGCGTCGCGAAGCGTGCTCGTCACCGGTAGCCCAGCGCCTCGAGGCGCGACTCGATTTCGTCCTCGTCCGATTCCTCGCCGCCGGCCGGACCGTCCGCTCCCGCTGCGCTGCCCTCCCGAATTCCGTCGGGAAGCGCGGGATCGCAGGCACCCGTATCTCGTCCGTCGCGGACCGCCCACGGAACCCGGCGGAGCGCGGGCACCGGCGTTCCGGGCGGATGTGACCAGACGCCGAACTCGCCGAGCCCGTTCCCGTGGTCGCTGGTCATCGCGACCCGGCCGTCGCAGTTGCCGAGCAGGCGCGCGAGGTCGTCTAACACCCACTCGAGGTTGTCCCGGTAGGCCGCCCAGACCGCCTCGAAGGAGAGGTCGCCGTCGCGCAGACGCATCCAGGGGTCGTTCATCGAGTCCGTCTCGTCGTCGTCGCTCTCGGCCTCGGCTTCGGCCAGCGTCTCGAGGGCCTCGCGTTCGGCCGGCTCGAGGGCCTCGAGATCGATGTCCTCGTCGTCGTCCTCCCCGTCGGTGAACTGCCCCCAGTGCTCGATGTCGGCCGAGCCGAAGAACCAGCCCGGCTGCGATCGGAAGGGTGCGTGGGGCTGCATGTAGTGGACGAGCACGCGATCGATCCCCAGTTCCTCGCGGTTGCGCCAGATCGCGATCGCCGCGTCGGTCAGCGGCTCGGGCGGGATCGTCGAGATGTCGTCGTCGACCCAGTCCTCGCGCCACGCCTCGTGGAAGACGCCGAAATCGTCGGCCGTGAGCGGCAGGACCTCGTCGGAGGTGACGAGGATGTGCTCGCAGGACTGCGAGGAGAAGGGGTTACCGGTCACGTAGGCGGTCCGGGCCATCGCCTCGCGGTGTTCGGGGGCGAAGGTTCGGTCCATCCACTCGGCGGACTGGGAGCCGACCGACCACAGCGATCCCACCGAATTGGGGTCGGGAAGCGTCTCGTGGCCGGCCGCGGCGGCCTCGCGCATGAGATCGAGTCGGCAGCCGTCGAGGACACAGCAAATGTCCCACTCGCGCTCCCAGATCGGCGTCGCGGGAACGAGCCGCGAGAGCGCGTGCCCGATGCGGCCAGTCGCGATCTCCCCGGATAGCGTCGCGAAGTCCATCAGCGTCGCTCTGTGTGTTCACTGGGTGCGATTCTGTTAGTAGCTTTTGATCGGCGAACTGACCGTCTCCGGTCCGGCGGGGACCGATCGGCCTCGAGTCCCGATCGATTCGAGAACCGACACCGGCGATCGAATCCAGCAACTATGCCATGCGGTAACAAGGCTTATTATGCCGCTGTTCGTAGCGGTGGATGAGGACCGACGAACCCGGTCCAGTCTGACGAAATGAGTTCCTCACAACCGGAAACCGAGACGTACGAAGTCACGCTCTCCAGAGACGAACAATGGGTCGTCCACCACGTCCTGTCGAACCGCCTCGACGAGGCCCTCGACGCGGACGGAACACCGCCCGAATGGGTACTCGAGGGCATCGAGACGCTCGAGGCGGGCGACGGAACGGAACGACTCACCGGGCCACAGGCCGATCGGATCTATACCGAGCTCGCCGCGTACGTCGACCGGGAGGAGACGCCCGACCGGGACGTCGACAACGGATCGGCCGTCCTCGAGCTGCTCGAGGATGTCTGCGAAGCGGAGGCGTAACGACGCGAGCCGATTTCTTTTGGGTACCGATCGACGAGAGGTAGAAGCAGCGCCGCTGCGAGCCGTCTTCAGGGTCTCGTCGTCGCCCAGACGGCCGTAATCGCGAGCAAGACGGCGGGCGCAAGCGGCAGAATCAGCAGCGCGAAGCGATACCCCTCTGCACCCGGCGGGACGAGGTAGATCGCGGTCGGAGCGACGAAAAACGCGAAGACCAACACGCCGACGAGGGTCCAGCCGCGCCAGTCGAACTCGCGGTCGGCCGCCGACGGGTGGGCCGACTCCGCTCCCGCGTCGGCCTCGGCCGGCGCGTCGGCTCCCTGTTCGCCGTCCGCGTCGGCGTCGAACGTCGATGGATCGTGGACGTAGCCGCCGTCGTCGCTCGAGGTCACTATCGGATCCTTCGACCGCATCGTAAAAGCCCTCACGGTTGGCCAACCGGGCCGAACCTGATCGGGGCTCGACTTCGGCAGCTTATAGTTCGCTGTCAGGTCGAACGACGACCTTGCCGAACCCTTCGCGGTTCTCGATGATCTCGTGGGCGCGTGCGGTTTCGCTCATCGGCAGTTCCTCGCGGATCGCGGGCTCGAAGGTGCCGTCCCAGACGAGTTCCATCACGTCGTCGACCTGCCCCGGCGTGGCCATCGTCGAGCCGATGATCGTGAGCTGTTCCCAGAAGATCCGCGGGATGTCCGTCTCGGGGTTGCCGCCACCGGTACCGCCACAGGTCACGAGCCGCCCGCCCTTGGTCAGGCTCTTCAGCGAGTTCTGCCACGTCGGCGCGCCGACGTGCTCGACGACGACGTCGACCCCGCGGCCGCCGGTCTCCTCTAAGACCCAGTCCGCGAAGTCCTCCTCTTCGTAGTTACAGACGTGGTCCGCGCCGTGTTCCTCGGCGTAGTCGAGTTTCTCCTCGGTGCTGCCGGTCGCGTAGACTTCCGCGCCCGCGTAGTCGGCGATCTGTAAGGCGGCGTGGCCGACTCCGCCGCTTGCACCTAAGACGAGCACCGACTCGCCGGCCTCGAGGTCTGCGCGCTCGATCAGCATCCGCCACGCGGTCTGGAAGACCAGACAGCTCGAGCCGGCGACCGACCAATCGACGTGCTCGGGGACGGGGAGCAGGTTGTCCTCGGGGATCGCGGCGTACTCGGAGTGGACGCCGGTGACGTGCTCGCCGATGATGTGGAAGCGCGGGTCGAGGGTCGGATCGTCCATCCGCAGGTCGCCGACGCCGGCCGAGAGCGCGACGTGGTCGCCTTCCTCGAATCGGGTCACGTCCTCGCCGACCGCTTCGACGACGCCGGCCCCGTCGCTGCCCGGAATGTGGGGCATCTCAAGGTCGATCCCCGGCATTCCCCGCCGCGTCCAGATATCGAGGTGGTTGAGCGCGGCCGCCTTGATATCGACCAGGACCTCGTCCCGGCCGACCTCGGGGTCGGGGTACTCGCCGTACTCGATAACGTCCGTGTCACCGTGTTCCGCGAATTGGACTGCCTGCATATACCGAGCCAACGCAAACGGCGGCCATAACAGTTGGGCAACCCGTGGTGGCGTGCCCCCTCTGTACCCAGCGTTTTATTCGCCGGCTCCCGAAGAGGCCGTATGAACGAGACGGACGCGACCGACGCCGAGGGTGCCGACGCTGCCGACAGCAGCGACGGGACGCTCTGTACCGGCGTCGTCACGATCGCCTCGAGTCGCTCGCTCGAGAACGACAGGGCCGGCGAAGTGATCGCCGAGGTACTCGAGGAGAGCGGGAACGGGGTCACGGTACGGGAACACGTCGGCGCGAACCACGACAAGGTCCAGTCGATCGTCTCGCGGCTGATCGATCGGGACGACGTGGACATCGTGCTCACCGCCGGCGCGACCGGCGTCGAGCCGACCGACACCACCATCGAAGCCGTCAAACCGCTGTTGGAGAAGGAGTTGACCGCGTTCAGCGAACTGTTTACCGCCTTGGCCTACGAACAGGTCGGGACGGAAGTCATCACTGCGCGCACGCTCGCCGGCATCACCGAGGGCACGCCGGTGTTCTGTCTGCCCGGCCACGCCGACGCGGTCCGGCTCGCGCTCGCGGAGATCATCCTGCAGGAAGCGGCGCGGATCATCGACCTCGCGGAGGAGGACGAACCGGATGGCGACGCGGACGAGGCGGCGAGCGGCGAGCCGACCGAAGCCGACGCGGCCGACGGGGGTGCCTGACGTGGGTTCCGCCGACGGCGACAGTGAGAGCGAAGGGGACGGCACCGATCGGGTCGACAAGGAAGCGATCCGGGAACGCGTCTGGGACGACTTAGAAGAGAGCGGCGAGGCCCGATTCCCGTTTCCGCCCCACGGCCGGATCCCCAATTTCGCCGGGGCGAGCGAGGCCGCCGAGCGGCTGGCCGAACAGCCGGAGTGGACGGACGCGACGACGATCAAGGCCAATCCCGACGCGCCGCAGTTGCCGGTCCGGCGGCGAGCGCTGCGCGAGGGCAAGATCGTCTACATGGCCGTCCCGCGGCTCCGCGACGAGAAGTGTTTCCTGAAACTCGATCCCGACGAACTCGCGGACTACGACGACGCGACGACCGTGTCCGGCTCCTCGAAACACGGCGAGCAGGTGGGACCGGACGAAATCGACAGCGTCGATCTGATCGTTTCGGGAAGCGTTGCGATTACCGAAAACGGCGAGCGGATCGGCAAGGGCGAGGGCTACAGCGACCTCGAGTACGCCGTGCTCAGGGAACTCGGGCTCGTCGACGAGTCGACGCCGGTCGCGACGACGGTCCACGAACGGCAGGTGATCGACGACGCCGTCGCGATCGGAGCCCACGACGTCGCGATGGACCTCGTCGTCACGCCCGAGCGGACAGTCCGTCCTGAGGGGAGCGCGCAACCGAGCGGCATCGACTGGGACCTGCTCGACGAGGAGCGACTCGAGGAGATCCCGGTTTTGGACCGGTTTGCGACGTAGCCGACTCTTTTAGACGGACTGAGAACGGGCGAGCGGTCGCGAAGCGCCGCGCTGGCGGCGATCAGTCGTCGGCGCGTCAAAAGGGGGATAGGTCATCCCCGGGACGCGGCGGAAACCGCCGCGCCCCGATGCCAGAATCGCAGGGTGTAACGCGAGCCGGTGGGGTGGGCCCGCGTCAACGAGAATCGGTTGGCAGTGGTGGGAAGGGTGCTGTGGTGGGGTTGCTGGAAGTCGCGGGTGCAGGTGGTGGGGTGGGTGCCATCGGTGGGGTCTGCCCGTCGACCTCCGTTTCCACGTATCGGCGGATACCACTTGAACGGCGGTGATGGTATACCGCTCTTACGTCGAATTCCCCGTGAGTCAATCCGAATTTATTTGGCCGAAATACTGGTCGAGAAAGTTCATCCACCAGGTGCAAGTAATAGTAACCAACTGCCGAAACGAATGGGAGAATTCGGGCCAGCACTCGAGAGGGTTGTCCGCCCCCTGCGATCGGTGGGCCGAACGTCAGTTGACGAGTTCGTCGGCGACGACGCTTGCGTCCATCAGTTGTGGATCGATGGCGATATCGAGTTGTCCCTTGACGAACTCGGGGACGGTCCGCTGGGCGTAGACGACGGTCCGCACGTCCTCGTTCAGATCGCAGACGATCGGGATCGTCGTCGCCTGTCCGACGTCGGTCAGCACGTACAGGTCGGCGTCGACGACGCCCGCCTCCTCGAGGTGCGGGCGGGAGATGACGCCCTCGAGCCGGGCCACGGCGACGCCCTCGGCCTCGAGGGCCGCCGCGATGCCGTCCTCGTCGGCACCGGCGACGACGGCGGTCGTCCCGGTACTCATTCGTACTCGATGGTCGCGGGCGGTTTGTGGGTCACGTCGTAGACGACGCGGGCGACATTCTCGTGGGCACCCGTGATTCGGGACTGGATGCGCTGGAGGGTGTCCCAGTCGATCTCCTGTGCGCGGGCGGTCATCCCGTCGCGGGACTCGACCGAGCGCACGGAGACGACCCAGCCGTGGACGCGGTTGTCACCCTTGACACCCGTCGCCTTGCCGATGACGGCCGCCAGGGCCTGCCACGGCTCGTACTCCTCGAGTTCCTCCTCGACGACGTGGTTTGCCTCGCGAGCGACCTCCAACTTCTCCTCGGTGATCTCGCCGATGATCCGCACGGCGAGGCCGGGGCCGGGGAACGGCATCCGCTCGGCGACGAGTTCGTCGAGTCCGAGGTGGCGAGCGACCTCGCGGACCTCGTCCTTGTAGAGGTCGCGAACGGGTTCGACGATCCCCTCGAAGTCGACGACCTCCGGCAGGCCACCGACGTTGTGGTGGGACTTGATCCCGCCCTCGCTCTCGATGCGATCCGGGTAGATCGTCCCCTGCACGAGGTAGTCGGCGTCCGCGTCCTTCGCTTCGCGCTCGAACTCCCGGATGAACTGCTCGCCGATGATCTCGCGCTTCGCTTCGGGATCAGTGGTTCCCCCGAGCGCCTCGAGGAAGCGGTCTTTCGCGTCGACGATCCGCAGCGAGTCCATGTAGTCGAAGGTCTCGCGGATCTGGTCGGTCTCGCCTTTCCGCATCAGGCCGGTGTCGACGTAGACCGGCGTGAGTCGGTCGCCGATGGCCTCGTAGGCTAAGGCGGCGGCGACCGAGGAGTCGACGCCGCCCGAGAGGGCGATAACGGCGTTTGCGTCGTCGATTTCCTCGTCGATCTCTGCGACTGCGTCTGGGACGAACGTCTCGGTGTCTACCATCAGTGGGTTACCTCGGTTTCTGCGTCGGCATCGGCGTCCGCGGTCTCGCTATCGGTCTCGGTCCCCGCGTCGGTCTGCTCGAGGATGGCCTCGACGAGCCCGAGGAACGGCGGGCTCGGCTGTCCGGGTCGGGACGTGTACTCGGGGTGGAACTGCGTCCCGACGAAGAAGGGATGGTCCTCGAGTTCGAGGATTTCCATTCGATTGCCGGCGGTGCCGGAAAACGTCAGCGGCTCGTCTTCGAACTGGTCGAAGTACTCGGGATTGACCTCGTAGCGGTGGCGGTGGCGCTCGGAACAGGACGTGTCGCCGTAGAGCTCGTAGGCCAGCGTCTCGGGTTCGATCACGGTCGTGTGCTCGCCGAGTCGCATCGTCCCGCCCATGTCCTCGACCTCGTACTGTTCGGGCAGGATGTCGATGACCGGGTGGGGCGTGTCTTCCTCCATCTCGGCGGAGTGGGCCCCCTCGAGCCCGAGCACGTTCCGGGCGTACTCGACGACGGCCATCTGGAAGCCAAGACAGAGCCCGAGGAAGGGAACGCCGTTCTCGCGGGCGTACTGGACCGCCCGGATCTTCCCTTCGGAGCCACGCATGCCGAAGCCACCGGGGACGATGACTCCGTCCATCCCCTCGAGTTGGCCATCGTAGCCCTCGCTCAGGTCGTCGGCGGCCACCCAGTGGACGGTCACGTCGCTGCCGACTTCGAAGCCGGCGTGTTTCAGCGACTCGTGGATCGACATGTACGCGTCCTCGAGATCGTACTTGCCGACCAGCGCGATGTCGACCTCACCCTCTTTCTCGCTGGTGACGATCTCGCGCCACTCGTTGGCGCGTTCGCCCTCCGGGAGGGCCTCGTCGTCGAGGCCGAAGTGCTCGAGGACGTACTGGTCGAGCCCCTCGTCTTCGACCATCAGCGGGACGTGATAGACGTCCTCGACGTCGGGGTTCGAGAACACCGCGTCGGTGGGAATGTCACAGAACAGCGCGATCTTCTCCTTGGTCTCGGGATCGAGTCGGTCCTCGCAGCGGCCGACGATCACGTCGGGTTGGAGCCCGATCGAGCGGACCTCCTTGACCGAGTGTTGGGTCGGCTTGGTCTTCTGCTCGCCGTTTTTCGAATACGGGACGAGGGTGACGTGGGTAAAGAGGACGTTCTCCTCGGGTTCCTCGTGGGCGAACTGGCGCAAGGCCTCGAGGTAGGGCATCCCCTCGATATCACCGACGGTGCCGCCGACTTCGATAATACAGACGTCGGTGCCTTCGGCGGCCTCGCGGATGCGCCGCTTGATGTCGTCGGTGATGTGGGGGATGATCTGGACGGTCTTGCCCAGGTAGTCGCCGGCGCGTTCCTTCTCGATGACGTGCTGGTAGGTCTTGCCCGTCGTGATGTTGTGGTCCGAGGTCATGTCGATGTCGAGGAACCGCTCGTAGTTCCCGAGATCGAGGTCAACCTCGCCGCCGTCCTCCAAGACGTAGACCTCCCCGTGCTGGTAGGGGTTCATCGTGCCCGCGTCGACGTTCAGGTACGGATCGATCTTCACCGCGGTGACGTCGAACCCGGCGTTTTTGAGGAGACGGCCGGTGCTCGCGGCCGTAATCCCCTTGCCGAGTCCCGACATGACGCCGCCGGTGACGAAGATGAACTTGTTCCCCAGCGAGGGGTCATAATGAGTGTCCGATTCCGTCGGCATACCGAGTGTGCGCGCGACCGCTTGAAAACGATTTCGGGACCGCACCGACTCCGACAGAGGTTGTCATCCCCCACCGGTTCGGATTCGCTCGACGGCCGCCTCCTCGAGTCGACGTTCGTCCAAAAAGAGACACTGACTCGAGCGAGGACGCTTACGGCTCGTCATCCATGGACGCCTTCCCGTGGGAGTCGTCGTCGCTGGCAGCCTTCCCCTCGGCTGGCTCTGCTTCGACCTCGAGGTCCTGTACCTCGACGATCTCGGCTTGTGCGATGTTTTCGATGCCGCCGCCCATGCGCAACTGGAGTGTCCGCCCGGGAAGGTCCGGATCGTCCGCGTCGGTCGGCTCCCGCGGGACGGAGACGGCGGTGACGCCGTCGATGGTCAGCGAGCGGCGCTGGATCGGATCGCCCTCGTGCTCGACGGTGTCCCACGTCTCGACGTCGAGGTCGTCCATGTCCGTGCCGAAGTAGTCCTCCGCGTCCGGATTGACCGTGTCCTCGGTCTGGGATTCGCCGGTCGTCCTGTTGTCGTCGAACTGGACCTCCTCATGCTTGTACTGGCGGAGTTGGACGAGCATACACCACCTATGACCTGCTGTGTGGTAACTCTCATACTGGAACTCGCCGGCCCGGCCTCGAGCAGGCCGAGGAGTGAGCACGCGTACGAAGACGCTGCGAGCGAACCCGAGGCGGAAAACTGTACGGTTACTTCCCCCAGAAGGGATCCCGGCTGCGCTGCTTGTCGAGGTACATGTTCAGCGCCTCGAGTTCGTCGGCGGGGATCTCGCTCGCGAGCTCCTGCTCTAAGATCTTCGCGTGTTTCTCGGGGATCTCGATCCAGAGTTCGTCGTCCTCCTCGATCTGGCGGCCAACGGTGGGGCCGTCGATGGCGACGGAAACGCGGTTGCCCGCGCGGGCCTCGTCGACATCCTCGCCCTGCTCTTGAATCCCCTTGACCTGCCCGACGCGATCGGGCTCGTTGCCGTCGAACTTGACGACGTTCGCGTTGTTCTGGACCGTTCCGGAGTTGACCTCGACGCCGACGACCGCGGGGTCGTTCTGGCGGAAGGTGTGATCCGGCAGGATGCGAAAGCGGGCGGGCCGGGTGATGTTATCGAGGATGGTGTCCTGCTGGGCCTGTTCGATCCCCTCGACGTACTCCTCGTACTCCTCGATGAGTTGGTAGATGACCTCGTCGGTGAAGATCGTCACGTCCTCGATCCCCGCGCGCTGCTCGGCGTCGTCGAGGACATCGACATTGAACCCGAGGATGGCTTTCTGTTTGCCGTCCTCAGCGGTCGAGGCGACCGACACGTCCCGCGGCGCGACATCGCCGACCTCCGCGCGGACGATCGGCACCTCCGCATCGTCGAGGGCGTCGGCCATCGCCTCGAGGCTGCCGAGGGTGTCGGCCTTGACGACGACCCCCTCCTCGGCGGTGTCGACGGCGATGTCCGCGAGTTCGGCCTGGACCTCCGCGATGACCTCGTCGAGGTCGCGGTCGCGGACGACCCGGACCGGAGCGCCGGCCATCGCGTCGGCGAGTTCCGGCGCGGCGACCTTGATACCGGATGCGGCCGAGACCTCGTCGACCTTTTCGAACCGGCTCTCGGTCCGGATTTCGGCCAGCGGACGCGGCTGGAGCAGCGCGCGGACATCGGTAACGATCGGCTCGTTTTGCCCGCCGACGACGAGCTGATCGTCCGAGCGGATCGTCCCGTCGTAGAGGACGGTGTCGACCGTCGTCCCGAACCCTTTCTCCTCTTTGACCTCGAGGACGGTCCCGACGCCGGGGCCGGCGACGTCGATCTCCATCTCCTCTTTCATGTAGCGCTGGGAGAGTCCCATCATGACGGTCAGGAGGTCGGGAACCCCTTCGCCGGTCATCGCCGAGACGGGGACGACGCCGACGTTACGCTGGAAGTTCTGGACCCGCCAGTAGAGGTCGGCGGAGAAGCCTTCATCCGAGAGGTTCCCGATGATCTCGTAGAGGTTCTCGTCGAGCCGTTCGCGCACGCGATCGGACTGGGCCTCGTAGGTGTCGTTGATCGGCGAGTCCTCGTTTGCGTTCCAGCCCGGGACGGTGTCGATCTTGTTCGCCGCGACGATGAACGGGGTTTCCGACCGCCGGAGGATGTCTAAGGCCTCGAGGGTCTGGGGCTGGAAGCCGTCGTTGACGTCGACGACGAGGATAGCGATGTCGGCCAGCGCGCCCCCGCGGGATCGCAGCGTGGTAAAGGAGTGGTGACCCGGCGTGTCGATGAACAGGAGGCCGGGGAGGTCGAAGTCGTCCGGGTCGACGAGGTCGCCCGCGATCGTCGAGATGATATCCAGCGGAACGGCGGTCGCGCCGATGTGCTGGGTGATCGCGCCTGCTTCGCCCTCGATGACCGCGGAGCCGCGGATCTTATCGAGGAGACTTGTCTTGCCGTGATCGACGTGTCCGAGGACGGCGACGATCGGCGTTCTGAGAGATGTGGGGTCGCGTGTATCCGTGTCCGACATGATGAACCACCCGAGAAGGTCTTACCTGAATCGTCCGTAGCGCCGTAGTTAAACCCATCGTCATCCGCGTTCCGAACGCGCCGGCGAGCGCCGCGGTCACGATCGTCACGGGCGGCTCCGTTTTCTCGGCGGCATCCGGATTCCGTCGCCCGTGGGCGTTCCCCGTGGTCTTTAATACCGATTAGTAAGTACGGGGATGCATGAGCGATATACTCGCTGAAAACCTCTCGGGGAAGTCGGTCATGGGGTCCGACGGCACCGAGCTCGGATTGCTCTACAACATCACGATGGATCTGAAATCCGGCAAACTTCACGATCTCGTTATCGAGCCCGACGAGGAACTCTCGAGTCGCGCCGTCGATTTCGACAGCGACGACGCCGGCCGGTTTCTCGTGCCCGTCAACCGCGTCCAAGCGGTGAAAGACTACATCGTCGTCCAGCGCTAACGGTATGTACGTTCTCGACTCCTCCGCTTTTATCCACGACTTCCATACGACAGAACAGACTGCAACCATCCCGCTCGTCCGCGAGGAACTCGAAGACGAGAGCGCCTATCGCTACGACGCGATGGAGGGCTCCGGGATGCACATCCACATTCCCAACGAGGACACCACCGAGAAAGTCGAGCGCGCGGCCCGGGAGTCCGGCGATCTCGACGTCCTCTCGGACACCGACGTTCGACTCGTCGCGGCGAGTTTCGAACTCGACGCTACCCTCGTGACAGACGACTACGCGATGCAAAACGTCGCGGAGAAACTCAACGTCGGGGTCGAAGTGATCGCCCGCGAGGGAATCGACGAACAGCGCCACTGGAAGTATCAGTGTCAGGGCTGTGGCCGCGAGTTCGACGAGGAGAAAGATCGCTGTCCGATCTGCGGGTCGGAACTGGCTCGGAAGAACCCGTCGTAGCCCGCGCGGCGTGCGATCGGTTTCTGTCGCAATCGGCCCGACGCAGGGAGCGACTGCTCGAGCGATCGGTCAGCCGTAGACGAAATAGAGGTTCGCAAAGAGGATCGCGTTGTAGACGCCGTGGATCAGCGCCGGGACGAGGAGGTTGTCCGTTCGCTCGTAGATGACACCGAGGACGATCGCGAGCCCGAAGATGGTCCCCAGACTGGCGATCACCGCGCCCAGTCCGGCGGTGGCGTACGCGAGCACGTGGACCGCCGCGAAGATGACGCTGGCCACGGCGACGGCACCCGGGCGCGAGAACGTGTCGTACAGCGACTTCTGGATCACGTTCCGATAGAGCAGTTCCTCGAACGGCCCGATGATCAGGATGGCAAGCGGGACCAGTACCAGCATCAGATCCGGGCTCTCTTGGGCCTGCTGGGTCGTCGAGTGGTCGGCGCTTTCCACGCCGGTCGACTGCATGACGAAGGAGATCAGAAAGAGCGTCCCGAAGAGGACCACCAGTCCGCCGATCATCCAGCCGACCTCCCGCAGCGTGGGCCGACGCACGTCGATAAAGGAGAGATCGCGGTCGGTCAACGAGAGGTAGGTGCCCGCGACGAGCATCGTTCCGAGCGCCATACACACCTGCGTGAAGACGGTGCTTTCGATCTGGGAGATCGGCTCGAGCAGCGGGCGGACCGGAATTGCGAGGATGGCGACAACGAAGGGCGTGACGAGGAGGCCGGCGAGGCCGACGGCGGACAGCATCGCGGCTTGTCTGCTCCGCTGTTTGAGCCCGCTGGCGCTGATGCCGAAGTAATCCGCGACTCCGGCGGCGACGGTAAGTCCCGCCGTGAGGAAGGCCACGAAGACGATCGGGATCGACAGCGGAACCATCGGCACGCCGGTCGGCGCGGTCACCCCCTGATTCAACGCGTAGCCGGCGAGCAACACGACGGCGACGCTCGAGCCGGCGGCAGTGAGGCCGGCGATTTGCCCCTCGAGGAATCCGTGGCGTTGGGCCAGAAACGCGAGGACGGCGGCGACGGCGAACGCTGCGCCGGCCCAGACGACCGGGTCGTCGACGCCGCGGCGGACGGGGACGAACATGGCGACCATCGTGATTCCCGCGAGGAGGGTCCCGATGCCGGGAACCACGCCGGACGCGACCGGGGTGGCGTCGTCGGTCCGTGCAGTCTCGGTCATACGTGGCTATTCGTGCGAGGGCCCATACAAATTTCGAGGCGGGAATGGCGAGCGCGATCCGACGGCCGTCGCTCGCTCGCCGTTCCGGACCGCGAGCGGCTCGGCCTACCGCTCGACGCGGAGCTCCGTCTTCTCGGCAACCGCGTTCGCCTCCTCGAACTCGCCGCCACCGAGCAGCCCCCGAGTAGCCTTCTTCGCC
This sequence comes from Natrinema versiforme JCM 10478, assembly GCF_000337195.1. Classification (GTDB taxonomy): domain Archaea; phylum Halobacteriota; class Halobacteria; order Halobacteriales; family Natrialbaceae; genus Natrinema; species Natrinema versiforme. Next base: position 31,565 of record NZ_AOID01000022.1, on the reverse strand, counting down.
CACTCGACGGCGGGCTGTTCGAACGTGTTCACGCCGTAGAGTTCGCCCGCGAGCACGCAGGCGGCCTCCATGCCGTAGAGCAGCCCGCCGAGTTCGTACTCGTCGACGCGCTCGAGTTCGACGCGGACGTTCGGCCGACCGGCCGCCGCGAGGCTTGCTTCCGTGGCTTCGAACTCGGCCTCGAGCAGTTCCCCGAGCGTTGCATCGCCGAGATACGCGAGGTCCTCGACATCGGTGTCCGGAATCGGACGGTCCGCGCCCTCCGCGGTCGTCACGAAGGTGACGAGCTTGTCACGCGGGCCCGCGCGATAGAGCTGCAGTTGCGAGTGCTGATCGGTGACGCCGAGCGCTCGCACGGGAGTCTGGCCGAGGTCGTCTTTCCCCAGACTCTCGGCCCACAGCTGGGCGAACCACTCCGCGTACGTCTCGAGCGATTCGGCGTAGGGCATCACGGCGTTTACGCCGGCCCCGCGCTGGTCGAGCGCGTACGTCGTCGCGCCGTAGGCGTAGGCGGGGCAGTCGAACAGCGAGCCCGACAGCGTCTCGCGCTCGGCGGCGGCACCCGAAAGCAGCGCCTCGAGGTCGTGGCCGCAGACGGCCGCGGCGACCATGCCGACGGCCGACAGCGCGGAGAAGCGACCGGGGACGCCGTCGGGGACTTTCAGCGACGGCAGATCGTGGCGGTTCGCGAGGTCGCGAAGGGGGCCGGACTCGCCGGTCGTGACGATGGTCCGCTCGGTCCAGTCGACGCCGGCCGACTCGAAGGCCTCCCGGACGACGAGGAAGTTCGCCAGCGTCTCCGCGGTCGTCCCCGACCGCGAGACCACGTTGATCGCCGTCCCCTCGAGCGGCAGCGACTCGAGGTGCCTCGAGATCCACGCGGGGTCGACGTTGTCCAGAAAGACCGTCTCGGTGTCCGAATCAAGCGCGTTCGTGATCGTCGCCGCGCCGAGGGAACTGCCGCCGATGCCGATGGTCAGCAGCGCCTCGGCGTCCGCGACCGGTTCGACCGCTGCCCGAATCTCCTCGGGGTCGGTTCTCTCGGGGAGGTTCAGCGCCTCGTAGCCGTGTTCCTCGTTCGCCATTCCCGTCTCGATGCGCTCGTGGGCGGCCGCGACCTGCTCGTCTAACCGCTCGAGGGAGTCCCGCGAGACGCCCGGCGACGCGACCGACGACAGCGCGTTTCCGATATCGACGTTCATGTCTCAGCACGCGACTGCCTGGGCTAAAGGCGTTCCGTGACGCGAGCGCGATCGGGAGGCCGTTCTGCGGGACGGTACGCGAATGGCACTCGGACTCTGTACTGGCAAACGACGTCTTACTCCGAATCGATCAACCGGCGTGCGGTGGCGTGCGCTGTGTCGCGGCGAACCGACGGGTGAGCCGCGATCCAAAGACGCACGAGGGATGAGCGAACGGGCGCGGAGCGCCCGTGAATTGAAATCGGCTGGGGAGGGCGTGGCGATTCCCTGCTGCCGCGACGCGAGACGCTCGGTTTCCGCCGACTCTTCTCAACTCCTGTTCGGGAACCACCCTACTGTTCGGCGACTCGCATCGACCCTCGAGTTCTAACGGCTATCGAAACCGAACCGTTATCGAAAGCCGAAACCCCGAAACCGATCCCCCGCCTACGAGCGCCCATGACCGAAAAGACCGGAACCTTCGTCGTCACGCACGCCGAGGCCGAGTCGGCCGTCGTCCGCGACGCCGAGACCGCACAAGTCCACACCCTCGCGTCGAACCCCGGCCTCGAGGTCCACGACGTTCTCGAGGCGACCGTCGCACCGGAGCCGCCGCTGGAAGTCACCTGGGAAGTCATCGAGATCGAGGACAGGCGGACGATCGAACTGGTCGACAGCGACCTCGAGCCGACCACTTACGAGAAGGAACTGGCAGCCGAGGCCGAACTCGGGGACCTCGTCCAAGAGGAGCGCGCGGGAACGGGGGAACTCCACGTCTTCAGCGTCCCCGACGGCGAGGTCGAAGCCGCGGCACAAGACGTCCTCGACGACGAGGAGACCATCGCTCGAGCGGCCCGGCTCGAGGCCGTCCGTGTGGAAGTGCGCCGTTCGGCCGAAGACGGCGTGTTGAGCGTTCGGTATCTCCCGGACTGATCAGCGGGTCGGGGGCCGGCGACCAGCACGACGGCCGAGAACTGATACCCCATTAGTTGTCGCGGATCGCGACTCGCCGGACTCGAGCGGTCCCAAATCCCGGAACTGGGAGTGGCAGAGTGTGACGAACAATCACGTTTTCGAAATTGAGAAGGCTTACCTCGGGGGGCTTCGAGTAGCCGGTATATGGCGTATTTCGACGTACCGGAGATCGATTACACCCGGTACAGTAACCGCCAGCTCGCGGCGGTTCCGCTCGCGGTTCTCGCGGTTGCACTGCTCGTCCTCAGCGGCTCGTTTCTCGTGTACGGTACGCCGGTGCCGCTCGGGATGGACTTCGCCGGCGGCTCGGAGCTGACCGTCCAGACGACGACGCCGGAAGGAGACATTCCGGCAGCGTTCGACGAACAGCCCGAATCCGTCACGGGAACGAGCGGCGACAATCAGTACATCGTCCGGTTCTCCTCGACCGACGCGCAGGCGCTCGAGGATCAGGCGACGGACGGATTAGAGTCCGATGGCGACGCCCAGATCGTGCAGTCGGTCTCGTCTACGTCGGCGAGTTTCGGCCAGCAGAGCCAGCGGACGGCCATGATCGGACTCGCCGTCGCGTTCGTCGGCATGAGCGCGATCGCCTTTCTGCTCTTCCGGACGTTCGTCCCGTCGATCGCGATCGTCCTCTCGGCGTTTTCCGACCTCGTGATCCCGCTCGCGTTCATGCGACTCGCCGGCATCCCGCTCTCGCTCGGCACCGTCGCCGGCCTGCTGATGTTGATCGGATACTCCGTGGACTCGGATATTCTGTTAAATAATCATATCCTGCGCCGTAGCGGTGACTTCTATGAAAGCACGCACCGCGCGATGCGGACCGGCGTCACGATGACGGTGACGTCGATGGCTGCGATGTTCGTCATGGGCGTCGCGGCGTACCTGCTCGGCATCGATCTCCTGGCCTCGATCGGGATCATCCTGTTCGTCGGCCTCGCGACCGACCTGCTGAACACCTACATGTTGAACCTGAGCCTGCTTCGCTGGTACAAATTCGAGGGGATCCGCTCATGAACCCGATCGACGCGATCAAGAACAACTGGCGAGTCCTCCTGCTCGTGTTATTCGTCGGCTTCTCGACCGTCGCGCTCTTCATCCCGGGCGGGATCGTCGCCGACGACAGCCTCGCCGACGACAGCATCGACGACAGTCCCACCAACCTCGAGTTCGGCCTCAGCCTCGAGGGCGGGACGCGGATGCGGGCCCCGGTCGACGGGCTGACCGCCGAGGACATCGACACCGGCGCGGTCAGCGACGACGGACAGATCGACCAGGATCGACTCGACGAGGTCGACGCGACGATCCGCGAGGAACTCGATCTCGACCCGGCCGACTCCAACATCAACGTCCAGGAAGACGGGACCGTGACCGCGGAAGTGTTCGACGGGAACGTGACCGAAGCGGAGTTCGCCGCGGCGTTACAAGCGGCAGACGTCGACGCCACCGAGGACGACATTCGTCCGGGCGTCACCCAGGAGACCCGCGACAGTATCATCGAGACGCTCCAGTCGAAGATCAACGCGGCCGGGCTCTCCGGCGGGACGGCCTACGAGTCCTCGACGCTCGAGGGTGACCACTACATCGTCGTGGAAGTGCCCAACATGGGAGCCAGCGAACTCCGCGAGATCCTCTCGGATCGCGGGCAGGTCGAGGTGAGAGCCTATTATCCCGATGACAGCGGGAACCAAACCAACCAGACGAACCAGACGGTACTGACGGGCGAGGATATCGCGAACGTCGATCCGCCGGAACAGCGCCAGCGGGGGTCGGGATACGTGGTTCCGGTGCAAGTCAGCGAGGACGCCGCACCCGGCTTCCAACAGCAGATGAACGACCTCGGCTTCACCGGCGAGGGGCAGGGGCGGTGTAACCTCCGTGGAGACGGCGAGACCATCAGTTTCGACCACGAGAACGAACAGTACTGTCTGCTGACCGTCGTGGACGACGAGGTCGTCGACGCCCACAGCATGGGCCAGAGTCTCGCGACCAGTATGTCGAGCGGCAGTTGGGAGAGCAACCCGACCTTCCAGATGGGCGCACAGAACCAGCAGGACGCCCAGTCGCTCTCGGTCAACCTCCGCGCCGGGAGCCTGCGCGCTCCGCTGGACATGGACAACAATCAGGTCTACTCGATCCAGCCGTCCCACGCCGACCAGTTCAAGCAGTACTCGCTGCTGATCGGGCTGCTCTCGGTGCTCACCGTCAGCGGCGTCGTCTACTCCCGGTACACGGACACGCGCGTCGCCCTGCCGATGATCCTCACGGCGGTGGCCGAGGTCGCGATCCTGCTCGGGTTCGCCGCGCTGATACGCATGCCGCTGGATCTCTCCCACGTCGCCGGATTCATCGCCGTCGTCGGGACGGGGGTCGACGACCTCGTGATCATCGCCGACGAGGTGATGGACGAGGGCGACGTCAGTTCGGAACGGGTCTTCCAATCGCGGTTCCGCAAGGCCTTCTGGGTCATCGGGGCCGCCGCGGCGACGACGATCATCGCGCTCTCGCCGCTCGCGGTCATGAGCCTCGGCGATCTCCAAGGGTTCGCTATCATAACCATCCTTGGCGTGCTCATCGGGGTCCTCATCACCCGGCCCGCCTACGGGGACATCCTGCGGCGGCTGCTGACCGACCGGTAGCGAGTTCGGATCACCGCGTTTTCAGATCTCACCGACCGATTCTACAGTCCGTTCTGACACCGCGGACACCAGTCGACGCCACCGTCCTCACCGTGTGCGCGAGCGAAATCGTACGAAACGTGATTCCCGCAGGTCCTACAGCGTGGCATAGAAAGTCACCACGCCAACGCACTGGCGGCCGACTAATGAGCGAGCGGCCTGCACACGCAACGGCGCTGATGGGGCGTACTCGAGGACGAGTACAGAAAGATTCGACCGGCGCTCGCCAGAGCGTGGTCAGTTCGAGACGAAACGGCGCTACGGCTGTTGCAGGTCGCGCTGGAACTCGTCGAAGACCTCGAGGTCGTCGGGGAGGTCGTATTCGCGGTGGCGCTGTTCCTGTCGATTGGTGCCGGCGTCGTCGATTGGCGTGGCGGTGTCTTCCCAGCCGGGTTTGATCTTGACGCTCTTTGCGGGCATTCCGATCGCGATGTGGTGGGCAGGAATATCGTGTTGGACGATACCGCGCGCGCCGACGATGGCGTTTTCGCCGACCTTGCAGCCGGCCCGAACCATCGCGTCGTAGGTGAGCCGGACGTCGTCCTCGACGATGGTGTGGTAGTTGCGGACCTCGGTCTGGTCGACGACGTCGTGGTCGTGGCTGTAGATGTGGACGCCGTCGGAGATCGAGACGCGGTCGCCGATCGTCAGCTTCCCGCGATCGTCCAGATGGACGTCGTCGTGGATGACCGTGTTGTCCCCGATCGTGATGTTGTGGCCGTAGGTAAACGAGATGCCTTTGAAGAAGCGACAGCCGTCGCCGCAGTCCTCGAATAAGTGGTCCGCGAGCATCCGGCGGAACCGCAGCGCGAACTCGACGTTGTCCGCGATCGGCAGACTGTCGAACTGCCGCCAGAGCCACTGCAGATGTTTCGAGCGGCGGAACTGTTCTTCGTCTTTCTCGGCGTAGTACTCGCTCTCGAGGGTCGTGTTACAGGGATCGTAGCTCTGCAGGCGGACGCGTTCGGCCGCCGACACCGACTCGCCGCGCTGCCAGCGTTCGTAGGCCTCGCGGTCGCCCGAGAGATCGATCAGGACGTCCTCGACAACCGAGCAGGTGTCCTCGTCGCTCGAGAGCCGTCGATCGACCTCGTCGATGAACTCGCGCATCCCCGCTTCCGCCTCCTCGGGGAGCGACACGTACCGCTTTGTCATACCCCGAAGTATTGCCCGCCGAGTTGATAGGGGTTCGGTTGTCCGGACGCGGTTGCCGGACCCGCTGGCACGCGGGTTACCAGTTCGGTGGGTCAAGAGCAGAATTGCGCCGCGTCGTCGGTCTTATTCCCGCTTGGACTGCCACCCGGAGAGGAGCAACGCAGGCAGGGCAAGCGCGCCGATCACCAGCAGGGCCCCACCGACGACCGCGCCGATCGTGACGCGGTCGACGGGAAACGCGAGTGCCCTCGCGGCGAGGAGTCCGAGCGGAATGACAACGAGGAGGACAGCCAGTAAGAGCAGGCTGGGATTCCGGGCGCGAGGGTCGGCCATACGGAGACGTGTCAGCCACGACTCAATAACTGTTCGACTCGAGCCGGCGGCCGAACTCCCGAACCCGTTCGGGTCGCTGCTCGCGCGTTCCGCACGCCATAAGTTCCCCCGCTTCGAAGGGTCGTCCATGCAACACAGCGAACTCGGCGACTCCGGAGTCGAGGTGAGCGAGGTCGGTTTCGGCGCGTGGACCGTCGGCACCGACTGGTGGGGCGACCGCTCGGAAGACGACGCGATCGAGATGCTCCAGTACGCCGTCGATCAGGGGATCACGTACTTTGATACCGGCGACGTCTACGGCCACGGCCGCAGCGAGGAACTGGTCGGGAAAGCGCTGAGCGAGATCCGCGACGAGGTCACGATCGCGACCAAGGTCGGCTACGACTTCTACAACAACCCGCAGGCCGGCCACGGGGAGCTCCCTAAGGAGATGGACGCCGACTACCTCCGCGAGGCCGTCCACAAGAGCCTCGATCGACTCGGGCTCGAGTCCGTCGACGTGCTCCAGCTCCACAACGCCGACATCGAGGAGATCACGCCCGATATCCTCGAGTTGCTGGACGAGCTCGAGGAGGAGGGAACGATCGAGGCCACCGGACTCGCGCTCGGTCCCTCGATCGGCTGGCTCGCAGAAGGCGATCTGGCGATCGAAGAAGAGTTCGATTCGGTGCAACTCGTCTGGAACATGCTCGAACAGGAGGTCGGCGACCACTTCCTCGAGACGATCGAGCGAACGGGCTCGTCGACGAGCCTGATCCCCCGCGTCCCGCATTCGTCGGGCATCCTCAACGAGCAGGTCACCCCCGAGACCGAACTCGGCGAGGGCGACCACCGCGGGTTTCGCCCCGAGGAATGGTACGAGACCGGCTGGGAGAAACTCGAGAAACTCCGTTTCTTGGAGCGAGACGGCGAGCGGACGATGGGACAGGCATCGATCGCGTGGCTCCTGAGCCACGACCCCGTCGCGTCCGTGACGCCGACCTTCCGCACGAAGGCGGACATCGACGAGTGGGCGGCCGCCAGCGACGTGCCGAAGCTCTCCGAGGAAGAGATGAGCCGCGTTGCGGAACTCTACGCGAACGACTTCGACATCGATCGCGACGACGGCATGGACTCGCTGCGCTCGTCGGTCGACGGCGACGACATCGAGTCGGCCGGGCTCGACAAACTCGCGGCCGACTGATCCGCGCGACTCGAGGCTCGGCCCCGGCCGGGGGCCGACTCGCTCGGTGGCTGGGTTCCGGAGACGACGGCGAAACGGAGCCGAGTTGACCGCGGAGCCACCGGCCTGCCGCCGTCCCGCCTATATACGTCCCTCCATATCTGGGTACATCCCCTATCGGGACCCAGTCCGTAGGAAGAGGTGTCGAGTCCACCATCCAGACCCATGAAACCGTACGAATTCACCTGCCCGGATTGCGGCCGCAAGATCCCGGTAACCGACCCGATGCGCGAGGCGACGTTAGCCAACGGCTGTCCCGTCTGCGGGCGGTCGGTCGCGGAAACCCACTTTGCGACCTGATTCCGTCGTGACCGGTCGCCGTTCGATGCCCGACGCGGCTCGCTACGTTTTGGCGGAACTGCCGGACGAAAGCGACCTCGAGCGCGCCCGGAAGCCGTAGTATTGATATACCACACTTACCGACGGGTGAGCATGTCTCTCACTGTGGTGAGGATCGAATGAGTTGGCAACGGACGCTGGAGCGAATCGGTACGATCACGAGCAAATACTTCGTCCTCTGGGTGCTGATCGTCTCGCCGCTGGCACTCTACTCGCCCGAGACGTTCACCCCGGTCGCGCCCTATATCACCCCGCTGCTAGGCATCATCATGCTCGGCATGGGACTGACGCTGACGCCGGCGGACTTCCGGCGCATCCTCGAGCGACCGCGGGACGTCGCCATCGGGGCGGTGAGCCAGTGGCTCCTGATGCCGACGATCGCCTTCGGCCTCGTCTTCGCGCTCGGACTGCCCGAAGAGATCGGGCTCGGACTGATCATCGTCGGTGCGGCACCGGGCGGGACCGCCTCGAACGTGATGACCTACCTCGGTCGCGGCGACGTTGCGCTGTCGGTGTCGATCACTACGGTGACGACGCTCGCCGCGCCGCTGGTGATGCCGGCGTGGATCGTCCTGCTCGCGGGCGAGTCGATCACGGTCACGTTCGGCGAGATGGCCACCTCGATCGTGCAGGTCGTCTTGGTCCCGGTTATCGGCGGACTCGTCTTGCGCTACGTGCTTGATGAGTACGCGCCGACGGTCGCACAGGCCGGGCTGTCGATCTTCCCGGCGATCAGCGTGGTCGCCATCGTCGCCATCGTCGCGGCCGTCGTGGGCCTCAACGTCGAGACGATCCTCGGCGCGGGCGCGCTCGTCTTCCTCGCGGTCGTGTTGCACAACGGCCTCGGACTGGGGTCGGGCTACGCCATCGGGCACGCGACGAACATGGCCGAAGATCGGGCGCGAGCGTGCGCGTTCGAAGTCGGCCTGCAGAACAGCGGACTGGCGGTCACGCTCGCGACGGTATACTTCAGTCCCGAAGCCGCGTTGATCCCGGCGCTTTTCAGCGTCTGGCACAACGTCTCCGGCCCGGCGCTGGCGACGCTCTTTACCTATCTCGACGGCGACGCGCCCGTCACGGACGACGCACCAGTCGCCTCCGACTGACCGCTCGCGCTCGTCGATCGACCGACGAACCGATCTTTCGACCTCCTTAAGGTCATTTAATCACCTCTATGATAGGTTTTTACGTCAGAACGGTGCGTTACATTGTAACATGAAGGAGATAACGTACGTCCAGAAGGCGTGTGCCTACATCACTCGCGGGACGGGCGAGTTACTGGTCTTCGAGGGGCCGGGCCACGACGGGTTGCAGATCCCCAAGGGAACGCTCGAGGCGGGCGAATCACCGCGTGAGGCGCTGTTCAGGGAGGTCCTCGAGGAAAGCGGACTCGGGGCGTTAAACGGGACGAGCCACCTGACGACTGACATTTGGACGCGACGTGAAGGGAGACGCTACGTGCGCCACTTCTTTCACTCGACGGTCCACGAACCGCGCGACCGCTGGACCCACACCGTCACCGACGGCGGCGGGGAACACGGCTCCGAGTTCGAGTTTCGCTGGGTCCAGCCGCGGACCGCGAGGGAGTTCGCGCTCGACCTCGACGAGTACGTCGGCTTGCTCCCGACCGCGACCGGAACCGAGACGATCACGAGCCTGTCGGACTGATCGATCGCCTAACGGCAGCAGACACACGGGTCGGCACTGCGGCTTCGGTCGACAGCCAGAAGAGCTATATCGATTTCGCCGTGTTCCCGGGGTATGGCCCTCCACCGCCGGGAGTTTCTCAGCGTCACCGCGGAGGCACTCCACCCCGGAACGACCGTTCGCTACCGCTATCGAAACGGCAGTTCGCTGGCCACCGTCGTCGAACGAACCGACCGCCTCGTCACGTTCGTCGGCGAGGACTGCGACGGGACGTTCACGCACGGCCAGATCGATCGGCTGTTCGCCGACGACCGCCTCGAGATCGTCCTCAACGACCGGATTCACGCGCCGGCGGACGGCTGGTCAGAAAACGCATAGGCGACGAAACTCGGCACCCGCCTCGAGTCGGTCAATTCGAGAGCGCGCGCTCGACTGCTTCGGCCACGTCCATCGCTTTCTCGCTTAGCTCCTCGGTTACCAGGCCGTCGTCGACGGCGGCCTCGAGTTCGTCCGCGTCGACGATTTCGACCGTGCCGTCTCCCTGTCGAATCACGTCGACGTAGAGGTCGACGTACCGAACCGTGTCGGGAAAGAGTTCGACGGGGGTACAGACGTTGACGTAGGTCCCCTTCGCAGTCCCGTCGGCGGCCTTGTACGTCGTCGGATACCACCAGCGGCCCTCGCGGAACTTCGTCACGGCGACGTCGCCGGACTCCTTGGCGACGCCGAGCGCGTCGTAGCTGCCGCCGCCGCGCATGGAACGCTCGAGCGTGAGCTTCCCCTCGGGGTCCCACTCGGTGACCTCGCCGCGACCCAGCGAGATGAGCCGGCCGTCGGGTTTGCCGTGGCCGATCTCGAGGCGGTCGCCCTTCGTCGGGCCGAACTGTCGGGTGACCGCGGCAAAGGGGAACTCGCCGTCGGCCGCGCCGTCCGCCCCCATCGAACCGCAGACCGCTTCGGCGAAGTCGACCGCCGCGCTCGCGGCCCGATCGGCGGCCTTCGACCGGTGGTGGCCCGGCATCGTCGTCTCGACCCGCCGGCGGACGCCGTCCAGCGCGAACCGGGTCTCGCGGCCGAACCAGCACCACTCGGTCCGACGGGGTGTGGCGAGCAGTCCCGGCTCGCCGGGGTCGTCCGGCGCGTCGGCGAGCGCGTCCTCGAGCGTCCGCACTCGACTTACGGCGTCCTCGAGCGCGGTGCCCATCGCCTCGAGGTCGGCGTCTGTCGCGGCGTGTTGCCAGCGCAGTCCCCACCCGTCGGGCACGTCGACCGAGAGCAGGTCGGTCATACCGACCAGTTCCTCCGCGCGCTCGCCGCGCAGCGCCGCCGAGACGCCGGTCCGGTCCTTCGAGAGCGTACAGAGCCCGCCCTGGACCTCGAGCGTCGGCCGGACGAGCGGTCGGTCGTCGTCCCACGGGGGCGCGGGGTCGTGGACCTGCACCCGGAACCGGTCGCCGTCGTCGACGTAGCCGTCCGCGTCGTCGTAGTTGAGATAGCCGCGGCGGCCGTCGCCGAGGTCGACCACCGCGCCGCTGCCGCCGGCTGCCTCGAGCACCGCCGCGTCGAAGACCGCGCCGCGAGGGACGTCGTCGTCCCAGCGGAAGGCGTCGATCGCGAGGGTCTCGAGTTCGCCGGCGACCGTCTCGACCGCATCGGGGTCGCCCGAAATTTCGACCCCCTGGCGGTCGCGGGTCGTCTCGATCGTCACGTCCGCCGGTGCGGCCTCGAACGACTGGTCGAACCGCTCTCGAATCGGCTCGGAGGCCTGGACGACCTCGTACCCGGCTTCGCTCAGCAGTTGCGTGACGGCCGTCGTGTAGATGCCCCGGACTCGAGCCGTCGTCATCGCAGGATATCGCGGTCGGCGGCGAACCGCACCCGATCGTTGATCGTCGGCCCGAGGGAGAGTTCGACGTAGTCCTCGTCTAAAATCCGGCCGTCCTCGACGGAGACGCCCCACGTCTCGAAGCGGAGCCAGCCGCGCATCTCGTCGGCGTGAGTCGTCAGATCCGCGTAGTCGACCTCGTGCTCCGGATAGTCGGCACTCGAGTGGGCCATCTCCATGTCGGAGTAGACGGTGTCGTGGTCGGCGAAGAACTCCTCGAGTGCGGCCGCGTCCTCGGCGACGGCCTCGACGACCGCCTCCGAGGCGGCCCGGAGATCGTCGGTCTCGAGGCCGACGTCGCGAAGCGCCTGCTGGGTTCGCTGGTCGAAATGCATACCCGTGGGTTGGGCCGGGAGGCCTTTGATAATTCCGAGTCCGCGCCGTCTATCGAAGTGATCGGTTCTCGTGAGCCCGTGATAGTCGAGCCGGCCGCATTTTGTCGCCGTCCTAGAAACGGTGGAGGGGTGCTGTCAGAATCCCAGTCAGCCCGCGATCGAGTGAGTGGGACGTTCCGTTCGTACAGGATCTCCGCCTCCAACGTTAATTCCTATACAAATAGTAGCAAATATACCTAAATAATATAGAATGTAAATACTCACCACCATACCCGTATATACCAATCGAATGATTCGGTATCGGTGTTTTTATTGGCCGTGTGTTTCGACATAGGGTGTAGAAATGGTAATACGGAATGCCTACGACCGGTATCGATCCGTTCCGATTATTTACCGCATCGGTGTCGCATTCGTTCTTGGCTCACTCTTCGGCCTGGCGGCCGGGGAACCGGCGACGCGGCTCGAGCCGCTCGGCGATCTCTTCGTCCGGCTGCTACAGATGATCGTGATTCCGATCATCGTCTTCACGCTGCTTATGGGTGCCAGACGGCTCTCGCCGTCGAACCTCGGGAAGATCGGCGGGCAGGTAGTTGCGCTGTATCTGCTCACGACTGCAATCGCGATCGGTATCGGGTTGTTCGTCGCGAATCTGATCAATCCCGGGACCGGGCTCGAAGTGGCCGACGCGAGCGTCGAGACCAAAGAGGCTCCCGACATCGTCGAGGTCTTCATGAACATCGTGCCGACGAACCCGATTGGGGCGATGGCGAACGGGGACGTCCTCCCGACGATTTTCTTCACGATCGTGTTCGGACTCGCGCTGGCCTATCTACAAGACGAGTACGACGTCAGCTCGGCCGTCCACGAGGGCACCGAAACGATATTCGAACTCGCGGAGACCGGCGCGGAAGCGATGTTCAAGGTCGTCTGGGGCGTCATGGAGTACGGGGTGATCGGCGTCTTCGCCCTGATGGCGACAACGTTCGGTAACGCGGGGGTCGACGCGATCGCGCCGTTCGCCAAACTCATCGGCGCGCTCGCGATTGCAGTCGGACTCCACATCGGCATCACCTACCTGCTGATCATCCAGTGGGGGCTGCTCCGGGAGTCTCCGGTCGATTTCCTCCGTGGCAGCAAGGAAGCGATGGTGACCGCGCTCTCGATCCGCTCCTCTAGCGGGACGCTCCCGGTCACCATGAACGACGCCGACGAGAACTTCGGTGTCGACGAGGAGATCTACAGCTTCTCGCTGCCGCTGGGCGCGACGATCAACATGGACGGGACGGCGATGTATCAGGGCGTCGCGGCGGTCTTCGCTGCCAACATGGTCGGACAGACCCTGACCATCGGCGAACAGCTCACCGTCGTCACGACGGCCCTCCTCGCGAGCGTCGGCACCGCTGGCGTTCCCGGGAGTGGACTGATAATGCTCACGATGGTCCTCACGCAACTCGGCCTCCCGCTCGAGGTCGTCGGAATGGTGGCGGGCGTCGATCCGATCCTCGACCGCCTGCGAACGATGAACAACGTGACCGGCGACTTGGCCGTCACGACGCTCGTTGCCGGCTGGAACGACAAGATCGACCGCACGGCTACCGTCTGGTCGGCGGCGGATATCCCGGACTCGGCATCGAGTGCGGACGACGACTGAGTGCGGCCGTCGGACACTGAACGGGTACTGTCCGTCGCCGGTTGCCGAACCTATACCGGGCCGGCGCGTATACACACGGCCATGCAGCGCAGGCGCGACCCGGTCGAACGAGCGGAGGAGCGACGCAGCGATGGATCGAAGGATCTCTACGATGTCTCGACGTGGGAACCGCGATCGATTACGGATCTGTTCGCGTACACGCTCTACAACGCGGTCAGCTACGGGTTCCGGGCGATCGTGCTGTTGATCGCGATCGCGATCACGCTCTCCCTGCTCGTCTCGCCGGCCGCACTCGTCCTCGAGGACCCGTTCCTCGCCGGCTTCTTCGCGCTGTCGGTCGTCCCGGCGGGGCTGCTCGCGGCCTATATCTGGTACGCCGACATCACGACGAGCGAACCACTGCGACTGCTGGTCGTGACCTTTCTGCTCGCGATCCTGTTCGCGACGTTTGCCGCGGTCGTCAACTCAATCACGCGGCCGCTGTTCGGCGTCGGGTTCCTCGGTAGCCTCCTCTTTTTCTACCTGATCGTCGGCCCTATCGAGGAGACCGTAAAGCTACTCGCCGTACAGGTGTTCGCCTATCGGAGCGACAGTTTCGACGCGGTCATCGACGGCGCGGTCTACGGGGCCGTGGCCGGACTCGGCTTCGCGGCCATCGAGAACGCGATCTACATCGGCCGCGTCGTCGGCGAGGCGGATCCCGAAGCGGGCGCGCTCGCCACTGCGGGCGGAATCGCCACGGTTCGGGCGCTGGCCGGTCCCGGTCACGTCATCTACTCCGCGATCGCGGGCTACTACCTCGGGCTGGCGAAGTTCAACCGCGAGTACGCCGGCCCGATCGTCCTCAAGGGGCTGCTCGTCGCCGCCTTCGTCCACGGGACGTACAACGTCACGGTCGGGATCGCGCCCGAGATCATCACCAGTTTCCTCCCGATCGGCACCGGCCTCGCCTTCGTCGGCTACGTGATCGTCTACGACCTCGCGATTGGCTACTACCTCTACCGGAAGATCGCTCGCTACCGCCGGACCTATCAATCGGTCACGAACGACGTCGACGGCGATTCGCGGCCGGAACTGACCGAGTTCGACCCGCCCCAGCGCTGACGGAACCGGGCCGGTGACGGGAGGCGGCGGAGACACCTGCTCTCATAACCACGTCGGCCCCGGATCCTCCGTCGCCCCACCGTCGTGCCACGAGTGGGCCGGCCGCCAGCCGAGCAGGTCGGCGGCCTTCGCGTTCGAGAACGCCGACTCCCGACCCTCGAGGTCGCAGTCGGCGGGGAGGTCGCCACAGACCGTCTCGACGATTTCCGCGGTGGGCTGGCCGAGATAGTTCTCGTCGGCGACCGCCAGCACGGCCTCGTGCCCGTCGTGGTCGCTCGCGAGGGCTGCCTCGACCACGCGTGCCATGTCACGAACGTCGACGTAGGAACCGAAGTTTCCGGCCGTCGCGTCCTCGGAGAGGTCCGTGTCGTCCTCCGACGGTCGCGCCGGGGTTCTGTCGGGCGAGAAGATCGTCGCCGGACGGATGGTCGTCACGGCGATGCCGTAGCGGCGCGCGACGGCTCGAGCCGTCTCCTCGCTGCAGCGCTTCGAGAGGCCGTAAGGGTCTCCGGGCCGGCGCTCGTGATCCTCGTCGATCGGGAGGGAGTCGGGCGTCCACTCGCGGTCGGCAAAGAGCGCGCCGTAGGTCGCCTGGGAGGAGGTCCAGACGACGTCCGTGTCGGCGCGGCCGGCCGCGACCAGCACGTTGTACGTGCTCATGACGTTGTTCTCGAAAAGCTGTGTTCCGGGGGTCGAAAGCGGATCCGAGAGCGCCGCGAGGTGGACGACCGCGTCGGGGTCGACCTCGTCGATCGTCTCCCACGTCGGCCCCTGGTCGGTCAGATCGACCGCGCGGAACTCGGCGTTGGCCCGCACGCCGGCGGGGCGCTCGAGGTCGAGTCCGACGACGCGCGTGCCCCGATCCGCCAGCCGGTCGACGACCCACGAGCCGACGTCGCCGGTCGCGCCCGTGACGATGGTCGTCTCGACGTCGTGCTCGAACTCCGGTGTGCGCGATGACATACCGGCCCTGCCACGGCCACCCACTAAACCGTGATTGCGAACGTCACCGAAAGAGAGCGCGCTACGCGTCGAACCGCGCCTCGAGCAGTCGTTCGACGTATTTCGAGAGTACGTCGACCTCGAGATGGACCGGATCGCCGGGCGACTTGTCGGCGAGCGTCGTCAGGTTGTAGGTCGTCGGGATAATGGCGACGGTCACCCGCCCGCGCTCCTTGTCAAGTTCCGCGACGGTCAGGCTGATCCCGTCGAGCGTGATCGACCCCTTCTCGACCACGTAGCGGTCGTAGCCCTCTGGCAGTTCGAACTCGAAGAACCAGTCCTCGTCGACCGACTCGACGTTCCTCACCGTCGCGACCGCATCGACGTGGCCCTGCACGACGTGGCCGTCGAACCGGCCGTCGGCCGGCATCGCCCGCTCGAGGTTGACCGTCTCGCCCTCGGCGAGGTCGCCCAGATAGGTTCGTTCGACTGTTTCGGTCGCCAGAAACACCTCGAACCAGTCGCCGTCGGCGTACTCCTCGACCGTGAGACACGCGCCGCTGACGCTGATGCTCTGGCCGTACTCGAGCCCCGTCGCGACCTCGTCGGCACCGATTCGCAGCCGGAGGCCGTCGTCGGTGCGCTCTCGAGCGACGATCTCGCCGGTCTCCTCGACGATTCCCGTGAACATACGTACAGGTGGCGGACGAGGTGGGAAAGCCGTTCCGGGTCCATCCGTGCTCACTCCGGACCGAGTCGGTCCGAGTGCGGGCCGTCGTCGCGTTTTTGGTCGTCCCCCGCGATTCACCCACTAATGGCCGGTATTATCGATACGATCAAACTCGCGGGCACGCTCGTCTTCGCGCTCCCCGCTGCGATGGCCGGAATCGGGCTGCTCAACGGCGACCAACCGCTGTTCGGCGGGGCGCTAATCGGACTCGCGATCGGGCTCGTGGTGATCCAACACTGGCTGACGATGCCCACCGATATTCCCGAAATTCTGGCACAACGGGTCGTCGGAACGGTCACGAAAGAGCCGGACGCGGAGCCCGAACCCGACGACGAGCGGTAGCGCCGCGAAAGCGGTTCGGACAGCTGATCGATTCACGCATACCGTACGCTGACAGCGCGTGACCTCTCGACGGTGGTAGCTATTTACCCGTCGGGGCTGTCGGCCATCTACCGATGATCGATGGCGAGTCGCTGCTTCAATCCGCCCGCGATCGCGTCGGGACCTCGCGGGGACGGCTCGACCGCTCGAGCGAGAACCGACTCAAGCGGTGGCTGCTGTTCGACGGGGACCGCGAGCGGGTCGCGACCAGGTTGCTCGCGACAGTTTTCGCCGTCTTGCTCGTGATGGGCGGGCTCTGGCCCATCGAGTATCAGGACCTCCTGCGCGAGACGACGATGGTCCAGACCGTATTCAACACGCTGCTGTCGGGGACGATCCTGCTGGTCTCGATCGTCGTCTCGATTGCCGCCGTCGGCATCTCGCAGGAACTCACCTCGCTGGGTAACCAGTCCGAACGGGTCGATACGACCATCGACTTTCAAGGGCGACTCGAGGAGCGAGATATCGTCGACGTAAGCCCGGCGCGGCCGGGGCAGTTCACCGCGGTCGTCCTCCGATCGATCAAAGAGCGTGCCGACGAGTTACAGGGCCTCGAGGGGGCCGCCGGTCGGGAGTACCGCGACGAGGTCGACCGGCTGCAGGCCGACATCCACGCGAACACCGAGGAGGTGCTAACGACGCTCTCGCGGGTTCCCAACGGCTCGACGGACGAACTCCTCACGGGCCTGAACTACGATTCGTCGTGGCAGCTCTACCAGTCCCGGCGCATCCTCACCGAGTACGGCGACCAGCTCACCGCCGCCGAACAGCGCGTGATCGAAGACATCATGGACACGCTGCACACGCTCATGGTCTGTCGCGAGTACTTCAAGACGCTGTACTACAAACTCGAGCTCTCGGACCTCTCGACGACGCTGTTGACCGTTTCGCTTCCGACGATCGTCTTCATCACCTACGTGTTGCTCGCGCTCGACTCGGGGTTGTTCCCCGATGTCACCGTCCTCGGCTACACGCCGCTGACGGTCTTCATCAGCCTCGCGTACACGATCGCGCTCGCGCCCTACGCCGTCCTCACATCGTACGTCCTGCGGGCCGCGAACGTGACGAAGCGAACCCCCGAAGAAGGGCCGTTCGTGCTGGACGCGGACCGAGAAACGGCATACGATGCGGACTCGAGCAGCGACGACTGAGGACACGGGAGTGGCGTGGACGGAACGTGCTCGAGACGAACTACCCGAAACGGACCGCATGCGGTGGCGCGCGCTGTGGCGCGGTGAGCGAAAGCGAACCGCGACTCGATACTGCGCGAGGGATGAGCGAGCGAACGAAGTGAGTGAGCGAATCGGCTGGGGAGGACGTGGCGATGTCCTGCCACCAGCGAGAGCGGGACATCCGCTGCCAGCAGTACGACTGTCGAGCGTACGTGTTCATTGGGAACCTGTTCGGAATCACCGCCATCGGTTCTCGAGTCCCGCCGACGCGAAACTCAGTCGAGCAATGCCGTCGGCGAAAGCGACTGGGACGGCGCGGCCAGCCAGTCCGGCCGCTCGTCCTCGTCGTTGGCCGCCATGAGATCGGCGATCCGGACCCACTGGTCTTCCGCTACTCGAGCGGCCACGTCGAGTCGCACGACGGTCCCGGGGCCGATCTCGTCACCCCCGGCAACGGGCCGTTCGCGCGGCTCGAGGCCGACGCCCGCGACCCCCGTCTCGATCGCGTCGCCGTCGCTGAACCCGAACGAGCGAACCTCCGCCTCGAGGTCAGCTTCGACGGCGGTCACGGACTCCGCCCCGGCGGTCAGCATCGACCGCGCGGAGCGAAACGACTGCGTGACGCCGACGTGGACCCGGCGCTCCCGGCCGCCATCGCTGTCGACGACGAGCGTCCGGACCAAGCCGCCATAGTAGCCGGCCGGACCGCGCGGAGCGGCCTCGAGGACGATCGGATCGCCGGGTCGGAGCGGGTGGTCGGGATCGGCGCTCGAGCCGGGATTGACGGCGGTGTTGTCGGCTGGAAAGGCACCCGTACCGACGATGGCCTCGTCGATCGCAATCCGAAGCCGGGCGGGTGTCAGCGGGTCGGGGTCGCCGCCGTCGCTCGCATCGACTGCGAGTCGCCCGTCGACGACCGTTGCGTCGGCGAGTACTGCCGCCGCCCGCTGGATTCCGGCGCTCGCTGCCCGCTGGGCGGCCGCAACTGCCTCCCGTTCGCCGGCCGTCTTCGTCGCTCGAGCGCGCTCGAGGGCGTCCGTCGACGCCAGTTCGAAACCGGCTTGCTCGAGGTAGAGCGCGGCGTCGTGTGGCACTCGCGGGGGCGTCAGGAGTTGGCCCTCGAGTCCGCGATCGGCAAGCGCCGCTGCGAGCCCCTCGGCGGGGTGGCCCCGGGACGTATCGGCCGCCGAGCGGACGACCCACTCGTCTGCGCTCCCGTCGTAGGCGACGGCAGTCAGTCCGGTCGACGGACGCGGGCAGCTATAGCTGATTCCCGGATCGCGTTCGGTGCCGACGTGGACGAACGCGGCGGCGTCGCGATCGGCGAGCGCCCCCGAGAGGACCGTCCCAGCGCGGTCGCGTCGCTCGTGGCTCTCTGCGAGGCTGTCAGGCTCGGAACCCCGAGCCCCACCTGCGACGCCGCGTTCGTTCCCACCGGTCACGGCGCTTCGGCTTCGGCCTCGACCTCGTCCGCATCAGCGTCGGCGATCGGTTCCTGGGCCTCCTCGATCAGTTCCTCGAGGGTCGAATCGGTCAGCTGATTCCGGAGCAACACGTCAATCGGCAGCGTCGGCGCGCCATCGACGAGGTTCTCGAGCAAGACGAGCCGTTCGCGGGCTCGAGACATGCCGACGTAGAAGACGCGGCGCTCGTTGTCGGTCAGCACCGGAACCGGCGAGGTGGTCTTGGTGAACTCCTCGCAGTTGGGGACGTCGGTGGGGTCGTCGACGGTGGCGACCATCTGCTCGACGACCTTCTCGGTGAGGTCGGTGCCGACGAAGACGTGGTCGGCCTCGCGACCCTTCGCGGAGTGGATCGTGCCGACGCGGACGCGGTCGGTCGCCATCCCCTGATACTCGCCGATGGCGAAGTACGAGCGGATACTCTTCTTCTGGAAGTTGGTGACTTTGCGGAGCATGTCCGCCGCCGATCCCGGACCGGGCATGAACGGCGCGTGCTCTTCGACGACCTCGGCGGGGATCATGAGATTTTCGAGGTCGTCGATGCCGGCTTCCTCCTGCCGGTCGTCGATCTCGTCGAAGAGCGCGTCGCGTTCCTTCGTGCCGAAGGCCGAGTCCTGTAGCATATCGGCGAGTCGGCGGGCCTGCAGGCCGGTAACGTCCTCGCCGGCGTCGATGGCCTCAACCGCGCGGACATACTGGGTGAGCCGATCGGTCCACATCCGCTGGTCGGTCAGCGAGGTGAAGGGAACGCCCTCGGTGATGAACTCGTCGATGAACTGGAACATCTGGTAGCGGGCCCGGAACAGAATCATGATCGTGCCGTCGCCCTCGACGAGCGTGCGCCGAACCATCCGGACCACGTCGAGCATCGAGCCGTTCGTCCGCGCTTCGACGGCACCGCCTTCCGTCCGCGGCTTGAGGTCCTTGTCCTGGCGCTGGTCGATGTGGCGGATCTCCTTGTTGACCGCGTTGAGCACGTTCGACGGCAGTCGGTATGAGTTCGGGAGGATGACGTCCTCGTCGACCTCCTCCTCGAGGAGGAGCGCGGGATCGGCACCCTGCCAGGAGTAGACGACCTGATCGTCGTCGCCGGCGATCAGAACCTGGTCCATGTGCGGTTTCCACTCCTCGTAGACGTCGTACTGCAGCGTGGTGATGTCCTGGAACTCGTCGATCACCAGATAGTCGACGCTGGGCAGGAGCGAGCGCTGCTGGACTCGCTCGAGCATGTCCGCGAAGCCGATTTTGCCGTTTTCACCCTTGTAGGAACGCCATGCACGGATGGCCTCGGGGACGTCGATCCGGTCGTCGTCGCTCGGCCACGTCGGGGTGTACTTGTTGCCCTCCTGTGCGTTGGGGTCGATTTCGGGCGGCAGTCGCACTTCCTCTTCGTCCCATTGGAACGGAACGTCGTACCAGTCGGAGACGTCGCGGCTGGTCCGCTGGAGCCACTGGCTCGTCGCGATGACCTTGTTGCCGATCGTCGTCGAGCGGGCGGTTCGGCGGCCGGCACCCGAGTACTCGTCTTCGTACTCGATGCCGTATTCGTCGCAGAACTCCTCCTTATCGGATTCGCCGATCACGTCGCTGCGAGAGAGATCCAGCAGTTCGTAGGCCTTGGCGTGCATCGTACAGACGTTTCCCTGCAGCGCACGCGGGCTCTCGTCGAGTCGCTCGGCAAGCCGCTCGCGAACCTCTTGGGCCGCCGCTCGCGTATACGAGACGACCAGAATGTCGCGGAAGGTGACGCCGTCCTGCTCGAGGATTTCCTCGACGTGGTCGAGAAGGGCGGTCGTCTTCCCGCTCCCCGGACCACCGAACAGGCGGGTAACCGTCGTATCCGTCGTAGTCATTGTAGCGACACAAGAGCGCGACACCCATAAGTGACGTGGGTTTTCTGCGACAGAAACGAGTAGTCAGGGATCGCGGGAAGAACGGGCCTCGCGGACGTCGGCACCGTCGCGGATTTTGTCCTGACAGTCCGGACAAACGCGCGGATCGTCGACACCCGGCGGGGTGAACACGCGAGCGTAGGCGTCCGTCACGAACCCGCCGCAGTTCTGACATTCCGGCATCGTTATTCTCACCGATAGGTGGTCAGTAATGCACCATAATTGTGTCGGAATATTGGATAGAAACAGGCTCGCAATCGGTGACTGAACGTGTCTGAGTACTGGGAAAATGACGAATTGAGCTGGATTGACACGGCACGTCAATCCAGACAGACAGACAGACGGCCGCCGAAGTCGAGCCGACGGCGGTCGTAGCCGACCGCGCGCTACGGTGCTGGTTCCCACCCGCAGACGGTACAGGAGTGAGCGGACGTATCGTGGAGACCGCCGCATTCGGGACACTGCTTCTTGTTATACTCCTGCTCCCACCCTACTCGTTCGACCGAGTGACCGCGATCGGACAGGAATTGATCGATGACGTCGTCACCGGCATCAGTGGGTGAGGTTGCCATAGGTGTGTGAACGTCCACCACACTATTAAATCGTTGGGTCGGTGAAGATCCTGCCACCTCCGCGAGGGAACGCGTCGTCGCGCCAGCCACGAAACGAAGGCTACACGCCGTCGCATCGGCGGGCGGCTGGCGAATCGACCCGCGAACTTTTCTCCCTCTCGCGCCAACACACCCCCATGAGCGACCTGCGTCTCGATTCGACCCAACTCGATCGCTACTCGAGACACGTCATCATGGACGAGATCGGCCCCGAGGGCCAGCAACGCCTCCTCGAGGGCTCCGTGCTGATCGTCGGTGCGGGCGGCCTCGGCTCGCCGGCAATCCAGTACCTCGCGGCGGCCGGCGTCGGCCGGCTGGGGATCGTCGACGACGACATCGTCGAACGGTCGAACCTCCAGCGCCAGATCGTCCACCGCGACGACGACGTGGGTCGACCGAAAGTCGAGAGCGCCGCCGATTACGTCGCGGCACTGAACCCCGACATCGAGGTCGAGACCCACGAGACCCGCGTCACGGCCGACACCGTCGCGGCCCTCGTTGCGGAGTACGACATCGTCCTCGATGCCAGCGACAACTTCGCCACCCGGTACCTGCTCAACGACCACTGCGTGCTCACCGAGACGCCGCTGTTCCACGGCGCGATCTACCGCTTCGAGGGCCAGATCACGTCCTTTACCAACGAACGCGGCGGCGACCGCGACGAGTCACCGCCGTGTTACCGCTGTCTCTTCCCCGAGGCACCCGAGCCCGGAACCGTCCCCGACTGCGCGACCACCGGCGTGCTCGGCGTCCTCCCCGGTACCGTCGGCTGCATTCAGGCCACCGAGGCCGTCAAGTACCTCCTTGGAAAGGGCGACCTGCTCGAGGGACGGCTGCTGATGTACGACGCGATGGGCATGAGTTTCGAGGAGGTGCCGATCCAGTCGAACCCGGCGTGTCCGGTCTGCGGCGAGAATCCCGAGATCGAGTCCGTCGGGGACGTCGCCTACGAGGGAACATGCGAAATTTCGGCGGATTGAGCGCATCACGACGGCCTACTCACACACTCTCTCCCTCTCTTACGAATCGAGTGCCGGCTCCCGAGTACCAGCAGTGATAGCGATCGGGATGCCGTCGTGGCGGATCGGAACGGCACCCCGCCGGCTGCTCAACTCCGCAGCAGGCCGCCGTCGATCGGGATCTCGGCTCCGTTGACGAAACTCGCCCGCGGGCTCGAGAGGAAGGCGACGACGTCCCCGAGTTCGCGGGGGTCACCGATGCGGTCCATCGGAATGTCGTCGGCCATCGCGGCCAGTCCCTGCTCGTAGTCGTCGTAGGTGCCGCGCTCGACGCGAGCCTCGAGGAGTTCCTCGATCCGGGCCGTTTCGATCGTCCCCGGGAGGACCGCGTTGGCCCGGATTTCGGGGGCGAACTCCCGCGAGACCGTTTTGACGAGGCCGATCACGCCCCGGCGCACCGAGTTCGAGAGCAGCAAGCCGTCGGCGACCTCCCGCACCGTCCGGGACGTGATGCAGGTGATCGTCCCGTGGTCGGACGCGAGGAGGTGCTCGTAGCTCTCCTCGATGGTCCAGACGACGCTCATCACCAGCAGGTCGTAGGCCTGATACCAGTCCTGTTCGTCGGTCTCGAGAAACGTCGTACTCGGCGGCCCGCCCGAGGAGGTGACGAGGTGATCGAGCCCGCCGAAGGCGTCGACCGTCTCGCTCACGAGATGGGAGACGTCGTCCGGGTCGGTGAGGTCGGCCTGCACGGCGAGTACCTCGCCGTCGCCCATCTCGGCGAGTTCATCGCGCGCGTCCTCGAGTCGCGCCGCGTCGCGGCCACAGATCGCGACGTTTGCGCCGTCCGCTGCCAACGCCTGTGCGCTCGCAAAGCCGAGGCCGCTCGAGGCGGCGGTCACCAGTGCGCTGTTGCCGTCGAGATCGAAGTCCATACCGGGGTCGACGGGGGCGGCCTACAAATCTCTCCGGGAATCGGCCGCGTCTGCTCCGGCGGGTGGGCGCACATCGCTGTACTATAGTCGGGCGAGCCCGGAGTGACACTGATGTCGTGGCCGCTGCTCTTCGTCGCGGGACTGTTCGAAATCGCGTGGGCCATCGGGCTCCACTACTCCGACGGGCTCTCGAGGCCGATCCCGACCGTCGGGACGGCGGTCGCGCTCCTCCTGAGTATGGTGCTTCTCTCGCGGGCGATACAGTCCCTGCCGATCGGAACCGCGTACGCGGTCTGGACCGGAATCGGTGCGGTCGGGACGGCGACGCTTGGAATCGCGTTGCTCGACGAACCGGCAACGGTGGCTCGGCTCGGCTTCATGTCCCTCATCGTCGTCGGAATCGTCGGCCTGCACCTCGTCTCGACCGGCTGATCCCCCGACGAAGCCCGGTTCTGAGCCGTTCGACCGGGTCAGCCCTGATGGCGAACGCGGACCATTCCCTCCGAGGTTACCCCGACGATCAGCGGCGTCGACACCTGTCGACCGGTGACGGCCGATCCGGCGGCGTCGCTGACGACCTTCATCAGGTCCGGCGCGGTGTGATCGACCTTGACGCCGGCCTCGTCGCAGGCGTCGTAGACCAACTGGGGCACGTCGTAGAGATCGGTGCCCGAGGGAACCCGAACCCGGACTGGTGCGCGAAGCGCCTCCGCGAACGCGACCGTCTCGCGGGCTTTCGACACGTTCTCCCGGGCGCTCGACTCGATCGAGGAGACGTTCGCCCGCGAGGTCCCGAGCGCGTCGGCGATATCGGCCTGCGAAACGTCGCGTTCCCGCAGTGCGAGCACCTGCGCCTGCCGGTAGGTCAACACGCTCGTCTCGGGGTCGAACCCGATCTCCTCGAGGAGTTCCTCGACGTCGTCGATCACGGCGACACCCCTCCCTCGAATCCGCGGACTCGCGTGTGCATGTGTACAGCCTATTTCGGCGGGATCAAAGCTTCCCGGGTCTCGGCACCGAGTGAGCCCCGTGACCGGCGGACTCGAGACTGCGGGCCTGCGAAACGAGTCGGCAGTCGCGACCGGTCGAACGGACAGCGGAAAACGGATCGCGGTCGGGGCCGAGCGCTCGATCAGTCGGCCGACTGACCGGGCGCGGGGTACTCCTCGTCGGACAGAAAGTCGCTCACGGTCCGTCGGGCCTGTCGGGCCAGCGAACCGGCGAACCGGACGACATTTGCGGGGCCGTCGTGGGGGCTGGGCGAGCGGTAGGAGACGATCAGCGACCACATCATCGCGACGCCGAGCGAGCCCGCGGCCGAGAAGGTCATTCCCATCGTCGCGTACGTCACGGCGTAGATCGCGCCGATGGTCATCGACGGGACGCTCGAGCCAAGTGGGATGTTCGCCGTCGCATCGCGCACCGTCGGCGCGAGGAACACGATCGAGAGGACGCTTCCGGCGAGGAATATCAGGTCTTGCCACATCATGGCCGTTCCTAACTCGGGTATGAGTAAATACTTCTCGGTATCGAACCGGGTCGAAATATATTCGAATTAGTCTGTAAAATACGGCTGACTATCTCCGGTCACGGAGTTTCGTGATCCTCGAGAAGTGGACCGTTTCTGCGAGCCTCAACGTCGCGACGAAAGGTCGCGGGACGTTCGCGAGTCAGGACACCGGGCAGCAATTCTCGACGGGAGAGATGGGAGCGACCGCCGCTCCGAGCGATCGTTGGCCCGGTCTCGGCGTCAGTACTCGAGGTCCCAGCGTTCGTCCTCGAGCCCCGCGAGGTCGTCAGCGACGCCGTCGGCGAGTCGGTACGCGGAGCCCTCGCGAACGACGGTGCCCGCTCGCTCGAGGTGTTCCAGATGCGCGTATGACTCGCCGGGGCCGTGGAGGATGTGGATGTCGTCGAGGTTGCCGAACAGGTCGGCGCTGACCGTCCACGCGTCACAGGGCCCGAGCCGCTCCAGCGCGTCGAGGACCCGCCACGAGCGCTCCGCGTGGTGGTCGATGATGTACTGTGCCCGCTCGGCAGGGTCGTCGATCGGGTCGCGATGGCCCGGCCACGCGCGGGCGTAGTCGGCCTCGGTGATTTGCTGCAGCGCGCGGAGGTACTTCTCGAGCGGGCGGTCGACGCGTACGTCCGCGCCGCCGACGTTCGGGGTATAGACCGGCAACAGCGTATCGCCAGAAAACACCTCCCGGCCGCGCTCGAGGTCGGCTTCGAACATGCACAGCCCGGCCGCGTGCCCGGGGGTGTGGACGACCTCGAGTTCGGTGCCGGGGATCGAGAACGTGTCACCGTCCGCGAACGGGGTCACGGTCGGCGTCTCGGTCGTCGCCACGTCGGGGCGCATGCGCTCGCGCAGGACCTCCCGCTCGGCCTCGGGCATGCCCCACTCCTCGAAGTACCGCTCTTGGCGCTCGTACATCGCCTCCCACGCGTCTTCGCCGCCTTCGATAAGCGCCGCGTCGGCGGCGTGTGCGTACACGTCGGCCCCGCTCTCGGCCTGAATGTCACCAGCCAGCCCGCAGTGGTCGTGGTGCCAGTGCGTGAGGAAGATCCGGTCGATATCCGCGAACTCGAGTCCGCGGTCGGCGAGTGCCGTCGCAAGGGCCTCGCGGGTCGCGTCGGTCCGGTCGCCGGTATCGATCAGCGCCGTCTCCGAGTCGTCGGTGAAGAGGTAGGCGTTGTTGTCTCCCTCGAAGGCCGAGTTCGACAGCGAAATGCGTTCCATGTGCCTCCATCGCACGGGACCGAGAAAACGTTGTGTGAGCCGGAACGGTGCGTCGATACGAGCATCCGCTGACCCAGGACAGTTGAACTTCGGAGAAAACCGACCGACGCAGCGCGATCTGTCCACTCAAGGGGGACGTTACGAGCCCCAGAAGTTATCGCGACTGCCGAGTCGCTCGCGCTCGGGACCGCCGTCGTCGCCGTCGTCCGAACCGGACTCGTCAGCAACGGCGTCACCATCGTCACCGTCGTCTCCCGACGCCGCGCCCTCCTCGTTGGCGTCGTCTTCGTCGGGATCCATCGGGAGAAGTTCCAACTCCTCGGCGCGCGCGTGATTGCTGTGGACCCGCGTAATCTCCACTCGCGCACGGGCTTCCGGCAGGACGCCGTCGACCATCACGATGAACCCGTCTTCAGTCCGGCCGACGCCGGCACCGCTTTCGTGCATATCGACGACATCGATGACGACTTCCTCGCCCGACTTGACCGGCTGTGTTTTGAGGTCTTCGATCGGTTGGCCGTAGTGGTTACACCACTCCTTGCCACCCCGATCACCGTAGTGTTGACATCCCATTCCCGAAATCCGTTCGGAGAACTCCGGGCAGTCGTCGGCGAGTGGACAGTCTGCCATACTCAGCACTACCAGCGGTGGCGTTAAACCGTTTCCGTCTTGGAGATCGATCAGGCGCGCGAACGAAACGCTGGTAGCTCACTCCCCGGAGACCGCCAGCAAACGTAGCGCGAAACAAATCATTCGAAAAACATGGTAACTGAACGGCTTCTGCGTGAGTGGCGGTTTCGAAAAGATTTACGGTATGGACGTAGCAGTGACAAACGATGAAAATTCTCGTTACGGTCAAAGAGGTGGCGACCGTCGAAGACGAGTTCGAAATCGAGGGAACCGAAATCGCGGACCAGTACCTCGGTGCCGACCTCAACGAGTGGGACGATTACGCGATCGAAGAAGCCGTCCAGTTGCAGGAGGACGGCATCGCCGATGAAGTCGTAACCGTCACCATCGGACCCGAAGAGTGCGAACAGACCATCCGGCAGGCCCTCGCGAAGGGTGCCGACCGCGCGGTTCGCGTCTGGGACGACTCCCTCGAGGACGTCGACCTGCTCGATGTCAACGCCAAGACGGAGATCCTGAGCGCCGTCGTCGAGGAAGAGGATCCCGACCTCGTGCTCTCGGGGGTCCAAGCCGGCGACGACAGCTTCGCCGCGACCGGCGTCTCCGTCGCCGAGAACCTCGGCTACCAGTGGGGTGCCGTCGTCAACCACCTCGAGCACGACTTCGACGATGACCTGGCTTCGGTGCGACGCGAACTCGAGGGCGGCGTCGAGGAGCTGACCGACATCGAGCTCTCGGCCGTCCTGACGATCCAGACGGGGATCAACGAGCCCCGCTACGCCAGCCTCCGGGGCATCCGCCAGGCCCAACAGAAGCCGATGGACATCAAGGCCCTCGCCGATATCGGCGTCGACGAGAGCACCATCGAAACCGAACTCGAGCTGACGGACATGTACGAGCCCGAAAGCGAGAGCGACGCGACGTTCTGGGAGGGCAGCCCCGAGGAGACCGCCTCGGAGCTGGGTGAACTGCTCCGCGACAAGGGGGTGGCACAATGAGCGACGTCCTCGCGGTCGCGGACCACCGCCGCGGCGAACTGCGCGATGTCAGCTACGAGATCATCACCGCCGGCCGCCAGCTCGCCGACGAGACCGGCGGCGACCTCCACCTCGCGGTCATCAGCGGCACCGTCGACGACTTCGCCGAGAAGCTCAACCGCGACGGCGTCGACGCGATCCACACCGTCTCCCACGGCGAGGAGTTCAACCACGACGTCTACACGCAGGCGATCGCGCAGCTCTACGACGACCTCGCCCCGCAGTACGTCCTGACGCCCAACAGCGTCAACGGCCTCGACTACGCCCCCGCCATCGCCAACCAACTCGACCTGCCGATCGTCACCGACACGATCGACCTCGACAACGACGGCGAGACCCTCGTCGCGACCCGCGAGATGTACGGCGGCAAGGTCGAGACGACCAACGAACTCTCCGGCGACGCGGTCGTCACGATCCGCGGTGCCGAGTGGCCCGCCGCCGAAGGAACCGGCGACGCCGCGATCGAGGCCTTCGAGGCCGACATCGACGAGGATGCCGTCGGCTCGACGGTCAACGGCTTCGAGGAAGTCGGCGGCGGCGACGTCGACATCAGCGAGGCCGACGTGCTCGTCTCGATCGGCCGCGGGATCGAGGAAGAGGAAAACCTCGATCTCATCCGGGATCTGGCGGACGCACTCGGTGCGACGCTGTCCTCGTCCCGGCCGATCGTCGACAACGGCTGGCTGCCAAAGAACCGGCAGGTCGGCCAGTCCGGGAAGGTCGTCACCCCTGATGTCTACATCGCTATCGGGATCTCCGGGGCAGTCCAGCACGTCGCTGGCATGAAGGGCTCCGATACGATCGTCGCGATCAACACGGACCCCAACGCGCCGATCATGGACATCGCCGACTACGCGATCGTCGACGACCTCTTCGACGTCGTCCCCGAACTCATCGACGAGTTCGACGGATAAGCGATAGGACCGCGAGCGTCTGCGACGCTCGTAGCCGTTTGGTCAGTTTTCCGTGCAGCTTCTCCGCATCTCCCGTACGCAACAGAGGGGACAGAGGGGCGTAGTTGATCCGTTAGCTACTTTTCCACCCCATCCTAAGCGCGGGTGATGGAACTGCTGGAGCGCCGACGGGCGCTGATCGAGGAGCGTCTCGTCGAGGTCGTCGAAGGGGTCGAACCCGAGACGCTCAGCGAGGAGGTTCGCCACGTCGCGCTCTCCGGAGGGAAGCGCGTTCGACCGATGGTGACGCTGCTGGCCTGCGAGACGGTCGGCGGGCGGGCCGAGGACGCGGTCGAGTTCGGCGTCGGCATCGAACTCGTCCACAGCGCCTCGCTCGTCGTCGACGACATCATCGACCGCTCGGAGCTGCGCCGCGGGACGACCAGCGCGTGGGCCGAGTTCGGCCACGGGCCGGCGATCATCACCAGCGACGGGCTGCTGGGCGAGGCCTTCGCCCTCTTTTCGGCCGATCCGGACGCCACCCGCGTCGTCGCCGAGGCGATGGTCGAACTCGGCATCGGCGAGGCGACCGAACTCTCGGCCGAACCCACGAACGAAGAAGAGTACATGACGCTGGCACGGCGCAAGACCGGCGCGCTCTTTCGGGCCGCGGCCGAGCTCGGCGCGATCGCCGCCGACTCCGACCCCGTCACCGTCGAGGCGCTGGGCGAGTACGCCGAACGCGTCGGCGTCGCCTTCCAGATCAGGGACGACGTGTTGGACGCCGTCGCCGACCCCGAGGAACTCGGCAAGCCGACCGGCCACGACGCCGCCTTAGAGCGGCCGTCGGTCGTCCAAGTGACCGATCTCACGCCCGACGAAGCCAATGCACACGCGCAGGCGGAGGCCGATCGGGCACTCGACGCGCTGGACCGGGTCGAGGTCGCCGACCCAGAGGCTCGACAGTATCTACTCGAGTTAGCGGAGTTCGTCGTCGAACGGGAACGCTAATCGCCGTTTAGACTCGCTCGGCCCCTCGCTGTCCCCCGTCTCGATCCGAATCGGAAAGCCGCGACTCGGCGACGGCAAAGGCCAGCGTGCTCGCGATTCCGAGCAGCGTGCCGGCGGTCAGCGCCGTCGCGAGGTAGGTGATCCCGACCCGATCGAGGAAGAAGGCGCTCACCGCGTGGAGGACGACCGCGATCGAGAGCACGTAGAAGGGCGCGTTGAGATAGCGCCACTCCAGGGTCCCCGCGATGTACTCATCGGTGATCTGGCCAAGGCTGGTGGTGACGCCCGCGGCGGCAAACCAGTGGATCGAGCCGTTGACGAGCGCGGCGAGCATGACCGGCACTTCGACGGACCCGTCGGTCGATTGGCGGACCGCCTCGAGGGTGTCCGTCCCGCTGACGCCGCCGAGGACGAACAGCGCGGCCGCGACGATGTACGCGAGCAGAGTGGTCCGGCCGGCGTACAGCGAGTGGCGGGCGCGTTCGACGGTCGCGTCCAGCCGGTCGCCAAGCCCTAGTCCGCGCGAGATGAGATAAAATCCGAGCAGTGCCGACGTCATTCCCAAGACGAACCCTGGCATATCCAGCGCGGATCCGATGAGTGCGAGGGGGTAGATCAACAGGAGGATCCCCAGCGGAATGAGCACCGTTCCGCGGGTCTCGGGGTCGTTCAGGACCTGTTTGATCGTATAGTACATCGACTCGAGGTTCTGTGCCTGTCGGACGACCACCCGTCGGACGCCGTCGATCGGGACCCGCGAGCGGATGATCGGGATGACGGATTCGTCCTGTGCGCCGTCGGTGACGACGAGCGCGGTGATGTCCTCGGCGGTCGAGAGGCTCGCGAGGACGGTATCGACCTCGTCGCCGACCTCGCGGTTGGCGCTGACGTCGCCCTCGTCGTTGCCGGTGACGACGGCGACCTCGACGCTCTCGTTGCGTTCCGCCAGATCGTCGTAGACGTGCAACCCCTGAAAGATGACGTTGACGTCCGAGTCCTCCGGGTCCGCAGTGGCCAGCGCCACGGCCGCTTCCTCGACCGGGTCGCGACCGATGACCGGCGTGGAGAAGCCGGTCTTGCGCCCGAGATCGTCGTCGAGATCGACACAGAGGACCAACAGCATCGGCTCGTGGTTGCACGCCGCGCTATTTCCCTCTTCTGGGACAGCGAGACCGTGTTCCGTACTGACGGGTCGACGGCGACCGCGAACGACTCGAGACCGGTCTCGCGACGTGCCGAAGCCGACTCGCTCAGACGGAATCGGCGGCGGTGTCGGACGCGCCGCCGTCGACTCGCACATCGTCGAACTCGAAGCGAGCGCCGCCGGACGCTCCGTTTCGGGCCGCAATCGACCAACCGTGGGCCGTCGCGATCCCCTCGACGATCGCCAACCCGAGCCCGGTCCCGTCCGCATCGGTCGTGTAGCCGAACTCGAACAGCGACTCGCGATCGGCCGGCAGCCCCGACCCCGTATCCTCGACGTAGAATCCGTGCGGCCGCGTCCCCTCGTCGGTCCCGCGAGCGTTCGACTCGAGAGCACCGACGGTCACGAGCAGGCGATCGGGCTCCTCGCCGTGGCTCCCCTCGGCGGCTGTCGAGCCGTACTCGGCGGTATCTTGACGAGTTTGCGAGTCAGGGCCTGTCTCTTATACACATCT
>NZ_AOID01000021.1 GCF_000337195.1 Natrinema versiforme JCM 10478 | reverse complement strand
CGCCGTTATCGACGGTCGACCACGCTTTGCGGGCCGCCGAGGCGAGCGAGAGCCACGTTTCGTCGCCGATCGTCTTCCCCTGCCGTGCCAATTGGAGGAGTCCGTCGATGAGTTCCTCCATCCGCGCGAGCGACCACTGCAGTTCGTCGAAATGGGGACTCTCGAACTCCTCCGCGAGCAGGTCGAGGGTCCCCTGTGCGACGTTCAACGGGTTCCGCAGGTCGTGGCTGACGAGGCTGGTGAACTCCGCTAACCGCTCGTTCTGGCGCTCGAGTTCGCGCCGGTAGCGACGCCGGCGAGTGATATCGCGGATCGCGTGTATCGTTCCGGTGAACGCCCCGTCCTCGAGCGGGAGGAGTCTGGTGTGGACGTCGTGGATCCGCTCCTCGCCGTCCGGCGCGTGAAATCGCACCTGATATTTCGCCCGCTCGCGGTCGACCGACGAGGAAAGCAATCCGCGGACTTCCTCGGTGTACTTGGTCGTCACGCGCTCGTCGTAGTACCCCCGTTCGACGAGTTTCGGAAACCGCAGTCCGATCAGGTCGTCCTCGTCCTCCGTGAACGCGTCGGCGAACTCCTCGTTCGACCAGCCGATCGTCGCGTCCGCATCGAGCACGAAGAGCGCAGTCGGTGCGAGTTCGACGAGCCGCTCGTACTGCTCGAGTGCGCGTTCGCTCCTGCGTCGAGCCGGATCGGCACGGCATTTCTCGACGGCCGCTTCGATTCGATCCGCCAGTACGGCGTCCTGTTCCGTTGCGGACTCCGTCGGGATGTAGTCGGTGACGCCGGCCGAAATCGCCTCGCTTGCGATCGCCTCGGACCCGTTGCTCGGAAAGAGGATGAACGGGACGGTCGGATCGCGTTCTCGCACCGCCGCGAGCAACTCGAGGCCGTTCATATCGGGAAGCTCGTAGCCGCTGACGACACAATCGACGGTCCGATCGGGCTCGACACTGCGCTCGCCGTCGAAGACCGCCAGCCCCTCGCGGCCACTCCTCGCAGTCGTCACGTCGATCGCGTCGTGGTGTTGGTCGAGAACGGCCACCGTCCGCGGACGGCTATCGGGGTCGTCGTCGACACAGAGAACGTGGATCCCGCCGGACATCGGATGAATGACAGTACGGGCGAACCGCCTAATAATATGTGGCCGCCACTCGAATCGGGCGAATCCATGTGACCGGGCAACGGGGCACAGTGCCGCTGTGGATTCGCACGGCTTTTGAGGCTCGGGTGGGTATGTACCCTCGAATGATCTCGAAGGGCTGTGAGCAGTGCGCGAAGGGCGGCAAGATGGTGCTGTTCGTCTACGGTTACTGCGACCAGCGCGACTGCTTTTACTGCCCGCTCGGTGAGAACCGCAAGAACGTCACCGACGTCTACGCCAACGAACGACTCGTCGAGAGCGACGAGGATGTCCTGATCGAGGCCAACCGGATGGACGCGCTCGGCACGTCGATCACCGGCGGCGAACCCCAAGAGGCGCTCGGCCGGACCTGTCACTACCTCGAACTCCTCAAAGACGAGTTCGGTGAGGACCACCACACCCACCTCTACACCGGTATTCCCGGGGGCCGCGAGAACATGCGCCGCCTCTCGGAGGCCGGTCTCGACGAGATTCGCTTCCACCCGCCGTACGAACAGTGGGGCGACCTCCACGGCACCGAGTGGGAAGAAATCCTCCACATCGCCCGCGACGAAGGCCTCACTCCCGCGTTCGAAATTCCCGGCATCCGCGCCGAAGAAGAGTTCCTCGAGTTCCTGGACGAGGGCGCAGCCGAGTTTTGTAACATCAACGAGTTCGAGATGTCCGACGGGAACTACCGCCGGATGCAGGAACAGGGCTTCGAACTCAAAGAGGACCACATGAGCGCCGTCGACGGCTCCCGCGAGGACATCCTCGAGGAGATGGGCGACCACGAGAAGGTCTACTTCTGTACCTCCGTCTTCAAGGACGCGGCCCAGCACCGCCGCCGTCTCAAGCGGATGGCCCGCAACGTCCGCCGCGAGTTCGACGACGTCACCGACGACGGGACCCTCGTCTACGGGAAGACCTATACCAACCCCGACCGCCTCGAGTCGCTTGGCGTCCCCGAGGAGTTCTACACCGTCAAAACCGACCACGTCGAAGTCGCGTGGTGGCTCTTAGAGGAGATGATCGAGGAGGGGGACCTCGAGGACGGCGAAATCGTCGAGCAGTATCCGACGTACGATGGGCAGGTCGTCGAGCGGACGCCACTGGCCTGAGTCCCGCGAAAGTGGACCAAACGAGAGCTTTTTGTCGGTATCTCGCGTGATGAAGAATAGAGCGACCTCGAGCCGAAAAACGGTCGCTGACATCGTTTTCGGACACGATAAGAATCGTTCTACGGTGTGAAAGTTCGGGGTATCGGGCGTCTCGAGCGGTTTCCATGCCGTTTCCCGTCAAACGGGTCGGAGCTGCTTATCTGGACTGTAATAATGGCCACTGTCCCAGTACGACCGGGTACGATGCAATCCCGAACCATCGCTGTCGTCGCAGTCGCATTACTCGTCGTCTTCTCCGGCTGTAGCGCCCACGGGGGCTCACAAGCTAACGGGCCGTCGGACGCGAACGAGACGGAACCGTTGACCGATAGCGAAACGGGCGCGAACGGATCCAACAGCACGACGACCGACACCGACGACGGCGCTGATCCGAACGGTACCGATGGGAACGCGGGAACGGCCGACGGAAACGACACCGCAAATGCGGACGGGACCGCGGACGCGACGTGGTCCCCGCCCGAAGAACCGAATCGCCCGCTCGAGGACAAGCGCGAGGATCGGATCGACTCCGTCGAATTCGTCGACACGCAACCCGCGGAGAGCGGCGACGGCTACTCGAACTTCAACCTCGAAGTCACCGCCAACACCAGTATGGAGAACGTCGACCCGCCGGAGCATGGAGACGTGGTCGGCGAGCCGTACTTCTTCGTCAAGATCAACGAGGACGAACAGAAGCTGATCGAGCGCACGGGAGAGGTTCGCATGGACGAGAACGGGACGTATCATATCGACGTTCGACCCGACGGCATCGAGGGGTTCGGCGAGGGCTCGCTGACCGTCGAGGTCTTCCTCATGGACGAGGACACAGACTGGGACGATATCTACGACTCCGTCGGAACGGATATCCAGTACAACCCCGATGCGGGCGCTGACGACTCGAACACGACCGCTACCGACTCGGAATCGGACTCGAGCGAGACCTGAGCGCCACCGGTCGCCGTCGAGCCGAGCCGATCAATCGAGTTCGGTCGGATCGACGCCCGGCAGCGTGATGAGGTTCTCCCGTCCGATCCGGAGCTTCGCGATCTCGTCGTCGTCGTCCATCTTCGAGAGCAGTTGTGACACCTTGGCGTTCGACCAGCCGGTCTCCGAGACGATCGAGGCCTGTTTCATCCGCCCGCCGTTTTGCTTGAGCAGGCGCAAGACACGTTCCTCGTCGCTCAGCAGTTCGGGATCGATATCGTCGTCGTCGGGTTCCTCGAACTCGAGGCGGGTACCCGAGTCGGCGTTGTCGGACGCTGGCGGCTCGGTTGACTGGGGAGCGGCCGCTTCAGTGCCGCCGTTTCCGTCGACGCGAGCGGACCTGCGGTCGTCCTCAGCAGTCCCGCGCTCGAGTATCGTCGCGAACTCGAGCGACGAAAGCCGGTCGGTCGAGACCGGAATGTCGAGATCGCGTTGCGTGAGGAGATACACAGCACCACTGATGACGAGTACGAGGGCGAGAACGGCAGCGATCAGCCATCCCCCTCCAGCAAAGATCGAGGAGTTCGAACCGACACCCTGGAGAATCGTGATCTGGAGGTTGTCCGTCTCGAACTCGTGGGGGCCGTCCCAGACGAGCGCACCGTTTTGCGTTCCCGTCGGTGCATTGACGAACCCGTAGTTAGACGGCGGCTCGATGACGAGGCGCTGACCGGTGCTCAGCGTCGGTAACAAGAGGCCGTCAGACGTTTGGAAGGTGTCGTCGACGTGAATCCGATCGCCGTCGACGATGCCGAAGTTCGTCCACGTAAACGAGTACGAAAGCACTCCGACCCGTTCGGTTTCTCCGTCCGATGCTTGTGCGGCGTCGGTCTCGAGGTCCTCTATGCGAGGGTCGTCCCACCCCGCGTTCTCGACGGCCATCTCACGACCGGTCGACTCGGCTGAGCGATCCACGTAGCGCGTGAACAAGGCGGGGCTGAAACCGGAGTCGTACTCGAGGTCGCGCTGATCCGAGACGACCGTATTGGCGTACTCGGTGAACGTTTCGGCTTCGGTTTCGTTCGTTATTCGAAATCGACTCTCGATCGTCCACTCCGCGTCACCGGAATCCGTCACCCGAATTCTGATGACCTGCCACGTGTCCGGGCGGTCAAGCGGCGGGGGAGTAGTCGACGTGGACAAGAGGGCTTGAGAGTGGAGTGCTGGGGAGGTCGGTGAAGATCGGTCGGCGCTCGCCGAAGGCTGTGCCGTCGGCGTGGCGGCTACTGCCCCCAGCGTGGTTGTCGCGAGGAGGACCGTGAGGGCGAGTGTGGCGGCGGTGGACATCCGCATGCGTACCAACGGGTGGTTTCCCGGGGGAAAAAACACTTTCCATCGGAAAATAAAACGTTACCGAGGGCTGTAAACCGTCTCGTAGCCCGTGAGAGCTTCGTGAAACGGGGTCTCGAGTCTTCGTTTGGAGACGACCAGTTTTTGTATCAAGAGCCCATACGGTGTGACGATGAACAACGCGATCCCCGCTTTCCTCGCGTTCCTTCTCGTCGTCTCCCTTCCCGCGATGACGATCGTGGCGGCAGAACCCGAGGGCGAAATTAACGGCGATGCTGAGAACCTTCAGTTGCAAGTATCGTCCTCCCAATCGACGCCGGTCGCAGTCGACAATACGACCAACAGACTCGGACTTAGCGGCGAGGTCAGAAGCGAGTACACCGAGTACGGACCGAATCTCGGCATGGCGCTTGCGAGTGCGGACGACCAGCTTCGAGTCGACCACGACCAGTATACCATCGTCGATAGCGAGTTCGACAGTGCGACGGTCGAGGAACGAGAGGCGATGATTCAGGCGGGTTACGAGCGACTCAGGCAACGGATGGCTGAACTCGAGCAACGCGAACGCGAAGCAGCAGCAGCGTATGCCGCCGGCGAGCGTTCGTCAACAGAGTTCCTCCAAACGCTGTTACGAAATCACAACGAAGCGGCAATGCTCTCCGAGAGCATCGAAGAACTGGACAATCGCGCGGATCGGGTCCCAGGATACTCGCTCTCGGCGAGCCAGACGCGTGCCGACCAGAAGACCCTCAACTATCACCGAACCCCGCTCCGATCCACTCTCGCACAACTATCCGAACGGCCGACCGGCGATGTCCGTCACGATATCGTCGTCTCGACATCACAGAACGGATACAGCGTCGCGATAATGGCCGGTAATCAATATATCGTCGAAACGAGTCGGTTCGACAACCGCGACGAAACGGGATCGGAGCGGTTCGAAAACGGAGAGGCCTACAATCACATCTCCACCCTCTATCCGTGGGCAAGCGAGTTCGGCTCCGGTCCGCACTTCCAGGATAACAGTCCCGGCTATTACTGGGTCGAAATGGGACACGACCACGGTCGGCTCGATTTCTACTTCGACAGCCGAACGGGTGATGTCTACCGCGAAGTACAACAGCTATCCGCGTCGTCTCTTCCACAGACGGACGTCAAGACGTGGTCTCGAGACGGCATCAACATGACGATTACTGAGACCCCAGCAAATGGGCCGGTGGAGATAACCGTGACCGATCCGGAAACCGGTGACCCCGCACAAGCGACTATCACGGCTGACGGCGTCGAACTCGGCGAAACCGGCGAGGACGGAAGCCTGTGGATCGTACAGCCGATCGGTCGATACGACATCACCGCGGAAACCGAAAGCGGAAGCGTCAACGCAACGATAACGGACAACTTCTGAGCGAGAGCGGGGAAATCGAATTCGCAGAGATTCGATCCGATTGTGAGTTCCCGACGACTACGGACTGGAATTTATACGGGAAAGAGAGCCCAAAGCATGCCGTGTGCGTAACGCAGAACGGCGAAGATGGGCGGCTTTCGGGAGAAAGCGGTGCGCGCGCCGTGAGTCCGGTGGTTGGCGTGCTCCTCCTCGTCGCCCTCACCGTCTGTCTGGCAGCCGGTATCGCGGTCGGCGTCGGCGCGTTGTCGCTCGAGTCGCCCGGGCCGACCGCAACCTTTGACCTCTCAGCAGACGGCGATCAGTCGTCGATTTCGATCGAACACGTCGCCGGCGACGCGGTCGACGTCGAGGCATTGTCGGTGACAGTTGCGGTAAACGGGACGGAGCTAGCCGCGCAGCCGCCAGTCCCGTTCGCCGGTGCGAGCGGCTTCGACGGAGCGCCGGCGGGCCCGTTCAATTCGAGAGCGGATTCGGAGTGGACCGTCGGGGAACAGGCGGGCCTGACGGTCGCCGAGACGAACTCCCCATCGCTCGAAACGGGTAATTCGGTTACCGTTACGCTCGCGGTCGACGGTCGGCGGATGGCAACGCTCGAGACGACTGCAGCCTGAGAGTCGGTGCGTGATGACCTATTCGGGCGCGCGGCCGATGGTCGTGATCGCGACCTCGGGGTCGTACGACGGCCCCATGAAGGCGTGCTTGACGTCTTCGAAGCCGGCGGTTTTGAACATCCGGTCGGCCTCGTACTCGTCGTAGAAGAGCATGATCGAGTCGGCGAGCAGTTGGCTGACGACGTTGTCGGGGTAGTTCGGGCCGACAACGAGGACCTGCCCGCCGGGTTTGAGGACGCGGCGAAACTCCCGAAGGGCGAGGATGGGGTTTGGCCAGTACTCGATCGAGCCCGACGACCAGACGACATCGAACGTGTCCGTCGCGAACGGGAGGCGCTCGGCGTCGCCGCGGTGGAAGTGGACCGGCGGGGCTTGTTTCCCGAACTTGTCGTAGGCCTGCTCGAGTTGGTGTTCGCTCTGGTCGAGGGCGTACACCTCGTCGACGCGCTCGAGGAGCCCGTCGGTCGCGAACCCGGTCCCGCAGCCGACGTCGAGGACGGTGGTGTCGTCCTCGAAATCGAGGAGGGAGAGGGCCTCGGTTCGCATGTCCTCGGTCCAGATGAAGGGGTTCACCTGATCGTAGACCCGTGAGAGGTACTTATAGAACAGTCGAGCACGGGCCTTGTTCTCGAGAATTCCCATTAGTGACGTGTTTCGGTCGAATCGGCATATGTCTACTGTTCCGGGCGGAATACCGGAGCGCGTAATCGATTATTACCGGCCGTTCGGAGCGGGGCGCGCTGAGGCACTTTC
This sequence comes from Natrinema versiforme JCM 10478, assembly GCF_000337195.1. Lineage (GTDB taxonomy): Archaea > Halobacteriota > Halobacteria > Halobacteriales > Natrialbaceae > Natrinema > Natrinema versiforme. Next base: position 112,539 of record NZ_AOID01000021.1, on the reverse strand, counting down.
GCAACTACCATATACGCGCTCTGGCAAACGTTCGCTTGCTTAGAATATGCCGAGGCCAGAGGTTCTCGAACGAATTAAGTCGGCGGAAGAGGAGGCCGACGAGATCGTCGCATTGGCAGAAAACGACCGCGACGAGCGAATAGCCGAGGCCCGGGAACGCGCCGAGGAAATTCGCACGGAAGCGGAACAGGAGGCCCAAGAGATCAGGGAGCGCCGTCTGGAGGAAGCTCGCGAAGAGATCGATGCGGAGTGCGAGCGCGTCCTCGAAGCAGGTGAACAGGAGCGCGAGGAACTCGCCGAGCGCGCCCGAGACCGGGTCGACGAAGTGACCGCTCACGTCGTCGAACTGTTCCAGGAGGACGTCCATGCTCAGACCTGAACGGATGAGTAAGGTCTCGGTGACCGGCTCGCGGGGCGTCATGCCCACGGTCATCGAGACGGTTCACGACCTGAGCTTGGTCCACCTCTCGGACTACGACGGTTCCTGGGAGGGGTTCGACAACGGCGACCCCATCGAGGGGGCCGAGAACGCCTCCGAGAAGCTGGTGACCGTCCGCGCCCTCGAGAGCACCCTCGATCTCTCGGCCGACGAGGCCGAGCCGGGGACCCTCGAGGACGGCTGGGAACAGCGACTCGAGGAGATCCGCACGCGGATCAACGAACTCGACGACCGTCGCGCGGAGACCAACGACGAACTGCGGCAGGTCAACGAAAAGATCGATCGCGTGGCTCCGTTCGCGGAGCTGGGCATCGATCTCGATCTGCTGTCGGGGTACGAGACGGTCGATGTCATCGTCGGTGAGGGCTCGCTCGAGGAGGTCGAGGCGGCCGTCAGCGCCTCGGACGACATTCGGGCGTTCGAGACATTTACCGGCGGGAACGTCGTGGCGATCGTCGCCGCGCCCGCCGAGAGCGCCGACGAGAGTCCGATCGACGACGCGCTGGTCGGCGTCGAATTCACCCGATACGAGGTGCCCGACACCGACCAGAGTCCCGACGACTACGTCACGGACCTCGAGAGTCGAAAGCGCGACCTCGAGTCCCAACTCGACGAGATCGACGGGGAACTCGAGGAGATCAAGCGGGAAGAAGCCGGTTTCCTCCTGCGCGTCGAAGAGGAACTGACGATCGAGGTTCAGCAGGCGGAAGCGCCGCTGCAGTTCGCGACGACCGACCACGCGTTCGTCGCGGAGGGCTGGCTCCCGACCGAGGAGTACGACCGGCTCGTCGCGACACTGAACGATGCGGTCGGCGACAGCGTCGAGGTCGAAGAACTCGTCCGCGCCGACTACAACGACGAGGGGTATCCGACGCGGACGGAAGACGTCGACCACGGTGGCTCCGGCGGTGCCGAGGAGACGACCGAAGAGGAAGAACGCGAGGTCGCGACCCAAGAGGCGATCGCCGACGGCGGCACGACCGCCGCCAGCGGCGACGTCGTGACGATGGTCGACGAACCGCCGGTTATCCAGGACAACACCGGCCCCGCGAAACCGTTCGAGTTCCTGCTTCGGCTGATCGATCGACCGAAGTACAGCGAACTCGACCCGACCGTCGTCTTGCTGTTGACGTTCCCGGCGTTCTACGGCTTCATGCTGGGTGACCTCGGCTACGGGATGATCTACACGGCCGCCGGCTTCCTCATGTACAGCCGATTCGACGAGGACATCATCCGCAGTCTGGGTGCGATCGGCATGTGGGCCGGCGGGTTCACGATGCTGTTCGGCGTCCTGTACGGCGAATTCTTCGGGATGCACTTCCTGGGAGACATCGTCTTCGGCGGCAGTCCGCCGCTGCACAAGGGACTCCAACCCGTGTACGCAGAGTACGGCCAGACGTGGCTACTCGTGAGTGTCCTCATCGGACTGGCTCACCTCACAGTCGGGTACATCTTCGGATTTGTCAACGATCTCGATCACGGCGTGGCCGACGCGTACTTCGAGAACGGCTCGTGGGCCCTGCTCATGATCGGCGTCTGGATGTGGATCTTCAGTCGTCAGGGAGCGAGTTCGAAACCGGACTTCCTGTTCGAAACGTTCAGCGAAGGCGGTCCGTATCCGATCGGCTTCAATGGCTTCCCGGTTATGGAAGTGTTCTCGCTACCCGAGGCCATCCCGGGGCTCGGCGGTCTCACAGTTGGCGTTCCGCTGCTGATCGCGCTGTTCGGGCTCGTGACGATGATCTATGGCGAAGTCCAGCACTACGGTGCGCTCGGCATCATCATCGGCGGCCTCGAGAGCTTCAACGTCTTCGGTGACGTACTCTCGTACCTGCGGATCGCCGCAGTCATCCTCGCGAAGGCAGGCATGGCGTTCGTCGTCAACATGCTGTTCTTCGGGGTGTACGTCGTCGAGACCGATCACGGCGCAGAGTGGCACTTCGGTACCAGCCACGCGCCCCAGCACATGCTCGAGCAGGGGACATACCACGGTCACGAAGTGACCGAGGTCATGTTCGGCGGACTGCTTCACGGCGGGATCGGACTGACCCTCCTCGGCGTGATCGTCCTCGTGCTCGGTCACATCGTGGTCCTGCTGCTCGGGATCACGAGCGCCGGGCTGCAGGGGATCCGCCTCGAGTACGTCGAGTTCTTCAATCGGTTCTACGAGGGCGGTGGGCGGACGTTCGAACCCTTCGGGATTCGATCGGACGACGAGAACTGATACTCGTCGCCCACTCTCTTGGCACCCGAAATCCGTGCTAGTTCGACTCGTATTTTCCCACCAGTATCGAAAGTGTAATACCTCCGGACGGCGAGTATCGAGGGTTATAACGGGGAAATCGGCGGTTTGGTTTGGGAAGTTTTAAGAACACGCTGGGGAGTAGTACCACCTGTCCGGTTGCAAAACCACGAGGAAAACTCAAATGACAATCGAAACTCTACCCGAAATGGCGCTCGTGCTGAACAGTCTCGCAGAGAACGCGGTCGCGCTGCAGGAAGGCGGTACTGCTGCCGGTAACGGCGGTCCCGCAATCGAGCAGGGTGCGGCAGCGGCGCTGGGCATCGGTCTGGCGGCCATCGGTGCGGGGTATGCAGAGCGAGCGATCGGTGCGTCGGTCGTCGGCGCGCTCGCCGAGGACTCCATCTCGCCGGGTATCGGGATTCTGCTGACGGTCCTGCCCGAGACGCTCGTGATCTTCGCACTGGTCGCGCTCTTCGTCTAAAGCGTCCCATCGAACTTTCTTACAATGAGTTTGGATACAGTCGTTGAGGACATTCGAGAAGAGGCTCACGCGCGTGCGGAGGACATCCGCGCTGAGGGCGAAACGCGCGCCGAAGAGATCGAATCGGCCGCCCAGGAGGACGCAGACGAGATCGTCGCCGACGCCGAAGCCGACGTCGACCGCGAGATCGAGCAGTTGCGCGAACAGCGACTCTCCAGTGCGAAACTGGAGGCGAAACAGCAGCGCCTGGAGGCACGACGTGACGTCCTCACGGAAGTCCGCGAGGCAGTCGAGGACGAGCTCGCCGCCCTCGAGGGAGACACCCGCGAGGAGCTTACCCGCGACCTGCTCGAGGCGGCGACGGTCGAGTTCGACGAGGGCGACGACGTCGCGGTCTACGGTCGGTCCGACGACGCGGAGTTGATCGAATCGATTCTCGCCGACTACGACGGCTACGAATACGCCGGTGACTACGACTGTCTCGGCGGCGTCGTCGTCGAGAGCGAGGCGTCCCGCGTCCGCGTCAACAACACCTTCGATTCGGTGCTCGAGGACGTCTGGGAAGACAACCTTCAGGAGATCAGTAACCGACTCTTCGAGCAATGAGTACGGGAGCCTCGAATCCGGAGTACGTGAACGCTCGCGTCCGCTCGCGTCGAGCGGCGATGTTGTCCGACGAGGACTACCGCAAGCTGATCCGGATGGGGCCGAGCGAGATCGCGCGGTTCATGGAGGAAACGGAGTACGAACGGGAGATCAACGCGCTCGGAACGCGGTTTTCCGGCGTCGACCTGATCGAGTACGCGCTGAACCGCAACCTCGCAAAGCACTTCGACGACCTCCTCGAGTGGTCCGAAGGGCAACTCTACGACCGCGTCGTTCGGTACCTCCGGAAGTTCGACGTCTGGAACCTGAAGACGATTATCCGCGGCATCTATACGGATTCCGACCCCGAGGAGATCAGCACCGATCTCATTCGGGCGGGCGAACTCGACGACGGCACGATCGACCGGCTGGTCGAGGTCGACTCGATCGAGGACGTCATCGAGATCCTCGAGGGGACGATCTTCGCCGAGCAGCTCGAAGACGCCTACGAGGAGTTCGAAGAGAGCGGCGCGCTGGTTCCTCTGGAGAACGCGCTCGATCGCGCGTTCTACGAGAACCTGCTCGAGGACCTCGGCCGACCCCGAGAGGGGCCGGAAGCGAAGTACGTCGAGTTCCTCGAGGCCGAGATCGACTTCCTGAACGCACGGAACGCGTTGCGCCTCGCACGGAGCGGGGCCGATCTTGACCCCGCCGCCTACTACATCGATGGCGGCGTGTTGTTCGACGAGTCGGACCTGAACCGCTTGGTTGGCGATTACGACGCGCTCGTCGACCACATCGCCGAGAACAAACGCTACGGCGACCGCCTCTCGGGGGCGCTGGATCGGCTGCGCGATGCTGACAGCCTTATCCAGTTCGAGCACGCACTAGACGCTGCGTTGCTCGAGTACGCGGATACGCTCTCGAGTGTCTACCCGACCTCGATATCGCCCGTTCTGTCGTTCATCCTCGCCAAAGAGCGCGAGGTCGAGAACATCCGCGCGATCGCGCGGGGTCGCGAGGTCGGACTCGACGAAAACGAGATCGAAGAGGAGCTGGTGATCCTATGAGCCAGGAAATCGCAGTCGTCGGCAGTCCGGAGTTTACGACCGGCTTCCGCCTTGCGGGAGTGCGACGGTTCGAGAACGTCCCGGACGACGAGAAAGACGAACGCCTCGATGACGCAGCGACGGCGGCCCTCGAAGACGAGGGCGTCGGGATCGTCGTCATGCACGACGACGACCTCGAGCACCTATCGCGGTCGGTCCGCCAAGAGGTCGAGACGAGCGTCGAGCCGGTCGTCGTCACGATCGGCAGCGGCACTGGTGGCGGCGGACTGCGCGACCAGATCAAACGCGCGATCGGTATCGACCTGATGGACGAGGACGAACAAGAGTAAACTATGAGCCAGGCAGAAGACATCGAATCCGTCGACGAAGACGGTGTAATCGAAAGCGTGAGTGGTCCCGTCGTGACCGCCACGGACCTCGACGCCCGGATGAACGACGTCGTCTACGTCGGCGACGAAGGACTGATGGGCGAGGTCATCGAGATCGAAGGGAACCTGACCACGATTCAGGTCTACGAGGAAACCTCCGGCGTCGGCCCGGGCGAACCCGTCCAGAACACGGGCGAGCCCCTGAGCGTCGACCTCGGACCGGGCATGATGGACTCCATATACGACGGCGTCCAGCGCCCGCTCGACGTCCTCGAGGACAAGATGGGGACGGCGTTCCTCGACCGCGGGGTCGACGCCCCCGGGATCGACCTCGAGAAGAAGTGGGAGTTCGAACCCACCGTCGAGGAAGGCGACACGGTCGAACCCGGCGACGCCGTCGGTGTCGTCGAAGAGACCGTCACCATCGACCACAAGGTCATGGTGCCCCCGGACTACGAGGGCGGCGAAGTCACGTCGATCGAGCACGGCGACTTTACCGTCGAGGAGACGGTCGCCGAACTGGACAGCGGCGAAGAGATCCAGATGCACCAGGAGTGGCCGGTCCGAGAGGCCCGTCCCGCCGGTGACAAGGAGACGCCGACCGAGCCGCTGGTGACGGGCCAGCGAGTCCAGGACGGTCTCTTCCCGCTCGCGAAGGGCGGGACGGCGGCGATTCCCGGGCCCTTTGGCTCCGGGAAGACCGTCACCCAGCAGCAACTCGCCAAGTGGTCCGACGCGGACATCGTCGTCTACATCGGCTGTGGCGAGCGCGGCAACGAGATGACCGAGGTTATCGAGGACTTCCCGGAACTGCCGGACCCACAGACCGGGAACCCGCTGATGGCCCGGACCTGCCTCATCGCCAACACGTCGAACATGCCCGTCGCGGCCCGTGAGTCCTGTATCTACACGGGCATCACGATCGCGGAGTACTACCGCGACATGGGCTACGACGTCGCACTGATGGCCGACTCGACCTCGCGGTGGGCAGAGGCCATGCGGGAGATCTCGAGCCGACTCGAGGAGATGCCCGGCGAAGAGGGCTACCCCGCGTATCTGGCCGCTGCGCTCTCGGAGTTCTACGAGCGGGCCGGCAAGTTCCAGCTGATCAACGGCGGCGAAGGATCGATTTCGGTCGTCGGCGCGGTGTCGCCGCCGGGCGGCGACTTCTCCGAGCCGGTCACCCAGAACACGCTGCGTATCGTCAAGACGTTCTGGGCACTCGACGCCGACCTCGCGGAACGTCGGCACTTCCCCTCGATCAACTGGAACGAGTCCTACTCGCTGTACAAGGACCAGCTCGACCCGTGGTGGGCGGACAACGTCGCCGACGACTGGGCCGAGACTCGCCAGTGGGCCGTCGACGTGCTCGACGAGGAGGACGAACTCCAAGAGATCGTTCAGCTCGTCGGGAAGGACGCCCTGCCGGAAGACCAGCAGCTCACGATGGAAGTCGCACGCTACATCCGTGAGGCCTGGCTCCAGCAGAACGCGCTCCACGACGTCGACACCTACTGCGAACCGGACAAGACCTACCGAATGCTCGGTGCGATCAAGACGTTCAACGACGAGGCATTCGACGCACTCGAGGCCGGCGTCCCGGTCGAGGAGATTCAGGACGTCGACGCCGCACCGCGGCTCAACCGGATGGGCACGGCAGAAGAGTGGGGAGAATTCATCGACGAGATCGAGAGCGACCTCGCAGACCAACTGCGCGCACTGTACTAACAATGAAAGAGTACCAGACTATCACGGAAATCAGCGGTCCGCTGGTGTTCGCCGAGGTCGACGAGCCGGTCGGTTACGACGAGATCGTCGAGATCGAGACCGAGGACGGGCGGACGCTGCGCGGCCAGGTGCTGGAATCGAGCGACGGCATCGTCTCGATCCAGGTGTTCGAGGGCACGGGCGGCATCGACCGCAACGCCTCCGTTCGCTTCCTGGGCGAGACGATGAAGATGCCCGTCACCGAGGATCTGCTCGGACGGGTGCTTGACGGCTCCGGGAACCCGATCGACGGCGGCCCGGAGATCGTCCCGGACGAACGACAGGATATCGTCGGCAAAGCGATCAACCCGTACTCGCGGGAGTATCCCGAGGAGTTCATCCAGACCGGCGTCTCCGCTATCGACGGCATGAACACGCTGGTTCGGGGCCAGAAGCTACCGATCTTCTCCGGTTCGGGGCTGCCCCACAACGAACTCGCACTCCAGATCGCCCGTCAGGCGACAGTGCCGGAAGAGGACGAGGAGGGCGAGGGCTCGGAGTTCGCAGTCATCTTCGGCGCGATGGGAATCACGGCCGAAGAGGCAAACGAGTTCATGGACGACTTCGAGCGCACCGGCGCGCTCGAGCGGTCGGTCGTCTTCATGAACCTCGCGGACGACCCCGCGGTCGAGCGGCAGGTCACGCCGCGACTCGCGCTGACCACGGCCGAGTATCTGGCCTTTGAGAAGGATTACCACGTGCTGGTTATCCTCACCGACATGACCAACTACTGTGAGGCACTGCGAGAGATCGGTGCCGCACGTGAGGAGGTCCCGGGCCGTCGTGGCTACCCCGGATACATGTACACCGACCTGGCACAGCTCTACGAGCGTGCCGGTCGAATCGAAGGCAAGGAAGGGTCGGTCACGCAGATCCCGATCCTGACGATGCCCGGCGACGACGACACGCACCCGATTCCGGACCTGACCGGCTACATTACCGAGGGCCAGATCATGATGGATCGGGACCTCAACAGCCAGGGGATCGAGCCGCCGGTCAACGTCCTCCCCAGCCTCTCCCGGCTGATGGACGACGGGATCGGCGAGGGCCTGACCCGCGAGGACCACGGCGACGTCTCCGATCAGATGTACGCCGCCTACGCGGAAGGTGAGGACCTGCGCGACCTCGTGAACATTGTCGGTCGTGAAGCCCTCTCCGAGCGGGACAACAAGTTCCTCGACTTCGCCGACCGCTTCGAGTCTGAGTTCGTCCAGCAGGGGTACGACACCAACCGCTCGATCGACGAGACGCTCGAGCTCGGCTGGGACCTGCTGTCGGCGCTGCCGAAGACGGAACTCAACCGGATCGACGAGGAACTCATCGCGGAACACTACCGCGAAGACGAGACCGAGGCCGCCGAAGTCACGGCCGACGACTAACTCGACAAACGCCTTCGTTCGGCGCGCTTTTCTTCGATCGATTATCGGCCAGCGGCAGTTCGCTCTAGTAGGATATCCGCGTTCGTTGGTCCGGTACGGCGTCGTCGGATTCGTAGTCCGGCTGTCGCGGCCGCAACCGCCCGACGATACCCCCGTTCTCAGCGGACACCGCAAGGCGAGTAACTACGAATGACTCCGAGGAAACGATTCCCCCTATCGAGGCGTTCGATAGCGGTCACGGCACAGTCGTCGTCACCGATTGCCGAACTGTCACTGCGTGCAACTGATGGAAACTATGGTATGGGCCGTCAGCGAAGCGTGGCATGTATGCACAAACCACTGCTCGTGCCGGAGTTCCTCGACCGGGCGCGAACGCACTACGGCGACGACGAGGCGGTCGTCGCCACCACGGGGGAACGGTTTACCTACGACGAACTCGGCGAGCGGGCCGACCGGTTCGCGGCGGCGCTCCAAGATCGGGGGATCGAGAAGGGCGACCGCGTCGCTGTTCTCGACCCGAACACCCACTACCACCTCGAGGCGGCCTACGGAATCATGCAGACGGGCGCGATCCACACACCGCTCAATTACCGGCTCACGCCCGACGACTTCGAGTACATCCTCTCGGATGCGGGCGTGGACGCGATCTACGCCGACTACGACTTCGCCGAGAAGATCGAGGAAATCCGCGATGAGGTGCCGACGGAGACGTTCGTGACGAACGATGCCGACGCCGTCGAGGGGGGTGAGGCCGGCGAAGCCGGGCGATCCTCGTCGGACTCGTCCGACGTAGAGTGGGAGGAGTTCGACGCTGTGCTCAAGGAGGCGGGCACCGACTACCACCGCCCCGAGATGAGCGAGGACGAGATCATCACGATCAACTACACCTCGGGGACGACGGGGGATCCGAAGGGCGTCTGTCGCACCCACCGCTGCGAGACGATCCACGCCTACCTGCTGGTCGGCCATCAGGAGATCACCGACGACGACACCTACCTGTGGACGCTCCCGATGTTCCACGCCAACGGCTGGGGCCATATCTTCGCCGTGACCGGAATCGGCGCGAAACACGTCTGTACGCGCGGGGTCGACGCCGCGGAGATTTTCGAGGCCGTGCGATCCGAAGACGTCTCCTACATGTGCGGCGCGCCGACGGTGCTGAACATGCTGGTCACCTATTACCAAGAACACGACCCAGAGACGACCGGCGAGCGGGACGTTCGGCTCGCGACCGCCGGCAGCGCGCCGCCGGAAGCGACCATCCGAACCGTCGAGGACGAGTTCGACTGGTACCTGAAACACGTCTACGGCGCGACCGAGACGGGGCCGCTGATCACGACCTCCGACGCCCGCCGCCACTTCGAGGACGGCAGCGACGACCGGTTCCGAATCAAGAAGCGACAGGGGCTGGCCTACCTCGGAACCGAAATTCGGGTCGTCGACGAGGACGGCACCGACATCCCGCGGGACGACGAAACGCTCGGTGAGGTCGTCGTCCGCGGCAATCAGATCATGGAGAAGTACTGGGAGAAACCCGACGCGACCGAGGCGGCCTTCAACGACCGCGTCGAGGGCTACTACCACACGGGCGACCTCGCAACGATCGACGACAACGGCATGATCGCCATTCAGGATCGCAAGAAAGACATCATCATCTCCGGCGGCGAGAACATCTCGAGCATCGAACTCGAGGACACCCTGTTCGACCACGATGCGGTCGCGGACGTGGCGGTGATTCCCGCGCCGAGCGACGAGTGGGGTGAGACACCCAAGGCGTACGTCGTCCCCGCGAGCGGCGACCCCGACGATCCAGGCGTGACCGAGAGCGACCTCGAGGCCTTTACGCGCGAGACCCTCGCGGGCTACAAGACCGTTCGCCGGATCGAGTTCGTCGAGGAGCTACCGACGACGGCGACCGGAAAGGTCCAGAAGTACGAACTGAGACAAGAAGAGTGGGCGGACGAAGAGCGGATGGTCGGACAGGGGTGAACAGGTCGGGTATCGGCCGCTTGACCGCCGGCCCTTTCGAAACGCTGGGCTACCGACCTCGCCGACCGGCGGCCGACGTCGCTGTCGGGCGGCCAACAGCAGCGGGTCGGCCTCGCGCGTGCGCTCGCGATCGAACACTCACGTCCCCTGCTCGACGGGGGTGGGTTCACGTCTTCGAGTCAGAGTGATCGGAGAAACGGGACAGATCGCAGCGAGAGAGTGTTACGAGCGCCGACTGCCCCACTCGTCGCGCTCGTCCCAGTCGAATCCCGCCGTCCGGTCGTCTCCCTCGTCGGATCGACCGTTGTCGTCCAAGTTGGTGTCCGTGCGGTCGTCGTCGGTACCCCGCGATGGCGAGTCCGTGGCCGACCGCGACGGATCGCGGCCGCCCTGCGCTTTGGCAATTCGTTCCGCCTCCTCACGGTCGACAACGGTTGGATTCGACGTTTCCTGATTGATCGCCAGCCAGAGGACCAGTGGGATCACGAGAGAGACGACCAAGAGGATAGCGAAGACGACGGACATGGTCGACGCATACTCGAGGGCCCAAACACAAAGAATTTGTGTATTGACAGGAACCGTTCGAGTATGAAAGACGACGATCGCGGCTGTCCGAAGTGCGACCACACGGAGACGGAGATCGACGAAATTTCGACCACCGGAGGCGGTCTCTCGAAGATGTTCGACATCCAAAACCGGAGTTTCATGGTCGTGAGCTGTACGAACTGCGGCTACTCGGAGCTCTACAAGGGCCAGTCGTCGGGCAACATGGTCGATCTGTTCCTCGGGTAGTCTCGGTCGGAAACGAAACCGACGCCGCGGAGTCACGGGAATCCGGCGCGTCGGAGCGGAGAAACTGTAAACAGTTATCCGACTGGGGGCGCTAGCCCCCCACAAGATGGCCAACGACGTCAAGCCCACCCGCAAGAACTTGATGGCGATCGAGGATCGCATCGAGCTTTCCGAGCGGGGACACGGCACGCTCGAGAAGAAACGCGACGGGCTGATCATGGAGTTCATGGACATTCTGGACAAGGCCCAGGATGTCCGCGGCGAGCTCGCCGACGACTACGAGGATGCCCAGAAGAAGATCAACATGGCCCGGGCGATGGAGGGCGACGTCGCGGTCCGCGGTGCCGCATCGGCGCTGCAGGAACACCCCGAAATCACCACCGAGTCCAAGAACATCATGGGCGTCGTCGTCCCGCAGATCGAGTCCTCGAAGGTCACCAAGAGCCTCGACCAGCGCGGCTACGGGATCATGGGCACCTCCGCCCGCATCGACGAGGCCGCCGAGGCCTACGAGGACCTCCTCGAGAGCATCATCCTCGCCGCCGAGGTCGAGACGGCGATGAAGAAGATGCTCCGCGAGATCGAGACCACTAAGCGCCGCGTCAACGCTCTCGAGTTCAAACTCCTGCCGGAGCTGTACGACAATCAGGAGTACATCGAGCAGAAACTCGAGGAACAGGAACGCGAGGAGACGTTCCGTCTAAAGAAGATCAAGGAAAAGAAGGAAGCCGAAGAGAAGGCCGAACGGGAAGCCGAAGCGGCCGCCGAGGCCGAGGCTGCCGAAGCAAAACAAGACGAGCTCGACGACGTACAGCCGGACACCGCCGCACAGTCCCCCGCGGCCAACCAGTAACGCCGTCAACTGTCTCGCGTCGTCCTCAGTCGTCCGCTCTCCCCGACTCGATTCTAATGGCCTGTTCTGCGTGTGGCTCGAGCGCGATTTCGTTTGCTGTCCCGGAGGAACACCGCCCGGATACGCCGTCGGGAGCCGCTGTCGTGTCGTTCTGTCCGCACTGTCTGACCCTCGAGCCGGCTCCTGACGACGAGACCCCCACCGACGACCCGGACTTTGCACGCGTCAGCGATCAGTTCCCGACACAGCCCGAGCGAGCGATTCCCCTCGCACTCACGATCGGTCTCTGCTCGTCGCTGGCGATGAACCGGGCGGCGATCGAATCGCTGCTCGACGCGGTCGAACGAGCCGGCGTCGATCCGTTACTGGTACTCGACCGGCTCAGTGCCGATCCGTCGGTCGAGCCGGCGGTCGACCTCGAGCGACGGCGACACCAGCTCGAGCAACTGCGCTACTGAATTTCGGCGATCGATAAAACGGCGGGTCGAGATCCGTACCCGATGAGACGTGGCGATCGAGAACGGAACGTCGGCGACCGACACGACGGCTGACGATTGACAACCGATGGGCGGTGAGTGGCTTACTTTCCAGTCGGCCGCACGTTGTTGCTGATGGCCTGTTTGACTTGGAGAGCCGCGCTTGCGGCCAGTCCGCGGGCGACTTCGTCGCGTTCGTCCGCCGTGATTACCTCTTCGGCGGCCGCTGCCTCCTCGAGGTCGGGCGTGAAGCCGGCGCTGACGGCGTGTCCCACCGGCGGTCGGACGGCGACGGTGACCTCCGGGCCGGTCATGCCGCTCGAGATATCGGCGTCGACCACGTACTCGTTCGGGAGGAACTCGCGGGTTCGGGCGGCGATCCGCGAGACGTCGCGATGGAGCAGTCGTTTCTGCGCACTCGAGAGGTCAGGAACGTCCGCCGCTGCACGCTGCCCAGCCCCAGTCTCGCCCGGTAGCCCTGCGTACGGCGTATTTCCGTTCATGAGAAGTGTGTACCCGTATCAATGTGCCGCCGGTTCAAAAGGGTTCGCTTTGGGTCAATCCGAGAGGATCGGCTCGCTGTCGCCGTAGACCGCGAGAACGACCGCCGTCGTATGCGTTCCCGACTCGGTCTGCCGGCTCTCGACGGCGGCCCGCGGGTCGGCAAACTCCCAGTCGCGGAGGTCCTGTCCCGCGGCCAGTCCCTCTCGAACTCGGCGTTCGACGTCTTCGCGGTCCATCTCTCCAGCGGTCTCGTAGAACAGGCCCGGCCCGTCGTCGACGGACTGCGCCCACGCGAGCGCCGCGCTCACGCGGCCGGGCTCGGCGGTGGTGGCTCGAGCCTCGACGACGGTCACGCGCTCGCCGGCGGGGCCGAGATCGGGTGCGGTGCCGACGGCCTCGACCTGGGTCTCCGCCGGAATCACGGAGGAAACCGAGACGAGGTTGTAGTTCTCGACGCCGGCCTCCGCGAGCGCGGCGTCGTAGGAAGCCATCGCCGTGGGTGCCGACGCAGAGCCCCAGACGACTCGAATCGTGCTCATATCCGAACTGGGGGACCAGCGGCGTAAGGCGTTGCGATTCGCCAACAGCGACGCGTGGTGTCGAACCCTCCACGCGACCGTCATAGTGAGCGACCGGTATCATTCAGCAGATTAATACGTCTTAACTGCGTTTCTAATTCTAATGAAACGAAGGGCGTACATAGCGGGCACGGTCCCCATTCTAACGGCCGGATGCACGTCATTCGCGAAGACGGATAGCTCCGGTCCGGCGTTCGTCCAGACAGACGAGTGGCCCACTGATGGATATGACTTGGCACGAACGAGTGTGAGCCCGCAGTCCGACCCGGTTTCGCTCTCGTCGGATCGGCGCTGGTCGGTCGAGATCGGCAGCGAGATACGGTCTTCGCCGATCGTCGTCGACGGACGGGTGTACGTCCACGACAGGGGTACGGGGAAAACCGCTTGCCTCGATGAACACACCGGAGAGGTGCTGTGGAAGCGCTCGACCGGCGGGAGAGACCATCTCGCAGCGCCGGCAGTCGACGGCGAGCGCGTGTACCTGAACGGACGCGGCGAGTGGACGGCACTCGCGCTGGATGCAGAGACGGGCGATACGGAATGGGCGTTCCCGACCACGCACGGGTCCCGTTCGATCGCGTGTGCCGACGGGACCGTCTTCGTCGGCAGCGACGACGAGGGAGCGGTGCTCATCGCACTCGAGGCCGAGACCGGGCAGGAGCAGTGGTCGGTCGACGTCGGTAGCGAACTCTTCGGACCGCCGGCAATCGTCGACGGAACCGTCTACGCGGGCTCGACGAACAGCCGTGTGCTCGCGCTGGACGCCGACGACGGCACGGAGCGCTGGCGGTTCGACTCGAGCGGAGGCGTCGTCGCAGCGCCGACCGTTCGCGACGGCACCGTCTACGTCGGGACCCAGAGCGGTATCGTCCACGCACTCGATCGAGAAACCGGGAGGGAGGAGTGGAACAGCGGAGCCGGCGAACTGGGAATGCTGTACCCGTCACCGGCGGTCAACGACGACCTACTGGTTGTCGGAACGTGGAACACGGGCGAGGTTCGAGCGTTCGAGCCGCACTCGGGACGAGAACAGTGGCGGGCGGACGATCTCGAGGGGATCGTGTACGTGACGGCTCCGGTCATCGCCGGCGATCACGTCTACTTCGGGTCCGACGACGGACTGCACGCCGTCGATCGCGACACGGGCGAGCACCGCGAGAAGTTGCAGGCGGATGCCGCGGGTGGAATGCAATCGTCACCTGCGGTCGTCAACGACACGGTATACGTCGGCGACAACGAGGGCACCGTCCACGCGGTCTCGAAAACGGAGTAGGCGAACGGCGACAGTCAGAGCAGAATTCGATTCGACGGGAAACTCGGTCCGGCTTTCGTTACTGATAGAAGTAACCGGCCGACGAGATCACGTCGCTCGAGTCGTCCTCTTCGATCTTCTCGAGAGCGTCGGCGAAGTCCTGATGGGCGACTTCGTTGCGCTCGTTGCGGATGGCGAACATGCCGGCTTCGGTGGCGAGGCTCTCGATTTCGGCACCGGAGTAGCCTTCGGTGTCGTCGGCGAGTGCGCCGAAGTCGACGCCGTCGGCGACGTTCATGTTCCGGGTGTGGATCTGCAGGATCTGTTCGCGGCCGTCGCGGTCGGGTTCGGGGACTTCGATCAGGCGGTCGAACCGGCCGGGGCGGAGGATAGCGCGGTCGAGCATGTCGAAGCGGTTGGTGGCGGCGATGATGCGGATCTCGCCGCGGGCTTCGAAGCCGTCCATTTCGCTCAGGAGTTGCATCATGGTCCGCTGGACCTCGGCGTCGCCGGAGGTCTTGGACTCGGTGCGGCGGGTCGCGATGGCGTCGATTTCGTCGATGAAGATGATGGCGGGCTGGCGCTCGCGGGCCATCTCGAAGAGGTCGCGGACGAGCCGGGAGCCCTCGCCGATGAACTTGCGGACGAGTTCGGAGCCGGCCATCTTGATGAAGGTGGCGTCGGTTTCGTTGGCGACGGCCTTGGCGAGCATCGTCTTGCCGGTGCCCGGCGGGCCGTAGAGCAGGACGCCGCTCGGCGGGTCGATGCCGACCTCGTTGAAGAGTTCGGGCTCGATCAGCGGCTGCTCGACGGCCTCGCGGACCTCGCGGACCTGCTCGTCAATGCCGCCGATGTCGGCGTAGGTGACTTCGGGTTTCTCCGTGATCTCCATCGACTGGGCCCGGGCGTCGGTCTCGGTATCCAAAATCGACTGGATCGCAAAGGAGTCGTTGACCGCGACGCGGTCGCCGGGCTCGACGCTGTCGACGATACGCGAGGAGACGTCGGTCAGCACTTCCTGGTTGTTCCCGTGCTGTTTGACGATGACCTGGTCGTCGTCGAGGACGTCCTCGACGGTGGCGATGTACAGCGACGAACTCTTCAGCGTCTCGTTTTCGCGTTCGACGCGGTCGACTTTCTCCCGGAGACGCTCGCGACGGTCCTCGGCGTCGTCGAGTTGGTCGGTGAGCTGGTCGTTGACGTCGACCAGATCCTCGTAGTGTCCCCGAAGCGCCTCGAGCCGCTCGTCGTCGGGGAGGTCTGAGTCGATATCGCGATGAGGTCGGTCGGGAATAGACGGGCTTCGAGACATCTTGATGTACGCCGATAGGATTTCGATAGTAAATGTGCCTTTGGGTCCCGGAGGGATTTCTCGAGGGCATATCAGCCAGCCCCTTGCATATACGGGGTCGCTCGGCGCGAGATCGGTTCCGCGAACCCAAATACCGGATCGGGCGGCCGGCCGATCAGTCGAGCAGGGACTCGAATTCGTCGAGACGCTGGCCGTAGGTCTCGAGCGCGCGGTCGATCGGGGCCGAGGAACTCATGTCGACGCCGGCGATCCGGAGGAGTTCGAGCGGGTACTCGCGGGAGCCCCGGCGGAGGAACTCGAGGTAATCCTCGGCCGCGGGCTGGCCCCGCTCGAGCACGTCGTCGACGATAGCGAGCGCGGCGGAGATGCCGGTCGCGTACTGGTAGACGTAGAAGGCCCGGTAGAAGTGGGGGATGCGCATCCACTCGCGGGCGATGCGGTCGTCGATGACCGCCGGCTTGTAGTAGTCTTCCTTGAGCCCGCGGTAGAGGTCGTCCAGCCGGTCGGCGGTGAGGGGTTCGCCCGCCTCCTCGAGGCGGTGCGTCTCGTGTTCGAACTCGGCGAAGAGGGTCTGCCGATAGAGGGTCGAGCGCACCCGCTCTAAGAACTCGTTGAGGACGTGCTTTCGGAACTCGGGGTCGTCGACGGTCTCGAGCAGGTGGTTGGTCAGCAGGGCCTCGTTGACCGTGCTGGCGACCTCGGCGACGAAGATCTCGTAGTTCGAGTAGATGTAGGGCTGTTCGTCCTTGGTGAGTTCGGAGTGCATCGAGTGGCCGAGTTCGTGGGCCAGCGTGTACATCGAGGAGATGTCCTGCTGGTAGTTCAGCAGGATGAACGGCTGGGTGTCGTAGGTGCCCCCGGAGTAGGCACCCGACTGTTTGCCTTCGTTCTCGTAGACGTCGACCCAGCGGGACTCGAGGCCTTCGGCCACCTGGGACTGGTACTCCTCGCCGAGTGGCGCGAGGGCGTCGACGACGTACTCGGTCGCCTGGTCGTACTCGAGGTCGGGGCCCTCGTCGCCGGTCAGGGGCATGTAGATGTCCCACATCTGCAGGTCGTCAACGCCGAGCGCCCGCTCTTTGAGTTCGGCGTGGTGGTGGAGCTTGTCGATGTTGTCGTGGACGGTATCGACGAGCGTGTCGTAGACCTCGACGGGGACGTTCGGGCCGTCGAGTGCGGCTTCGCGCGCAGTGTCGTAGTTGCGGGCTCGAGCGGTCTTGACGTCCGCTTTGACGCTGTTCTTGTAGGACGCCGCGACCGTGTTCCGCATCGATTCCCACTCGTCGAAGTAGCCCTCGTAGACCCGCCGCCGGAAGTCGCGCTTGGGGCGCTTGAGCAGGTTCGTGAAGTTGCTCTGGGTGATCTCGACCGCGTCCCCGTCAGGGTCTTCGACGGTCGGGAACTCCATGTCCGCGTTCGAGAGCATGTTGTAGACCTCGCCGGTCGCGCCAGTCACTTCGCTCAGATCGGCGAGCAGCGCCTCGACTTCCGCCGAGCGCGTGTGCGGTTTCATCCGGAGCACGTCGTCGACGTAGTGGTCGTAGGTCTCGAGACCCGGTTCGTCGTCGACCATCGCGTCGAACTCCTCGCGGGTCAGCTCTTGGAGCTCGGGGTCGATGAACGAAGCCGCGGACTGGGCGTCGGCCGCGAGCGACTGCGATCGGGCCGTCAGCGCCTGATACTGCTGGTTCGTCGTGTCCTCGTCACGACGCATCCGGGCGTAGGCCGCGACCGTCGAGACCTCCCGCATGACCTCGTCGCGGAGCTCGAGCACCTCGAGGAGGGTCTCGGCGTCGTCGGTGACCTGTCCCTCGTACGTCTCGAGATCCGCGACGCGCTCGGCGACTGCCTCAGCGGCGGCCTCCCAGTCGTCGTCGGTCGCGTAGATGCTCTCGAGGTCCCACGTGTATTCCTCGTCGACCTCGGAGCGGTCGGGAACGGAACTCATGGCCCGAATTTCGGAACGAAGATGGTAAAGGGTATCGGACGCCGTCACCCGCGGCAGCGAGGCGGTCGGTGTCGAACGGTCGCTACCGCGGTCGGTCCGTCGCTTCGACGCAGGTCGCGTCGGAACCGGAAGAACGAACCGCTTTTCACTCCGATTTCCCGAATCGTCTGCATGGAGAAACTCCTCGAGTCGTTGGACGACGCACCGATCATCGATAAGGACGGCTACGAGTACCTCGTCCACCCGATCAGCAACGGCGTGCCACAGCTCGATCCCACCCTGTTGCGGGAAGTCGTGACTGAGGTGATGCAAACCGCGGATCTGGACGTCGACAAGATCATCGCGCCCGAGGCGATGGGGATCCACCTCGCGACCGCGCTCTCGCTCCAGACTGACATCCCGCTGGTCGTCATCCGCAAGCGCCCCTACGGGCTCGAGGGCGAGGTCTCCTTACACCAGGAGACGGGCTACTCCGAGTCGGAGATGTACATCAACGACGTCGAAGACGGGGACCGCGTCGTGATCGTCGACGACATGCTCTCGACCGGTGGCACGCTGGCGGCGATCTGCGACGCCCTCGACGGCATCGGAGCCGATATCGTCGACATCGTCGTCGTATTGCGGAAGGTCGGCGACTCGGCGCTCGACGACACGAAGTACGACGCGACGAGTCTCGTCGATATCACGGTCGAGAACGGCGAGGTAACGGTCCACTCGAAACCGTAACCGTCCCGCGCGAACCGGGTCGATATCGATAATCGCTCCTCCGAACCGGCCGCAAATCAGCCTCGAGCCATCGGTCGACTGATCGCACCGAAGTAATCACAAACATGCATACTGTGGCCGCGAATAGCGCCGTATTGGGCTCGTTTACGAAACCTTTTATGCACCCCTCTGCAATCAGGCGGCCATACAATGTCGACGGACGAGGACGGGGGCATCCAACTCGAGTACGGAGTGGACGACAAACCGCCGTTACCGAAATCGATTCTGCTCGGCTTGCAACACGTCGCGGTGATGATCGTGCCGGCGACGGCAGTGGCCTACGTCGTCGCGGGCGGGGTCGGACTCGCTCCGGCGGACACGGCCTACATCGTCCAGATGGTCCTCCTGTTCTCCGGGCTGGCGACGATCGTCCAGGCCTACACCGTCGGCCCGGTCGGCGCTCGCCTGCCGATCGTCATGGGCTCGAGTTTCACGTTCGTGGGCGCATCGATCTCGATCGGCGCGGACTTCGGGATGGCCGCGGTGTTCGGCGCGATCCTCGTTACGGGATTCGTCGTCGAAGGCCTCATCGGCTGGCAGTTCAAGCGAATCAAACCCTTCTTCCCGCCGCTGGTGACCGGCCTCGTCGTCGTCATCATCGGCCTCTATCTCGTGCCCGTCGCCATGGACTACGCCGCCGGTGGGGCCGACGCCGCCGACTTCGGCGCGCTCCACCACATCGGTCTCGCCGGGCTCGTCCTCGCGATCGCCGTCGGTCTCAACATGTTCACGCGCGGGGTCACGCGACTGCTTTCGATCCTCGTCGCGATCGTCGTCGGCTACGTCGCCGCGCTCGCTGCCGGGCTCGTCGACTTTGGGGCCGTCGGCGACGCCGCGTGGGTCTCCCTGCCGGCACCCACCCGATTCGGCTTCGAGTTCGAACCGATCGCGATCGTCACCTTCGCCTTCCTCTTTCTCGTCTCCGCGATGGAGACGGTCGGCGACATGTCCGGCGTCACGGCCGCCGAGGGGCGAAATCCGACGAACGAGGAGTTCCGCGGCGGGCTGTTCACCGACGGGCTCCTGAGTTCGATCGGTGCCGTCTTCGCCGCGTTCCCGATCACCTCCTTCTCCCAGAACGTCGGTATCGTCAACTTCACCGGCGTGATGAGCCGGCACGTCGTCGGTATCGGCGGCGTCTTCCTCGCCGTCCTCGGTCTGAGCCCGAAGGTCGGCGCGGCCGTCACGACGATCCCCAGCGCGGTCTTCGGCGGCGCGGTCCTGCTCATGGCCGGCATGGTCGCGGCCAGCGGCTTCCGGCTAGTCATCACGAACGCCGACCTCGACCGCCGGAACACGGTCGTCGTCGCCGTCTCGCTCGGCCTCGGACTCGGCATTGCGACCACGCCTGAAGCGCTCTCGGGGCTTCCGAGCGCGGCTGAAACGTTCTTCGGACAGCCGGTCATCGTCACCGCGCTCTCGGCGCTGCTGCTCAACACGTTCGTTCCCGGCGAGCAGAGCCCGCTGTTCGACGCTCGTGTGCCCGAGGCGGACGCGGACGCAGATACCGATGCCGACGCCGCGGCCGCTGGCCCGACCGACGACTGAGGCGTCTCTACGGCCGCTCGCTCGACCAGACCGGCCGGCCGTCGGCTTGCCGACCCGCTCTTTTGTCGCTCGGCCGCGAACTCGAGAGGCGAGTCATACCGCGGATCGTTGCGGGCGATTTCCGTGGGGGACCGCTGGGGCAGGCGTACGGATCGGGCATGCACGCAGCCGAGAGTTGGCTCGATTCACGGCCGTGGCTGGTGTCGATGCCCGAGACTTTCGGTCGGACTAGTTACCGTTACGGACGTTCTCGACGGGAAACCTTTTAGCGCCGACAGTTCGGTGGCAGGGACATGGGGGACATTTCGCGACGCGCAGTGCTCGGTACGTGCGGGACGGCGCTCACACTCGGTGCCGGCTGTCTCGGTGATTCGACGGGCTCGGGCAACGAGCCGAACTCGACGGACGACGGTGGTTCGTGGGAGTCGTTCCGTGCAGGGCCGTCGAACGCGGGCATCGTCGAAACAGCGGCTCCGCGAGACGAGCCGGCGGAACGGTGGCGCATCGATCTCTCACCGGGCCCGGGGACAGCAGCGGTGTCGGACGGAACGGCCTTCCTCGCCGCTGAGTCGGCGCTACACGCGCTCGAGGTCGAGTCCGGCGAGGAGCTGTGGACGGTCGAGTTCGAGACCGAGCGGACCGGCTCGCCGGCCGTCACGGACGACGCGGTGGTCTGTCCGGTCGGTGACGGGCTGGTCGCAGTCGATCGCGACGGGGCCGAAAAGCGCCGAATTCCGTTCGATAGCGGGGAGACGAACGCGAGTCTGCTGAGCCAGCAACAGGCTCGTCCAGGACCGTCGTCGTCACCGACGGTAGTCGACGGAACGGTGTACGTCGGAACGCCGGACGGAGACCTCGTAGCGGTCTCGCTCGCGGACGAGAGCGTGACGTGGCGCTCGGCCGCGACGGCCGGCTGGACGACGTTTTCACAGGCCCAACAGTCGGAAGCCGTCGTCTCCTCACCGGCCGTGGTCGACGGCCGAGTGATCGTTGGCACCGAGGCGGGCGTCGCAGCGTTCGACGCGGCGGACGGCTCAAGCGAGTGGACCTACGGGACTGAGCGGGCAGTGCGCTCCTCGCCGGCAGTCGCGGACGGCACGGTCTACGTCGGCGGTTCGACCCCGATCGCGATATCGATGGAGAGCGGCGATCTCGAGTGGCAGAGCAACGACGCGTTCGAGACGATGAGCGGACGCCAAACGAGACCATGGGTCGATGCGGCCAACCGGCAGGAACGAACGGGGATGAAGCCCTCGGTCGCCGTCGGCGAGGACATCGTCGTCGGACACGATCCCGACGATCGCCTCGTCGCCCTCGAGCGAAGCGACGGGAGCACGCGGTGGGAAGCTCCGCTCGAGGGCGTCGAATCGATAGCGGCCGCGACTGCCGACTCGACGGCGGCGATGGGCGCGGGGTCATCGGCTCGAGTCGAACCGATGACGACCCAGTTAGCGCCGAGTTGGTCCTCGCCCGCGATCACCGGCGACGTGGTCGTCGTCGGGACCACGCAGGGGATCGTCGCCGTCTCGGTTACGGACGGCGAGGGACTGTGGCGAATCCCGACCGAGAGTCGCGTCGTTGCATCACCGGCGGTCGCCGACGGGACCGTCGTCGTCGGCGACGATAGCGGAGCGTGCTACGCACTCGACGAATCCTAACTCTCCGCGTCGACCGCGGTCCGGACGACCCGAGCGAGGCCGAGTACCGCGACGAACGTCCCGGCGAGGACGAGCATGACGAGCAACACGACGCCGAGGGCGGATGCGCCGATCTCGGGGTGGCTCCGCAGCGGCGACGTGAGGCGGAGTCCGAAGAAGACCACGAGGAGTCCGGCGGAAACGCGGATCGACGCGCGCCAGTAGGCACCGTACTCCTCCGGTGAGAGTTCCATGCGCCGACGTGTGTCCGCGGCCGTGAAAAACGCTCGTCTGCCGTTCGAGTGCGATCTCGCTCGAGTCGGGTTCCGGCCGGTCAGCGAATCCCGTCGGCCATCTGCCCGGCGACGCGAGCCCCTGTCTGCCGATCGACGCGGCGGCGGTCGAACACCGCTCGAGCGCTCGCGGCCGCGTCGTCGTCGATCTCGAAGGCGAGATCGGGGTAGTCCACGTCGGTCAGCACGAGCCGCTCCGGCGGCGCGGGCGCGACTCCCTCGTGACCGGGCAACGGCTCGGGCTCGAGGACGCGGTCGATTTTTTCGAGCGGCGACTCGCCGGTGCCGACCGCGCGAGCCAGCGAGACGAGCCGGCGGACGAGTTCTCGAGCGAAGCCGCCTGCAGCGGCGGTAACGACGAGGTAGTCGCCGTCCCGGCGAGCCCCCAGGGACAGCGAGCGCTCGGTGTTGTGATCGTCCGGCGTCAGATTGTGCAGGTCGTGGGTCCCGGACAACGCCTCGCAGGCCGCGCGGAACCGGTCATCGTCGACGGCGGGTGCGATCGGATCGGCGGCGGAATCGCGCGTCGCTTCGCCGGCAGGCGGCGCGTACAGGTGATACGTGTACTTCCGGCGGCTCGCGTGGTGGGTCGCGTGGAACCCGTCCGGAGCCTCGGCGGCCGCCCACGCCCGGATGTCCGCGGGCAGTTCGGCGTTCAGCGCTCGCGGCGCGAGCCAGTCGGGGGCCTCGAGCGCGATTGTCTGGGCGAGCGCGGATACGCCGGCATCGGTGCGACCGGCAGCCGCGTAGCCCGCGGGCTTGTCGGCATCTTCCTCGAGGACATCGAGCGCGCGGAGCGAATCGAAGATAGCGTCCTCGACGGTCGAAACGTCGGGTTGGCGCTGGAAGCCGTGGTAGTCTCTCCCGTCGTAAGCGATCCGGAACGCGCGCAGTGGCATGGTCTCGAGTCGATCCAGCGGGGCCAGCGTGTTATACGGTTCGCTGTGTCCCGGCGGCGAGCGCGGCGCTCCGTTCGGGTCCGTCTGAAGCGGAGTCCGTTTGCAGCTCCCGGTCGTCGGACCGCCGGAGCTACCGCTCGCGCTCGAGTGCCGCCAACGCGTCGAGCCGTTCGTCCGTCGGCGGGTGCGTTTCGAAGAGGTAGCGCTCGAGTCGGTGGTGCCATTTTCGAAGCACCCAGTACGACGGCTCGGTGTCGCCCTCCGGGCCGAGCATGACCTTTTCGGGCTCGGCGGGCTCGAGCGAGATGATCGACAACGAGGAGACGCTCGACGCGTCGCGGAGGTCTCGAGTCGGCGTGTCGGCGACCTCCCGGTCTAACCGCCGGAGCGCACTGGCGAGCGCGGCGGGCGAGCCGGTCACCGCCGCGGCGGCTCGATCCGCCGCTCGCTCCCTGACTCGGGAGAGGCGGGCCGTGATCGTTCGCCCGACGATCCAGACGCCCGCCGACAGAAATCCGAGCGGCACGGTGATGATCACAGCCCAGCCGGGATCGTCGATCCGATCGATCCGCGATTTCAGCCCGTCGGCGAGCACGACGGGCACGGAGACGGCCGTCATGACCATTGCGTCGCGGTTTCTGACGTGGGCGAGTTCGTGTGCGATCACCGCCTCCAGTTCCGCTTGCCCCTCGAGCGCGTCGAGCGCCCCCAGCGAGAGCACCAGATGCACCGACTCCGGTCGGAAGCCGACGGCCATCGCTTCGGGGACGTCTCTCTCGGAGACGGCGATTGTCGGCACAGGGACGCCGAGCTGGGCCGCGACCCGTGTCGTTGTCTCGTACAGCTCCGGTGCCGTCTCCCGGTCCACGGGGTGGGCGTCCGCGAGCCGCTCGATCGTCTCGAGGTGTCTGTACTCGAGATACCCGATCGTCACCAGCGTCCCGGCGGTGGTGACCGCTGCGACGTGGGACGCGAACGCGAATCCCAGAAACGAGAGCACGCCGTAGAACACGCCCCAGACACCCGCAAGTAGTCCGAGCGTGACGACCGCAAGGCCGAGGACGGCGGCGACCATCCGTGCGCGGAGACCGAACGTGGTGGCGGCCATAGTCGCTGGATTCGGGTGACCGATTAAAATGTTACCGGATCAATACATGCAGCGGCCACCGCTCGAGTCCCTGCGACCGGCATTCGATAGCGAGGCCAATCGTGCCGATAAGGACGGCAAACAGGACGAATCCGACATCAGCCCTCCGAGCTCAGTTCGAGAAAGCCGCCGAACAGCAGCACGAGTATCGCGAATCGCTGGAGGGCAGCACCGACCAGTATCGGGATCGTTGGGCGGCGCTATCGGTGGCGAATCACAGTTCGTCGCCGGTGTCGAACTCGTCGCCCTCGGCGTCGTCGAATTCGGGTTCGTCGATGTCGAACTCGTCGGTCCCGAGTTCCGATCCGGCGACGCCGACGCTGCCCTCCTGAATCTCGATGGTCACGCCCTCGTCCTCGGATGCGGGCGCGGCCCCGAGGAGGTGGGTCGTCGCCGACTCGACTTCCTCGTTGACCGACCAGACGAATCGCAGCACTGACTCGAGTTCGGTGCCGGCCTCGCGGACGCCGCGCTGGGGCGAGATCTCGCCCAGACTCCGCGCGCCCTCCGGATGGAGGAACTGGATCGGGTGGTCGGTCGGGACCTCTTGGAGGTCGACATCGAACGACCAGAGGTAGGGCAGGGCTTGAATGGCGTACCCTTGCGGTTTCGGCGCTCGCCGCCCGGCGGCGGTCAGGGCGACGTTGATCGCCGTCGATTCCGCGTCAGTGTCGAAGTACACGCCCGGAGCACCGGGAACGGAGACTCGCATACTCAAGGGAGGGGGCCCGGGACGGGTGAGTCCAGACCCGGCAGTTCCAACCTCCTTTTACGTGATTTGTGGAGTCCGACAGCCAATCCGTACCACTCAGTGGAAGGTCTCGGCGAACTTCTCTCGCGGGTTGATATCGAGTTCGCTCACGCTCGAGTGGTCCTGACTCGCGGCGAATCGGATCGCGGCGGCGATCTCCGTGGGATCGCTCGCCTCGTCCTCGTCGTACCGGTCGGCGAAGGTCTCGCCGTCGGGCGTCTCGAACTGGGTGCGCACCTCGGCGGGATTGACGATCGTGACTCCGACATCGGCGTCGCCGATCTGAGCCGCGAGGCTCTTGGCGAAGCCCCGAACCCACCACTTCGTAGCCGCGTAGACCGGGTTGGCCGGTCGCGGGTGCCGGCCGGCGAAACTGCCGACGAAGATCAGGTGGCCGTCGCGTTCGCGGACGTGGGGGATCGCCGCCCGCGTCGCGTAGAAGACGCCGTCGACGTTGGTCTCCTGCATCGTCTCGTAGTCGTCGGTCGACAGCGACTCGACCTCGCTGCCCCGGCCCAGTCCCGCGTTGTTCACCAGCACGTCGAACCCGCCGAACGTCTCGACGGTCGCCTCGATGAGCGCGTCGACGTCGTCTTCCTCCCGGACGTTCGTCGGGACGACCAGCGTCTCGACGTCGTGGGTCGCCTCGAGGTCGTCGGCGAGTTCCCGTAGTTGGTCTTCGCTGCGTGCCGCGAGAACGACGTTTGCGCCCTCGGCCGCGAGTTCGCGACAGGTCGCCGCGCCGATGCCGGAACTCGCGCCCGTAACGATCGCCGTTCCCTGCTCGAGTGAGTCGGACATGCCGGCGACTAAGGCGGCATCGACCCTAAAAACGAGGGTCGCGGAACGGTTTCGCCGGTGATCGCGGGCGAAACGAGGTCGATCGAACGGCGCTCAGTAGTCCTCGAGGTCGTACAACTCGCCGTACTTCGACTCGACGTACTCGAGGAAGTAGTCGGCTGTCAGCCCTTCGCCGGTCGCGTTCTCGATCAGGTCAGGGGTGACGTAGCGTTTGCCGTGCTGGTGGATATTCTCGCGGAGCCAGCCGTTGAGGTCGTCGAACTCGCCCTCGCGGATCTGGTCGTCGAAGGGGCCGCGATCGTCCTCGCGGTCGCCGTCGGCTCGCGCTGCGATATCGTCTTCCGCGGCGGCGTACAACTGGGCCCCGAGCACCGATCCCAGCGAGTACGTCGAGAAGTAGCCGAAGTCGCCGTGGGACCAGTGGATGTCCTGCAGGCAGCCCTCCGCGTCCGTCTCGGGGCGCACGCCGAGGTACTCCTCGTACTTGTCGTTCCAGACTTCGGGGACTTCCGCGACCTCGAGGTCGCCTCTGATCAGGTCGCGTTCGATCTCGAAGCGAATCACGATGTGGAGGTGGTAGGTGAGTTCGTCCGCCTCGACCCGAATGAGGTTGTCGTCGTGGACCTGATTCGCGGCCTCGTAGGCCTCTTCGGGGGAGACGGCCTCGAGTTCGGGGAACCGCTCGCGGGCGATCGGCAGGAAGTGCTCCCAGAAGGGGCGGGAGCGGCCGACGTGGTTCTCCCAGAGGCGAGACTGGGACTCGTGGACCGAGAGGTCCCGCGCCTCGCCGAGCGGGGTGCCGTAGCCCTCGTCGGGCAGGCCCTGCGTGTAGTTGGCGTGGCCGAACTCGTGGATGGTCGAGGTGATCGAACCCAAGAGATCGTCCTCCTCGAAGCGGGTCGTCACGCGGGCGTCGAACTGCGTGCCCGAGGAGAACGGATGCGGCGCGGTGTCGAGTCGGCCCCGATCCCAATCGTAGCCCAGCGAGTCCAGCACGTCCCGCGCGAGGGCTTCCTGATCGTCGTCGTCGAACTCGCCGGAAGACGTACCGTCTTCCGAGCCATCCGAGCGTGGCTCGGAGACGCCGGCGAAGGCCTCGGTCTCGAGGTCCGCGTCGCTCTCTTGGACGGCATCGATCAGCGGCACGAGATTCTCGCGCAGGCGCTCTAAGACCCGTTCGGCCGTCTCGAGGTCGATGTAGGGCTCGTAGTCAGCGAAGAGGACGGCGTAGGGGTCGGCGTCGGGATCGATGTGATTCGCGTACTCGCGCTTCAACTCGACCAGTTTCTCGAGGGTCGGCGCGAACTGCTCGAAGTCGTCCTCCTCTCTGGCCTGCTTCCACTTCGGGTGGGCGTTGGAGGCCGTCGCCGAGATTTCCTCGACGAGGGCCTGCGGAACGCTCGTCTCGCGGTCGTATTTCCGGCGGATCTCGCGGACGACCGCGGCCTGCTCGCCCTCGAGGTCGCCGCTCGTGTCCCCCTCTAACTCTTCGAGCAGGTCGCCGGTCTCGTCGGCGGTCAGCAGTTCGTGGCTGATCGAGGACAGCGCCGAGAGCTGCTGTGCGCGGGCCGGGGTGCCGTCGTCGGGCATCACGACCTCCTGATCCCACTGTAGGATGCCGGCGGCGTTCCCGATATTCGAGATGCGGCGCACTCGCTCTTCGAACTGCTCGTAGGTGTCGGCCTCACTCGCATCGCTCTGGGCCTGATCGGTCGCCATAGACGTACCGTTGGCCCGGAAGCGGTATCAACGTCGTGGTTCCGGCGACTCGAGTGCGAGATTACCGCCGGCAGTCACCCGAGTCGCGAAAACTGTCGACCGACGTGATAGTCAATACGCCGTTGTGGCGGCGGCGAACGCGACCCTCCCGCGGTGTCCGCGAGTCGATGAGAGCCAGACAGAACTTGCAAGCACCGGACTGTTCCGCCGATCTGACGTATGTCGTCCCTATGGCACTTACTGGACCAATCGCGTCAGCCGTCGTTTTCGTCGTGAGCCTGCTGATCGGTGCACTCGGCATCTACGCCGGGGCTCGAGTCATCGTCGGGAGAGGGGACTACGACCACGCCATCGTCACCGCCTTGATCGGGGCGATCGTCTGGGCGATCGTCGGCTTCGTCGTCGGCTGGATTCCCCTTGTCGGCCCGCTACTGGCCCTGATCGCCTACATCGGCGTCATCAACTGGCGATATCCCGGCGACTGGACTGCCGCGGCGATGATCGGGCTCGTCGCCTGGGTCACCGTCCTGATCGCGCTCTATGTCCTCGCCGTCCTCGGCGTTACCGGCTTCGAGGCGGTCGGTGTGCCGGGCGTCTGATCGGCGCTGATTCACGAGGCGAGACGGCTGCGGCGGTACTAGCGCGTTGTCGGCCACTCCCGTGCGACCCGCCGGTAGGTCTCGAGACAGCGCTCGAGTACCTCGATGGAGACGCTCTCGTCGTCGGTGTGGGCCTCGCCGGGTTCGGACGGCCCGTAGATCACGCACTCGGTACCGGCCTGTGAGAGCCAGCCTGCGTCGGTCGCGTGAGGTTTCGTCACGAGTTCGGGATCGGCGGTCTGGGCGGCGGTTGCGGCCTCGAGCACCGCGTCGGCGAACGCGTCGTCATCACACCGCATCGGCGGCAAGTCTTGATCGACCATCCACTCGATCCCCTCGAGGTCGGCGACCGACTCGAGGGCGGCGCGTTCGCCCGGTACCGTCCGTTCATCGACGGTGAACTCGCAGCGAGCGGGCACGACGTTCATCGCCGACCCGCCTTCGATTTCCGTGACCGTGAGCCGGCCCTCGAGGGTTTCGCCGGTCACGCCGACCGACGGGGGCTCGAGGTCGCGAACGCGGTCGACGGCCGCGGTGGCGCGGTAGATGGCGTTCTCGCCGGCGTCGGCCTCGCTGGCGTGGGCGGCGGTTCCGCGGGCGGTGATCGTACTCCCCCGGCGGCCCTTGTGGGCGACGGCGACGTCGGTAACGTCCGGTCCCGAGTAGTTCGTCGAGCCCTCTCCGACGACGGCGTAGTCGGGGGCGAACCCCCGCTCGATTGCGTACTGCGCGCCGACGCCGCCGACCTCTTCGCCGACGAAACTCGCGAAAACGAGTTCCCCCGCGGGATCGGCCTCGCGGAAGGCGAGCAAGGCGGCCGCGAGCGCGCCCTTCATGTCCGCCGTTCCGCGGCCGTAGAGCCGGCCATCCCGCTCGTCGACGACGTACTCGGTCGCCTCGGTGTCGTCGCTTCCGTCGGCCACCTGCGATGGGGCCGGTTCGACGACGTCGTGATGGCCGACCAGTGCGAGCGTCTCGGCTCCCGTGCCTTTCCGGGCGATCACGTTTCCGGCGTCGTCTCGCGTCACGTCGGCATCGGTCTCGCGACGGAGCCACCCCTCGAGAAAATCGCCGGCGACGGCCGCGTCGTCGTGGCTCGGGATCGAAACGAGATCGCGCGTCAGCTCGACGAGCGTCGAAGTCATAGACGGGGTATCGACGGCTGTGGTGTTCAGTGCAGCGAAACCCGTGACCGGTGGGTCCGTCGCGATCAGTCGAGTTGTTCGTAGACCGGGACGGTTTCGTCGGTACCGTCCTCGGTCAAGCGCGCGACCGACTCCCGGACCTCGCGGAGGCTGGCCGTCTGCTGTTGGCTGGCCGCCGCGGCCGACTCCGCCGCGCTCGCGACCGTGTCGGCCGACTCCGAGAGGTCGTCGAGCGTCTGTGCGGTCACCTCGACACCGCGGGCCTGCTGGTCGGCTGCCGCCGCCATGTCCTCCATCCCCGAAGCGGTCTCGCGGGCCGACTCGTGGATCTCCTCGAGCGAGTCGACGGTCTCACGGACCCGGTTCGTGCCGGCGTCGACGCGAGCGACCGTCTCCTCGGTCGTTTCGACGGTGGCCGCGGCGTCCTCCCGGACGGCCTCGACGGTGGCTTCGATCTCGGCGAGGTCCGATTTCGTCTGCTCGGCGAACGAGCGGACTTCGCTCGCGATGACGCCCATGGTCTCACCGCCGTCGGCGTCCGATCTGGTCGACTCGATCTTCGCGTTCGCGGCCAGTACCGTCGTCCGCTCGGCGAGATCGTCGAGGCGGTCGACGATTTCGTCGATCTCGTCCGTTCGTTCGGCCAGCGCGTCGGCGGCATCGGCCACGCGATCCGTCGCGTTCTCGATCGCCTCGAGTTCGTCCAACGCGTCGTCGGCCGCGTCGACGCCCTCGGCGGCGAGTCGCTCGGTTCGATCGCTCTCTTCGCTGACCTCATCGGCAACGCTCGCGACCTCCTGGACGGCGGCGCTCACGTCGTTGAGTTCGCTTGCAGCCCGCGTGATGCCGGTCGCCTGTGACTCGGTGTGCTCGCTGATCGCCTCCGCGCGCTTCGCGACGACCTCGCTCGACTCGTGGAGTTCCGCGATCGGCCCCTGCACGTCGTTTTCGACCTCTTGGGCGAGTCGTTTGCGGCGTTCGATCGACTCCTCGAGTCGCTGTGCGTAGGAGTCGACGTACGTGTCGGTCGCGACCTGCATGTCGAGATTGATGATCCGCAACAGCGAGAGGACGTCCATCATCCCGTCGTCGATGGCCTCTCTGACCGCCGTTTCGAACGAGTCCTCGAGGCCGTCGTCGGCTTCTTCGGTGCCGCCGCCGAGTCCCAGCGCGCCGACGACGCGCCCGAGGCCGCCGTCGTCGGCCTCGCGTTCTGCGGCCCACTCCTCGACGGCGTCGATGACCTGTTGCTGGACCCGATCGTTCAGTCGGGACAGGATCAGGTCGTAGTAGACACCGTACTGCCCTACGTACTGTTTCAGGGGCATATCCAGTATCTCGTGGAGTTTCCCGATCCGCGCCCGGTTCTTGAAGAACTCCCGGTCGTACTCTCCCGAGGCCAGCGAGACGAGATACGCCTGCTGGGTTCGCTTGAGGGCGTCGACGTCTTTCGGCGACCGGTCGACGATCGCTCGCGTCTGCTCGTAGTGCAACACGTTCTCGTAGAAGTCGTCGGCGATCGCCTCGGCGTTGTCTTGGACCATGGGCTCGAGGGACGACAGCCGCTGTTCGTCCTCCTCGTCGAAGCCGATGAACTCTTTTCGCCACGCGATTTCGTCCTCGTCGAGCCCGATGCGATCGACGAGGTCGTCGACGTCGAGAAACCCGTTGAGTCCCCCGCGCCCGAACGTCTCCTGCGGTTGCATGCGGGAAACGTGTTCGGGTAGTCCGTTAAGTTTCCGTGAGTGTTCCCATTGAACAGGAACACGAGACCCACATACAGTAAATGACGTGTGCGGGCTGGAACCGATTCCCGTGGATTTGCTGTGAACACCCTTATAGGCGTACGTGAACCAGTTTACGTATGAACGTCGTGCCGGATACGAGCGTGGTCATCGACGGCCGCGTCTCGGCGACTATCGAAGACGGGCAGTTCGAGGGAGCGACGATCTGCGTGCCCGAAGCGGTCGTCGCGGAACTCGAGGCGCAGGCCAACGACGGGATCGACAGCGGCTGGGACGGCTTGGAGGAACTCCAGCGGCTGGCCGACCTCGCCGATGATGGAGTCATCGAACTCCGGTACGTCGGCGAGCGGCCCAACGCCATCGAGCGCGGCCACGCCTCCGAGGGCGAGATCGACGCCTTGATCCGCGACCTCGCGGAGGACCTCGACGCGACTTTCGTCACCAGCGACGTCGTCCAGGCCGAGGTCGCACAGGCGAAGGGCCTCGATGTCGAGCACGTCTCCCCGGAGGTCCGCGAGATCGGAACTCTGGCCGTCGAGGAGTTCTTCGACGACCAGACGATGAGCGTCCACCTCAAAACCGACGCCGTGCCGAAGGCCAAACGCGGCGAACTCGGCGACATGCGCTACGAGACGATCGCCGACGAACCGCTCGACGAGGCGACGATGGACGAGTACGCCCGCGAGGTCGTCGACGGCGCGAAGGAGGCCCCCGACGGCTTCATCGAACTCTCCGAGCCCGGCATGAACATCGTCCAGTTCCGGGACTACCGGATCGCGATCGGTCGGCCGCCGTTCTCCGACGGCATCGAGATCACGGCCGTCCGGCCGATCGCCCAGACCGACATCGAGGACTACGAGCACGCCGACGAGCTGAAAGAACGCCTGCTCGAGCGCCAGCGCGGCGTCCTCATCTCGGGTGCGCCGGGAGCCGGGAAGTCGACGTTCGCACAGGCGGTCGCCCGCTATATCTCCGATCACGACAACTCGGTCAAGACGATGGAGAAACCGCGGGACCTGCAGGTCGGCCCCGACATCACCCAGTACACGGAACTGGGTGGCGAGATGGCAAAGACCGCGGACGCCCTGCTGATGGTCCGGCCGGACTACACGATCTACGACGAGGTCCGCAAGACCGACGACTTCGAGGTCTTCGCGGACATGCGCCTGGCCGGCGTCGGTATGATCGGCGTCGTCCACGCGACGCGGCCGATCGACGCGCTCCAGCGGCTCGTCGGGCGGGTCGAACTCGGGATGATTCCCCAGGTCGTCGACACCGTCGTCTACATCGAGGCCGGCGAGGTCAACACGGTCTATGACGTGAAAACGGAGGTCAAGGTCCCCGCGGGCCTCACCGAAGAGGACCTCGCACGTCCGGTCATTCAGGTCACGAACTTCCAGACCGACGAGCCAGAATACGAGATCTACACGTTCAACCGACAGGTCGTCACCGTCCCGCTGAACGACGAGGACGGCGGCCCCGGCAACGAGTCTGGCGTCGACCGCATCGCCAAACAGGAGATCGAACGGGAGATCCGCTCGATCGCGCAGGGCTACGTCGACGTCGAACTCAAGAGCCAGGACAAGGCTGTCGTCTATGTCGAAGAGAACGACATCTCGACGGTCATCGGCAAGGGCGGCGGTCGCATCACCGACGTCGAGAACCGGCTGGGGATCGATATCGACGTCCGGACCCACGACGAGAACCCCAACTACGGCGCGGGCGGCGGTTCCGGCGGTGCCAGCGCGAACGGCGGCGGCAGCGGCGGCGGTTCACAGCCCGGCCAGATGGTCCAGCCCGAGATCACCTCGCGACACATCGTCATCCCCGTCGATGGCAACCACGGCGAGACGGTCGAAGTGCAGGCCGCCGGCGAGTACCTCTTCACCGCGACGGTGAGCCGCGGCGGCGAAATTCAGGTCTCTCGCGGGAGCGCGATCGCCGAGGAACTCGAGCGAGCGATCGACCGGAAAGACCCGGTGACGATCGTGCCGTCGTAGGCAGTCGACCTGCGAGCGATGTGCGGTTCGGAGCGAACGCGGTGGACGAGAAACTTTTCTGAGTCGGGTTTTCGAGGGGCGACGAGAGCGATGTGCGAACGAATGGTCGAAGCGGAATGTGCGTGGGAGTGGCGGGACTCGAGTCTCGCGCGCGCCGAATCGCAGCGGTCCTCGAGCGGGCCGCTGCGCGCGCGAGGAAATCGGTCCGGCGAAGCGGCAGGCGAACTGAACGGCCTGTCGTATCCGTACAGAAACAGACGGGTTTCGAGCGGGTTCGATGGACGATCTGTCGGAAATAACAGCGACACCCGACCGCATGCGTGTGAACTACTACCAAAATTACAACGTGAACAAGCAATAGCTTCATATACAAGACAATCGTTTGGATGAATCGAGAACAACAGAGTGATTCCAACGTATGAGTGTAGATAGGAAGACGTTCGTCTACTCGAGTATCGAACGTGCGAACGGGCCGTTTCTCACGGACACCCGGTCGCTCGAGGCGCTTCGCGAACAAATCGTGGCCGATATCCAGACGCGGGTCGCCGACGCCGGAGCCGACGGCGTCGTCGTGGCGATGAGCGGCGGGATCGACTCGACGCTGACGGCGGCGCTGGCGGTCGACGCCCTCGGGAGCGACCGCGTGCTCGGGCTGGGACTGCCCAGTACCAAAACCGACGAGGCCCACGTCAGCGACGCCCGCACGATCGCTGAGGGAATGGGCATCGAGTTCGAGGAGGTTCAGTTGCGGCCGCTCCTCGAGGCCTTCGAAGGAACAGTTGCGAGCGCTCTCGAGCCGGACGCCGAGGACGGCACGCCGGACGAGCGGACCCACGAGATCGGGAACGTCACCGCGCGGCTGCGGATGGCCGTCGCCTACTACGCGGCGAATCGTCAGTCCCGGCTCGTCATCGGCACCGCGAATCGCTCGGAGCGACTGCTCGGCTATTTCACCAAGTACGGCGACGGTGCGGCCGACGCCTATCCGATCGGCGACTGCTACAAGACCGAGGTCCGAGCGCTTGCGAAACACATCGGGCTCCCCCGCCGGATCGTCAGCAAGGAGCCGACGGCGGGCTTTTGGGCCACACAGACCGACGCCGACGAACTCGGGGCGCGGTACGACGTCATCGATCCGCTGCTTTATCGACTCGTCGAAGAGGGATTGGCGCTCGAGGACGCCATCGGCGAACTGCGAATCGACCGCGAGACGGCCGCAGACATCGCGGCTCGCTATGCTGACACCGCACACAAACGGACGACGCCGCCGACGCCGGGAATCGCCGGCCGCGACGACGAACGGGTCGGCGATGGCACGGATTCGCTCGGATAATCGGATGGCTCGCAGTCGCGTCGGTCAGGATCGGAATCGCTCGCGGCACGGATCCGGCGGACTCACCGCTCGGCGTCGACGCTGTAGAGATCCGGATTGCGCCACCAGAACAGACCCCACGACAGGAGGAAGCCGCCGGCCATCGCGAGGACGTCCTGCAGAAAGCCGGTGAGACCGAAGCCGACGATGGCGACGAGCGTGATGGCCGAGCCAAGCGTCGCCCCCGCCACGACGAACAGCATATCGCCGACGATTCGGACCCGGGAGTGTGTCCAGTAGTGCTGTTTATCGGCGTCGTACCAGACGCCGACGTAGATCAACACCGGGGACATGGTCGCGATAACCGTAATCGATCGGTAGGCCTCGGGGAGCCCGCTCGGGAGCACGACGAGCCAGTTGAGCAGGTTCGCGATCAACGCCGCCAGAAACAGGCCGACCAGGAGCCAGCCCCACCGCGGCAGCCGCTGTTTGTCCATATCGAAACCCGATCACCGCTAGAAAATAGTCCTGGCGTTCTCGCCGTTATTCAGCGCAGCACGCGTCTTTCTTCGGGGACTCCTCGACGCCGTTCCCGTCGGCCGCGACCGGTTCCTCGAGCCGGTAGAGGCTCTGTCGGGCGTCGGCGAAATAGATATCCTCGTCGACGATCCCGATCTCTTCGAGGCGCTCGAGCGCGTATCGTACCGTTCGGGCCGAGAGCATCGATTCCTCGACGATCTGTTTCTGCGTTAGTGGCCCGTCGTACTCGAGAACCTTGAAGACGAGTTTCGCGCTCGGTGGCAAGTCTTCGATCGCCTCCCCGTCGGTCTCTGCCATATTACGAATCGAAAGGCCCCAGCAGTATAAAAGTTGAGCCTTACCGGATTCGAAATCGTACTAGATTGCGTGATGGTTTTGCCGGTAAAGTGAGCGCTGAGCCGACGAAAAGCCGAATCCGAGTTCCACGTACGATCCGTCGAAACCGGTCAAAAACGACGGGACTCACTACGAACAACCCCTTCGATCAGAATATAGTCAGGTGACTGTTACTGTCACCCTGCCCGACGGCTACGGGGCGATCACCCCTC
The DNA here is from genome assembly GCF_000337195.1 of Natrinema versiforme JCM 10478. Classification (GTDB taxonomy): domain Archaea; phylum Halobacteriota; class Halobacteria; order Halobacteriales; family Natrialbaceae; genus Natrinema; species Natrinema versiforme. The sequence continues at coordinate 77,052 of NZ_AOID01000021.1, read as the reverse complement.
GCCGATCATCCGATCCTCGTCGGCCCACTCGCGCTGGCGCAACTCGTACTTCTGAGTCTTGCCGGTCGCGGTCTTGGGCAGTTCTTTGACGTACTCGATTCGGCGCACGACCTTGTAGCTCGCGAGGTTCTCACGGGTGAACTCGGTCAATTCCTCCGCCGACACCGGCGGATCGGTCGGATCGCCGTTCGACGGCACGACGAACGCCTTCGGCGTCTCGCCCCACTCGTCGCTCGGCGCGGGAATCACCGCCGCGTCCGCGACCGCGTCGTGGTCGAACAGAGTGTCCTCGAGTTCGATGCTCGAGATGTTCTCGCCGCCGGAGATGATGATGTCTTTCTTGCGGTCGCGAATGGCGATCATGCCGTTGTCGTCGACGGTCGCGAGGTCGCCAGTGTGGTAGTAGCCCTCGACGCGGTCGTTGAAGGCCGCCTCGGTTTCCTCGGGCTTGTTCCAGTAGCGGTCCATGATCTGGTTGCCGCGGACGACGATCTCGCCGAGGGTCTGATCGTCGCGGGGAACGTCCTCGCCGTCCTCGTCGACGACGCGAACGTCGGTGCCCAGCACGCCCATCCCCTGCCGTTTCTTGATCTCGAAGCGGTTGTCGTCGGTCATGAGCCGCTTCGCGTCGGAGATGGTGATCAGCGGTCCCGTCTCGGTCGCGCCGTAGAGGTGTTTCAGGTACCAGCCAAAGCGGTCCTCGACGGCCCGGATCGTCGCCTCCGGCGGCGCGCTGCCGGCGGTCGTGACCCGGACCTGCTTGTCGCCCATCATCTCGGGTTCGCCCTCGCTCTCGTAGTAATCGATCAACTGGTTGAGCACCGCCGGCGCGGCACAGAGGAAGGAGACATCCTCCTCGCGGATCGACGAGACGACCTGGTCGGGGTTGACCCCGCGCGTACAGACGTGGGTGGCACCCATGCCGGTCACCGCGTAGATGTGGCCCCAGCCGTTGACGTGGAACATCGGCAGCGTCCACAGGTAGGTGTCGTCGTCGGTGATCTCGTGGTAGATCGACATCAGGTAGGCGTGGAGCGTCTCGGTCCGGTGGGTGCGACAGACGCCCTTCGGATCCCCCGTCGTCCCCGAGGTGTAGTTAATCGTGATGATCTCGTCTTCGGCCATCTCCGGCTGGTCGAACTCGGTGTCCGCCTCCTCGAGTACCGCGTCGAAGTCTTCCCATTCCCCCTCGACGGCGTTGGGATCGTTCGTCACGAACGTCTCCGTCGGCACCTCGTCGCGGATCGCCTCGATCTTCTCGGCGTACTCGTAATCGGCGAAGATCGCGTCGACGCCCGCGTCCGAGAGGATGTATTCGTAGTCGGCCGGCTCGAGCCGGTAGTTCAGCGGCGTGTGCACCGCGCCGATCTGCATCGCGCCGAAGGCCGCCTCGAGGTGGTAGTGGGTGTTCGGGTCGAGGACGGCGACGCGATCGCCCTTCTCGATGCCGCGGTCCTGCAACGCCGCGGCGAACCGGTCGGCCCGCTCGCCGAACTCGGCGTAGGTGAATCGGTCGCCGTCGGTCCCCACGATCGCTTCCTCCTCCCCGTAGTAGGCGCGTGCCTGCTCGAGGAAATCGGTGACAACGAGTGGCCGTTGCATACATCACGATTTTTGTTTATCACTATTATACCTATGTGATCCGCGGCTGGGAGACACCGGAGGAGACGAGAGTCGAGTTCAGTGGCCATGAGGACACAGCTATCGGCGAGGAAAGATCGTCTCGCTGCTTGACGGACCCGACTCCGATCCGTCCCGCAAAAACCCGCATCCAGCCACACCGTTTAGCACACGTCGCTCCGACGACGCTACAGTTGTTCCCAGACGTCCTCGTCGTCTTCGAACCCGTCCGGATCGTCGGGGGACGCGAACTCGTCTGCCGGGTCGAGTTCCGCGATCTCCTCGACGGACATCTCCCGATCGCCGTCGATGACGGCCGGCTGTTGCTCTAAGTCCATCTCCGGCCACGCGGTCTCCTCCCAGAGCCCGCGGTCGCTGTAGTAGTAGACGACGCCGTCGTTGACGACCGCGAACAGCCCCCGCTGGGTGTCGTGGACGACGCGCTCGTTGGTGTCGATCGCGACGTCGACCACGTCCTCGAGCGTATCGAGCGAGACGTGGTAGTCGCCGATCCACATCGGGATCGATCCCCGCGAGATCCACTCGGCGTACCGCTGTTCGTGGACCGCGCGGCGGGCGGCCTCGAGATCCGTCGGCGACCGGCGGGCGACGAGTATCCCGCCGGCAAGCGAAAGCGTGCCGAGCACCGAGAGCCCGCCGATGAGCGCCGGGCTTCGGGACTCAGTCGTCCGTACCGTGCCGCTCCGATGGCTGTGAGAGCCCGAATCCGACAGCGACCCGCCCAGCCAGTAGGCGTCGTCCGTGATCACCACCGGCGTCGCGGTCGTGAACGTGCCCCGATGATTCCCCGTGTCGTACTCGACGCGGAGCTCCATCGTGAGTTCGACCGAACCGATACCGCCGATTTCGCGCTCGAGTTGGCGCTGTCGCTGCTGGTAGGCCGCCATATCGATCGTCGTCTCCGAGGTCGCGACACCGTCTTCGACCGACGGCGAGTCGCGGAGCACTTGTCGGGACTCGTTCCAGAAGGTCTCGCCGTCGCGGACCGCCTCGAACCGAATCCGCAGTTCGTGGGTCACGTCCCCGTCCTCGATCGGGACGCCGCCGGTTTCGTTTCGCAGCGTCGTCTCCGGTTCGACAGTGAGTTCTGGCGAGGCGTTCAGCACGTAGACCGAACTGTCGGTGAGCCGGTCGCCTTCGGTCCAGAGCGTGCCGTTCTGGGTGACGTACGCGCTCGTCCCCGCCTCGGACGCGACGCGCTCCTCGTCGAACTGCGGCGTGGTCGTCGTCTCCGGGTTCGCGACGGCCCATCCGGTCGCGGCGATCGCGAGGACGCCGATAACGACCAGCGCGATGGCGATCGCCCGCCCCTGCTTGACGAGCAGCAACTCGAGGCGCGGATTGTCGATCATCCGTCGTCCTCCGTGAGCCGGCCGCTCCCGCCGACCGCGCCCCCTGGCCGAACCGTTCGTTTCCGAACTGGTCGGACATCGGGACAATGCATGTGTAAGTGAAAGAAATAGACTCCTATAAGGGTAGTGGCTCGAGCGGCTACTCTCGGTCCCGGAGCCACTTTCGGAGTTTCCGCTCGAGGCGGGTCGAGAGCGGGGCGTTCCCGCCGCTCGAGCGGTACCGGATGTCGCCGCTGCCGAAGAGCACGAGCACGATGGCGACGGCGATTCCGACGATGATGCCGTTGACCGCCGCGATGGCCGCAAGCGGATGCAGGGAATGCAGCCAGCTCAGCACGGACGGCGGCAACACGGCGAGATACCGGTACTCCCCGAGATGGCGCGTGTACTCGCCGGTCTCCTCGGGGGCCGACAGCGTCACCGTCGTCTCTCCGCTGTCACGGATCCCGATCGTCTGCCGCGAGGGATCGGCGCTGATCCCCCCGCTCTCCGCCTCGTGGACGACCACCACCGGGAGGTAGCCCGCGTTGTCGACGGTGCGAGAGAGTTCCGTCGTCGCGCCCGGCGCGACGATCTGCGGATCGTCGTCGGGGTTCTCGGTACTGATGAGTTCGTACTCGGTGGTCCCCGACGGGACGACCATCGCCGCGGTCGCGAACGTGACGAAGACGAGTAAGACGAGTCCCAGCGCGGCCCAGAACGCGATCACGTTCTCCCGGGACCGCGAGCGACGTGTCTCCCGCCGGCCGGGCCCGAGCCGCTCGAGCAGCGTCCCGAAGCCGAGCATGGCGACGCCGACTGCGACGAGCATGGAGCCGAGGCCGTCCGAGGACGCAGTCGTCGTCAGGCCAAGTATCGGCGCGATCGTGCCGTAGGCCCGTTCGGCGAGCCCCTGGACGCCCATGATCGCGCTCCCGAGGTACGGAACGGTCACGACGTTGCCGTTTACCTGCAAGACCTCGGCGACGATCTGGCCCTCGGTGACGTGGGGTTCGCCGCCGTCCTGATCGGTAAACGGGTTCGCGTCGCCTTTCGTGACGTACCCCTCCTCGGTCTCGCCGACGACGCGGTGGGTCGTCAGCCCGCCGTCGTGGAGCTCTCTCGCCTGAAAGACGACCACATCGCCCTCCTCGACATCGCCCGCGGCGATGCTGGGAATCGCGACGAACCCGTCGCCGGCGTCCATCGTCGGCTCCATGCTACCGGTCGCGACGTAGCCCAGCAGGATCGGTTGCCCGAGGAGTTGGCCGACCAGTAGGAGGACGACGACCAGTGCGATCGCGAGCCCGGCCCCTCGCTTTGCGAGCCCGCCAGTCATCGAACGATGGCGAAGACGATCATAGTGTAGAGACTGTTCGTCCGTATTATATCTCTACGTCGGTATAAATCTCGCGAGAGCGACGGTGGGAGCGGACGATCGGCGGAGATTCGCGACGAGGACTACCGAACGAACGCCCACCGCCGGTTCGCAGCCATCGCGAGGAACAACAGCCCCGCCGTCGCCGGTGGCGCGATCGCCGCCGTCGTCGCCGCCGACAGTTCCCGGTTCCGAATCGAGAGCGTCGGCCGCTCGTCGACGGTCACCGTCCCCGCATCGACGCCGCTGACATCGATCTCGTACGTCCCCGCCTCGTCGAACTGCCGTTCGAAGACGACCGTTCGCTCGCCGTTCGCCGGAATCGTGACGGCCCGGCTATCGACGACGATGCCGTCGATCGCGACCTCGAGCGTGCGATCGACCGCCGTGTCGGTCGGGTTCCTGACCGTCGCTCGGATAGCGGTCGATTCGCCAGCCGTGAGTTCCCCGTCGTCGATCGTCGCGTCGACGATGTCGATCGGCGGCCCCTCGACAGTCACTGATTCGGTGCCGACGCCCGCGATGCCGACATCGTAGGTTCCGGGCCACTCCATCTGCCGCTCAAAACTGACTGTCCTCGTCTCTCCCGGCTCGAGGGTGATCGACTGCTGGTCGACGACGGTCCCGTCGACGGTCAGCCGCGGCGTTATCGCCTCGGTCTCGCCGAGATTTCGGTAGGTAGCGTTCACTGTGGTTGTTTCGCCGGTCTCGAGCGTCGTCGGCGAGACAGTGAGATTCGTCCCTTCGATCGTTGGCGAGACCGAGCCACTTGTACCCCCTGACTGATTCGGATCGGTCTCGGTCTCGGTATACTGTACCGTAATTGTGAACGTCTCTGTAGTCTCTTGTACCATCCGAGTGTCGACGGTCACGCCAACAGTCTCAGTGTCACCAGCGGTGAGGGCGAGCCGCGAGTCGTTCGTAATCGCAGCACCGTCAGCATAGAAGGTCACGCCTTCGATATCGTGATCGATCCATATGGCCTCAACGTCATCGACGTTTTCACCCACCTCGACTGTGAACACCTCGGCGAACGTCGTCTCTGCGTGGTCGTTTAGCGCCGCAAACTCGAGGACGAGTTCACCGTCCTCGAGGGTCGCGTAGCCGGCGTCGACCGGCTCCAGGACAACATCGTTACTCGTGGAATCCTCACCAAGTGTGAGCGCTACAGTCGGAGCTGCAAACGCAAAGAGAAAGCAGATTGTAGCAGCAGCAGATAGAATTTTGGGAGATAGCATTCAAATGTGCTTGGAACAGTCAGATACCTGTATTTCTCATTCGATTATGAATGTCAATTTCCAACGGCTACGAGCTATCAGCAACAATTACAATACTTCCATCATCACTAGGGTCAGATACAGAAGTGTCAACGGTGATCTTGACCTTCACAGAAGAATCAGTAGAGTTGCTTCCAGTAGCCGCAGCTAACGTATTACTATCACTAGGCACTGAGAAAGTAACATCCCCTACCCCACTCACACCGATTGTTTGTTCATTACTGGAGGACCCATCTATACTCTCAGCGAATCCAATCGTTATACTATCATCCGAACCCTGGTTAGTGATGGTGAGAACGTCATTTAGAACTGTTTTCGCGTTTTCATTGAACCCATCTCCTTCTTGATCTCCATATGAGCCAAGATCAATGACAAACTCACTGGTATTACTATCTCCGTCTTGAACATAATCGCTATTTCCACTAATGCCAAGGAAGGCGCTATCATCACCAGCAGTCGTCACACTGACGGTTCTTTCTGCCTCTACACTGCTAAACGCGCCCGTTCCGAGCGCTGCTCCGCCGCCTGCGACAATCGTACCCAATCCAACTAATACGTTGCGTCGATTCATTCTCATGGTTATTGTTTCCAGTCTACGCCCCAGCACGGCCTGTAGCGGGTACCGGAGCGCAGTTCCTACTCACATCCACAAACCCCTCCCCCTTTGTATTGAGTAACCGGAACCACAGAAAGACCGGCCATACGGTCGTTCAAGCCGGTCTTGAACGCCTGATTCCAAGTCTCAGGATGAACAAGTACCATGATATAATTGGCTCCAATACCGTGAACCGGTCGACTACTGTCCTCGAGGAGTCAATGTCGAAACGGCAACTGATGAGAATCGCTCTCTGTCCCTCGAGAACTGGGTGTCAATCGCAGTCGACAGCGCATCTGTTGAAGCCGAGTTCCACTGTGCCGCCCCGATTGGAAACCAAAAACGGACAACGCAGTTCTCACGTGCGCTATCGAAAACCAGAACGGCGATATCTCCATCGAACTCTAGCACGAGATTACGATCCAGTGTGAATAGGGATGGTAACGTGCGGTATCGGACTTGTTTCGGTCCCTCGGGTTCCCCTTTCGAAGTGGGCTTTCTTGTGAGATACGAGCGGACTTCCATCGTGCGAGAAGGAACGCAGTATAATTAATCGGTTTGGTAGCGATTACATCACTCACTGGCCGATTCAGTTTTGTCTCCGTAAATTCCCACCATAACCTTCGGAAATCGGTCTCGAACAAACGTTTCAGCCGGCAACAAGCGTTATATATCAACAGCACCGATAATCAACTGAATAGGGAGATGGCGACGACCAGCGAGAGCAAACCGAGTACGGCGGGGACGACAGGTCAGAACGATCAGTCGCGGGAAGGCGAAATTTTCGATCTGTTGAGCAACCAGCGCCGCCGCTACACCATACACTACTGCAAGCAAGAGGACAATCCAGTTACGCTGGGTGACCTCGCCGAACACGTCGCCGCTTGGGAACTCGACAAGGAGGTCGAAGCAATCACCTCTGCGGAACGAAAACGAGTGTACACCTCGTTACAGCAGACACATTTGCCCACACTTGAGCGTGCGGATATAATCAAGTTCGACGACCGGACAATCGAACTCACTGACGAGGCGGCCGAGTTAGATGTCTATCTCGACATCGTCCCCGGCAATTCGGTTTCTTGGGGCATCTACTACTTGGGGCTGACCGCCGTCGGCGCGGTCGTGATAGGTGGCTTGTGGCTTGAAGTGGTTCCGACAGAGACAGTGCCTGAGCTAGGGTGGACGACGCTAGTGTTTTCGCTATTTGCCGTCTCCGCGGCCATCCATGTGGTCCAGAATCGACGGATGCGACTCGGGGAGATGGAACGACCACCATGACGAACACATTCACAAAACTTGGGGTCGTGTTCGTGTTGCTCGGGACAGTAGCAGTGCTTGGACCGGCATTCGGGATAACGTCGCTGACCGCTGACAGAGCAGTACAGGTCAATGCAGCCGAAACGCCAGCAACCGCATATCTTGGGATTGACGAAATTGAGTCTAAGGATGACATTTATCGAGACTGTATTGATACACGTTCCGGGTCCTTTTGTTACCGATATCAGAACTCAGATATAATCACATTAGAGAACAACGCCGACACATCTTTCGATGATGTAACGGTCAAAGTCAAGTCAGTGGATGGAGCTGACAATTCAATTCTGAAGGTTGCAAATAACAATGATTTTTCAGGACTTGACTCAACCGATCAGCCGCAATCAGTCGAACTTGAATGTGGGCCTGGCAGCGGTTCAGCAGATGATACGGAAGTAACACTCGTGATAGATGGATCAGGGTCCACTATTTCGGTAAGAGAAGCAACTTACACAGCAGAAGGGATCTGGTTTGACTGTATGGATGATGGAAATAGTGGCGATGGGCCTGCGAGTGAGGACCCAATTCCGATCACGGACCCGACTATCGACCTCGAGCTCGTCGACGGATCGCCGGAAAGTCGATCTCCTGACGGGTTGGGAAGGCAGGTCGACAGTGAAGTACAGTTTGACATCACTAATGGGGGATCCGACGTGACGATAACGGGTATATCGATAAGCGAGGCCGGCGATGCCGATTACCTCGAAAAGACAGCTAGAGGCTGGGATCCAGACGGGGACGAGGTTCAGATAACAGGCGGAGGTAGTGACGGAAGTCTAAACCGTGATGGACGCCTCTTGGTCGGTCCAGAAGCCCAAAGATACGATTTGGATGAGCAGGCGACGATAGAATCTAGTGAGAATGCGACAGTTGAGCTGAAACGGTTCTACGAAGAGAGACAGTGGTCTTCCGAGCATGATATGAGCGGAAAAACAGTCACGCTTGTCCTGTATACTGATTTAGACCATCCAGATTATCAGGGCAAAACCCCGGTCGAGGTCACGTTTTCCCTTCCTGCATAAGATAACTGGATTGGAGTGAGTCACCGTTGCGCCTGTGAAATCGAACAGAAGAGATCGCGCAGTCAACCCTAAATGCGAACGCCTTTTCACGGCTGATAACAGAATTCACGGTATGTCGACCGAATCGATCAGCGACCGGCGAAAGCACATTCGCTCGGTCAGCGTGACGGCGTTGTCGGCGCTGCTGGGCGTCGGTGCGGCGCTGGCGTCTGCGACCTGGGTCGGCCTATCCGACGCGGCGGCCCAGAACACGCAGGCGCTCGCGTTCGTCCTCGGCGCGATCCTCGTCCAGTACGTCCTCATCAACGCCTCGGGGATCTACGGCGACGACGAGTTCGGGGCGAAACACTACCTGTTCATCGCGTTCATGACCTTCGCGCTCTGGTTCGTGACGTGGGGAATCCTGCTCACCGCGGAGGTCTCGGGCTAACATGGCCGACGACAGCATCGCCGTCGTAGACTTAGACCGGTGCCAGCCGGATCGGTGTAGCTACGAGTGCAAGAACTACTGTCCGCCGAATCGGACGGGCAAGGAGTGTATCCCCCTCCGCGGCGAGGAAGCCGCTGAGGGCCAGCCAGAGCAGATCCACATCTCCGAGGAGATCTGTCTGGGCGAAAGCTGTGGGATCTGCGTCGAGAAGTGTCCCTTCGACGCCATCGAGATCATCAACCTGCCCCAGGAACTTCAAGACGAGCCGGTCCACCGCTACGGCGAGAACGCCTTCTCGCTGTACGGGCTCCCCGCGCCACAGGAGGGCCAGGTCACCGGGATCCTCGGCCCGAACGGAATCGGGAAAACGACCGCCGTGCGCATCCTCGCGGGCGAACTCGAGCCGAACCTCGGCCGCCACGAGGAGTCGCCGGGCTGGGACGAGGTCCTCGAGGCCTACCGCGGGACCGAACTTCAAGATTACATCGCCGACGTGCGAGATGGCGACATCACCATCGCACAGAAGCCCCAGTACGTCGATCAGATTCCGAATCAGTTTGACGGGAATACCCGCCAACTGCTCGAGCGGACCGACGAGCGCGGCGCGTTGGACCACCTGGTCGAGCGGCTCTCAATCGGTCCCGTCATGGACCAGTCGATCGACGACCTCTCGGGCGGGGAGCTCCAGCGGGTCGCCATCGCGGCGACGCTGGCTCGAGACACGGACTTCTACTTCCTCGACGAGGTCACGCCGTATTTGGACATCGGCCAGCGCGTGACCGCGGCACGACTGATCCGCGAACTCGCCGAGGAGGAAGACAAGTCGGTCCTCGTCGTCGAACACGACCTCGCGATTCTGGACCTGCTCGCGGACACGCTTCACGTCGCCTACGGTGAGCCGGGTGCCTACGGTGTCATCACCTCGCCGAAATCGGTCCGCAACGGGATCAACGAGTACCTCTCGGGGTACCTCGACAACGAGAACATGCGGATCCGACCGAACCCGATCGAGTTCGAGGAACACGCCCCGCGAGCCGCGAGCCACGCCGACGCGCTCGTTGAGTACCCCGATCTCACCAAGAGCTACGGCGACGGCGAGTTCAGCCTCGAGATCGAGGGCGGGACGATCCGCGAGAACGAGGTGCTGGGGATCGTTGGGCCGAACGGGATCGGGAAGTCGACGTTCGCGAAGCTGCTGACCGGGAATCTCACGCCCGACGAAGGCGACGCCGATCTCGACCTCGATATTTCCTACAAACCGCAGTACGTCACCATCGACCAGCACATGCGGGTCGACGCCTTCCTCTCCTCGATCACCGACCAGTTCGGCTCCTCGTACTGGAACACCGAGATCGCCCAACCGCTCCAACTCGAGCGGATCATGGAGCAGAACCTCTCGGATCTCTCCGGCGGGGAGCGCCAGCGGGTCGCCATCGCGGCCTGTCTCTCCGATTCGGCGGATCTCTACCTGCTCGACGAGCCGTCGGCCCACCTCGACGTCGAACAGCGGGTTCAGGCCACGAAGGCGATTCGGCGCTACGCCGAACAGCAAGACGCCACCGTGCTGGTCATCGACCACGACATCTACATGATGGACCTGCTTGCCGACCGGCTGATGGTCTTCGACGGCGAACCCGCCGTGCAGGGTCGTGCCGGCCAGCCCCAGTCCATGCGCGACGGCATGAACGAGTTCCTCGCGAACTTGGACGTGACCTTCCGCCGGGACGAGCGCACCTCCCGGCCGCGTATCAACAAGCCCGAGTCGCAACTGGATCGCCAGCAGAAAAGCGACGGCGAGTACTACTACGCGCCGTAAGTCGCCGACTCGAGGCGCTTGAGACTTCCGAGGATCGGTATTTCCTCGGTATCGATTCGAAGCGAAAAACGGGATTCAGCTAATCAGTCGTTGACAGCTCCCACAGAGGTTCTCTTCCTTGATATCGACTTCGCGAACGGTCGGCGAGAAGTTCATGACACAGCGGTTGTTATCGCAGTGCTCGAGGCCGTAGGTGTGGCCGATCTCGTGGACGATCTCCTTGCGGACGCGGTCCTCGAAGATGTCGGCGGCGCTTTGGTTCGAGAAGCCGCCGTCGCTCGAGGTCTGGAGCCGGTAGGTCGAGACGACGCTGCCGCTGCCGTCGAGATAGGCGAGCCCGAAGACGTAGTTGCGGCGGCGATAGAAGAGGTCGTGGGGGGTGATGGCGATGTTTTTCTGCCCGCGGCCGACCCGCTCGGCGAGCTGGATGAACGTCTCCGCTGAGTATTGGTTTCGATCGGAGTCGTAAGCTCCGTTGGGGACCGACTGCGAGTCGTTGATCGACACGTCGCAGTCGTAGACCGATCGCAACGCGGTAGAGGCCGCCCGCTTGACCGCTGCGGGGACGTTGCCGACCGGCACGATATCGACGAGCATGGCAAGGGCTATGGCCGCGGACGGCATAAACGTCCCGCCGTGGCCCACTCTCGCCGGAATCTCGAGACACTCCGTCAGTACCTCACCGAGTACGACCGAGCGGTCGAAATCGGGATCGGCCGACGGACCGAACTGGCTCGAGCGCTCGTAAAACGGGGCGTTTCCGTCACCGCGACGGACGTCCACGAGCGCGACGTGCCGGAGGACGTCCACTTCGTCCGCGACGATATCGTCGATCCCGACCCGTCGGTCTACGCCGACGCGGACGCGGTGTACGCACGGAACCTCCCGCCGGAACTTCACCGCCCGGCGCTCGAGGCGGCGCGGGAAGCCGACGCTGACTTTCTGTTTACGACACTGGGCGGTGATCAGCCGGCGGTGCCGGTCGAACGGGTGACGATCGACTCGGGGACGCTGTACGTGGCTCGCACGCTTTCGGAGTGAGTCATCGAGGTTCGCCAAGACGGTCTCACCGAGAGCTGCCGAGACGGTCGCGCGAATGAATTATCTTCTTTCGAATCATTCCAGCGGACGTGAACGCCGAGCTACTCGCGTCTCCCATCGGGCTCGTGGCTGCCGTCATCGCGCTCACCGTGGTACTCGTCGGCATCAGCACGCTCTTCTGGGGGCTGTTCCGTCTCTTTACCGTCCCCGGCGTCGTCGTCCACGAGTTCGCCCACAAGCAGGCCTGCGATCTCGTGGGCGTTCCCGTCCTCGAGGTCGCGTACTTCCGGTTCGGGGACCCGCCGGGGTACGTCCGTCACGGCCAGCCCGAGCGGTACCGGGAGTCATTCGTCGTCAGCGTCGCGCCGTTTCTGGGCAACACCCTCGTCGCGTTCGCCGCTTTCCTCGGCCTCGCCGCCCTCCTCGAGACGACCGGCGAACTGCGGACGGCGTCTCTCACGACGGTCGCGACGGCGCTCGCGCTCGGCTGGTTCGGCCTCTCGATCGGCATGCATGCGTTTCCGAGCACCGGCGACGCGAACGCGCTCTGGGATCGGTCGCGAGCGGAGTGGCGGCAGTCGCCCCGCGTGTTGCTCGGCGTTCCGTTCGTCGTCGTGATCTACGTCGCGAACCTGCTGTCGTGGCTGTGGGCGGACCTCCTCTACGCGATCGGCCTGTTCGTTCTGGCGGCGTGGGTCGTGGGGATCGGCCCGGTCTGAAATCGGGGCTCTTTATCCCCGCGGCCCCGTTCGAGCGGGTATGAACGCAGACGCCGTCATCCTCGATATCGACGGGGTGCTCGTCGACGTCGCCGACTCCTACCGACGGGCGATCGTCGAGTCCGTCGAGACGGTCTACGATCGGACGATCCGCAAGGACGACATTCAGGAGTTCAAAGACGCGGGCGGGTTCAACAACGACTGGGAACTGACCCACGCCGCCGCCCTCTACATTCTCGCGACCGAGGAGGGTTACGGCGAGTCACTGTCGGCCTTTACCGACGCAATCGCCGCGAACGGCGGCGGCCTCGAGGCGGCCGAAACCGTCGTCCGCGAGGCGATCGGCGCGCGGGCGACCCAGCGCGTGACCGGCCGCTGGGACCGCGAGCGGCTCCGCGACGTCTTCCAGCAACTGTACCTCGGCGACGAACTCTACCGCGGGCTCGAGGGCGGCGAGCCCGACCTCGAGCGCGAGACGATCGGCTTCATCCACGACGAGCCGGTGTTGCTCGAGCCCGAGGCTCGGGACCGACTGCTCGAGGGCTACGACGTGGGCGTCCTGACCGGCCGCCCGGCGGCCGAGGCCGAGATCGCCCTCGACCGGGTGGGCCTCGACGACGCGATCCCGCTCGAGCATCGGTTCACGATGGACGACTGGGAGGAGGGGAAACCACACCCGCGCGCGCTGACGACGCTCGCGGAGCGCTTCGACGCCGAATCCGTCATCTTCGTCGGTGACACGTTAGACGATATTCGGACAGCGGTCAACGCCAGCGACGCCGACCCCGATCGAGAGTATCGGGGGATCGGCGTCCTGACCGGCGGACTGACCGGCGACGAGGGGCGGCAGAAATACGAGCGCGAGGGCGCGACGGCGGTCCTCGAGTCGATCAACGCGTTGCCCGACTGGCTCGACTCGTAGGGCGATCGGAACGAGTCGGGTGGTGGTCGGGCGAGCACGGAGTTAGCGCCGCAGAGAACGGAAATCGCTCTCGTGGAACTACGCGTCGGGGAGACGAACGAACGTCAACCAGAAGTTCTCGAACGAGCGGGCGAGTTCGATGAACTCGTCCGGTTCGACCGGTTTCTGGACGTACGCGTTCGCGTGGAGGTCGTAGGAGCGGGCGATGTCCTCTTCGGTCGCCGAACTCGTCATCACGATGACGGGGATCGAGCGCAGCGTCTCCTCGGACTTGAGTTCGGAGAGCACGTCCGCGCCGTCCACGTCGGGGAGTTGGAAATCGAGCAGGATCATGTCCGGCCGGGGGCTCTCCGAATGCGCCTTGCGCTGGTGGACGAAATCGAGCGCCGCCTCGCCGTCGGTGACCGTGTGGATTCGGCTCGCGATGTTCGCGTCCTCGAACGATTCGGAGAACAGGCGCGCGTCACCGGGGTTGGGTTCGACCAACAGAATGGTAATCGCTTCCTCGATCGGTGGAGACATGCTATTGTTTGGATCGGATCGCAAAAGAACTGCACGGTTAACTCGGGAAAAATACCCAACCGTGGAGTTGGGTCGCGGCCGGCATCTTACGCCCGCCGATCGTCCAATCGGCGACAGGAATCGAACCGGTCGTCGGTCAGGTAGACGGCCCCGTCGCGAACGGTGACCGCGACGGCCTCGAGCGCGTCACCGCGACACGGCCCGGCCGTACAGACGCCGTCATCACACTCGAAGCGCGCGCCGTGTTCGTGACACACCAGTTGGTCGTCGCGGACGATCGCACCGGAGCCGGGATCGAGCCGGACCGTCGGCTTGTGCGGACAGGAGTTGCGCCACGCGGAGACTTCGCTCCCGTCCCGCCGGAGGATCAGTTCGGTTCCGCGGCGGTCGCGTCGGGCTTCACACCGGAGCGTTCCGTCCGCGGGAACGTCCGCGAGCGGCGCGATGTATCGGGGATCATCGCTCTCCGAGTCAGCGTCGGGGGAAGGGTCGTCGGCACTCTCGTCGCTCGAGTCCGCCTCGTTGTCTCCGTCGACGCTGAACCGAAACGTGGCGTCGCCGGTCGAAACGTCGCCCTCGTCGCCGTAGACCCGGGCGGCTGTCGAGTCGTCAGTCCCCTCGAGCGTTACCCGGACGGGATCGGTCATACACCCTCTTTTCGGCCAGCCTAAAAATACGTTCCGGACCGGGCGGGTGCGGGTGCAGTCAGCGAAAGCGCGCGGTATTTCTAAAGGGGAGCCGCGCGAAGAACGTGTATGGACGACGCCGAAGTCACCGTCGACGTGGAGGTCGAAGTCGAAGTGGACACCACCGAACTCGAGATGGAGGTCGGGGACGAACGCGAGTTCGAGGGCGAACTCGAGGCCGGCGGGCTGACGATCGAAGTCGAGGCGGATGTCGAAGTCGAGGGTGAGGAGGACGACCAAGCGGATGCGGAAGACGCCGGCGAAACCGACGGCGAGGAAGAAACCGACGAGACCGAAGAAGACTGAGCGGGCCGTCGAGACGCGACCCAGTGGACTGCGAGCGCTCGAGAACCAACCGCCACAGGGCGGGAGTCGGAGACGGTTTTATACTCTGGCCATGCGAACGCATGGTCATGTACCGCGTCTTGATGCCCGTCGATGCGAACGAAGAGCGCGCGCTGGCACAGGCAAACTACGTCACGTCGTTACCGAACGCCGAGAACGAGGTCGAAGCGTACATTCTGTTCGTCTTTACCGAGGACAGCAACGAACTCCCACAGGAGTTCGAGAAGTTCAAATCGGCCTCCCGGATCAGTTCCGTCCGCCGCGCACGGGAGGCCCTCGAGGACGACGGCGTCGAGGTGACGATCCTCGAGGACAGCGGCGACACGGAAGACGACATCCTCGAGGCGGCCGAGGACTACGACGTCGACTCGATCATCCTCGGCGGCCGGAAGCGCTCGCCGGTCGGGAAGGCGATCTTCGGCAGCACGACGCAGGGGATCATCCTCAGTTCGGACCGCCCGGTGGTCGTCACCGGCAGGGGCGACGCGTAACTCCCGCTCGAGCGGCCCGGTTCACGCGGGGTCGTGGCGAGGCGGCGGCCGGCAGGCCGACGGGGTGGGACCCCCAAATAAGTCCGCATGTCCCCGCCTGCAGCCATCTTATCCGGGACGATACCGAGTATCCGATATGGAGATTCGGGAACCGGAGCCGGACGAGGCCGAGCGGATTCGGGAAGTCATAGACAGTTCGATGACGACGTCGTTCAGACTCAGTCCGGGACAGATCGACGGGATGACCGACGATCAGTTCGGCGATGACACCGTCGCCGACAAGATCGGCGACGAGGGCACGCTGCTCCACGTCGTCGAGACCGGCGACGAGATCGAGGGCACGGTCATCGCCGGGTTCGTCGAAGGCCGACTCGAGGACGAGTGGGGCGAAGTGAACTGGCTCTTCGTCGATCCCGAACACCGAGGGAAGGGGATCGGGACGGAGCTCTACGAGACCGCGAGCGAGACGCTCCGCGATCGGGGGGCCGAGCACGTCTGCGCCACCGTCCTCGAGGCGAACACCGAAGGCCACCAGTTCGTCGAACGGTTCGGCCTCGAGCACAACGGGGACCGGAGCATCGAGGTCGCCGGTGAGTCCCTCGTGAAGTACGTGTACACGGACGCGGACGTCGACGTGGACCTCCCGACGGAGTCGCGAGCGGACAGCGAGGACGCGCAGGCCGACGAGTTCCCCGAGACGGAGACGACGGACGGCCAGTTGACGGCGACGACCGACGACGGCGCGACGGTGTACGTCGCCCGGGAGGAGGAAGCGGAGTCCGGCAACGCGGCACCGTTTTACGTCACCTACGAGGACGAAGCGCACACGGACCAGTACGGCTTCTACTGCGCGAACTGCGGCTCCCTCGACGTCTCGATGGCAGAGATGGATCGCCTCGAGTGCAGCGATTGCGGGAACGAGCACGCGGAACGCTCCGAGGAATCGTACGACGATTCGTACCTCTAGCCGCTCACTGCAGGGTCCTGAAATCGCGTTGGCGCTCTCGAGTCGCCCCCTCGAGCGGACCGATCAGCGACTATTTCGCGAAGATGCTGTCGGCCGTCGCCGCGCCGACGACGCTGAACACCGAGCCGACGCTCACAGCCTTGATCGTCGTCTTCACGGCCACGCTGGTCGTTTCGTCCCCGAGGAACGTATCGGGTGCGTCGAGTAACAACGCGAGCAGCGTTACCGCGCCGAACGAGACGACCATCAGCGAGATAAACCGAAGCGGGATGCCGCCGACCTCCTGTTCGTCGTCTACGTCGCGGGTCGTGTCCGCCGTGTACAGCGCCCCGTAGCCGATGCCGAACACTAGGATCACCGTTCCGATCGCCTGAAAGAGGTTCATGCTCTTCGCGAGGTCCCAGACCTCTTCGGTGACGACGAAGGGACCGGCGAGCAGGAACCCGCCGACGATCTGCTGTGCCGAGTCCGCGAGCCGGAAATCGCGCGGCCGGCGCGGCCGTCGAAGTTTCATAGCGGACGATTACAGCGAAGTAGTAAAACGCTCCCGTTCGAGGGCACCGAAACCGGCTGCAGTCGGCCACGTCGAATAGACTGAGACGACCGCCGACAGTCAGACGAACAGCAACAGCGCGGCGTAGCTTGCCGCCCCGCCCGCGAACGCCCAGAACCGGCTCTCGCGGTCGGATGGCAGTTCGTCCTTGATCGCGTTGAGAATAATGCCACCGGACAGAAACGGCACGAACACCGCGAGGAGGAGTTCGGCGTCCGCGAGGACGTACCCGCCGCCGAATCCGGCGAGTACCGCCGCCGACAACACCCACCGTCCGCGGCGGTGGTACGTCGCGCCGTGATGGGTCCGCAGGCCGTCGTCAGTGACGAGAAAGTGCAGCGCCATCGCGACGGAAACAGGACCAGGCTGCCGAGTTCGCGATCCCACAGGAGGTAGCCGACGATCCCGTTGTAGGCGGCGAACGCTCCAACGTGGACCCAGAACAGCCCCGCTCCGGCGGGCTCGTTCGTTCGTCTCCGCTCGTCGGTGGTCCACTGAGCGAGTTGCTCGAGGCCGTAGAAGACGACGAAGCCGAGGAGGGCGATCAGGTAGCCGTGGCTCTCGGCGACGGCGGTCGCGGGGCCGCGTTCGGCGAGCGTCGCCGCAGCTTCTCGGACCTCGGGGAGGAGGTGGACGAACACGTACGCGACCGAGACGCCGCCGGCGATCGACAGCCACCGGCTCCGGGGAATCCGGCCGCCGACGCCCAGCCGACCGGCGACAAGGTGAACGGCGGCGAGGATGATCGCAGCTGCGAGGGGAAGTGCCGTCTCGGAACGCAACGGACCGCTCGAGAGCATTGACAGGGACAACGACACCGACGAACGTAGCCCTGTGGCCGGCGACGTCAGTCGTCGGCGCTCTGGGGTGTCTCCCCGCCGGGCGACATCGCGTCACCGATCGTGCCCGCGGTTCGACGGACCAGCCGTCCGAACGCTTTCCGGCGGCGGACGAATAGCACCGTCCCGAGCACCATGTAGATCGTGGTGTAGACGAGCAAGAGTTCGGTACTCGAGACCGGGAGCGTGACGAACTCGCGGATGAGGGCGAACTCGAGGAAGACCTGCGAGAGGAACAGGACGAGCAGCGTGATCGCTTCCCGAACCGAGATTTCAAACCGGATCAGGAGCGAGACGGCGAAAAACGACTGCGCGGCAGTGATCCAGATCTCGGCCGACTGCTTGAAGTCGAACGCGAGCACGCCGTACTTGCCCAGCGCGAGGGAGTGGACGACGACGAGCGTTCCGATGAGCAGCGTCCACTGGTTGAGTTTCGACGAGATGAGCGCGTTGAATCCCGCCGTCGAGCGCGCCTTGTTCACCAGGTAGACGACGACGATGAGCTCCGGCGCTTCGGAGGCCAGCGGCGCGATCCACTGAATCATGAAAAAGGAGGGGATGCCGACGCTCTCGCCGAGGTACTCGAGCCCGTGGGCAAAGGGCTCGACGGCGGTGAAGATCAGGACCCCGGAGCAGGCGAAGAGGGCGAAGACGGTCGCGATCCGGCGCGGTTTGGAAAAACTCTGGAGATACGCCGGGACGCCGACGTGGTCCATGTCGGGTTCGACCTCGCCGCGGAGGATCACCGCGATGTAGCAGACGTACAGGCCGACCAGAAACAGCATGTCGTAGATATCGATCCCGCCGTTGAGGGGGACGAGGAACGCCCAGAGCGTCGCGACCAGCAGGAACACGATCTCGAGACCGATCTCCCGGTCGAGGATCACGACATCGGAGAGGAAGCCGGAGCGCTCCTCGACCGCGGGGTCGGTCGATGCGCCCGCTCGGTAGATCGTAAAGAGGGCGACGCCGGCCCAGCCGATCCCGATGAGGATCCGGTTCGCGCCGGTCATGTTGGCGACGGCCAGGTTGCCGGCCTCGATCCCGCGTTCGGTGCCCGCGAACACGCCCGCGTTCCACGCGTAGAGCGCGTCGACGGCGTACTCGGGCGCGACCGCTAACACCGCGAGCACCGCGATCGCAAAGGCCTGTGGGACGTCCTTTTCAGCCGTTTCGGCGGCCCACGTGAGGAGAAACGCCGACCCGAGGACGGCGAGGCCGGTCACGAATACCGTCCCGATGGTCGAGAGGCTGGCGAGCGCGCCCGGCGGTTGATACTCGACCCCGACAGCCGCCGCGAGCCGGGGGAGGAGGTCGGTGGCCCCTGATACGACGACCCAGGGGAGTGTCAATGCGACTGCGGCCGCTATCGCGCCGAGCACTCGTCGTCTCATGGAAATCGTAGTGAAATCCGCACTGATCTGGCGGTCATAAGTGATACGTTGCGATGGCGGTGGTGCCTGCGACTGCCCAGCCTGCGGTCGTCGGGCGGTCGGCGTGGCCGGTGTCGAATTCGGTGCCTGTCATTGGTCCTAAGCCGCGAACCGGCTCTATCGGTGCCGTCGGGCGGATCGAATAAATAGGGGCTAGATAGTGAACAGTCGGTACCGCGAGGAGGCCGACGGCGGGGTCGGACCGAGAGGCGGGACTGCTCGAGACGCTCCGCGTGCCCACTGGTCGCTGTTCGTCGAGCCGTCCTCCGGACAGCCACCCCCCGGACTTCAACGGCTTGAACGTGTAACGCGCGGGTCGAACTACGGCCGCGAAGGGAATTCGATAGATGGGACCAAGCCGCCGGACGTGGACGGTGATTCTCGTCGCGATCGTCCTGCTCGTCGCAGCCGCGGGCTACGGGCTGTTCGCGGTAGACCGACCGCAGGTCGAATCGGTCGACAACGAGTGGGGAACGGTCACGGACGAGCGCACCGAAGTGGAAACCACCGTCACCGTCGATAACCCGCGACTGCTTCGCGTCGGCGACGCCGCGGCGGACATCTCGTATACGGTCCGACTCAACGGCATCGATGTCGCGACGGGGAGCGAGGAGGGCCTGACCGTCACCGGTCGCGAGAGCGAGGTGTCCGTGTCGACGTGGATCGACAACGACGAGATCCCGGACTGGTGGACCTCCCACGTCGCCAACGACGAGACGACGACGGTGCGGATCGACCCCGAGGTCGCCGTCGACTACGCGGGTGTCCAGTATCCAGCGGACCGGTTGACGCGAACCCGGACCGTACAGACGGACCTGCTCGAGCCGTTACGAACCGACGAGCGACGCGAATTTCGAGCCAGCGGGCAGACGTTGTTCGTCGTCGAAGCGACGGACGCCCGGTGGGGCAACGCCACCGAAAACCGAACGCCGATCGACGCGTCGGCCACCGTGACCAATCCGACGGCGCTCCCGATTCCGATCGCGGAGATCGGGTACACCGTCCGGTTGAACGGGATCGTCGTGGGACAGGGCGTCGCCGGCGAACAGGTCGTGCTCTCGCCGGACAGCACCCAGACCCTCGAGGCCGGCGCGGCGATCGACACCGACGACCTCGACGAGTGGTGGGTCACGCACGTCCGAAACGACGAGACCTCGAACCTGAGCGTCGAGTTCAACGCGACCCTCGAGTACGGCGGCACTGAGCGGGAGGTCCCGCTGGACTTTCTCTCCTACGAGCAGTCGTTTCAGACGGACCTGCTCGGATCGGCAGAGACCGGCGCGACTGCCACGGAGAGCGGACGGGAGCCGGCCCAGACGGCTCCCCAGAGCGAGAACAGCAGCGTTGCGGTCCGAGCCGAACCCCGTCGTTAGGTCGGGCTTTTTCAAATTCCGCCCCGAACGGTTCGAGCATGACCGATTTCCGCGGCGCGTGGACCGAGGGCGACATCGAGGACTTCCTGCAGGAAGCAACGATCCCGGTCCGGCTCGCCACCCACAGACCGGACGGCTCGCTCTGGCTCGTCACGCTGTGGTATCGCTACCGCGACGGCTCGCTCGAGTGTGCGACGCAAGCGAACGCCGACGTGGTTCGGTTCCTGCGGAACGACCCGGAGATCGCCTTCGATATCTCGACGAATCGGGTCCCCTACCGTGGGATCAGGGGCAACGGAACCGTCGATATCTCCTCGGAAAACGCCACGGCAGTGCTGCGCGATCTCGTCGAGCGCTACCTCGGCGACACGGACTCGCCGCTCGCCGACCGGTTGCTCGACGACGACCGCGACGAGGTTCGGATCCGAATCGAGCCCCGAGAGATCTACAGTTGGGATTACACCGAGCGGATGGGGAACGGCTCGAGCGAGCGCGGAGAATAGGCTGATCACGTCAGACGGCATCGGCGCGTCCCGGCCCCTTCGAATCGCCCGCTGTCGGGCGAGACACGAGAGAATAGAAACCGATCGAACGGAGTCGACGTGGCGAGTCAGTTAGTCGTCGGCGTCGGGTGCAGCCACTTTCTTGCCGTCCGAGTCGTCGCCGCGCGGGAAGTTGTCGATCGTCTCCGACCGGAAGGCGTCCTCGTCGAACTCGTAGTCGCCGTCGAGGAACTCGAGCAGCGTGTGCGTGTCGCGCATGGCGTTTTTGAGACAGGTCGAGGCACCCGGCGACGGCGTGATGTTGAAGATGATGTCGTCGCCGACGATTTTGGCCTCGCCCATGTCCAGGGACTTGTTCTTCGTATCGACGATCTGGGGGCGAACGCCGCCGTAGCCCTTGGCGCGTTCGATGTCCTCGAGTTCGACGCTCGGGACGACCTTCTGGACGTGGGGCAGGAACTGTTTCCGGCCGACGTTCGGGAGGTCATAGACGAGGTTCCGGAGCACGTACGGCAGGAGGATGCGATCGGAGAGGATGTTGGCGTAGCTCAGGAACGCCGCCGCGTTCAGTCCGAACACGTCGAGGAAGTCCTTGACCGTCGAGATGCGGCCGCGCTCGAGGGTGGGCACGAGTTTCGCGGTCGGTCCGAACCGCGTGACGCTGCCGTCGTGGACGTCGGCGTCTCCGTGGACCGCGGCGAAGGGCAGTTTCTTCATCTGGAGCGTGTAGACCTTGCCGTTCAGGAGGTCGTCCGCGAGGAAGAAGCTCCCGGCGATGGGGAGCAAGACCTTGTCCTGGCCGTAGCCGAGTTCCTTCGCGATCTGGAGGCTGTGCGAGCCGGCGGCGACGACGGCGGCGTCGGAGTCGAACCGGCCGTCGTCGGTCTCGATCGTGTACCCGTCGAGCGTCGGCGTGATGTCCTCGACTTTCGTCCCGGTGTAGATGTCGACGTTTGCCTCCTCGCTTGCCTGCTCGACGAAGGACTTCGTCGTCTCGCCGTAGTCGACGACGTAGCCGTCCGGCGTCTGGAGCGCGAGCATGTCCTTCGAGGGATCGCGGCCCTCGACGACCTTGGGCTCGAGTTCAGCGATCTCCTCGCGTTCGATCGGTCGGAGCTTCGGATAGAGGTCGCCGAAGCCCTCCTCCTCGTATCGCTGCTCGAGTTGGTCGACCTCCTCGTCGCCAACCCCGAGCACCATCTTGCTGCGTTTCGAATGCATCTCCCGGTCGGCGTCGTGGTTCTCCAGATACCCCGCGAGGAGTTCCGCCCCCTCTTTGACCTCTTCGGCCTTCTCGAGCGTGTAATTGGTCTCGATGTCCCCGAAGTGGAGGGTCTGGGAGTTGTTCGTGTGGTGGGAGTTGATCGCTGCGATCTCCGATTCCTTCTCGATCAGCGCGATCGAGTCGATATCAGTGAACTTCGCGGTCGTGTACAGAAGCGACGCGCCACTGATACCACCGCCGACGATTACGAGGTCGTATTTACCAGACATTATTGGAGTGTGTGGGTCGGTAGTACATACGCTCGACTCCAGACTGATAACTCATATTTTTTCGATCGCGTTTTCGACACTCGTCGACATCGCAATCGACGACCGTATATTCGCAATTCACCCGGCGGGAATAAACGAACGCATCGGCTCGTAGAAACCGTCTCTCACGAGGGATTACGGGATTGTATCCCCGCCGTTACGCTAGCGGTCGAGCCCTCGACCCCATCACTGACCCCGTCCGTCTCGGCGGTTTCCGGCCGTTTTGCTATCGACAGTTGACGTACCAGCGAGCGACCGTCCTCGAGCGCGGTGGCGACGAGACATCGATTTACCAAGCCATGGGCCAGACAGTCGTTTTGGGAACAAAAGTAAACCCCCGAGTCGTTTTCGTCCGATTCGGTACTCGACGGGAAGGTGGAAGCGAGGGCGTGTTGGAAACGCCCGCTCGAGTCACTCGTTGGAATCGAACTCCTGATAGATGACGTGACCGCACGCCTTGCAGTGGGACGCGTCGCGGTCGTGCGACGACAGCCCGCAGTTCGGGCACGCGACGGAGACCTTCTCTCTATGGCTCCACTCGCGGACGATCTTGCTGGCCTGCCACGGGAGCACGATAATCCCAGCCAAGATGGCCGCCACCGTGATCCACCGACCTGCGGTCGTCAGCGGGACGATATCGCCGAATCCAACGGTCGACAGCGCGACTACGACGTAGTAGAAGGCGTCGCCGAACGTCGCGACCTCGGGGTTGGCGGCGTGCTCCGCGCTGTAGAACAGGCCGGCGGAGACGAACAGGAGCACCAGCACCGTCAGCAGCAACTTCAGCGCGCGCAAGGCGTTGTCCGAAATCGTCCCGAAGAAGAACTCCGCGTCCCGCGTGAACCGATAGAACCGGAGGACACGGACGACCCGGACCACGCGGAGAAAGCCGACGTTGGCGACCGCCGCGACCCCCGGCAAGCCCGCCGCGAGAAAGGTCGGGAGAATCGCGACCAGATCGACCATCGTATAGACGTCGGTAAACTCCGCGAGGCGATCCGCGGCACCGTACAGTCGCAGGACGTACTCCACCAGAAAGACGGCGGCGATCGCGACCTCGAGGGTCCAGAGGAGCGATCGGAGGTCCTCGGAGAGGGGATAGGTTTCCGCGACGAAGGCGGCGACGAACACGAGGTTCAGCGCCAACAGTGCGATGTCGATCGCCTTTCCCAGCGGCGTCCGGTGATCGAGCAGGTAGAAGCGGACGGTCTCCCGAAGGTCTCGGGTCTCGGGCGACGAGTCTGTAGTCATTCGACAGTGGTACTCCGCGCAGGAGACACGTAGGCCCTCGGATTATCGGTACCGTTTCCCGCCCGAAAACGGGTGCGGGTGGGGTCCTCGGCGCTCGGACCCCGCACGAAAGCAGAAGTGGCGACCGGCGGGGATCGGGCGAGTCGACTAGGCTTTAGGTGTGCGCCGAGAACCACACACGTGAATTCTAACGAGGTCCGCCGTCAGTGGGCAGAACGATCCGGCGCGTACTCGCCGGAGTATTACGCCCACTACGGGCCGGACCAGCGGAGCGAGTCGATCCACGGCATTCTCGATCGGTTCGTCGACCGAGACGCGGCCGTCCTCGAACTCGGCTGTAGCTCGGGCCGTCACCTCGCCCACCTCCACGAACAGGGCTTCGAGAACCTGCACGGCATCGACGTCAACGAGGACGCCTTCGACGTGATGGAAGAGAACTACCCCGACCTCGCCGCTACCGGCACGTTCTATCACGACACAATCGAGGACACCGTCGGCGACTTCGCGGACGACCAGTTCGATGTCGTCTACTCGGTCGAGACACTCCAGCACCTCCACCCGGACGTCGAATGGGTGCTCGAGGACCTGACCCGGATCACCGCCGACCTCCTCATCACGGTCGAAAACGAGGGCGAGAACGATGACGGCGACAGCGACGACAACCAGCCGGACTCGGACGACCTCGACGTGAGCTACGTCAACGACGACTTCCCGCTGTACCACCGCGACTGGAACCAGGTGTTTACCGATCTCGGCCTGCTCGAGGTCGAGGCCGAGTCGGGCAAACGAGATACCGTTCGCGCGTTCCGCACTGCACAGAAGTAGTCCGTCCGCGTCGCGTCTCGAGGCGGGCGCTATAGTCCGAACTCATTCGACACGGGTCCGGGTTACTCCGCGCCCGAACTCGAGGGACGCGGTTCTTCTCGGCCGTCTGAGTCCGAATCGTCCTCGTCCGTCTCGACTGCATTGGCAGCGGATTCGTCGACCGCTTCGCTGACCGTTTTCTCGACCTCCTCGCTGACAGTGTCACTGACCGTCTCCTCGACTTCCTTGGTGACCGTGTCGGTAACCGTCTCTTCGACCTGCTTGGTCACGTCCTCACTGACGGTCTCCCCGACTTTTTCCGCCACGTTGTCGACTTCCTTGCTGACGGTATCGCTGACCGTCTCCTCGACTTCTTTGCTGACGGTATCGCTGACCGTCTCCTCAACCTCTTTGCTGACCGTATCACTAACTGTCTCTTCGACTTCCTTACTGACAGTATCACTGACCGTTTCCTCGACCTCTTTGCTAACTGTCTCTCCGACTTCCTTACTGACGGTATCACTGACCGTCTCTTCGACCTCCTTACTGACCGTGTCGGTGACCGTCTCTTCGACTCGTTCGGCGACCTCGGTCGTCATCCAGTCGGGGTCGAACCGGGCCATCTTCCACACGACGTGGATGACGTAGGAGGCCAGTACTCCGAGCCCGAACGCGACGCCGACGCTGGTCTCGACCGCGACGATGAGCGCGACCGCAGCGAAAATCATAATCCCGTACGCGAGGTCGACCACGAAGTCGACGCGAGTCGGATTCATCGGACAAAACTCTCGAGCAAACTAGTATAATCGGTTTCCGAGTGCATTATCTGGTAGATGGGCTCCAACGGAAAATACCCGTCTACTCGAGTCCGAACTCACGGACGACCGTTCGGCTCGAGGAACCAGCCACTGCGGTTCGGCCGAGAGACGAATTTCCGGGCGGTTCCGTCGACGTTCCGTTCTCGCTTGCTACTGGAACCTACGATCGATCTATTAGTCGAGAATTGACGGATACTACGCGTAAACCGAAGGCCTCGGCACTCATAGGGCTCGTCACCACCGGATGCCGAGTCCGGCTCGGAGCGGGTGCATCGTCATCGGCCACGCGATCCTACCGCCGTCGCTCCAAAGACGGTTTGGGTTCGCCGGCGAAAATCGGGCGCTGTTACGAGCCGTCCGCGCTCTTGTTTGCAAAGGCCGCGTTCCACTCGTCGATCAGGTTCTCGAGTCGCCCCGTGTCTCCATGCGAGAACATCCGCTGGGCGCGATCGGTAGCCGTCCGCGGGTCCTCGAGCGGGCTCGAGCGCGGGGTTCGGATCGTGGTTCGGTCGGGTGTCGGTTCGGCGTCGGTCGTGGACTGCAGGTGTTGGGTACTCATGTCGGTCGGGTGTGGATTTCGTCGAAAAGCGGTACTCGTCGTCGCCAACGGGCTTACGCTACTACGTGTACGACCGACATCTCTACTCCACCCTATCCGCTCCTTGGTTATAAAAGTTCATGATATATAGCGGCCCTGTGGAGTGTTCACTGGAACCAATCACCGCGGGTTTAGGATCATAGTTTAGCTAGTAGAAACAGCATCTCTTTTGGCGAGTATCGACGGCTCGAGCCGTCACTCGACCGATTCACTACCGCACCCCCAACTAACAGACGGCTCTCGTCCGGTCAGCGCCCGCGGGGACGTTGGGACTCCGATAGCTTGAGAACCCGCGGTCGAGTTCTCACCGCTACGACGATGGCGAGCGACGATCGAGCGGGCGACGACGACTGCGACGTGAGTTTCGTAATCCCGGCGCGAAACGAGGCCGACTATCTTCGGGGTACTCTGGCGAGTCTCACCGCACTGGACACGAGCTACGAGTACGAGGTGATCGTCGTCGACGGCTGTTCGACCGACGAAACGCCGGCGATCGCCCGCGAGTACAGCGCGACCGTCGTCCGGGACGCCGGCTCGAGCATCGCTGCCGCTCGGAACCTCGGGGCCGAACGGGCGGCCGGCGAGTGGCTGGCCTTCATCGACGCGGACACGCGGGTGCGGGCGAACTATCTGACCGACCTGCTCGGCTTCGTCGAGGCCAACGGGCTCGCGGCCGCGAGTTCGTCCTGTCGGATCACCGGCCCGCGACGGGCGAAACTGATGGAACTGACGATCAATCACGTCTTCTCGCGGCTCGAGCGCCCGATCCTGCCGGGGTTCAACTGTCTCGTCCACCGGCGAGCGTTCGAGGAAATCGGCGGCTTTCCCCGCGTGTCGAACGAGGACACGGCCTTCAGCCGAGCGCTCGCCGGTCGGTTTCCGACGGCCTACTGTCCGACCGTCTTGGTCGAGAGTTCGGGCCGGCGGATCGCCGATCAGGGGCTGACGGGAACGTTGTGGCACTACCTCGCGCTCGACCTCGAGCGGCTCAGAGCGGACTACTGAGAGCCCCGGGGGCGGCGACGCCGCGATGGTGGCAAAAACTAGACGTTCGCTCACCGGCGCTGCCGCTATCTGTGATGGGAGTGAGAAAAGTGGCTGATCGGCGCGTTACGAGACGATCGTCAGCAGCTGGACCAGCACGCCCAGCAGCACGCCGAACGCGATGACCGTCTTGGGGTCGATACGGATGGCGTTCGAGTCCTCGGAGTCGAAGTACCGAACGAGTCCGGCACTGGACATCAGGCCACCGGTGTTCTGTCCTTTATCCATACCCGTTCCTATGGGCCCCCGAAACTAAACCTTTCGACCGATCGCGTCGCCGATCACGGCAACGTATTGGCAGTGGGAAACCCTTATGCGCGGCGCGTGGCAACTAGCGTTGACCGCATGACTGTCACACTTAAGGACTTCTACGCGGACTGGTGTGGCCCCTGCAAGACCCAGGACCCGATCCTCGAGGAGCTCGAGGACGACTGGGAGGGCCGATTCGAAGTCGAGAAAGTAAACGTCGACGAGAAACAGGACGTGGCAAACGAGTATCAGGTTCGATCGCTGCCGACGCTCATCATCGAGAACGACGACGGCATCGTCGAGCGTTTCGTCGGCGTCACCCAGCGCGACGACATCGAGGACGCCCTCGAGTCGGCCGGCGCGTAACTGACCGGTCGCTTTTCTCCTCGTGATCAGTACCGACGCGGAGCCACGCTTGCGGAGTGGCCACGAGGTGGTCTCGAGATCGAAGGCCGGTTAGAGAAGGCGGGTTGAAGTCAGGAACGGTACGCGACGGCGTCGGGCGCGTTCTCGTCCGCTCAGGTCCACTTCACGCCGACGTCGTGCATGTCCTCGTTGTACTTCGCGATGTTGATGACAAGCGGCGTGACGCTCTCGACTTCGGCCGCGTTGGCCAGCGGCCCCGCCTCGAGCGCGCGCAGCCCGTCGACCTCGTTGGCGATCGTCAGCACCGTGTCGCCGGCCGCGTCGTCGTCAGCGACGACGAGCGTGTCGAGATCGAGTTCGTTGTCGAGGTTCGACAGCGCGTCGGCCGCGAGGTTGTGGAACGCGCCGACGACCGGGACCTCGTCGGGGGCCCGCGCGGCGACGAGTTCGGTGACGCTGCCGGCATCGGGCGGGTGATAGTGTAGGCCGTCCTCGTCGCCCTGCATGCCGACCGCGGGCGTCACCAGCACGGAGTCCGCGTCAAGGCTGTCGGCGACCGCTTCGACGGTGTCGCCGACGTAGTACGGCGGGACGCTGAGGACGACGACATCGGCCCGGTCGGCCGCCATCTCGTTGCCGAAGCCCTTGATGTCGACCTCGTCGGTGCGGTCGGCGAGTTCGCCTTCGTACTCTGCGACGGCGTCACGGGCCTTCTCTGGGTCCCGGGAGCCGATGAGGATCTCGTGGCTCGTGTCGCGGGCAAGTCGGAGCGCGAGCCCCTCGCCGATGTCGCCGGTACCGCCAAGTAGTGCAATTCGCATACCGACTCCTCCGGACGGCACCCGAATAAAAGGGCCGGAGATCGGCCGATATCGCCGGGTTCTCCGACGAGCTGGAATCGGCGATCGGCCGGTTTTCGGTCGGCAGCGCCCGCCCGTACCGCTACGGCGCGTCGTCTTCGGCCGGGTTCATGGCCGCCCCCAAGCCGCTGTCGTAGGCGTCGCGTTCGGACACCTCGCGGATGCGCTGCTCGAGTCGGGTCTCGAGGTCCCGCCGCCGTTCCTCGTCGACGTCCGGGTTCGAGCCCAGATCGGCGAGGTCCTGCTTGGCTGTCCGCAGGACGGCGACGGCCTCCTCGGTCTCGAGGTCGGCCGCACGGTCGAGCGCGCGTTCGACGTCGGCGAGCGTGGTGTCGGTCATAGGGAACGTTTGCTGGACACACGGATGAACAACCGGCCGGGAAACGCCACGTCGCTACCCTGCACGAGGGCGTACTTCCATTACCCGGCCGGCCGTCGCTCCGCTATGGCCCGTCCCGCAGTCATCGCCCACCGCGGCTACGCCGGTATCGCCCCCGAGAACACCGTCGCCGCGATCGAACGCGCCGTCGAGTACGACGAGACCGCGATGATCGAAATCGACGTGCGGCCGGCCGCCTACGGGACGCCGGTGGTCGTCCACGACGACCGTCTCGAGGGAACCCGCGACGGGCGACCGCTCACCGACGGGATCGGTCTCGTCCGGGAGACGCCGCTCGAGGCCCTCCAGGAAACGCGGGTGCTCGGCACCGAGGCGACGGTGCCGACGCTCGCGGACGTGCTCGAGGCGACCCCCGAAACGGTCGGTCTCAACGTCGAACTGAAGGGGGCGGGACGGTCGGATCTCCGCGTCGGCGAGTCGCTCCCGCCGGACGAGCGCGCCGCGCGCCGCGAGGCGTGGCGGCCGTTCGTCGAGCGCGTCGTCGCCGACTGCGACGCCTTCGGCGGCGACCTCCTCTTCTCGTCGTTCTGCGAAGGAGCCATCGCGGCGCTGCGCGACGTGACGGCCGAGTACGCCGCCGCGCCGCTGCTCCGGGACGACCTCGCGGCCGGCCTCGAGATCGCGCGCCGGTACGAGTGCGAGGCGATCCACCCGCCCCAGAGCGCGATCCGTAGTGCCGACGCGGATTCTGAGAGTGCGACCGAGACCGACGACGAAATCGACGTGCTCGAGACCGCTCACGAGGAGGGGCGGGCGGTCAACGCCTGGACGGTGACGAACTGGGTCCAGTTCGACCGGCTCGCGGCCGCTGGGGTCGACGGGATCATCGCCGACTACCCCGGACTGGGCCGGGAGTCGAGTCGCCGATGATGGCGTGAACCGCGAACGGTCGGCTTCGATCGGAATTCAGCCACTGAGTCCTCAGCAGCGGTCGTAAAGCGGGACGAGAATCGCTACGTCTGGCCGTCGAAGTCCGCCATTGGAAATGTACCGCCTGCAGTCGCACCGGACACCTTGATACGGGGAATCGTCGGAGTGTGTCCAGTATGGGTTCCGCCGTCTATTCGAAGGGCCGTCCCGGCAGTCGGCTCGCGAGGGGAGCGGGGGTACCGGCCCGAAGCGACGCCGACTCGAGGCGCGCCCGGTCGGGAGGTGGTACCGAATGAGTGAGCTCCCGCCGCGGACGACCGTCAAGCGGTGGCTGGTCACGACCAATCACAAGGATGTCGGCATCCTCTACTTAGCGACCGCGATCTTCTTCCTGCTGTTCGGCGGCGTCCTCGCGCTGTTGTTCCGCACGCACATGTGGGAGTCCGGCGGGATCGGCCTCCTCGAGAATCAGGAGTTCAATCAGGCGGTGACGAACCACGGGCTGTTGATGGTCTTCTGGTACCTCTCGCCCTTTGCGTTCGGGTTCGCGAACTACCTCGTCCCGCTCCAGATCGGAGCGAAGGACCTCTCGTTCCCGCGGCTGAACGCCATGAGTTACTGGTTTTACCTGTTTTCGGGGATCCTCCTCGCGCTGGCGTTCTTTCAGGGCCGGGCCTTCGCGGGCGGCTGGTACATGTACGCCCCGCTGAACGTGCCGATGTACAACACGGCGATGGCGGCGACGTCCGGTGGGAACCTGACGATCCTCGCACTGGTCCTGTTCGTCATGTCGACGACGATCGCGACGGTCAACTTCCTCACGACGATCCACTACGAGCGCGCGGAGGGGCTCGGCCTGTGGAACATGCCGCTGTTTACGTGGTCGATCCTGCTGACCGTCTGGATGATGCTCTTTGCCTTCGCGGCGCTGCTCGCCGCCCTGCTGTTGCTGGTCAGCGATCGGATCTTACTGACCCAGTACTACGCGACCGATCAGGGCTCAAGCCTGCTATGGGCGCACCTGTTCTGGTTCTTCGGGCATCCGGAGGTGTACATCGTCTTCTTCCCCGCGCTCGGGGTCCTCTTCGAGACGTTCCAGACGTTCTGTGGCCGGCGGCTGGTCGGCCGGAAGTGGGTCATCATCGCAATGGTCCTCGTGGGGGTCCAGTCGTTCCTCGTCTGGATGCACCACATGTTCCTGACGACGATCAATCTCCCCATCAAAACGCTGTTCATGGCGACGACAATCGGGATTTCGCTGCCATTCGATCTGATGGTCTTCTCGCTGATCTACACGATGGTCAAGGGTCGGGTCCGGTTTACGACGCCGTTCCTGTTCAATCTCGGCGCGCTGGTCCTGTTCATTCTCGGGGGGATCACCGGCGTCTTCCTCGGTGCCGTCGTGCTCGACTACGAGTTCCGGGGCACCTACTGGGTCGTCGCCCACTTCCACTACGTGATGGTCGCCGGCTCGACGGCGCTAGTCGGCGCGATCTACTACTGGTGGCCGAAGATCACCGGGCGGATGTACGACGAGACGCTGGGCAAACTCCACTTCGCGGTCTACTTCATCGGGTTCAACCTGCTGTACTTCCCGATGTTCATGGCCTGGGAGACACCGCGTCGCGTCTTCGACTTCAGTTCGGAGCTGACGCTCTATCACCAGCTGGCGACGGTCGGGGCCTTCGTCCTCGGCGCGTCCTACCTCATCATGTTCTACGCGCTCGGCAAGAGTCTCGTCTCCGGTCCCGAGGCCCCCGATAACCCGTGGGCCTACTCCCGGACCGCCGAGTGGGCGACGACCTCCCCGCCGCCGCTCGAGAACTGGCCGGACCGGCCAAGCTACGCCAGCGGCCACCTCGAGTTCGTCGACGACGCGACGCCCGCGGCCGACGGTGGCGCGGCGACACACGAACGCGTCGGACAGACCGACCCGCTCGAGGCGGACCATGAGGATCACGCGAGCATCTGGCCGTTCGGCATCGGGATCGGCATGTTCGTCACGTTCCTCGGGCTGTCGGGGGTGACGCCGTGGGTCGCCACCTTCGCCGCCGAGCGCGGGGCGGAGTTCCCCGACGCCGGATCGACCGATCTCGTCCATCCGGTGCTGTTAGCCGTCGGCGTCGGGGTGCTTGGCTACACGCTCTTCGAGTACGGCCGCGAGGAGTTCGACGCGCCCGAACTGGCGATCGCCGAGCGCTGGCCGTTCGAGAACGTCGGGGGCACGAAACTCGGCGTCTGGTTCTTCCTCGCCTCGGACGTGATCGTCTTCGGTGCCGTCATCGGCGCGTACATCTTCATGCGGCTCCACACGGGCTGGAACGAGTTCGAAACCGTCCCGCCCTCCGAGCTCGTGGGGTTGGGTAACACCTATGTCCTGTTGTCCTCGAGTTTCACGGTCATTCTGGCGCTGGTGATGGCCGAACGCGAGAACAAGCGCGGGCTGCTGGCCTCGATGGGGGCCACGCTGTTGCTCGGGTTCGCGTTCCTCGGTATCAAAGGCTGGGAGTGGAGCTACGAATTCTCGCACGGAATTTACTGGTTTACCGACCTCAACTACTCGATCTACTTCGTGACGACCGGACTGCACGCGTTCCACGTGATCCTCGGCCTGCTCATCGCGGGGTTCATGATCTACCGCACCGCGACCGCCGACGCCTACCTCACGGACAGCCGGCCCGTCGAGTACTTCGGGCTCTACTGGCACTTCGTCGACATCGTCTGGGTGTTCCTGTTCCCGCTGTTCTACCTGATGTAGCGGGTCCGACGCGCGGTTTTTCGATTTGAGCGTTCACGTGTCTCCCGGCCGACTCGAGCCGGAATCACCTGCGGGATCGGTCGGAATCAGCCGGATACAAGGCGATCACCGCCGAACGAACGGCCATGGAACTCTCGACAGTCGTCGATCGACTCGACGAGGAACTGGGAACCGCCGACTACGCCGACCTCGACGCCAGCGCGAACGGCCTGCAGATCGGCCCGGACGAGGCCGAAATCGAGCGCGTCGCCGTCGCCGTCGACGGCGTCCGCGAGACCGTCGACCGCGCCGTCGAGGCCGACGCGGACCTGCTGGTCGTCCACCACGGGCTCTCGTGGGGCGGCTTCGACCGCGTAACCGGGCGGACCTACGACCGCATCGCGCCCTTGATCGACAATGACCTCGCGCTGTACGTCTCCCATCTCCCGCTGGACGGCCAGCAGGAACTGGGCAACGCCGCCGGCGTCGCCGACGTGCTCGGCCTCGAGGACCGCGCCCCCTTCGGCGAACTTGGCCCCAAGTACATCGGCCAGCGCGGGACGGCGGCCGACGCCTACGCCCCCGACGAACTGCGCGAGCAACTCGAGGAAACCCTCGAGACGGGCGGGCAGCCGGTCCAACACCTCGACTTCGGCCCCGACGAGATCGAGGACGTGGCGATCGTCACCGGCAGCGGGGTCGACTGGCTGGACGAGGCCGCCGCAACGGACGCCGACGCGCTGGTGACCGGCGAGGGGAAAGGCAAAGCCTACCACGAGGCCCAGGAGGCCGGCATCCACGTCTTCCTCGCGGGCCACTACGCGACGGAGACCTTCGGCGTGCGATCGCTACAGGAGTTAGTCGCGGAGTGGGGCCTCGAGACGGCATTCCTCGAGGTTCCGACGGGGCTGTGAGGACGGACTCGCGTCTCGATCGTCCGCACTGACGGGACCGGGAACCCGACGCGAGTATCGTCCCGTTTGCTCGGTCTGAGCACTGCGCACCGTGCTAATCAGGGACGTTATTTGTCCGGGCCGTGTTATCTCGCGTGAATGACTGAGTCTGATGGGGAAGACTCACTGACGACTGCCGCCTCGAGCGGCCACGGGGCAGCCGCTCGGTATCAGCACCTCGTCGAAAACGTACAGGACGCGGTCGTCGAGTTCGAATTCGTCGACGGGGAACCGATCGTTCGAAACGTCAACGACGCCTTCGAGGAGACGTTCGGGTACGAAGCGGGGGACATCGGCGGGGAGTCGCTCAACGACTGGATCATTCCGGCGGAGTATGCGGGAGAGGCGAGCGACATCGACGGTGCCACGAAAGACGGCGAAACGACCTCACAGCAGCTCACGCGCCGGACTGCCGACGGGCTCGGGGAGTTCCTTCACAGGAGTATCCCGTGTGACGAGTCAACGTCGATCGACGGCATCGCTCTCTATACCGACATCACCGAGCGCGAACGAGCCAAGGCAAAACGGCGACTCCTGACCGAAACCAGTCGCTGTATCGGAACGGCGGAAACGCTTCAGGACGGCTTCGAGACGACGCTCCAGTCGATCTGTGACTACACCGAGTGGGCATACGGAGAAGTGTGGCAGCCGGCGGCTGCGAGCGACGAACTCGAATTCATCGCTGGCCACACTGACGACGCCGACTGCGATCGGTTCCTCGAACGGAGCGAAGCCGTGACCTTCGCGCCCGGCTCGGGCCTTCCCGGACGCGTCTACGAGTCCGGCCGGCGAGAGTGGATCACCGACGTCTCACGGGAGCCACCGTCCGTCTTCCACCGAACCGAAACGGCCGCCGAATGTGGCCTTCGGGCCGCCCTGAGCGTCCCCGTGAAGACCGAGGACGAGGAGTCCGTCGTCGCGGTCCTCGTGTTCTTCTTACGGGACGCCCGGGACAGCGACGAAGCGCTCGTCAGGGACGTCACCGACGTCGCGAAAAACCTCGGCGGACTGGTCAAACGCAAGCAGGCCGAGGACCTGGTTCGACGCCGGAACGAACAACTCGAGCAGTTCGCACACGTCATCAGCCACGACCTCCGGAACCCGCTGAACGTCGCCTCGGGACATCTTCAGATGCTGTCCGACGACGTTGAGAACCCGCACGTCGATCGAGTGGCGGCGGCCCACGAGCGCATGCGCGAACTCATCGAGGATCTCCTGACGCTGGCTCGCCGAGGGAACGCCATCGAGGACCCGGAGCCGGTCTCGCTTGCGACGTGTGCCGCAAACAGCTGGGAGATGATCGAGACGGACACCGGAGAACTCACCGTCGAGACGACTCGAACGGTACAGGGTGACGCGAGCCGCCTCCAACAGGTGTTCGAGAACCTCTTTCGGAACGCTATCGACCACTGTCCGCCACCGGTGACGATCACGGTCGGTGACTGCGAGGACGGGGTTTACGTGGCCGACGACGGCCCGGGGATTCCCGAGGCGGACCGGGCAGCCGTGTTCGATTTCGGCCGGACGACTCGAGCGGACGGCACCGGCTTCGGCCTGCCGATCGTGAAAGAGATCGCGGAGGCACACGGCTGGTCGATCGGCGTGACCGACAGCGCTCGCGGCGGCGCGCGGTTCGAAATCGTCGGCCTCGATAAGGAGCCCTGAGCCCGGTTGCCGAAGCGACAGCAGTGACCCCGTCGGCGATTCGGTCGGCTCGAGGCGAGAAACGATCCGAACCGCGGCGTTCAAACCGTTGGCTCGCGGATGCGAAAACATGAGCGACGACCACGAGCACGGGAGCGACGACGGCGACAGCGAGGCGACAGGCGGCCACCACGAGCCCGAACGGGAGACGTTCTCGCACGATCCCGTCGGCCACGCGGAGGTCCGCGCGGGCATGACGGTCGGCGAACTCGCAGACGAGTACGGGTCGGCCGGCGTCGGCGCGGCGGACCTCCACGAGGCCGTCGACGTGACCGAGTCGATGTTCGACGACGACGTGACCGTCTTCTTCGGGCTGGCGGGCGCGATGGTCCCGACGGGGATGCGCGCGATCGTCGCCGACCTGATCCGGGACGGCCACATCGACGTCCTCGTCACGACGGGGGCGAACCTCACCCACGATTCCATCGAGGCCATCGGCGGCAAACACCACCACGGCGCGGTCCACGAGGAGGGCAAGACCGAGCGCGAACACGACGAGACCTTACGCGACGAGGAGGTCGACCGCATCTACAACGTCTACCTCCCACAGGAGTTCTTCGCGACCTTCGAGTCCCACCTGCGCGAGGAGGTCTTCCCGGTCCTCGAGGAGGACGGCGTCGTCCCGATCCAGCGGCTCACAGAGGAACTCGGCCGGGCCAACGCCGAGGTCAACGAACGCGACGACGTCGACGAGGACGCCGGCATCGCCGCGGCGGCCTACGAGAACGACGTGCCGATCTACTGCCCCGCGATTCAGGACTCCGTGCTCGGCCTGCAGGCGTGGATGTACTCCCAGACCTCCGACTTTTCGCTCGACGCGCTGGCGGACATGACCCCGCTTACGGACATCGCCTTCGAGGCCGACGAGGCCGGCGCGTTCGTCGTCGGCGGCGGCGTCCCGAAGAACTTCACCCTCCAGACGATGCTGGTCTCGCCCGACGCCTACGACTACGCCGTCCAGCTCACGATGGACCCCAAACAGACCGGCGGTCTCTCCGGCGCGACCTTAGACGAGGCCCGCTCGTGGGGCAAACTCGAGAAAGACGCCGACAACGTCTCGGTCTACGCCGACGCGACGATCACGCTCCCGCTGGTGGTCGCCGCTGCGCGCGAACGGCTCGAGAATTGATTCGCAGCGCTCGAGGTTCTGACACTACTGTTTGCCGACGCCGCATCGGTCAGGATCGACAGCGGCCTGCGGTGGCGCGCGCTGAACCGCAGTGAGCGACCGGCGAACTGCGGTTCGAAGCTGTGCGAGGGATGAGCGACGGAACGGAGTGACTGAGCGAATCGGCTGGGGAGGGTGTGGTGATTCCGTGCCGCCAGCACGAGCAGGACGCTCTTCGTTGGTGAGCATGACACCAAGCGCTCTGCTATCGTGGCAATAGTGATTTCCACGCCCTCCCCAGCCGATTCGCTCGCACGGAGCTTTGGGCTGCGGTTCACTCTTGTTCACCGCTGCCCAGCGCGCGCCACCGCATATCGGTTGCTCGAGCCGGATCGAGACGCTATCCAAACGAACCGACCGCTCACCCGCTCCGATCACGGCCCGACGGCGGTTCGAACTCGTAGCTCTCGCCGTGCTCGAGGTACTCCACCCGGTCCTCGAGCCCCGCCTTCTCCACGGCGGCCTTGAAGTTCGAGAGCGGCGACCGGAACACCTCGTAGTCGTTGTAGTGGATCGGAATCGCGGTGTCGGCGTCGATCAGGTCGACGGCCTCGGCCCCTTGTTCGGCGTCCATCGTCAGGAGGACGCCGAGAATCCGCGTCCCACCCAGATGCAACAGTGCGAGATCGATCTCGGGGTAGCGCTCGGGAATCTCCTCGAGGGCGTCGTAGACGACCGTATCGCCGGAGACGTAGAGCCGCACAAACGGTGGCTCATCCGGACCCACATCACCGGATCGGAACTCGAGCATGCTGCCCATCACCGGCGGCAGCCCCTTCGAGACGACCGGCGGGCCGTGGCGACCGGGCATCGCCGTGATCGTCAGGCGCGCGTCTCCCTTCCGGATATGACACACCTCCCACGTCTCGAGCAGGTGGGTCTCGCGAAAGCCCTTCTCCGAAAGTTCCGCGGCGGCGTGATGGGTCGTGACGATCGGCAAGTCCTTGTCGAGTTTCGCCTCGGCGACGCGGTCGAAGTGGTCGCCGTGGTAGTGTGAGAGCAAGACGAAGTCGATCGGCGGCAGGTCATCGATATCCATCGCCGGGTCGGTCCGCCGCCGGGACGTGATGCCGTAGCCGAGGTGGACGTGATCGCCGCTGTGGAGGAAATTAGGGTCCGTGAGGATCGTGAAGCCGGCGTATTCGAGGATCACCGTCGCGGTGCCGACGAAGAAGATCGAGCCGTGCTCGAGGTCGGCGTCGCCCGATTCCGTCGCGGGGAGCTCGAGGTCGATGTCGCGGAACTGGCTCATACCACCACCGCCACCGCGGACCCGTTTCAACCCCTTTCGGAACCGCGGAGACTACCAGTCCGCCTGATACGAGGAGGGGATCGCGGCCCGCTGTAGCCGCATATTCACGGCCCAGCCTCAACCCGCTGGGGGTCCGAGTGGGCGTGTCATGAGCGATCCCCTCGAGTACGAGGTCGCCGTTATCGGCGGCGGCCCCGCCGGTCTGACGACCGCGCTGTACACGACTCGGCTCGGCCACCGCACGGTCGTCTTCGAGAAGGAGGGCGGCCGTCACGCGGCGGTCACCCACGTCCACAACATGCCGGGCGTCTCGGAGACCGTCTCCGGATCGGAACTGGCAGCCCACGCCGTCGCGCAACTCGAGCACTACGGGGGTGACTTCTATCCGGACGCCGTCGAGTCCGTGACGGAACTGGGCGGCGACGAGGCCGGCACCGCTGACGATCCCCGATTTCGACTCGAGGCGACCCACGCGACGGTCGACGCCGACAGAGTCGTCTTCGCGACCGGCTTCCGCGACCGCAGCCCTGAGGTGCCGGAACTCGAGCGCTTTACCGGCCGCGGCCTGCACTACTGCTTACATTGCGACGCGTACACGCTGGGTGACGGCCCGGTTTTCGTCCTCGGTCACACCGAGAGCGCGGCCCACGTCGCGATGACGATGTGTAACTTCACGGCCGACGTCGACCTCCTGTTGAACGACCGCGAACCGGAGTGGGACGACGAAACCGAGGCGCAACTCGAGGCCCACCCGGTCGATCGGATCGACACGGCCGTCGTCTCCGCGTACGACGACGAGAGCATCGACGCGGACGAGCCGCCGTGGCTCGGCGGTCTCGCGTTGGCCGACGGGACCGAGCGGGACTACCTCGGCGGCTTCGCGATGTACGGCTCCGCGTACAACGCCGACCTCGCCGCCGACCTCGGCTGCGAACTGGACGAGGACGGCGCGATCGATGTCGACGAAAACCGGGAGACCAGTGTCGCGGGCGTCTATGCTGTCGGCGATGTCACCCACGGCCAGAACCAGACCACGATCGCCATCGGCGACGGTGCGTACGCCGGCCTCGCAATCCACAAGGACCTCCGGACGTTCCCGAAACCGGTCGACGAACTCGAGGGCGGCGACGGCGATGACGGGACTGCCGTCGAGCAGTCCGCACCGGGGACCCCCTCGGATCTCCGCGCCCGGATGCGCCGCGTCCGCGAGCTGGGGACCCACCCAGGGCTGCGCGGGCCGTCGCCGGGAAGGGATCGCGAGTAAGGACCGGCGTCGATCGCTCGAGGACGCTGTCGGTCACTCGAGGGCGTCGTCGTAGGTCCGGTAGGTCGCCGACCCGACATCGATCCGAACGAGTGTGTTGTCGGCGTAGGCGTCCGGCTCCGCGTCGTACTTCTCGTTGATCCGGCGGCGGGCTGCGGCCGTCTCCGCCTCGTCCGCGACGACCGTCGCCGTCCCGAGCAGCGACACCATCCACTGCGTCTGTCCGGCGTCGTCTTGCTGTATCGAGAGGGCGACCCGCGGGTTGTCCTTGATGTTGGCCAGTTTCCGACCGGTCGTGACGATCTCGACGACCCCGTCCGCGTACCGGTACCAGACGGCTGCGACGTGGGGCCGGCCCTCGGCACAGGTCCCCAGATGGGCCATCAGCGGCTCGCTCTCGAGCAGGCGTTCAGCCTCGGCTGGAACGGTCGACACGGTCGATTCGGGAACGGGCAGCGACAAAAGCGGCCGCCATGGCGGTGCCGGCGCGGCGGCCGCGCTCGCCGGGGACTGCCACACGGCTTATTACCTCGTCGGCCCTCTTCGCGATACATTCAGTGGTTCTTTCATGACCCGGCCGACCGCGATTCCGAACGGTGCGGACGCGACGACGGACGACAGCACCGTCGCCTACGTCGGTGGCCACCCGCCCGCGGCCGAGATCCCCCGGGCCCTCGAGCGGGCGAGCGATCGCCTTACGGTCGAATCGATCCCCGACGAAGACGCGGTACTCGAGCGGGTTCGGACGGGGCGTCTCNGAGCGATCGCCTTACGGTCGAATCGATCCCCGACGAAGACGCGGTACTCGAGCGGGTTCGGACGGGGCGTCTCGGCTGTCTCGTGAGTCGGTCCACGGCCGGGGACGTCGACGCTCGTTCGCTGCTCGAGCGGGTCCGCGAACTCGATCCCCAGCTCCCCGTGTTCCTGATCGCCGAGGACTGGGACGAGGACGCCGCCAGCGCCGCGCTCGAGGCCGGTGCGACCGGCTGTGTCTCCGTCTCGACCGCGGAACACGGGACTCGTCTCGCGATGCGAATCGAACGCGCGGTCGACGCGGCGACTGAACGCCGCGACCTCGAGGCGGCGACCGCCCGGTTTCGCGCCCTCACCGAGAACGCCTCCTTCGCCGTGATCACGGCCGACGACGACGGACGGATCCGGTACGCCAACGACGCGGTCGAATCGCTGTTCGGGCACGCGGCCGCGGATCTCGTCGGCGAACGGATCTCGACGCTCGTCCCGGGCAAGTACCGGAACAGCCACCGGGACACGATCGCCCACTTCCTGCGGACCGGCGAGCAGACGCTCGACTGGAACTGGGCCGAACTCGATGCGCTTCACGCCGACGGTCACGAGGTGCCCGTCGGGGTCTCTTTCGGCGAGGCCGCGATCGACGGGGACCATCTCTTTACCGCCGTCATCCGAGACCGCACGGATCGCAAGCGACTCGAACGGGAACGCGAGGCGACGTTGGAGCGGATCGCCGACGCCTTCGTCTCGATCGACGCCGACTGGGAGTTCACCTATATCAACGAGCAGGCGGCCGAACTGCTGGACCGTCCCCGCGAGGACCTGCTCGGAGAGTCGCTGGGAACGGCGTTCGAGGCCGTCGCGGGCACCGAGTTCGAGCGCGAACTCGAGCACGCCTTCACCGAGCAGACGACGGTCAGTTTCACGCAGTACTTCGCCGCCCTCGAGCGCTGGTTCGAGGTCCGGGCCTACCCCTCCGCGGACGGCCTCTCGATCTTCTTTACCGACGTGACCGATCGGATGCGCGCCGAGGAGGAACTCGAGGCCAGCGTCACGGCGCTACAGGCCTTATATGACATCTCGACCGGAGCCGACGCGTCGTTGGACGAGAAGATCCCCGAACTGCTGGAGCTGGGGTGTGAGTCGCTGGACCTTCCCTACGGCTTTCTCACCCGGATCAACCTCGACGAGCGGACCCAGACGGTCGTCCAGTCGTGGGGCGATCACACCTTGCTTCAGGCGGGCGAGTCCTGCCCGCTCGCGGAGGCCTACTGCCGGGAGACGATCAAGACCCACGAACTGGTCACCGTCGCGAACGCGCCCGACGAGGGCTGGACCGGCGACCCCGCCTACGAACTGTTCGAACTCGGCAGCTACGTCGGCGCGAAGGTGACCGTCGACGGCACCATCTGGGGCACCCTCTGTTTCGCCTCGAGCGAGCCCCGGGAAGGCGACGGCTTCACCGAGGCCGAGCGGACGCTGGTCAAACTCATGGCCAAATGGGTCAGCTACGAGACCGAGCGCGAGCGGTCCCGCGAAACCCTCGAGCGCCAGAACGATCGCCTCCAGGAGTTTACCAGCGTCGTCAGTCACGACCTGCGGAACCCGTTGAACGTGGCACAGGGCTCGCTGGAACTCGCACAAGAGGGCGATCACGCTCGGCTCGAGGCCTGCGACGAGGCCCTCGATCGGATGGAGCAGTTGATCGAGGAACTCCTGTCGCTCGCCGAGCAGGGCGCGACGACGGTCGACCTCGAGCCGGTTTCGGTTCGGGACTGCGCGACGAAGGCGTGGTCGATGGTCGACACCGGCGACGCCGCCCTCGACCTCGAGGGACAGTGTTGGGCCCGAGCGGATCCCGACCGGCTGCAGCAGTTGCTCGAGAACCTGTTCCGGAACGCGCTCGATCACGGGGTTCCCGACGGCGGGACCAGCGCCGACCTGACGGTGACGGTCGGCGACTGCGAGGGCGGGTTCTACGTGGCCGACACCGGACAGGGGATTCCCGAGGACGAACGCGACGCGGTCTTCGACATCGGCTTTACGACGGCCGAGGACGGAACCGGGTTCGGGCTCGGCATCGTCGAGCGGGTCGCCGAGGCCCACGACTGGGGCCTCGAGGCGACGACCGGCGAGGCGGGCGGCGCGCGCTTCGAACTGACCGGCGTCGCTCGCCCGCGCGACGGGAACTGACGCAGGGACGCGGAGACCAAAGACGACCGCGCCGACCCACGGAACCGCGGCGACTCACCGTCCATCGCTCGGCTCGTGGCGCGAACTTTTTGACGGCACCCTCCCTAGCCGTGGCCATGTCACTGACTGCGGGCGTCGTCGCGGTCCAGGGCGACGTCGAGGAACACGCGGCTGCCATCGAACGCGCCGCGGCGGCCCGTGACCGCGAGGTCACGGTCCGCGAAATTCGAGACGCCGGGATCGTCCCCGACTGCGACCTGCTCGCGATGCCCGGCGGCGAATCGACGACCATCTCCCGACTGCTGCACAGCGAGGGGATCGCCCCCGAAATCCGCGCCCACGTCGCCGACGGCAAACCGCTGCTCGCGACCTGTGCCGGCCTGATCGTCGCCGCGAGCGACGCCGGCGACGACCGGGTCGACGAACTCGAGTTGATCGACGTGGGCGTCGAGCGCAATGCGTTCGGCCGGCAGAAGGACAGCTTCGAAGCGCCCCTCGCGGTCGCGGGCCTCGAGGAGCCGTATCCGGCGGTGTTCATCCGCGCGCCGGCCATCGATTCGGTCGGCGACGCCGAGGTGCTCGCGACGTGGGACGACCGACCGG
Source organism: Natrinema versiforme JCM 10478 (assembly GCF_000337195.1). Classification (GTDB taxonomy): domain Archaea; phylum Halobacteriota; class Halobacteria; order Halobacteriales; family Natrialbaceae; genus Natrinema; species Natrinema versiforme. The sequence goes on along the minus strand of NZ_AOID01000021.1, from coordinate 34,437 downwards.
TCGCGGTCCGGGACGGCCCCGTCGTCGGCACCTCGTTTCACCCCGAACTGACCGCCGACAGCCGGATTCACGGGCTCGCGTTCTTCGAGAACGAGGTCGCTTCGGTGCCGTCGCTCGAGGACGCACAGTAGTCCTGCTGCATGCACAGCGGCGGGCCGGACAGGGCAGTATGCGGTTGTAGCGAGCGGTTATTTTATTGCGTCACATGGCGTGTACTGAAGACATATGTCGGACGAATACGAGGGCGCGGCGTACGAGATCGGTGCCAGTGACGAAACCGTACACAGCGCGTGGGACAACAGCCTCGAGCCGGTACAGACGGTCGAGTCCGGCGATGTCGTCCGCATTACCTGCAGGGACTCGACCGGCGGACAGTTCGGCCCCGACTCGACGGTCGCCGACATCGCCGACCTCGACATCGACCGAGTCCACACGCTGACCGGCCCTGTCGCGATCGAGGGCGCTCGGCCGGGCGACGTCCTCGAGGTCGAGCTACTCGCGGTCGACCACAGTGGTTGGGGGGTCACGCTGATCCTTCCGAGCGAAGCGGAGCTCGGGCTCTTGGCCGAGGAGTTCCCGGAACCCGACCTCTACGTCTGGGACCTCGAGGACGGCGTCGGTCGCTTCGCAAACGGCATCGAGGTGCCGCTCGATCCGTTCCCCGGCATCATGGGTGTCGCGCCGGCCGAAGACGGTGCTCACAGCACGTTCCCGCCGCGATCGGTCGGCGGAAACATGGACATCAAACAGCTCACGGCCGGCTCGACGCTGTATCTCCCCGTTGCGGTCGAGGACGCCCTGTTCAGCGTCGGCGACGGCCACGCCGCACAGGGGGACGGCGAGGTCTGCGGGACCGGAATCGAGGCACCGATGACCGTCACCTGCCGATTTACCCTGCGGTCGGATCTCTCGATCGACCAGCCACAGTTCGAGACGACGGGGCCGTTCACCCCGAGCGGCCGGGACGAGCCGATGTACGGGACCACGGGGATTGCGGACGACCTGCAGGAAGCCGCCAGAGATGCCGTCCGGCAGCTAATCGACCACCTCGAGGCCGAACGCGGCCTCGAGCGGCGCGAGGCCTACATGCTGTGCTCGGTGGCCGTCGATCTGAAGATCAACGAGGTCGTCAACGCGCCGAACTGGGTCGTCTCCGCGTACCTGCCGGAGGGAATCTTCCCTGCCGAGCAGCGCCGGTCGGCGTGACGACCAGTGGTACGCATTTACCCGTCGAAGCCCTACCGACGTGTATGAGTCGGAGTCGGTATCGACACCCCGAGCGAGCGACTGACCAACGCATCGAGACGGCGAGCGATCGCCTCGAGGCGGCTCTCCCGTCCCCCACCCTCGAGCGGGCGAGAGCGCGATGACGGATTCGTCGGGTGGCAGCTTTCGCGACGGCGATCCGGTCGAACGGAACTCGGACGAGGACGATAGCGAGTCGCAGGAGTCGCTTTCGGCGGACCTCGCGCGACGGTTCTTCGAGGCGTGTCCGGTCAGCGCCGTCGTGATCGATGCGACGGGCGAGATCGCCCACGCGACCGATCGAGCCGTGACGACGCTCGGCCTCCCGCGCGAGGACCTCGTCGGCCGCTCCTACGACCCGTCTGAGTGGGACCTCTTCTACGACGACGGAACGCCGGTTCCCATCGACGAACACCCCGTCACGCGGGTCTTCGAGTCGGGCGACCCCGCGTTCGGGTTCGAATACTGGATCGAACTCCCGGACGGCAGTCGGCGGTGGTTCTCGAGCAACGCCGCGCCGCTGTTCGATACGGACGGCGATGTCGAGTACGTCGCCGTCGCGTTCGAGGACGTGACGCCGTTGAAACAGCGCGAGACGCGCCTGACCAGCGACCACGTCCGACTGCTCGAGTTCCGCGCGGACGAATCGGCGGTGCCGCCGTCGCTGCGGGTCGACGACGACCGGACGTGGATCGACATCGATTCCGTCGTCTCGCTGCCGGACGGGACCACGGTCCAGTACATGGGAACGTCGGACCTCACTGCGAGCGAGTTCGTCACCGCCGTCGAAGAGGTGCCCCACTACCTCGACGCGCGGTTGCTCAGTTCGGTCGGCGGCTACAACCGCATCGAAGCCCACTCGGAATCGGAGACGGTCGCCCACGTGTTCACCGCGCTCGGCGGCCGTCCCCGCGAGATCGGTATCGCATCCGACGAGGTCAGGTTCCGCGGCGAACTCCCCGGCGACGTCGATCACCAGCAGGCCGGCGACGAAATCCGGCGGTTCCACCCCGACGCCGAACTGGTGACCGAGGAACTCGTCTACTCGCCCCAACTGCTGTACGACGTCGTCGCCGACGCGCTCACCGACCGACAACTGGCCGCCCTCGACGCCGCGTACTTCAGCGGCTACTTCGATACGCCGCGGACCAGCACCGGCGACGAGTTGGCGGCCCGGTTCGGCGTCACCCGCCAGACGTTCAACCAGCACCTCCGCAAGGCGGAACGGACCGTCTTCCAGCACCTCTTCGAGAAGTCCGGTGCGGCGGGGACTGACTAGTCAGTCCCATCCCTTACCACGACATCTGTGATAGTGGAAGCCAATGAGCGAGAACTCAGCCCACTCCAACATCTCTGCAGCTACACCTGAGGGGATCGGCGACGACAGCTCGGGCTACGACCCCACCTCGGACACGTACCACACTCGATTCGACGGCGGCTCGAACACGGTCGTCGTCGCCATCGTCGAAGCCGTCGCGGCCGTCACGAACCGCGAACCCACCGCACTGTCGCCGCTCTACGACACGGTCGATCCCGAAGCGCTCACCGACCTCGTGACGGCGGCCCGAGACCAGCCGATCGACGTCACCATCGCCTACGAGGGCTGTCACGTGACCGTCTCGAGCGACGGCAGCGTCGTCGTCGAACCGCCGGAAAACTGACCGGCTGCGAGCCCCGGGTTTCGGCGTCCCGATCCGATTTTCGAAGGCTTCGTTCGTCGTCTCACAGCCAGCTCGAGGACCGAAACCGGTCACGACCGCACCGGCGGCGGGCCTGCATGCATTCGCGACCGGACATGTTTTCTCCCTCCTTGCCGACAGTGTGGGTATGCAGGCATCTATCGACGCCGTTCGCGTCGCGGGGACTCCCCAGGGGCCGGTCCCGGTCGTCGTCCTCGCGGTCGAGGGCGAAGCCGACGTGGTCCCGATTTTCATCGGCTTCAACGAGGCCACGAGCATCGCTCGCGGCCTCGAGGCCGAAGACATCGGCCGGCCGCTGACCCACGACCTCCTGTTGGACGTCATGGAGGAACTCGGGAGCCGCATCGAGCGCATCGTCGTCACCGAGATCGAAGAACGCGACGGCGGGCAGAGCGGCACCTACATCGCCGATCTCCACCTCGAGACGCCCCGCGGCGAGACGGTCGTCGACGCCCGGCCGAGCGATTCGCTCGCGCTTGCCGCCCGGACGAACGCGCCGATCGAAGTGACCGAGGAGGTCTTCGCGGACAGCCGAGACGACAGCGAAAAGTTCGACGAACTCGAAGACATCCGCAACGTGTCGGGTGACCTCTAGATGGACGACGTACTCGAGGAGTTGTTCGCCGTGATCGAAGACCGGAAGGAAACGCTGCCCGAGGACTCCTATACCGCCTCGCTGTTTACCCACGAGAAAGGCGAGAACGCGGTCCTGGAGAAACTCGGCGAGGAGAGCACGGAACTCGTCCTGGCCGCGAAAGACGACGATCACGAGGAGATCGCCCACGAGGGTGCGGACATCGTCTACCATCTGCTCGTCTTACTCGCGATGAAGGACATGGACCTCGCCGATCTCGAGGCAGAGCTCGAGGCGCGGCGATAGCGCGACTGCGAATCGACGCTGTTTCTCTGCGGCCCATGTGGCCACGAAACCAGTCGCCGGACCTGTATTCGCATGGTGCTTGCAGCCGCCCGTGATAGCTTGATGGCGTCCACTGGTGTCGCTTCACCCGCTATGGCAGTCCAACAACTCGAGCACGCGGACGACCACATGCAGGAGTGTATCGACAACTGCCTCGAGGCCGCGCAGGTCTGCGAGTGGTGTGCGGACGCCTGTGCGGGCGAGGGCGAAGGCATGGCTCGCTGCATCCGGCTCTGTCGGGACGTGGCCGACATCGCCTCGCTGCACGCGCGGTTCATGGCCCGCAACTCGAGCTATCACGGGGAGCTGGGCGAGCTCTGTGCGGACCTCTGTGAGGAGTGTGCCGACGAGTGCGAACAGCACGATCACGAGCACTGTCAGGCCTGTGCGGAGATCCTGCCGAAGTGCGCCGAGAGCTGCCGCGAGATGGCCTCGGCCTGAAATCTACCCTACCTCGTTTTTCGACCCGATCAGGCACTCATCGCCGCGCCGACCGCGCCGGCGACCGCGCTCTCGAGGGCCATGACCAGCGAGACGGTCGCGGCGAGCGCGAAGATACCGAGCCCGGCAGCGCCGGAGATCGCGCCGCCGGCGGGGCCGAGTGCGAGTCCGGCGATGCCGACGGCGACAGCGATGAGCAGGCCGCCGATGATGCCGCCGAGGGAGCCGGCGAGCAGCCCGTGCCAGAAGCCGCTGCCGAGGGAGCCGCCGGCCATGTAGCCCGCGACGAAACCGCCGATCAGCCCCGCGGCGAGCTGACCGATTCCCGGAACGGTGAGTCCGACGATCCCCAAGACGGTCACGACGACGAAGCCGACGAAGACGGCGCGCCAGTTTGTCATACCCGATCGGACGACGGCGACGGGGATAAGCTCGCGGCGGACAACTGCCACGCGAGCTGACACGCGGACCGACCCCGCTCGCCGCGACACCGGCGCGTAACGAACGCCCTTTATGGTCGGAGGCGCTAGTGCTGGACATGATTTTCGAAGACCTTCCGACAACGCCCACGTCGGAAGAGCTGATCGACAAAGCGTTTTCGCGGGCGGCGCGGGCCGGCAAGGCCAAAGGCGGCCTCGAGGCCCAGCAGTCGATGCTCCAGACGGCGGCGAACATCATCTCGGACAACCTCGAGAACGTCGTGACGGCGTGGCCGGACTTCGAGTACGACGCCCACCCGTTCTACTACGAACTGGCGGACGCGATCGTCGACGTCGACCGGCTCCGGCAGGCGCTGTCGGAAGTGATGTGGGCCAGCCGCAAAGCCCGCGAGATCCACGAAGAGTACCAGCCGCGGCTGCGAAAGACCGACGTCGACACCGCGCGCAAGCACCGCAAGCAGGCGTTCGCCCGACTGGCGGACATCGTCGAACAGGTCGACGACCACCTGCTGTACATCAACGAATCGCGCAACGACCTGCGGGACCTGCCCGAAATCAACCCCGACGAGCCGACGATCGTCGTCGCCGGCTACCCCAACGTCGGCAAATCATCGTTCGTCAACGACGTCACCAACGCCCGCGGCGAGACCGCCTCCTACCCCTTCACGACGAAGGGCATCGGTGTCGGCCACTTCGAGCGCGATCATATCCGCTACCAGATCGTCGACACGCCCGGGCTGCTCGACCGCCCGCCAGCCGAGCGCAACGAGATCGAATCCCAAGCCGTCAGCGCCGTCGAGCACCTCGCCGACTGCATGCTCGTCATGGTCGACCCCACCGGCGACTGTGGCTACCCGACCGGCTCGCAACTCGAGCTCCGGGACTCGATCTCGGCGCAGTTCAACGAGATTCCCGTGCTCACGATCGCGAACAAGGAAGACCGCTTCGAGGACGGCGATCTGACCGAAGAGCTTGCGGCCGACTACACCATGAGCATCGAAACCGGCGCGAACGTCGAGACGGTCCTCGACGCCGCCGTCGAAGCGATCGGCTACGAGCCCGAACTTCCCTTCGACGGCTAACTCGGTGCCGAGTCGATGACGGGACCCGGCATTCTGTGGCTGCTCCAGACCGCCGCGGGGTTCTCGATGGCGGGGCCGATGTTCGTCGTCGGCGTCGGGTTCCTCCGGGATGGCCGCCTCGTCGGCGGGCTCGGCTTTCTGGCACTCGGCGCGATCGCCCTCTCTTTCCCGACGTATCTTCTCAACCGGATCGGCGGGCCGAAGACGTGGCTTCGACGAGTGGTTGGCCGCGTCCGGCGTGACACGACTGACAACGGGGCGGAGACCGACTCCGTCTCCGAGCGCGCCTCCAAAGACTCGAGCCTTCTCGAGCGACTGCAGCGCTAGCGGACTGGAAACGGCCATTCTCACGGGTCAGAGTCGGTTCGCAAACCCACGACGGACCGATGGAAAAACATCGCGTTCGCCGCGTCGGGATGGCGAACAAACTAATCTCCTCGCTCGAGGACTTCGACATATCTGACCTCGACGTTGACCGAGCCGTCGGCGTGGCGGTTGATCCGCTCGTGGAGGGTGTCGGCCAGTTCGGGTGCCGTCTCGCCGGGCGGGCCGCCGATCGTGACGATCACCCGATCGGGGTTCCGGAACGGGTAGTCGTTGTCCATCACGACTTCGAACTCGAGCAACTGGTAGCGCTCGTACTGGTCCTGTGAGAGGACCTGCTCGACCTCGTCGCGGGCGTCCTGTTCGAAGTTCCCCGTCTCGTAGGAGGCGTAGGTGATCCCGCCGAGAAACACCGCGAAGACGAGGACGATAACGACGAGTCCGACAATCCGGTGGCGAACGCGCTGTTCAGTCTCGCCGAGGGAAAACAGGTTCTCCGGCCGGTAGCCGGCGTACCACAGCGTCAACAGGCCGGCGAGGTTCACCGAGAGCAGATTGACGAGGACGAGGACCGTCGCGCCGATCGCGGCCGTCGGTTGACCCCACGCGAGGGTGATTCCCGCGACGCCGGCCGGCGGGATCAATGCCGCCGCGATCATCACGCCGACGAGCGCCACGGAGGTGCCCGTCGCGATGCTGACGACCCCCGCGATCCCCGCGCCGAGCGCGATCGCGAGCGAGAGTAAGTCGGGTGCGAGCCGCTCCGAAATCTCGCCGACGTTCGCGAGAACGAGACCCGGCGGGACGATGTTCGTCATCCGTGCCACCAGCGCGAAGACCGCCGCTGCAGCGATCGCGAGGACGACGCCGAGAATCTGGTAGGTAACACTCTCGACGAACAGCTCCTCGTCGTCGATCACCGTCCCGACGCTCGCCCCCAGCGCCGGGCCGATCAGCGGCGCGATCACCATCGACCCGACGACGACCGCGGGCGAATCCAGGAGGAGCCCGGCGGTCGCGACGACGGCGCTGATGATCGTCATCACGGCGTAGACGGGAAAGCTCGGTGTCAGGTCGTCGGCCTCCGCCTGCAGCTCCTGACGCGAAATTCGGTCCGAGCCCACATCTCCCTCCTCGTATTCCTCGCGGAGCGCCTGAAACCGACGGGAGATGACCGTTTCCGCGTCGACGACGACGGTGTACGCGTCCTCGTCGATCCCCGCGTTCTGTACCTCGTCGAGCACCGGTTCGACGGCCGCATCCGGCAGGGGGAAGTAGACGACCGCGGTGTATTTCCGACTGCTGGTCTCGTCGGTCACGACGTAGTCGATCTCCCGCTCGTCGAGGGTGTCGAGGATCGTCTCTCGCTTGCCCGTCGGTACCGTCAGCTGTACGAGCCGCACATGTGACTGTGAAATTCCCCGGGATCATAACTCCGGGGCATTCGGTCCCGCGCAGGCGGTCGATTCCGCCTCGAGCGGGCACTGATCGCCCAGTCGATTCCCGTTACAATGCGTATAAAGGTCGGTCCGCCCTACGGTCGGGTATGATCGATTTCGATACGCGCCCCAATCGGGAGGCCGAAGTCGCCCTCGTCGGCCGCTCGAACGTGGGCAAGTCCACGCTGATGCGCGAGCTGACCGGCCACAGCTTCGACACCGGCGGCAAACCCGGCGTCACCCGCTCGCCGAACCACTACGACTGGGCTCCCGAGGACTTCGTCATCACTGACCTCCCCGGTTTTGGCTTCATGAGCGGCGTCGACGAGGACCTCCGCGAGGAGATCAAAACCGAGATCGTCCACTACCTCGAGGAGTACGCCGACAACGTCCTCGTCGCCGTCCTCGTCGTCGACGGCAAGAGCGTCATCGACATCATCGACCGCCACTCCGGCCCCGACGAGATCCCCTACGACGTGGAGATGTTCCACTTCCTGCGCGAACTCGACATCCCCACGGTCGTCGCCGTCAACAAGATGGACAAGGTCGACGACGAAGACGAGCGCCTCGACGCCCTCTGTGACCGCCTCGGTCTCTATCCGCCGTGGAAACAGTGGCAAGACACCATCGCCCCCATCAGCGCGAAAAAGGGCCAACTCGAGCCGCTAAACGAAGCCGTCCGGAGTCAGCTGCACGAGCAAAATCGAGATGACTTATTCAAATTCTTCTAACGAAATTTTGCTCTGCGGTCTATCGCGCTGGCGGCTTCGCCGCACAGCGCGATGTCCCTCGGCAAAATTTCGATCAAAAGCACTCCTCCTTCCGTTCGTTCCTTTCAGTCACTCACATCAGTCGTCGGCCCGCTCGCTCCCTTCGGTCGCTCGCGGTGAGTGTCGGGTAAGTGCCTGCCCTTCCCCGGATCGCGCGACTCTCGCAGTCGCTTGAGCCGCGCTCTCGGCCATTTTACGACAGATCCATCATCAGACCACGCGGTTGTGGAACGCCTCGCCGTCCGCGAGTCGGTTGACGTTCTCGCGGACGATATCGCCCGTGTCCCGGAAGTAGTCCCGCGTGTAGGCCGCACAGTGGGGCGAGATGATTACCTCGTCCATCCCCCACAGCGGCGAGTCCTCGGGCAGCGGCTCTTCCTCGAAGACATCCACGGCTGCACCAGCGAGCGTGTCGGTCTCGAGCGCGTCGATCAGTGCCGGTTCGTCGACGACCGATCCGCGGGAGACGTTGACGAAGTAGGCGTCGTCGCGCATCGCGTCGAACGCCTCGGCGTCGAAGAGGTGGCGCGTCTCCTCGGTCAGCGGCACGGTGACGATCACGAACTCGGCGTCTTCGATCGCCTCGAGCAGCCGGTCGTTCGTGTAGATCTCGTCGAATCCGGGAACCGGATCGCCCGAGCGGCGGACGCCGGTTACACGGACGCCGAGCGCGCTGAGAGTCTTCGCGACGCCGCGGCCGAGGGTGCCGGTGCCGACGACGCAGGCCGTCGACCCCGGGAGAGTGAAGGCGTCGTCCCACTCGGGGCGCTCCCAGCGGCGCTCCTGTTGGTTCGCGACGTGGTCGTGCAACCGCCGGGCGAACATCAGCAGGTAGCCCGCGACCGTCTCGCCGACGGTCCGGTCGTGAATCCCCGTACTGTTCGTGAGAACCACGCCCTCGTCCTCGAACGCGTCGAAGGGGAACCGGTCGACCCCCGCCTGAATCGAGTGAACCCAATTCAGGTCGAGGAATGCCTCGCGGTGTTCGAGAGTGACGACCGCGTCGCAGGACGAGATCTCGTCGTCGCCGATCACCGCGACTTCGACTGGGAGGTCGATGAGATAGTCCGCTAGTTCGGCCGGCGGAAACACCGCCTCGACTGACTCGTGGACGCCGAGTCGCTCGAGTTCGAATGCCATGGGCGTCGTTACGCGCGAATCTGGGTTGAAAGTTTGCACCCCCGGAAGTCGTATCGGGGTACGTATGAATGAGGTGGCGGCTCGGGGAAATCCCTCGTCACACGGGGCTCGGTGGGGGTAACTCTTCGTCACGGCCGCCGGAGTCGGTTACTCCCTCGAGGGGTTTCGGTCTGTCGTTTCGCGACCGGTCGCTGGCTCGTCGCCCGATGTCTGCCACGCCTCGAGGTCCCGCAGTTCTTCGGCGACAGCCGTGATCTCCCCGGACTCGAGCGCGCCGCGTTCGGTCACCACCTCGTCGATGCACTCGGCGGGCGTCACGTCGAAAGTCGGGTTCAGCACGTCGATCGACGCGTCACCGTCGTAGACCGCGGTTTGGTCGCCGGACTCGAGATTGATTTCCTCGCGGGTCGAGACCTTGTCCGTCGCCGCGACGACGGAGACCGGGATCCCCTCTCGCTCGGCGGCGACGGCCAGCGCCCGCGTCCCGGTCTTGTTCACGACGGAGCCGTCGGGGAGGACGGTGTCCGCGCCGACCGCGATGCAGTCGATGTCCTCGCTCGCGAGCATGTGCGCGACCGCCGCGTCGGTGTGGACCGCGACGGTGCCGCCGATCTCTCCGGCCAGTTCTTCTGCGACACCGATACCCTCGCGGGCCGGCCGCGATTCGGCGACGAAGACGCGGGAGGGATCGGCCGTCTCGAGCGCCTCGAGGACGGTGCCCGACCGCGAGAGCGTCGCAATGGTGCCCCCGAGGCGCTCGCTCGCGGTCGCCGCGGCGTCCGCGTCGGCAGCCAACGCGCGGTCGATATTCGAGAGCGCCGACTCGAGGATGGCCGGCGCACCGGTCTGTTCGGCGTCCCGAGCCGTATCGCCCGCCTCGGCCATCGTCCGATTCACTCGATTCCGGAGGACGGCCATCGACGGCCGGGCCTCGAGCAACCGGCCCGCGAGTTCGGCGAGTTCGTCCCACTCGCCGTCGGGATCTGGACCGAAGTCCTGGCGCTCGGCGACGAGCAGGCCCGCTCGGTCGCGAAGCACTTCGAGCGCGCGCACGGACAGGTATGCGGCTCCGTGTTCGTCGTCGGCCGCGATCGAGCGGACGGTGGGAGCCACGCGCTCGTAGGCGGTCCACAGTTCGGGGACCGTCTCGCGGCCGTCACCCACGCCTTCGAGCGTCTCGGTCGGCGAGACCCACTCGAGGGCGTCGTGTTCCTCACTCAGGTCGATTTCGCGGTACTCGCAGTCGAACAGATATGGGTGGACGACCCACTCGCGCTCGAGGTCCGAATCCGTGAATTCGACCCGTCGTCCGGAACGGGCGAGCGAGACGGCGTCGTCCTCGAGACCCGTTTCCTCGCGGATTTCGACGCGGACCTGCTCGTCCGGCCGGCCTTCGGCGAACCCGGAGACGCCGCCCCACTGGCCCGGGTAGGTGCCGACCGCATCGCTCCGGCACAATAACAGGATCTCCCCGCGGTTGCGGAGGAAGGCGGTGACGACGTGGCTCGCGGTCGCCTCGTCACCGCTCTCGTCGCGCTCCGACGATGAATCGCTCATACGCGGAGCCACGACCGCGTGGAGGGAATCGTTTTCGGGTCCGGCCGCCGTACCCCCGCCCATGCAACGGATCGCGATCATCGCCGACACGCATATTCCCTCCCGCGAGAGCGCGCTCCCCGAGTGGGTCGTCGACGAACTCGAGCGAGCCGACCACACGATTCACGCGGGCGATTTCGACTCTCGGCAGGCCTCCGATCGGATCGCCGCCCTCGCGAACCGGAACCTGACCGCCGTCCGCGGGAACACGGACCCGCCGACGATCGACGCACCCCGCGCCGCAACCCTCGAAATCGGCGGCGTGACCTTCGCCGTAACTCACGGAGCCGGCTCGCCGACCGGCTGGCAGCAGCGAGTCATCGAGACCGCTCGAGCCGAAACGGCGGTGGCCGAGCCGGTCGCCGTCGCCGGCCACACCCACGAGGTTGTCGACACAACTGTCGACGGGATTCGGCTACTCAATCCCGGCAGCGCGACCGGCGCGGCCCCCGTCGATCGAGCGACGATGTACGTCGCGACCGTCGAGGACGGGGAACTAACGGTCGAACTGCAAAGCGAGTGAGCCCGTCGATCGCCGCCGTCGACCGCCAGCGATCAGCGACTGTTGCCCGCAGCCCGTCGCCGCGAGTGCGTGAACTATACCCGTCTCGGGTCCCCCCGTGAGACTATGACACAGCGTGTGACGGTATCGCTCGACGACGACTCGGCCGCGGCCCTCGAGACGCTCGTGGCCGAGACGGGTAACGGCCAAAGCGAGGTCGTCCGGCGGGCACTGACCTTCTACGCGGCGAACTTCGAAGCCGCCGACGGGGGACCGAGCGACAACCTCGAACAGTACTACCGAATGCTCTCCTCCGGGGAACACGTCCTGCTCGATATCGACTTCCTGCACGCCTTCCTCGAGTACTGCTACGACGGCGGCGACCCCGACCCGGCGTTCGTCGAAGCGGCCGACCGGGTCTCGGACTACCACGCTCGCGAGTACGCCGCCCGGTTCGACGCGGTCGGCGACCTGCTCGAGTGGCTCTCCTTCTGTGGGTTCCTCGACGTCCGCGAGGAGGGCGACGGCGTCTACCACCTCGTCTTTCCCTCGGAGGCCGTCCGCTGGTTCATGACCCGGTTCATCGAGCGCAGCACCGTCGATCTGCCGACGGAGATCGAACTCGAGGGCGGCGTCTCGAAGGTGATCGTGACCGAGCGGGCGGGCGACTGAGACGGTCACCGAACGGTCGTCGCCGCGACGGCGAGTGCGAGCGCGAGTACCCACCGGTACCGCGGCCGAAATTCATACGAGTTCATATGGATTCATACGACATCGTTACTGTCTCGAGTTGTCTGAGTGTTCGTATGTCCGGATCTTAACAACCCTTTTGTGGATTTCGAAGAGCGGTACGTGTGAATACACATCATGGAGGTTATTGACCGACTCAAAGCGATCGGACCGGGGGCGCTCGTCGCGGCGGCGTTCATCGGCCCGGGAACGGTAACGACCGCGAGCGTGATCGGGGCGGAACACGCCTATCTGCTCGTGTGGACGATCGCGTTCTCGATTCTGGCGACGATCGTCCTCCAGGAGATGAGCGCGCGGCTGGGGTTGATCACGCAGGAAGGGTTGGGGGAAGCGTTTCGAAACGAGTTCGACAATCCGATCCCGCAGACGATCACCGTCGCGCTCGTCGTGAGCGCGATCGGGATCGGGACGGCGGCGTTCCAGACGGGCAACATCGTCGGCGGCGCTGCCGGCCTGTCGACGATTACCGGTATTAGCGAGAACGTCTGGGGACCGGTCATCGGCCTGGTCGCCGCCGGGCTGCTGTGGACGGGCAGCTACAAGCTGATCGAGCGGGTCTTCATCGGTCTCGTCAGTATCATGGGCGCGGCGTTCCTGCTCAATGCGATCATGGTGCGACCGGACCTCGGCTCGCTCGCGGGCGGGCTCGTTCCGACCGTTCCCGACGGCTCGGCGTACCTCATCGCCGGCCTCGTCGGGACCACCGTCGTCGGCTACAACCTGTTCTTGCACGCGAGCACCGTCCAAGAGCGGTGGGACGGCCCCGAGGATCTCGCGGAGTGTCGCACCGACACGATCGGGATGGTCATCGTCGGCGGCCTCATCACGACGGCGATCGTCGTCACGGCCGCCGCCGTCTTCCCGACGGGGACCCAGATCACCGGCGTCGGCGAGATGGCCGACCAGCTCGAGCCCGTCTTCGGCGGCTACGCCCTGACGTTCTTCGCCATCGGCCTCTTCGCGGCCGGCTTTACGAGCGCGATGAGCGCGCCGCTGGCCGGGGCCTACGCCACCGCCGGCGCGCTGGGCTGGGAGCGGGACCTGACCTCGACCCGGTTCCGCGCGATCTGGATGACCATCCTCGGCGTCGGCATCGTCTTCTCGGCGCTCGACTACAACCCCGTGCAGGTGATCGTCTTCGCACAGGTCGCCAACGGCCTCCTGTTGCCGATTCTCGCGGTCTTCCTCATCTACGCGATGAACAACCGCGACCTGCTGGGCGAGTACACGAACAGCACCCTCCAGAACGTCCTCGGCGGGCTCGTCACGCTCGTCGTGGTCGGCATCGGCCTCCGAACGCTCTACGACGTTCTGTTCCTCTGACGACCTGCATGACCGATTTAAACGCACGCGACACGAATTCGGACGCACCGATGGACAGTCACGACGCGACCGGCGACGGCGGAACGCGGATCGGCGTCGACGTCGGCGGCACCTTCACCGACGTCGCGCTCACCGTCGACGATCGGCTCGTCACCGCGAAGGTCCCCACGACCGACGACCAGCACGTCGGCGTCCTCGAGGGGATCGAAAAGGCCTGCGAGAGCGCCGGCATCGATCCCGCCGAAATCGACGGCTTCGCCCACGCCATGACCGTCTCGGTCAACGCCCTGCTCGAGCGCGGCGGCGCCGAAACCGCACTCGTCACGACCGAGGGCTTCCGCGATGTCCTCGAGATCGGGCGACAGGACCGACCGGATCTGTACGACCTCGAGGCCGAGAAACCCGAACCACTGGTGCCTCGAGAGCGACGGTTCGAGGTCGACGAGCGGACGACCGGCGAGGGCGTCGAGCGGCCGGTCGACGAGAGCGAGGTCCGCGACCTCGCGGCGACGCTGCGCGAGCGCGGCGTCGAGGCGGTCGCGGTCTCCCTGCTGCACTCCTACGCCGACCCCGCAAACGAGCGGGTCGTCGCCGAGACGCTGCGCGAGGAACTCGCGGTCCCGGTCTCGGCCTCCCACGAGGTGCTCGCGGAGTTCCGCGAGTTCGAGCGCACCTCGACCACGGCGGTCGACGCCTACGTCCGGCCGGCGATCGACCACTACGTCGGCCGGCTGGTCGAGGAGGCCGACGACGCCGGCATCCCGGCTCCGCGGATCATGCAGGCGAACGGCGGCATCGCGGACCCCGAGACGGTCCGCGAACACGCCGTGACGACGACGCTCTCCGGCCCGGCCGCGGGCGTCGTCGGTGCCGCGGCGACCGTCGACGACGACGACGTCGAGGGGCTCGTCACCTTCGACATGGGCGGCACCTCGAGCGACGTAAGCCTCGTCCGGGACGGCCGGGCCGAGCGGACGACCGACGCCGAAGTCGACGGTATCCCGATCCGGACGCCGATGGTCGACGTGAACACCGTCGGCGCGGGCGGCGGGTCGATCGCGTGGGTCGACGCCGGCGGCGCGCTCCGGGTCGGGCCGGAGTCCTCGGGTGCCCAACCCGGACCCGCCTGCTACGGCCGCGGCGGCACCCGGCCGACCGTCACCGACGCCAACGTCGTGATGGGCTACATCGGCCCCGAGACGGCCCTCGGCGGCGAGATGACCCTCGACGTCGACGCGGCTCGCGACGCGCTCGAGGGACTGGCCGACGAGGCCGGCTTGGACGGGGCGCTCGAGGCGGCCCGCGGCGTCTACCGCGTGGCGAACGCGACGATGACGCGGACGATCCGCTCGGTGACAGTCGAACGGGGCCACGACCCCCGCGAGTTCGCGCTCGTCGCGTTCGGCGGCGCGGGACCGATGCACGCCGCGGCGCTGGCCAACTCGCTGTCGGTCGACCGCGTCGTCGTCCCGCGACCGGGCGGGGTCCTCTCCGCGTTCGGCCTGCTCGCGGCCGACGAGAGCTACGACGCCGTTCGAACCGTCGGCGTCTCCCTCGAGACAGCCGACACGGGGGGCCTCGAGTCAGTCTACGACGGCCTCGTGGCCGACGTGCTCGCCGACGCGTCCGACCGGGACGCAGCACGGGTCGAGCGGGCCGCCGACTGCCGGTACGCAGGCCAGAGCTTCGAACTGACCGTGCCCGTCGACGACGAGTTCGACGCGGCGACGGTCGCCGAGCGGTTCCGCGAGGCCCACGAGCGGGCTTACGGCTACGCGATGGACGAATCGATCGAGGTGGTCAACCTCCGCGCGACGGCGACGATCCCTGGCTCGGAGCCGACCATCCGCCACGAGGGCGAAGGCGACGCCGTCGTCGGCACTCGAGAGGCTCACTTCCCCGGCACCGGCGACGAACCGCAAGAGACGACCGTCTACGAGCGGGATCGACTCGCGCCCGGCGCGACCGTTGACGGGCCGGCGATCCTCGAGCAAGCGGAGAGCACGACCGTTGTGCCGCCCGCGTGGACCGGCGATATCCTCGCCGACGGAACGCTGGTCATGACCCGAACGGAGGACGAAGGACAATGACGACAGACTCGACGACGGACGACGCGGACGACGGTATCGACCCGGTGACCCTCGAGGTGCTGCGAAACCAACTCGAGAGCGTCGCCGAGGAGATGGGCCAGACCCTCATTCGGGGAGCGTACTCGCCGAACATCAAGGAGCGCCGGGACTGCTCGACGGCGCTGTTCGACGCAGAGGGGCGGATGATCGCCCAAGCGGAACACATCCCGGTCCACCTCGGCGCGATGCCCGCCGCGGTCGACGCCGTGCGCGAGCGCGACCCGGAACCGGGTGACGTGTTCGTGCTCAACGACCCCTTTACCGGCGGAACGCACCTGCCGGACGTGACGATGGTCTCGCCGATCGCGCCCGACGGCCAGATCGTCGGCTACGCCGTCTCTCGCGCCCACCACGCCGACGTGGGCGGGATGACCCCCGGCAGCATGCCGGCCGGCGCACAGGAGATCTATCAAGAGGGGCTGCGGCTCCCCCCGACGCGGCTCGTCGAGGGCGGCGAGCCGCGGGACGACGTCCGCTCGCTCGTGCTGGCGAACGTCCGCAACGCCCGCGAGCGCCGAGCCGATCTGCGGGCCCAGCGGGCGGCGAACGAGCGCGCCGAGGAACGGCTCGCGACGCTGTTCGTGGATCACGGCCGCGAGACCGTCCTCTCGGGGTTCGACGCCGTGATCGACTACTCCCGCGAGCGAATCACCGAGGAGATCGCGGCGCTTCCCGACGGCACCTACGAGGCGACCGACGTCCTCGAGGGCGATGGCGTGACCGACAAGGACATCGAGATTTCGGTGACGGTGACCGTCGACGGCGAGACGATCAACGTGGACTTCGCGGGAACTGCACCGCAGGTCGCGGGCAACCTCAACGCCCCGATCGCGGTCGCGACGAGCGCCGTCTACTTCGTCGTGCGCTGTATCACCGACCCGGAGATCCCACCGAACCACGGCTGCTACGACCCGGTGAGCGTCAGCGCGCCCGAAGGGTCGCTGTTGAACCCGAACCCGCCGGCCGCCGTGGTCGGCGGCAACGTCGAGACCAGCCAGCGGGTCACCGACGTGGTCTTCACCGCGCTCGCACAGGCCGCGCCCGACCGCGTGCCCGCCCAAGGGCAGGGGACGATGAACAACCTCACCATCGGCGGGCGGGACAGTTCCTTTACCTACTACGAGACGATCGGCGGCGGCTTCGGTGCACGCGCGGACCGCGACGGGATGGACGGCGTGCAGGTCGGCATGACCAATACGCTCAACACGCCCATCGAATCCCTCGAGACCGAGTATCCGCTGCGGGTCGAGCGCTACGCGCTCCGGGACGACAGCGGCGGCCCCGGCCGATTCCGCGGCGGACTGGGGCTCGAGCGTTCGGTGACCGTCGAGACCGACGCGACGGTATCGCTGCTGACCGAGCGCCGGCGGCACGCGCCGAAGGGCGTCGCCGGCGGCGGGGACGGCGCGACCGGGGAGAACCTGATCGACGGCGAGTCGGTGCCTGCGAAGACGACGGTCGACGTGGCAGCCGGGACGACGGTGACGGTCAAAACGCCCGGCGGCGGCGGCCACGGCGATCCGGAGGAGCGCGGCAACGATGGGGTCGATGACTGACGCGGACGCCGACGCTGACCGCGGCGGCCGACTGGGACTGATCGTCCCCTCGTCGAACGCGACGGCCGAACCGGAGTTTCGGGCGTTCTGCCCCGAGAGCGTCACCGTCCACGGCGCGCGGATAGCCCTCGAGTCGGTCACCGTCGACGAACTCGACGCGATGAGCGACGACGCGGCGCGGGCCGCCGAACTCCTCGGCCACGCCGACGTCGACGCGGTCGCCTACGCCTGTACGACCGGCAGCCTGATCCACGGCCCGGGGTTCGACGCCGAACTTGAGGACCGGCTGGCCGAGGCGGCCGGCGTCCCCGCGGTCGCGACGGCCCGCTCGGTCGTGCGGGCACTCGAGGCCCTCGAGGCCGACCGGATCGCCGTCGCGACGCCGTACACTGCAGATCTCGATGAACGAGAACGGGACTTCCTCGAGGCGACGGGCGTCGAGGTGGCGGCGATCGACGGCCGCGGCATCGCGGCCAACACGGCCATCGGGGAGCTAACCCCCGAGGACGCGTCCGGGCAGGTGCTCGAGCGCGTCGGTTCGGTCGACGATCTCGACGCCGTCTTCGTCTCCTGTACGAACTACTGCTCGCTCGCCGCAATCGAGGGGCTCGAGGCGGAGCTGGGAGTACCGGTCATCACGAGCAACGGCGCGACGCTGTGGGACATCTGCGGGGCGGCCGGATTCGTGGTCGATGGTCCGGGAACACTGTTCGAGTCCGAACAGCGGTAAGCGGTGGTGTCCGCCACGGGTGTACCGCGGCCGCTACTGGAAGAGCGTTAGCGACGGTTCGCTGAATCGATCCTCTCAGTCCCGGAGATAGTTATTGAGTTGATCGATCGTCTCGTCTATCGGTGGGCTCGCTATTCGACCGAACCAGTCGAGGATGTCGTCGTGAGACAGTGAGACGACACCTCACGGAACGAGGGAGCTCCGTTTCGGGAGTCCGCCGTCGAGAAAGTCGTTCTCGGTTACTGGAACTGTCTCCTCGTACCACGTGCGTGTCGCGAGCGTGACTGCGATATACTGTTCGCCATCGAACGGATGCGCAGTCGTATTGACAATCGCGAACGGCCGACTTGGCTTCTCCTCGTTGAACGGATCACCGGCTTCGACGACGTCCCCACGCTCGTATTTCATGACTCGTCGGCCTCTCGTTGGCTCGGATGGCGAGCGTCGGCTCCGGCGTCGCGCCACGCGTCCATATCCTCCGAGCCGAGCCGTTCGTCGAGCGACTCGAGGCTCCGGCTCAGATCGGTGGCGGAACGAATGCGCTGTGGGTCGCCGGCGGCCCAGTACGGCGGCTTGTGCCGAACCAAGTTTCGCTCCTTGAGACGGCTCAGTACCGCGCTGACCGCGTTTGGATCGATACCCGTCGAATCAGCGATTTCCCGGCGCTTGAACGCCTGTTCGTCGTTCGAAAGCAGGAAGGAGAGAACGCGCTCCGCGTGGGTCCGCTTGGATTCGAACTCCGTCTCCCGTTCGAAGGTATCGATATCGATCGGCATACGTTTGTTTTCGGGTTTGGAAGTTATGTCTGTTTTCCTCGTTTGTAGATATTGTCCCGTCTCGCGGCTATGAGAGAGGCCGGTGCCCGGATCTGTCGGCTATCGAGGACCCCATTCTCCGGTGACGGTGCCCTTTTGACGCGGCTTCCCCACCCTCCGGTATGGAACTCAACGGCGTGGCGGACCTGCCCGAGATCCGCCCCGGCGATGACATCGCCGCTCTCGTCGCGGATCGGGCCGAGCTGGAACCCGGCGACGTGCTCACGGTCGCGAGCACCATCGTCTCGAAGGCCGAGGGCCGAACGGCGGACCTCGAGGACTACCCGGTCAGCGGCCGTGCACAGGAGATTTCCGACCGGATCGCCGAAGTCGCCGGCGAGGAGAAGGACCCGCGGTTCGCGCAGGCGATCATCGAGGAGAGCGCGGAGCTGCTGATCGACTGTCCGTTTCTGCTGGCCGAGACCCGATTCGGCCACATCGCGCCGAACGCGGGGATCGACCGGTCGAACGTGCCGGATCACGATCTGTTGCTCCTGCCGAAGCGACCGGATGAGAGCGCCGAGCGAATTCGGTCGGGGCTCGAGGACCGGGGTATCGAAGACGTGGCAGTCGTCGTCACCGATACCTGCGGGCGGCCGTTCCGCCACGGTCAGACCGGTGTCGCGATCGGCTGGGCAGGGATGCCCGCAAGCCGCGACTGGCGCGGTGAGGAAGATCGGGACGGCCACGAACTCGGAGTCACCGTCCAATCCGTGATCGACGAACTCGCCGCCGCCGCGAACCTCGTCACCGGCGAGGGGGCCGGCGGGACGCCCGCCGTGGTCGTCCGGGACTGGGCGTTCGGGGACCACGAGGGCAGCGACGAACTCTTCCGGGGCGTTGAGGACGACCTTGTACGGCAGGCGCTACGGGAGTGGAGGTTCGAGGGATAATGAGCGACAATGCACCGGGAGGGGCGGACGGACCGACGCGAGGAATCGAACTCACGCCCGAGCACCCGCCCGAGCGGGTGGCCGATCTGGCCGCGCTCGCGGAGGACGAGGGGTTCGACATCGCCTTTGCGAGCAGCCACTACTTCAATCGGGACCCGTTCGTGGTGCTCTCGCAGATGGCCGACGCCACCGAGGAAATCCGGCTCGGCCCGGGCGTCGTCAACCCCTACGAAACCCACCCCGTGAAACTGGCCGCCCAGACGGCGACGATCGACGAGATCAGCGGCGGGCGCGGCGTCTTCGGCGTCGGCGCGGGCGACCGCTCCTCGCTGTCGAACCTCGGCGTCGAGCGCGACAGCCCGCTCCGGCGCGTCCTCGAGACGTTCGACATCGCGCGGGACCTCTGGGACGGTGAGACGGTCACCCACGAGGGAACGTTCATCGCGCGGGACGCGGCGCTCAACCTCGAGCCGCCCTCGGAGGCGATTCCGGTCTACGTCGGCGCACAGGGGCCGCATATGCTCCGGATGAGCGCGAAACACGCCGACGGCGTGCTCGTAAACGCCGCGCATCCGAAAGATCTCGAGTGGAGCGCGGAACAGGTAGCGCAGGGACTGGCCGACCGTCCAGAAGAACGCGGCGCGTTCGAGTCGCTGGCGTTCGCCAGCGTCAGCGTCGCCGCCGACGAGAGCGACGCGCGCGAGGCGGCCCGACCGCCCGTCGCGTTCATCGTCGGCGGAGCCGCCGAACCGGTTCTCGAGCGCCACGACATCGACCGGGAAGCGGCGAGCGCGGTGAGCGAGGCGCTCGAGCAGGGTGACTTGCCCGAAGCGTTCGGCCGGGTCACGCCCGCGATGATCGACGCCTTCTGTATCGCGGGGACGACGGCGACCGTCGCGGACCGGTTCGCCGCGGCGCTCGAGTACGTCGACGGGATCGTCGTCGGCTCGCCACTGGGTCCGGACCTCGAGGACGCGGTGGTGCGGGCGAGCGACGCGCTCGACCGTGCGGTCGAAGACGGCTGACCGAAAACGAAGCGGCGGTTAGTTCGCGGTGAAGAGGTCCGCGACCGCACCGAGTGTGAGGACGCCGAAGACGGCCATCGAGAACGCGACGAGGAGCCCGCCCAGCAAGACCAGTAGAGGCGCGAGACCAGCGCCCATCGCGACGTCGCTGAAGAGGCTGGTCATTTCGGTGATGTTGTCCACGATGATGTTCAGCGGTGTGACGGTGTCCATATTCGGGGGTTGTTACCGGTGCTACTTGGCCGTGCCGGTCGCGAATGAGGTGGGATTAAGCCGGTCCCTGCCGTAGCGATTCACGTGACCGACGACGCGACGCTCTCCGATTTCGATGCTGCTGCCGGTGCCGACGACGAGACACTGGACTCAGCACGAGAGGAAAGAGATTCCGCCGCCGATCCCGCCGAAGCAGCAGATGAGAGTGCGGAGGCGGGGGCGAACGACGCGCCCCACTGGACGTACGCGTGGGGCGATTACACCTGCAGCCGGTGTGACTCGCCGACCGAACGGGCGTGGCGGGCTGACGGCGAGGGGACTGATTCGGTCTGTCCCGACTGCAAATCGTGGTAATCGATAACTCGATGACTGGCGGGGGTAGCAGCTGACTTCTCGGGGTGGTGCTTGCGAGTCTCCTCCCGAAGCTTTATATCTCCGTCGTGGTTCTATGGAGATGCAATGGCGAAAGGTACGGTCGACTTCTTCAACGACACTGGCGGCTATGGATTCATCGAGACTGACGACGCGGACGAGGACGTGTTCTTCCACATGGAGGACATCGGCGGTCCTGACCTAGAGGAAGGTCAGGAACTCGAGTTCGACATCGAGGAGGCCGAGAAGGGTCCACGCGCGACGAACGTCGAGCGGCTCTAGGCCGGTCCAATCGGGGGTATCGTTTTCTGATTGTTACATTCCTGAGCGACAGCGCCGTCGAGTGGCGAGACACTGCGTCGCGCCGACCGACTCGAACTGACAGGCCGTCCAGCCGCGTCTCGCGTATCCAGCGGCGGAATCGCAACACGTCTCGGACCACCAATAATTCGTGTGACACAAAACATATGTTCCGGAGCCCCGGATGTCGTAGTAATGGATAGCTCGCCTGGGTCCCGCAGACGTCCTCGAGACGATGACTGACGCCAATCCGACACCGGAACGGAGCGCCGAACCGACGGACGACGGCGAACCCCTCCGGGTCTCGACTGTCGAACGGTTGTGTGCCGACATCGAGGCGAACGTCTCGCGCGTGATCGTCGGTCACGACGACGTGATCGAACACGTCATCACCGCGGTCCTCGGCCGGGGCCACGTCCTCCTCGACGACGTGCCCGGCGTCGGCAAGACGATGCTCGCGCGCTCGATCGCCAAGTCTGTCGACTGTACGTTCAGCCGGGTTCAGTTCACGCCCGATCTCCTTCCCAGCGATGTCACTGGCGTGAACGTCTTCAACCAGAAGACCCGCGAGTTCGAGTTCCAGTCCGGCCCCGTCTTCGGCAACATCGTCCTCGGCGACGAGATCAACCGCGCGCCGCCGAAAACCCAGAGTTCCCTGCTCGAGGCCATGGAGGAAGGACAGGTCACGACCGACGGGACGACCCGCGAACTCCCGACGCCCTTTATCGTGATCGCGACCCAGAACGCCGTGGAGCCGAACCGTACCTACGACCTGCCGTTCGCCGAGGTCGACCGCTTCATGAAGAAACTCCACCTCGGCTACCCCGATCCCGACGAGGAGGCCGAACTGCTCGGCCGCACGGTCGGGGACCACCCGATCGAATCGCTCGAGGCGGTGACCGATCGGGAGACCCTCGTCGCCGCCCGCGAGACGGTGTCGACGGTACAGGTCGCGGAGCCGGTCCGGGAGTACGCGACGCGGCTCGTGGCCGACACCCGCGAGAACGCCCACATCGGCGTGAGCCCCCGCGGGACGATATCGCTCCTCCGGGCGGCCCAAGCCCGCGCGGTCACGAACGGCCGGGACTACGCGATCCCGGACGACATCCGGGCGGAAGCACCCGTCGTGATGGGCCACCGAATCAAGACGACCGGTCACGACCGGGACGGCACCGCGGTCGTCGAGGACGCACTCGAGCACGTCCCCGTCGAATGAGACTCACGCTCCGCGGGTGGACCGTCGTCGTCGTGGTATGCGGGGCCCTCGTGCTGAGCTGGCAGTCCGGCCCGCGAGCGCTGAATGCCGTCGTCGTCCCGCTGGTCGTCGTGGTACTCGCCGGGCTCGTCACGGTCGGCCGCGCCGATCGGCCGCGTGTCACTCGCCGCCCCGTCGAGGAGGGGTTCATCCGCGAGGAACGCGCTGTCGAGGTCGAAATCGAAATCGACGACACGACCGCCGCGACCGTCCGCGATACCGTCGGCGACGGCCTCTCTGCGACGACTGAACCGCTCGCAGAGACGACTCTCGAGGGCGAGGAGACGGTTTCCTACGACGTGCGACTCGAGGCGCGCGGCGAGCGCCGAGTCGGCCCGCTTTCGATCACCGTTAGTGACGTTATCGGACTCGTCGAGCGCCGGTTTGCCTACGAGGAAACGACCGCCGTGCTCGTCTATCCGCGCGTTCGTGAGCTAGCCGGCGGCTCCGCGGCGGACGTACAGACGTTGGCCGGCCTCGCGGAGCGGCGCGATCACGAGGAGTTCGATCACCTCCGGGAGTACCGCCGCGGGGATCCGCTGCGGGACGTCCACTGGAAGTCCGCGGCCAAACGCCCGGACGACGACCTCGTCGTCGCGGAGTACGCGGACGACGCGGACGGCGGCGCGGTCACGATCGCCGCCGACTGTCTCACCGACCGCGACGACGAGATGGCGTCGGCCGCCGCCACCGTCGCGACGTTCCTGCTCGAGCAGGGTGCGACGGTCGGGATCACCGTCCCCGGCGGCACGCAGCCGCCGGGATCGGGGCAGGATCACTACCGCGATATACTCCAGCTACTGGCCGTTGCCGGGCCCGGCGAACTCGGGGAGCGGACCCGCGGGGACGCGGACGTGCTGGTCCGGACCGACGAGGGCGGGACAACGGTCGTCGTCGACGGGCACGAGATTCCCTTCGATCGGCTCTGTGGGCGCAGTAGCGATGGCGGGCGAGACAGCGAACGGACCCGAACCGAAGGTGACGGCCGAAGCGACCGCGAGACCGGCGGTCGGGGGGTTCTCGCATGAGTACGGACTCGTCCGGTCACGCCGGCGATCGAACGCTCTCGATCGACGCGGACGAGCCGGTCGGCTCCGACGCCGTCCGCCTGCTCGCACTCGGCTGTGTCCTGGTCCTGACGGGAGCGTACGTGAGCGTCCTCTACGACATAACGCGGGTCGTCGGCGGGAGTCAGTCGCTGCTCGCGCTCGTCGGCGTCATGCTCCTCGCGGCAACGGGGCTCGCGCGGACGATCCGTCCCCGAACGGCGGGTGTCCTCGCGCTAGTCGGGGCCGGGGTCGGCTTCGCCTACTACCTCACGTCGGCCGGCGTCGAACTCGGCGTCGTCTTCACGGCGGCCGACGCGCTCCTTTCGGATACCGTCGCGCTCGCCACGGGTCTCCCGATCCTCCGGATGGTGCAGGCCGGCGTCTGGACGCTCGGCTTCGCGCCCGCCCCGGTCTTCCTCTCGTGGTATCTCGCCCTGCGGGGCCGGTACGAACTCGGCGTCGTCCCCGGCGGGATCGCGCTCGGCTTTCTCGTCCTGACCGGCGATGCGGGCACGCTCGTCACCCTGGCCGGCACCCTCGCGGCCGTCGGAGCCGTCGCCTTCGGCGAACTCGAGCGCCGCGGTGGCTCGATCGCACAGGCCGACCTGCTCGCCGTGCTGTTCGCGGTGATCGTCGCCCTCTCGCTGTCGGTGACGATCGTCCCCGGCGATCCGAGCGGGCCGACCCACCTCGTCCAGGGCGAAGCCGGCTCGCTCGAGGCGACGATCGATTCCTCGCCCCAGCGGTCGGGAATCTCCGGCCAGGTCGATCTCTCGCCGGAGGTGCGGTTTACCGTCGAGTCCGACCAGCGGTCCTACTGGCGCACCGGCGTCTACGACCGTTTTACCGGCGACGAGTGGGTCCGGACCGGCCAGAGCAGCCGCTATAACGGACGGCTCGCATCGCCACCGGGCAACTACGAGACGGTCCAGCAGACCGTCACCGCGGAGACGGAACTGGGAATCATGCCCGTCGCGCCCCAGCCGCTGTCTCTCGGCGGTGACGTGACGCGGGAAACGAGCGTCTCCAGACACGGCCAGCCGCGGCCCGAAACGCCGCTGGAGCCTGGCGAGAGCTACACCGTCGAGAGCGCGAAGATCGACGCCGACCCGGCCGCGCTCCGGGCGGCGGGGACGAACTACCCCGAGGAAGTCACCGACCGCCACCTCCAGACGCCCGAAGACACCTCGAGCGAGTTCCGAGAACGCACCGCCGAGATCACGGCCGAGGCGGACACCCCCTACGAGAAAGCGGCCGCGATCGAGAGCCACCTCCGCTCGTCGAAGGACTACTCGCTGGAGGTCACCCAGCCCGCCGGCAACGTCGCCGAAGGGTTCCTACTCGAGATGGACAAGGGCTACTGCGTCTACTTCGCGACGACGATGACCCAGATGCTCCGCGAGGAGGGCGTCCCGGCCCGCTACGTCACCGGCTACACGAGCGGCCAACAGGTCGACGACGACGAGTACGTCGTCCGCGGGCTCGACGCCCACTCGTGGGTCGAGGTCTACTTCCCCGACCACGGCTGGGTCCGGTTCGACCCGACGCCCGGCGGCTCCCGCGACGACGTCCACACCGACCGGCTCGAGGAGGCTCGTGCGAACGGCAACGAGGCGGCGGATACCGAGGACAGCGAGGACGTGCCGATCGATGAAGACGACGGCGAGTCGCCCGCGTCCGATCCGAACGAGCCGATCGGCTCGCCGTCCGATCCGAACGAGGACAACGGCACGGATCCGGGAACCGATCCGAACAACGGCACGGAGCCCGATGACCCGGACAACGGGACGGCTCCCCCGGACGACCCCGGGGACCGAATCGACGGAACCACGTCGGACGAGACGTCACTCAGCGAGCACCTCGTCGGGATCGTCCGCGAAACGGGGGCGATCGGGCTCATCGCCCTCGTCGGACTCGCCGCGGGCGCGCGGCGGACCGGCGCGGCGACGCGGCTCCGGCGCGGCGTCGGCGTCTACTGGCACGGGTTCCGCGCCGAACCCGACCAGGACGCCGAGCGCGCCTTCCGCCGGCTCGAGCGACTCCTCGCGCGGGAGTACCGGCCGCGCCGTGGGTCGGAGTCGGCACGGGCGTACCTGACGGCGCTCTCGGCGGCCGAAACCGAGGCCGAGAGCGCGACCCCGCTCGATCCGCGGGTCGAGCAGGTGCTCGAGTCCTACGAACGGGCGGTCTACGGCGACGGCGTGAGCCGAGCGGCGGCCGACGAGGCGATCGAGATCGTCGACGACCTCGCCCGGAGTCGGCTGCCGATCCTCGGCCGGCTTCGATGACGCCGCGACCGCAAGCGCCGACTCGAGTTCTGTCACCGGCCTCGAGTGCGGTCACCGGCCGCATTTCCCCGTAAATCCGGCCCCTGCACTCAAAAAGAACCACGCGAGGGCATGCGGGTCCCGATAGTGTTTAATATGCCCGTTTCATAGCTACGAACGTAATGTCGGAAGTCTGCTCGACGTGCGGGCTGCCCCAGGAACTCTGCGTCTGCGAGGACGTGGCGAAGGGCCAACAGCAACTCAACATCCGCATTGACGAGCGCAGATACGGGAAAGAGGTAACGATCGTCGAAGGATTCGACCCGAAGGACGTCGATCTCGACAGTCTGTCGTCGGATCTCAAGTCCAAATTCGCCTGCGGCGGGACGGTCGAAGACGACCAGATCGAACTTCAAGGAAACCACACCGGCCGCATCGAAGAGTTCCTTCGAGACCGCGGCTTCAACGTCGCCTGATGCCCGCAATGCTCTGAGACGACTTCCGAACCCGCGATCGCGTCACAGAACGCTCGTTTTTTGACCCGGGTACCGGCCAGTCGCATCACCGTCTCCGAGAGCGACCGGTGCTCTCGAGCAATCGGCCCAGAGCGACGTGGCTGCGGGCCGGTTCTGACTGAATACGCCGCAGGATAGCGAGCGACCGGTTAGAACGGGGATTCGCGTTCGGCCTGCTCGTCGTCTTCTTCCTCGCGGACGAGTCCGAACTTCATGCCGTACTTATCGAGGCCGCCTTCCATGCTCTCGACCCGCGCGTCGGCGGTGCCGTCGTAGGACCCGATGAGTTGTGCGGCTTGTACGCTCGCCTTGCCGTGGGGGCAGACGGTGACGATGTGCTCTTCGCCCTCGAGTTCGTCGACGCGGTTCGTGAGTTCGTGGAACGGGATGTTCTCGCTCCCGGGGATGTGGCTGTGTTCGAAATTCCGCTCGTCACGGATGTCGACGATGCGAACGTCGGCATCGTCCTCGAGGAGTTCCTTGACCTCGTCGGTGGTGATTTCGCCGTCCATTACCGTCGCGTTAGGTCGCGGGCTGAATAAGGGTACGGGTACACCCGCGAACGGCGCGGCTGGTGCGACGGCGCTGGTCTCACAGCAGGCCGTCCTCTTTCGCCAACAGCAATCCCGACAGCGTCGCGTCGTTCGTCGGCTGTCCGCGAACCCGCTCGAGCGCCTCGCTGACCGGCACCGTCGTCACCTCGAGGAACTCGTTGTTATCGAGTTCGCGCTCGCCCGGCTCGAGCCCCTCGGCGTAGACGATGGCGCGGTCGTGGCGCAAGACGCCGGTAGAAACGGCGTACTCTTGGAGGAGTGCGGTGCTCGTCGGTCGAAAGCCGGTTTCCTCCTCGAGTTCTCGCGTCGCGGCCTGCGTGTAGGACTCGCCGTCCTCGACGATCCCCGCGGGGAGTTCGAGATGGGTCTCGCGGATCGTCGGCCGGTACTGTTCGACGAACAGGAGACGATCTTTGCCGGCACCAGCATCGCCGTCGCCGTCGCGGTCACCGTCACTGGCGTCAGTACTGCCCTCCGCATCTGCGAGAACGCTGCCGTCGATCCGTGCCACTACGACGACCGCGGCCGGCAGCTCCGCCCAGTAGTAGCGTTTCTCCGTCCCGTCGGGCTGTTCGAGCAGGTCGTAGCCGCCGTCGTACCAGCCCGTCTCGTACTCGGTCCGTTCCTCGAGTAGCTCCCACTCGTCGGGTGCAGTCATCGTCGGAAAATGGAGTCTCGAGCGGATAATAGATGACGGTCGGTCGGTCGGTGCCTCGCGGGAGAGCTACACCAGCTCTCGATACAGCCGTCCGAACGCCTGCCGCCGCAGCGTCGCGACCGCCGCGTCTTCCTCGTTCTGGAAGGTCGCCGCGACGGCCTCGCTCTCCGGTCCCACGTGCCAGACGACGTGATCGACGTCCTCGTGGCCCGTCTTCATCACTTCCCCGTCGTAGCTCTCGAGCCACTCCTCGAACTCCTCGCGGCTCCCGATGCGGACCTCGAGCAGGCTGGCAAAGAGCGCATCTCGAGCCGTCTCGACGACATCGCCGGTGACGCGTTCGTCGTACTCCTCGCGCTCGAATTCCATCGCCTTGGCTACCTCGCGGACAACCGTCTGGGCCGCGGGCCCGACCGACTCGTACTGTGCTCGCGCGGCTTCGGCCGATTCGAAGGTGAACGTCCCCACCGTGTGCATAGGGGGACAGTCGGCCGACGGGCAGTTACGCGTTTCCGTTCCCGTTGCCGTCAGCACCGCCGGCGTCGTCAGTCGAAGCCGACCCGTCGGCCGTCTCGCCCGCTTCGCTCGAGTCCTGCATCTCGCGGGTCAACTCCGCGGCCTCCCGCAGGACGTTCTCGGTTTCGGCAGTCATCGATCCCCGGCCGGGCTGGCGGCTCTGGCGGGAGATCCCGGCCTCGAGCGAGTCGGGTCGGCCGGGCTCGTGACCGTGACTGTGGCCGCGGCCGCTGTCCTCGAACTCCGGGGTATCGATTTCCTCCGCGTGCGGGCTGACGAGTTCGCCGAGTTCCTCGGGGCTGCACTCGCCCCAGTCTGGGGCGTGTTCCTCGAGCCACTCGCGGTGGGCCTCGCGACCGAGCGAGGCGGTGATCGCGAGGTGGTTCGCGAGGTGTACCGCGTCGGCCTCTTCGGCGTCACAGACCGGACAGGCGTATCCCATAGGAAAGAGTACGGGCGAGAACGGTAAAACGTCCCGCAACCGACCGGCCGGGTTAGCCGAGTTTCCGGATCATCACGATCGCGTCCTCGCCGTCGCCGTAGTACTGGGGGACCCGCCGGAGCGGATCGAAGCCAAACTCCTGGTAGAGGCGTTTCGCCCCGTCGTTCGACCGCCGGACCTCGAGTTTGACCGTCTGTGCACCGCGGGCCGCGAGCACGCCGAGCGAACGGGACAGGAGCGTGGAACCGACGCCGTTCCCGCGGTGGTCGGGATGGACGGCGATGTCCTTGACGTGGCCGAGCGCGCGACCGACCTGCTGGGTCACGTCGGCGACGATGTAGCCGGCGACCTCGCCGTCGTGCTCGGCGACGAGAAATCCCGGCTCGCCGAGAAACCGTTCGAACGCGTCGTAGGGCCACGGCTGGGAAAACGACACGTTCTCGATACGAACGACCGCGAGCAGATCCGCGCGCTCCGCGAGTCGGATCGTCACTTCCTCGCCATCCTCCGGCGCGGGCGTTGTCACACACGGCAGTAACGCACCGAACAGTAAAAGCCGTACGCGTCTCGGCAGCCGTCATCGACATCGGGCAATCGTGTCGTGTCGGCTCGAGCCAGCAGCAAACGGTCCGAAACGGAGAGCGACTCGTCAGTCCCGCGGCTTACTCGGCCGGGATCGCATCCATCTCAAATTCCTCGGTCAGTTCCGTCAACTCCTCGAGGGCGTCTTGCTCCTCTCGAAGGTTCTCTTCGAGGAGATCCGCCGCTTCGTCCATGCCGAGCTGGTCCGCAAGAGGAATCAGATTCCCATAGGCGGCGATCTCGTAGTGTTCGGTCTTCTCCGCGGCCGCCATGTTGTGGTAGTCCATCACGTCCTGGGCGGGATCCATCGACGCGAACTCCTCGTACTCCTCGAGCAGCCCCTCGATACCCTCACACTCCTCTTTCTCCGGCGGCTCGCCGAACATATCGAAGACCTCCTCGAGTCGATCGATCTGGTCTTGGGTTTCCTCGCGGTGCTCCGAGAACGCCTGCGAGATCTCCTCGCGTTCGGTGTTTCCTTCGAGTTCCTCGAGCGCATCGAGGAGTTGATGCTCCGCGTGATAGATGTCTTCCAAGCCGTGTTCGAACAGATCCTGAATCGTGTCCATGCTCATAGCGAATCCACTCGAGCGTTCACTGGGCGAGCGAAAAAGCCGGGAGCCTGCGACGGCAGGTGCCCAAGCGGTCCTGTCGCCGCACCCGCTTTCGGCTACTCGGTCGTGTCTTCGACACGGTCTGCGTGTTTCTCGAGATCGGCGGCCAGCGCGCGGGCCTGCGTCGGTGTCAGCTCGAGTTCGTCCATATGTTTCGGCAGATGCTCCTCGGCTAGGTTATCCAACTCGAGTTGAAGCCGGACCCCCTCGGGGTCCTCGCGGTCGGCGGTCGCGTTCACGACGCCGACCGACTCCCACTCGAAGGTCTCGCCCACCGCCTTCCCCTCGACGTAGTCCAGCGTCGTGTACGCGTTGACCGTCATCAGTCGATCGGACATGTCGGTTCGACACTCGCGGCGCGCTCACTTATACTGGTGGCTGTTCCAATCGAACCACACCGGAGCCATGACGGTCTCAACGATAATCGCGGCCTCGAGAATCCGTAACCAGCGCCCCAACGAATTCCGCACCGATCCGCTACTCAGTACTGGTCCCAATCTCGAACACGCCTCGATAGTGAGTACTGAGACCGACCGCAACGGCCGGATTCAATGACACCGAACTACCCACCATACTTACCGGCTTTTTTTGCCACAACACTCTCGCGAGAAATCGACCACCCGTTCGAGTCGAATAGACAAACGATATCGAGAGGCGAAAATTTCCTCGCGAGCACCCAGTAGTCGACGGAATCAGTGACCACGTACTCGTGACACTCGGTTCGACTATCAATCGCTGGCAGCTCACGCGACTAGAAACGAACTATCGATCGCTGAGTGACGGAACTGAACTGGTGTGTACCCGTTCGGAGAGCACCTTTGCTATCAAATATGTTCACCCCGGGCAGCTTCTATCGAGCCATCCGGTACCCGATATATCCGTCTCGCGGCCCAGATCCGTCAGAGATAGCGGCATAATCAACCCATAAGACAGAGCACGGGTATCGTTTGCAGCCGAGGCGATACTTATGCCGACGGGGTCCCAATAGCCGGCAATGACTGATACAGCCGAATGCAAACCAGAGCCGGTCGAGCAGGAATCCGAGGAGCGCGATGATGCTCACCTCGACGACATCGAGGAAGGGGCCGGCTGTACGGAAATCTGGGAGCACCTCGCAGAGCAGCGCGAGGAGTAACCCGACAATTTCGCCACGGCAACGACCTTTTTGACTGCGAGACCCGTACAGAGGTGCATGACCGACAACCGGCCCGGTGATCGTTCGCACCGCCGCGGCGAGAACGGTCGATCGATCCCGACGGACCGCGAATCTCCCGTCGGTGCACCAGTTATCCGGGGCGACGAATCGGTCGCCGGGACCCGCGCCCGCGAGGCCGTCCAATTCGACCCCGACGATCCCGACAGCCTCGCCGACGCCGCCGAAACCGTCCGTCAATTCGCGGGCGGCAACACCAACGACGACCACCTCTATATGCTCCGCGGCGCAGCCGCCTGCGCCGCGCTCGTCCGCGGCGAAGGCTCCTACAAGGCCGCCGCGGAACGCGCCGGAGGCGACGCCACCGTCTCGTTCATCCGCAAATGGGCCCGCGTCCACGACCTCCCGAGATCGGTCCGCAAACAGGTCGCGATCGGCCAGATCGCCCCGACCGCCGCCAAACACATCGCCCGGGTCGGCGGTGAAGCGCGACTCCTCCTCGCGTGGGCCACCCTCGATGGGAACCTCACCGTCCGCGACGTCCGCAGCGTCGCCAGTTCGATCAACGATGGCACACCCATCGACCAGGCACTCGCCGAGTACGATATCACCCTCGGTCAACTCGAGCTCACCCTCTCACCGCACACCTACCGCGATCTCCGCCGTCGTGCCTCCGTCGAGGACATCGACCCCGGCCAGCTCGTTACCGAGGCACTCGAGCAGTACCTCGAGTGAATTCGTCTCAAACTACCGAGACACATCCGTCGCGGAGAAAGAAACGTTTAACCGCTACTCCCCGAAAAGGGAAACCACGGGGCCGGTAGCTCAGTTTGGCAGAGCGTCTGGCTTTTAACCAGACGGTCGCGTGTTCAAATCGCGCCCGGCCCGCTACTCTGCTGCGAACAAATTCGTGAGCAGCAGGTCGCTGAACCGAGGGGTTTGAACGCAGGGAGGTCGCGCGCAGCGAAGCGAAGCGAGCACGTCCGACCGTGTGTTCAAATCGCGCCCGGCCCGCTTTTGCGACGACCGATTTCGTGACGAGCAACGCTTCCGGAGCGATTTGCTTATAGGAGAGTACACCCCACGAGCGAAGCGGTAAGGAAACGATCGACGGTGTGTTCGATCAGGATGCTGATCGGCCGTCTATATCTATATCAACAACAACGATAGGGGTGTACCGACATAACCGGTTCCCCTGGCGATTGTTCGCGACGGGATCGTTATTCGGTCTGTGGTGTTTCGAGGTTTTCCTCGAGGTACCCCCAGTCATCGAAGTCATTCGGTGAAGACCCACCAGTCGAGTACCCATAGTAGTTATTAGGCCGATTGTAGTTCATCATGCTTGGATACTCCCGGTGTGAATACTGTCTCGAGTCAATTCCGTCATGAACATCAGTCAACCCGAGGGAATGACCCAGTTCGTGCATCGCAGTAGTACCCGTAATATCGCTCCACTCGTAGTGGCGGACCATCATCGCACCGCTTGATCCGCTTGCAGCAGTGCCGCCAACGCTCCTTCCGTCGTGTACGGCGGTCTCAACTAGAAGCAGATAGTGGTAGCCCGTCCCGTTCCGATCTCGATATTCGTCCCGGTACTCCTCATACGACCCCTCCCACTCCGTCCGTGGCTCTGAAGGGACGGTCTCGTCGTACTCGAAGTGTAGCGAAATACCGGTCGAGCCGTCCGGATTGTCGATCGGTGCGTCTTCGAACTGTTGGACGATTTTGTCTGTTTCCCGCTTCGGTAAGTCGGTCCCCTCCATTTCGTCGACCTCGACGAAGACATCAGTTCGAAGCGGATCCGCGCTCGGATATTGATCTGACTGGTTTACCTCTGTACCATCAGAAAGTCCGTCGCCGTCCGTGTCCTCATCCGTCGGGTCAGTCTCGGACTCGAGAATCTCCACTCCGTCAGTAAGCCCATCGCCGTCGGAATCCGAATCGTCGGGGTCCGTCCCATAGTCATCGACCTCGGATAGATTGTCGACCCCATCGCCATCGGTGTCGGTATCGACGCTCGTTGGATCGGTCTCGAGAGTATCGATCTCGTCAGCATCGTCAAGCCCATCACCGTCGGTATCGGCACTCGTTGGCTCAGTCTCGTAGGTCTCTATCTCATCGCCATCACTGAGTCCATCGTCGTCCGTATCGCTTCGAGTGGGATCAGTCCCGTACTCGTTACTCTCGAGACCGTCGCCGATTCCATCGCCATCAGTATCAAAGTCTATCGGGGAGGTCCCATACTCTTCGATTTCTTCTCGATCAGATAGTCCGTCTTCATCAGTATCAGTGGCCGTCGGCTTAGTGCCGTGGTCGGAGACTTCATTCCCGTCTGAAAGTCCATCACTATCCGTATCAATATCTCTCGGACTCGACTCGTGTTCTCGCACTTCAGCTAGATCGGTCAGACCGTCTCCATCGGAGTCTGTATCGGAGGGATCCGTCTCGAACTCGTTCACCTCTTGACCGTCTTTTAACCCATCACCGTCGGTATCCGCATCAGTTGGATTGGTCCCGTATTGTCTCTCTTTCCCGTCATCGAGGCCGTCTTCGTCAGTGTCGCCAGACAAGGGATCAGTGTCCCCTCTTACTTCACTCAGTGCAGATTCTCCATCCCCATCAATATCGACGACCGTAGTCCCGCTAACAATACCTGCAGAGAGTATCGACACGACTAGCACACCCACTGTCACTGCCCTTCTAGAAATCATCCGTCTCCCACTTTTCACTATGGGTATAATTACATTCTGGCTGTCTCTAGTATCCTCTTATCGTCACATTCTGGGTCCGATATAGGCCCTGTGATAAGTAGGGAAACGTCCGATCAAGTATGATACTGAATATTTGATCACCTCGAATTCTTTAGAATCGGGAATCGAAGCGGTCACAGATTGGTCTTCGCCACCCTCGTCAAGCACTCTTCATCTGGGATATGCTGGTCGAAGGCGGCAATCAAACTGCCAGAGAAGACCACGCCAATCACGACACAACACTTCCGGTAGCCGTCGCTATCGCGAGGTGAGATTTCTGATGCTTCTCGGAAGTATCGAAAACTGCGTTCCAACCGTCGTTCGTGACGACTGGTACCTACAATCCGTGCGTATTGTAAGGGATTTGGTGAAAGCCAA